>JBDZVM010000002.1:0-228823 GCA_040255675.1 Actinomycetales bacterium | reverse complement strand
CCAACGCGACCGCGGCAGGCCGGGCGCTCAACCGTAGAACGGACATCGCGCTGCGGTAAATGTCGGCGTCTGGACCTTTCGCGTGATCGCGAAGATTTTTTGGCACCTATCAGGGTAAGAGTCTTCGCGATCACGCGTGGTTAGAGCTGTGGTTAGGCAGAGCAAGCGCCGATAGCGGCGAAAATCGCTGGGCCGTAGGCGTCTTCGGCATGGTCGATGCCTTTGCCGTTGTCGGCCAGATTTCCGGCGGTCATATTCGGGTTGTTCTCGGCGATGACGCCGTCTTGCCCGACGGCCTGCTTGTTGCCGAATACGAAGGTGCTGGGAATTCCGTACGTGGCAGCGTTCGCTTCGACACAGGCGGCGACGTCGGCAGAAACGCCGATGAACTGGGTGAGAATGGTGTCGAGCGAGACTTCTTGCCAGGCGTTCGAGTGCGCGGCGACCGAAGCATTACCTTGATCTGAACGGTTTGCCACCAAGCATTCGTGGGCGAACGCGGTGCCGGCCGTGGCACCGATCATCACTGCGCTCATGCCGAGCGCGACCGCGGATTTGCGAATGACGTGTTGCATGATCCCCTCCCATAGCGCTGCCCGGGGCGCGGGCGACTTGGTCGTCGGCTCACTTCGCACCGCCGAGCCCTTCGGGATATTTAGCTAAGTCGGTTGAGGGCCACGCAAGATAGGTCAGGCAATTCAGTCCGCAGGGTTACCCGCTTTGTCGGCGTCTGGGCCTTTCGCGTGATCGCGAATATTTTTTGGCACCTATCAGGGTAAGAGTTTTCGCGATCATGGGAGATTGGAACCGCGAAGTCGAGGTCGCGAGTGATCCGGTCGACGAAGCCGTGGGCGAGCATCGCGCCTCCACCGGCAAGCGCAAAACGGTGCGCTTCGGGCAGCTCCGTGACGATGCGGATTTTTTTTGCTGCATCGCGTCAAGCTTCATGATTGAGTGCCCGCACGAAATGGGATTTTGCCGCGCCACGCTCGCTCGACATGTGGTGGTAACCAAAGCTTTGGCCAGAGCCGTATTAGTTCATTGGCGTTCAGGTAGCGACGAATATCGTCAACGGTGCCGTCAGTGAGCACAGTCTCGTACACCGAGATCCGCTGCTCTTCGTCGTCCAGATCGAATACATGCGCGGGGCCGGCGCCGGATGAATAAACAGACCCGGGGAGTCGAAGCTTGCCCGAGGTGGCCCCTTGAGTTCGGTCAGGTCGTCGGGCACTCCGATCGGGCGCGACCATTTCGCGGAACGCGGCGGGCGTTTCGCTGGTGCCGTGTCGCCGACCGCGACGTCAGCTCCAACGGCCTGGAGCAGTTTCGCCCACAGAGCCACGCTGGGCTGACGGTCAACGGTTTCGACACGAGCGACGGTCGAGTGCGCGACACCCGCGCGGGCGGCGAGCTCGCGCTGAGAGCACCCGAGCGCGCTCGCGGGCATACCGGAGCGTGCGCCCCGCGAGGGTTTCGACGTCCTGCTTCACGTCATTGATGATAGCCAATTGGCGTACAAAGATTCCGATGCCGTAGGTAGGCACAGGTCTGCAGACCAGCGTGGCGCGACGTTTGTCTGATCACGTCGGGGAGGCACAACGACCTCCCCTGTTCGCAAGCCCACCCGGCACCGGTCTGACTGCTTGACAGGGCCATGCGGAACCACTAGCTTTCTGGCCACCAGACGTGCGCATGTGCGCCTGGTGGGCAAACGGAAAGTGTGTGGCACCGCTGCATGCGTGTGCGGGAGCGTGCCTCGACTTTCCTCATCGGACTCAGTTTCAGACGTTTGTGATTTGTATTCCAAGCCGGATTCGAACGAACTCTGTGCGAGAGGAAAAAGAGCTCAATGAAAGTCAGGGCAGTGGCTGTGGCCATCCGAGGCCGGGCAGGAATGGCGCTGGCCCCGGCGCTGGTCGTCATGCTTGCGATCACCGCGTGCGGCAGCGGCGCGAAAGGAGGCGCGGCGACCCCGCCGTCCAGCACCGGCAGTGACCTAGTGAAGGCGGCCCAAAGTGAAGGTGAACTCGCCGTTTACGGAGCCGTAGCGCCCGCCGTGCTCGACAGGGTAACGAAGAGCTTCGCCGAGAAATACAACATCAAAGTCAGCACAGTTCGGATGTCGTCGTCGCAGCTCTACACGCGCTTCGCGAACGAGGCAAAGTCCGGCAATCCTGGGGCTGACGTGATCCTGCCCACATTCGGCGAAAGGGACACGTCCGTGCTCGTCGATGACAAACTGATAACGCCTCTGCAGGACGCCGGGATCCCGGGATACCCTGCCGACTACCCGAAGCAGTCTGTGCTTACCGACTTTGGCACCGCGGCGGTCAACTATGTACCAAACGGCCTCGCCTTCAACACCGACATGGTGAAGGGCGACGAGATTCCGACCGACTGGTCCGACATTGCCGACCCGAAGTGGAAAGGCAAGTTGATCGCTGCTTATCCGAACTCGTCGCCCAACACGCTCAACTTCTTCAACTTCTTGCTAGAGACTGAAGGGCCCGACTTTTTGAAGGCTTTGCGAGCAAACAACGTGAAGTATGTCGATGGTGAGAGCCCCGCCGTTCAGGCTGTCGCCGCTGGTGAGGCCGCGCTGGCATTCCCAGGCAACTCACCTTTCATTCTCCCTCTCGCTGACAAGGGCGCGCCTATCAAGTACCAAGCCATCGAGAACACGAGTGGCCTGCGTATCGGTGCGTTCCTTGCCGCGAAGGCAAAGCACCCGAATGCCGCGCGGCTCTTCCTGCAATACGTGCTAAGCGAGGAGGGCGCCGCGAAGTTCACCGGCGAACCGGGGCTTACCTCACCGCACGATGTCGAAGGCATGAAGCATGTGACTCCAGAAGAACCCACGAGCGCGGAACGTGAAAAGGAGATCCTGAGACTCCTGGGCGAGGCCTAGGAGCGACGGCGCGACGCTGATGTCAGTACCTGCTACTCGGGTCGAAACGACGTTGATTCGGAAGCGTTATTCATGAGTGCTCTATCGAGAGTTGCTGTGTCCGGGCCTCAACGCGTAGCGGGGAGACGTCAGCGTCGCGTCCCGTACTTCACGTGGTTCAGTGGAGTACTGGTGCTCGCCGTCGCGGTACTTACGGTTTATCCCCTCGGACGGGTCATTGTCAGGCTTTTCATCCGAGATGGTCATCTGACCGCCGCGCCGATTACGAGTACCTTGTCCTACCCGGACCTGGATCGCATCCTTCTGAACACCTTCATCCTCCTCGCGGCGAGCGGAATTGCGGCGTTCGTTCTCGGGTCGGCGATGGCATGGCTCAACGAGCGCACCGACGCTCGCATGGGGCCTCTCACCGACGGGCTTCCACTCGTTCCTTTTCTTCTACCGCCGATCGCGGGCGCGATCGGCTGGGTCATGTTGCTATCCGACAAGTCTGGGTACTTGAATCTAATCCTCCGCAAAGTGCTTGCGGTGATCGGAGTGAACCTCGACTCCGGGCCCTTGTCGATCAACAGCTGGTACGCGCTGATCTGGGTCTACATGCTCTACATGGTTCCTTTCGTGTACGTCATCATGTCTGCCGGCATGCGAAACATGGACGGAGCCCTAGAAGAGCAATCCCGGGTGTGCGGTTGGGGTCCGTTAGGCACATTGCGCAACGTCGTGATTCCGAGTTTACGCCCGAGCGTACTCAGCAGCATTTTTGTCCTAGTTTGGTTTGGAACCGCCCTCTATTCGGTTCCCGCCGTCATTGCACGACCGGCAGGTATTGACGTTCTGACCGTGGAGATCGTCCAACTACTCGCGTTCACATTTCCCCCCAATGTCGACTCCGCAGTCGGGCTGAGTTGCATCATCTTGCTGGCACTAGCGGTCTTTTGGGCACTACAGCGTCGAGCGCTTCGCAGTAACAGATTCGGCTTGGTAACCGGGAAGGCAACGCGAGCACCACGGGTGCGCCTGGGATTATGGAAGTGGCCACTTCGGTGCATCTTCTTTGGCTACATCACCGCCGCCGTGGTCTTGCCCTTTGCGGCACTATTGATAGTCACCCTGAACGGGTACTGGTCGGCTCACATCAACTGGGGCAGCTTCTCGTTTGATGCATTCCGTGAGGCTTTGAGTGAGCGTCGCAGCGTCGACGCGATCAAAGACAGCGTTCTGCTCGGAGCTGGCGCCGCGACCGTCGGGGCCGTGATTGCCGCAATAATCTCGGTTTTTGTCTACGGCAAGAGAGTGAACGGTGGTTCAAAGCTTCTGCGGGCACTTCGTTGGTCTGGGGACGCTTCGGTGAAGCTGCCCACCGCCGTGCCAAATGTCGTCCTGGCGATCGGCTTCATTTTGGCGCTCGGTGGAGCACCGCTGTACCTTGGCGGAACGGTAGCAATACTGTTTCTCGCCTACCTCGTTCTCTACCTGCCCCAAGCTTCGATTGCGTCGGACGGTGCATTCGGGCAGATTGGATCTGAACTTCCGGAGGCTTCGCGGGTCTCCGGCGCTGGGCCGGGTCGCACCTTCGTAGGCATTTATCTTCCGCTCCTGCTACCCGGGCTTTTCGCGGGGTGGAGCTTGCTGTTCACCCGGGTGGTCAGCGACGTCGAAGCATCGTCCATTCTTGCCGGGCCGCGTACTCCCGTTGCCGGTGTGGAAATTATGACCATCTATTCCAATGGAATCTTTTCAGATTTGGCTGCGATGTCAGTGTTACTGGTGACTATCTCGGGCGCCACCCTCGCGGTGATGATGGCAATTTCGAAGTGGCTGGCTCCCGGACGAGGACCGCGGCGACCGTGGCGCGCTGCCATCGGTATCAAAGGTCGGAACAGTTGATTCGCGTGGCTAGCCATTCGAAAGAGGAAGGGGAGTCTGACGTGCGGACGCAGAGGTCGCTCACCTTGACTGAGACTGCTTTCTCACGTAGCCAGGGTGGCGCACCACCGCCGGTGGCTTCCGTTCAGGATCTGGTGAAGGTCTACACGCGAGGACGTCATGAGTCAGTGACGGCGCTTAACGGGGTTTCTCTCGATTTTCCTCCGGGCGCGTTTGTGGTGCTCCTCGGCCCAAGCGGCTGCGGAAAGACGACCTTGCTACGTTCGATCGCGGGACTGGAGCGACCAGATTCGGGTGATATTCGGCTGCGCTCGCAACTCGTGTTTTCCGCAAGCGAAGGAATATATCAGCCCCCGGAGCGGCGCGGACTCAGCATGATGTTCCAAAGCTATGCGCTGTGGCCAAACATGACCGTCGCGGACAACGTGTGTTATCCCCTTCGATCGCGGCGTGGTGCCGCCGGTGACGGATCCGCCCGCGCCAGAAGGCTCTCACGTGCGGAGATTAATGACCTTATGCGCAAGGCGCTGACGATGGTCGGGATTCCCGAACTCGAACACCGATACCCGAATCAGCTCAGCGGCGGCCAACAGCAGCGCGTCGCTCTCGCGAGGGCGGTGGTTTGGCGTGACGATATCGTGCTGTTCGACGAGCCGCTCTCGAACGTCGATGCACGGGTTCGCGATGACCTGCGTCGCGAACTGGCCGAAATGCAGCGCAGTCTCGGCTTTACAGGTGTCTACGTCACGCATGACCAAGCCGAAGCCATGCAGTTGGGCGATCGCATTGTTGTTATGCGTTCGGGCCGTATTGAGCAGCAAGGAAGCCCGCGAGACGTCTATTTGCGGCCACGAAACCGCTTCGTAGCCAATTTCGTCGGGGCCTCGAACGAGATCCCTGGAAAGGTCTCCTGGGTTTCGCCCGACGGCACTTCAGCCGAAGTTACCACAGGAGTCGGGAAGATTCGTGGGCGCCTGCCCGAGGGGTGTCCAGTCGCACTGTCAACTGAGGTCGTCGTAGCTTGGAGGCCGGAATCGGGTGTTCTCTCCGACGCGCAACCGGGCGGCCCGAACATGTGGTCAGTACGCCTCGCCGACCCCGTGTTCTTGGGCACCCATACCGAGTACATCGCACACGTAGGTGAGAACCGTGTACGTGTTTTGCAGACCTCGGAGTCGGCAGGCGCACCGCACGAAGGCAGTGAACTTTGGCTGAGCGTCGACCCGGAGAACGTGTCCATTCTGCCACTGGTCGACGCGTGATGGCATCCATTGGCGTTTCGCTGCGGCACCGTGAGACGCGGTTATTACGAAAGCGGTTCGGGGGGCTGGAGGAGATAGGATAATGCGATCGCAACTAGGAAGCTTCGTCGATGGCGTGTGGCTCGGGCCGGTCGGCGATCAGATCGCCAAGGCCGTAAATCCGTACACAGAGGAGCCGTTCGGCGTCGCCAGTATCTGTTCCGCAGAGGAGGTCGATGTTGCGGTGCGGTCGGCCGATCGGGCATTGCGAAACGGCGAATGGCCGCGGACGCCGCTCGATGAGCGCATCGCAATTGCCCGGCGTGTCAAGGCGGGCCTTGCCGCGAGGACAGAGGAGATCGCCACACTGACGACGTCCTCGATGGGTATGTTGTACCGTAGAGCTCTCACTCTGGGACGGGCAGACGAGCTTATCGACATGTACGTCGACATGGCGCATCGATTGTCATGGTCTTATGTACGGTCGAGCGGTGATGCGGGTGCGCTGATATCGCGCCGCCCGGTCGGCGTGGTTGCGGCCATCGTGCCGTGGAATTCGCCGATACGCAGCGCTGTCAAGAAAGTCATTCCGGCCATAATCGCCGGCTGCACCGTCGTCCTCAAGCCTGCCCCAGAGACACCTTTTGAGGCAGGCGTGCTCGGGGAAGTGTGTCGCGATGCGGGGCTGCCGCCGGGGGTTCTCAACGTTGTTCCCGGTGATGCCACTACAGGTATGGCATTGGTGAGCCATCGACTGGTGCGAGCTATCGTATTCACGGGAAGTAGCGCCGCGGGCTCCAAAATTTGGGAGTTGGCAGCACCGGACTTCAAGCGATTGCAGCTCGAGCTCGGTGGGAAGTCAGCGGCGATCGTGCTCGATGACGTCGACATGGGTGAAACCATCTCCCATTTGGCCCGCGGAATCTTCACGAACGCGGGTCAGCAATGCGTGGCGACCTCTCGCATCCTGGCCCCCAAAGCCCGATACGACGAGGTCGTGGCGGGAATGGTAGATGCGGCTCAATCCCTGCGCACTGGCGACCCGTTTGACCCTTCCACAACCCTGGGGCCACTGGTTTCCGAGCGCCAGCGGACGCGCGTCTTGGCCTATATCGAGGCCGGCCGTTCTGAGGGAGCCTCGATAGCTACCGGGGGGAGGGCTCCCAAGAATGAGACGCACGGCTGGTTTGTCGAGCCCACGGTCTTCGCGAATGTCGACAATGCGATGCGGATCGCGCAAGAAGAGATCTTTGGTCCGGTAGCCTGCGTGATCCCGTATGACTCGGTCGCTGAGGCGGTCACAATCGCGAATGGCAGCGACTATGGGCTCGCCGGGGCTGTGTACTCGGCTGACCCGATGCGGGCGCTCCGAGTGGCGCAAACTATCGAAGCGGGCGTCGTCGCGATCAACGGACAAGCGTTGCCGGCCAGCGCGCCTTTCGGTGGCTTGAAGCGTTCGGGTATTGGCCGCGAGCACGGGATCGAAGGCTATGACGGCTTCCTCGAATACGTCTCTTACCCGATGCCTCGTGCTATGGCAGAAGAGTTGTCGGCTTGTCCTCCCACTAGCCGGTCATCATGACTCAACCTGCCAAATTAGGCGGCCCCGGATTGTCCGTGGACTTCGATCGCTTGTGTTCCAGTTCGAGTGGTGACGACGAATTTAAACTCTGCGCAGGCGTTTGGAATGGCGTCGTCGAGTTGACGATCGGCGAACTCTCCGAGAAACTTGTCGTTTCTGACCGGCATCTTCATCGAGAAGCCGGTACGCGACCGGCCAATTTAGACGTGGTACGCGTGCGCGGCCGCGTCGATGACTGGGAAAAGCTGCTGGCCCGTGTACCACCAGTCGGATGGCACGACATCCTTTGGGCGCAAGGCCTCACGATCGACTGCGATCTGTTTGTTCTGGCGAGGTGTAGCCGGATGCTGCGTCGCCTAGTCGAACTTATGCGCGAGCAACTACATGGCATCTCGAGCCAGATGGAAATCCCAGATCCTTCGCATCGATGGGATGCAATGGTTGGGCGATATCTCTACACTAACGTTGCTGGTACTCAGTATCGAATCTACCTGGAGGAAGCGGGAGTAGGCGTACCACTGCTGTTGCAGCACACGGCCGGCGCGGATTCACGTCAGTGGCGGCATCTGTTGGAAGACGAGGACGTCCGTCAACATTTTCATATGATCGCGTACGACCTCCCGTTTCATGGCCGTTCGTTGCCGCCTACTAACAAGCGGTGGTGGGCGTCTGAATATCGGTTGACACGCCAGTTCCTCATGGAGTGCGTGCTCTCGATTTCAGAGGCGCTCGAGCTCGAGCGCCCGGTTTTTATGGGCTGTTCAGTGGGCGGCATGTTGGCCGTGGATCTGGCGTACCGGCATCCGGAGGCCTTTAGAGCGATCATTGGCGTCAATGCCGCACTCGGCCTACCCTCCGTGTCCGATCGCGAGCGACGACTCTTCGAGAGTTGGGCGGATACGCGGGCATCGGGGGACTGGAGGGCTTCATGCATGTTCGGACGCACGTCGCCGACTAGCCCCGAGCCTTTTCGCCGGGAAACCGCATGGATCTATAGTCAGGGGGCCCCGGCGGTGCACACGGGTGACCTTGGGTACTACCGCTACGACTACGACCTTACCGAGGAGCAGGCCAGCCAGATCGACACGCGGAAAGTTGGGGTCTACCTGCTCAGTGGTGAATATGACAAGTTGACTGCGAACGGGAGTTGTGAGCGGCTAGCGCGCTGCATTCGTGGCAGTTCGTATGAGGTCATTCCAGGAGTCGGCCACTTCGGGCCTATGGAGGACCCGGTTAGGTTCAAAGAACCACTGCGTCGTGTTCTCGACAAGATTTCTTCCACTTCACGCGCTCCGGCACAGAGTTAGCTGATGGTGTCGTGCCGACATTGCAGGTATCGACCCTCCTAACGCGAATCCACGACGCGGAAGTTCCGGTGGGCCATAGCGCTTCATTAGCGAGAAGAAGTTGAGGAAAGAAAAAAATGGGTCAGTGGGAGTCGCTCACGTGTCGCCCAGATCACAGAAAAATGTTGTCCGTTGACTTTGTATCTAAAGTCATCTAATATTCTGCCCGTCTAGCGCACACCTGCCCGCCTAGCAAACAGGAGAAGTTGGATGTCCTTCGGATTCATCGGGCTCGGTGCCATGGGGGCTCCGATGGCGCGTCAGCTTCTCGACGCTGGTCATGAGGTAGTCGTGTACGACCTACGTTCGGACGCGGCTGACGGCCTCGCAGGCGCGTCATGCGCCAAGGTGGAATCGCCGCGAGCAGTCGCCGACCGCTGTGAGGTGGTACTGGCGAGCCTGCCTACGCCGAGTGCATCGGTGGAGGTCATCGCCGGCCCGGGCGGTGTGAAGGGCGCGACGACATTGGAGACCTTCGTCGAACTGTCGACCGTCGGCCAGCCCGTTGCCAGACAATGTGCCGAAATCCTGCGCGAAAGTGGCGTGGATTATGTCGATGCACCCGTTAGTGGCGGAGTCATCGGTGCCCGCAATGGCTCTCTCACTGTGATGGTCGCCGGCCCTGACAGCGCTGTAGACGCTGCTATGCCCGCGTTCGACGCGATCGGCTCATCGGTCATTTTAGTCGGGAAGGAGCCAGGGCAAGCCCAGGTCGTCAAGCTCGCGAATAATCTGTTGTCGGCGAGTGCGATCTTACTGTCGGCGGAAGCAGTGCTGCTCGCTGTCAAGGCCGGCGTCGATCCCAATGTAGTGATAGAGATAATTTCGCGGAGTACTGGACGCAACTCCGCTATTGCGGAGAAGTTCCCTCGCTCTGTAGTTACCCGGACATTCGATTCCAAGTTCCGGCTCGATCTCATGCTCAAAGACGTCCACCTGTGTGTCGAAGCGGCGACGACGTTACGCAGTCCGATGTTGGTCGGCCATCAGGTGGAGAGCCTGCTTTCCCTGGCGGACTCGAAGTTTCGTGGCGGCGATTCACTCGACGTCGTCCGAATGTTCGAGGATTGGGCGGGTGCCCGCATCGACGATGAGTGCTGGCGCCAGCAGACTCCGAGAGCGGTGCTGTCGTGAAGGCGGAATGGCCTGGCCGGCGCTTCGGCAGGAACTCGGCAAGCGGGAGTTGGTGACCAATGGAAACCATATCGATGCGAATTGGCGCCGAATGGCGTACCGGTGACGGCCAATTCTCAAGTATCGACCCCTTCACCGGTAAGCCCTGGGTGCGCGCTCCCGAGGCGACACAAGGCGACGTCGAGGATGCAGTGGCCGCGGCGCGGGATGCGTTCGACAATGGGCCATGGCGTACGATGCCGGGTGCTCGCCGCGCCGAAATGATGCGGCGCCTTGCGGACTTGATTGAGGAGAACGCCGAAAGTCTCGCTCTGTGCGAAACCCGCGACAACGGTAAGGTCTTGCGTGAGATGCGCGACCAACTCATGAGCCTGCCTGGGTTCTACCGCTACTTCGCGGGCCTCGCCGACAAGATCGACGGACGCGTGGTCGACACCGGGCGCGATAACTTCATCGGAGTAGTTCTGCGCGAGCCAGTTGGCGTTGTCGCGGCCATACTTCCATGGAATTCGCCGCTTCTCCTTATGACCTTCAAAATCGCACCGGCGCTCGCCGTGGGGTGCACGGTTGTCGTAAAGCCCTCAGAGCAGGCGCCGACCTCGATCCTGCGGTTCGCCGAACTGGTCGAAAAAGCGGGCTTTCCTCCGGGTGTATTTAATACGGTGTCGGGCGAGAAGAAAGAGGTTGGGCAGTGGCTCGTCTCGTCGCCCGCTGTCGACAAGGTGTCCTTCACTGGTTCCGGCGCCACCGGGCGCCTCATCGCCGCGCAGGCCGCGACGCACCTGGCTTGCACGTCGCTGGAACTCGGCGCCAAGTCGGCCAATATCGTTTTCGCGGACGCGGACATCGACGGTGCGGTGAACGGGCTGCTCGCCGGTATCTTCGCGGCCGCAGGACAAAGTTGCGTTGCCGGGTCACGTGCACTGATTCAACGATCCATCGCACCGCAGGTGCTCCAGCGCTTGGCTGAGCGTAGTAAAACAATCAGGATCGGCGATCCGAAGGAACCCGAGACGGAAATGGGTCCCATCGCCTTCCCGGCTCAGCTGCAGAAGATCTCGTACTTCGCGCGGCAGGCCCGGGCTGATGGCGGAGAGATCCTTGTCGGCGGAGAAGCCGTAGGTGATCGTGGCCAGTTTTTTCTGCCCACCATCGTCACTGGCTTACCGACCAGCTCTCGGGTTTGGCAGGAGGAAATCTTCGGTCCGGTGCTCGTGGTCAGCGAGTTCGATGACGAGGAAGAAGCGGTGCGCCTGGCGAACGGTACGTGCTACGGCCTCGCGGCGGGTGTTTGGACGAATGACGTACGGCGGGCCTTTAGGATGGCGAGGCAGCTCGTCGCCGGTACCGTGTGGATCAATGCCTACCGAACTTTGGGATACGCGATGCCCTTTGGGGGCCTCCGCGACAGCGGCTACGGGCGGGATAACGGCGTGGAGGCATTATCCGAATACCTTACGGATAAGGCGATCTGGCTCGAGATGTCGGGCGCGAGCCGCGACCCTTTCACGGTGGGATGATTGTGAAAAAAGACAGCCAGCGGCCTCGTGTGCTCGAGATTGGACACGCTGTGCGCACCGCATATTGCGGATACCTTCTTGCGGCTCTTGGGGCACACGTGACAAAGGTTGTTGTGTGGCAAAGCTATCCCGCGCCGATGGCGACGACTCATCGCGCGGATCAGCGCGCCGCCGCCTATTTCTTCGACCATAAGAAGACGGTACGGTCTCGAGACGACTCTGGCGACCTGGCTTCCAACCTCGGTGACATCGATGTTGTCGTGGCGGGCAGCGGCGCAGATATCGAAGAATTCCTCGGCCTGTCGTGCGACGCCATACGGGCGCGGCATTCCGCTTGTGTGCTGGCGATCGCAAGCATGTTCGGTGAATCGGGCGAGTATCGAGACTTGCTGGGTGGTGAAGCCGAGGCCCTCGCGCTCAGCGGTTTGATGAGCATGATCGGTGAGCCCGGCCGTGAACCCTTGCGCCTGGGCGGGCCGCAAACCGAGCAGGCCGCTGCACTGTCGTTGTTCACCGGAATCATGGTCGCACTCTACAAGCGGTGCGAGACAGGCCGCGGCACCGAAGTCTTGACCTCTGCAGTACGAAGCACGGCGTACCTAGACTGGAAGAGTCACATTTACTTCGCGGGCGAAGGCAAGGTCCTGCAGCGGGGTTCCAATAACGGGCCAGTCGTTTTGGCTTGCTCCGATGGCTTCGTCGGTTTTTACTACCGTGACGAAGAGTGGCCCGCCGTCAAGAAGCTTGTAGCAGACGATCGACTCGATGACGCCAAGTTCGATACGCAGCTTGGCCGCGATCGCCACCGCTCTGAGCTTGTTGAAATCTTGGAATCCTTTTCCCGAGATTTGACGCGTGAGCAGCTATACCGCCGTAGCCAAGACCTCCGTATCCCGGCGGGGCCCGTACTTACGCTCGCCGAACTAGGTGGCGACCGCCAACTGCAGGCGCGTAGATTTCTCCGCGACGAGCAGGTCGACGGGCTTGGGATCGTGACGGTTCCTTCGGTTCCCTGGACGGTAGACGGCGTGCGAGGTTCGGCGTGAGTTCCGGCGCATTGTCAGGTCTGCGTGTGGTCGACCTCAGCGGCATCACGGCAGGTGGTAGAACGACGCAGCTACTTGGCGATTTCGGCGCCGAGGTGATCAAGGTGGAGGGCCCGCGGCGCCCCGATCCGTTCCGCCACTGGACCGGCGTGACGGGAGAGTCGGGTGGCGACGACCTTGGTAGCCCGCCTTTTCGCGTCGTCGGCAGGAACAAACGTGGGGTTGCCATCGACCTGAAGGACCCCCGCGGCGTCGCGACATTCCGGCAGTTAGTCGAGACAGCAGATCTTGTCGTCGAAAACTTCCGCCGCGGCGTCATGGAGAAGCTTGGAATCGGCTTCTCGGTGCTGCGCAGCTGGAATGCTCGTGTCGTCTTACTATCGATATCGAGTCAAGGCGACGACGGCCCGGAACGCGACTTCGTTTCGTTCGGCGGCACGCTGGAAGCGCTTAGTGGTCTTATGTCGGTGACTGGCTATTCGCCTGGAGAGCCGGTTTGGACGACATCCAAGGTGAATTTTCCTGACCAAGTCGTTGCGCTCCTGGCACCCGGCCTTGCTATCGACGCGGTCATGCGTAGTCGGCGCACAGGTGCTGGCACACATGTTGACCTTTCCCAACGCGAGAGCGTTGTGTCACTATTGGGTAGCTTGTTGGCCGCGACCGCTGTCACCGGAACGACGCCTCAGCCTGCCGGAGCCACGTCTGCCGATGAGACCACCCTCTGCTGTCGCTGCCAAGGCGATGACGAGTGGGTGGTCGTCACTGTGGGGGCAGCGAAGGAGTGGCAGAGACTTACGGACGCTATCGGCCGCTCCGACCTTCGAGTTGATCCACGGATCACAGAGTATTCAATGCGGCAGCGCCGGGCTGACGCTCTCGTCAAAGAGATAGAAGCGTGGACCGCGAGACGTACGAAGCACCAAGCCATGGTGGAGCTGCAGCGTCGTGGCCTTCGAGCGGCCGCGGTGCTGCGCGCATTCGAGCTTGACGCAGAGACTCCTGCCAGAGGGGAGTCTTTTCACGTACGTGTGCCCACTTCTGCCGGTACGAGCGAGCAGCAAATATCGTGGCCGTTCACCATACATAGCGATAACCCTCCCGAGGTACGGCGTCGAGCTCCGCATGTCGGAGAACATACAGGTGAGGTGCTGACCGAACTTGGCTTCACCTGCGATGAAGTTGAAAAACTCCACGCCGCCGGAGTAATCGCCGGGAATATGACGGTGGGCGGCAGTAAGAGCGCGAAATCATAGGGAGTTAGAATGACAGGACGTGATCGGGTAGCTATCGTCGGTGTCGGCACGACGCGCTTCGGAGAATTATATCGTGACCGTGATGCCAAACGCTCCGCTTTCGACCTAGGCGCTGAGGCATTTACGGCCGCGCTGAACGACGCCGGCTTGGAGAAAGACGCCGTAGACGGCATCGTATGTGCTCGGCTGCCTTCTTATGTACGGATGGCTGACATGCTGGGACTGCGCCGTCCGCGCTTCTGCCTGGGAGTCGAAGGGGCGGGCCGCATGAGCGCGGTTGCGTTGCAGATCGCGGCCGCCGCAATCGAGAACGGCCTCGCCGACACCATCGCGTTGATCTACGGAAACAATGGTCGCTCAGCTGGTGCTACATACGGTGGCGACGACGGCCCGTCCCCGACTGGCGTTTATGACACGGCGTACGGAATGACGTCCCCCGGCGCGTACGTCGCGATGATGTATCAGCGGTACGCCGAGATGTACTCCGTTCCTGATCTCGCTCTTGCTCCGTTAGCTATTAACAATCGCGAGCATGCGATTTTGAACGAGAACGCCGTTATGCGGTCGCCACTGACTCTCGACCAGTACGCCGAAGCGCGATTCGTCGCCGAACCGCTTCGGCTTTTCGACTACTGCCTGATTAATGACGGCGGCGTCGCGATGATTGTGACGTCGACCGAACGCGCGAAACGACTGAATCGACCACTAGTCACGATTAGCGCTACAGCAGCATGCGGCGATTTGACAAACTTCTACACGAGCCCTGATTTCTTCTACGGATCTTGCCAGGCCGTGGCAGAGCGCGTGTATAACGAGGCCGGCGTCTCGCATGCTGACATCGATTGTGCGCAGATCTACGACAACTTCACTCCTACAATTCTGTTCAGCCTCGAGGGTTTCGGTTACTGCCCTCCAGGGACGGCTTGGAAATGGATCCAGGATGGGCGAATTCGCTTGGGTGGTGAGCTGCCCGTCAACACGAGCGGTGGCCATACCTCCGAGAGCTACATGCAGGGCTGGGCGCTGCATGTTGAGGCAGTTCGGCAGTTACGCGGTGAGGCGGGCGGTCGGCAGGTTAGAGATTGTGAGGTCGCCCAATATATGTGTGTCTCGCCGATCGTCTCGTCGCACGTACTTCGACGTTCTTGAGCTCTTTCGACGTCACGAGCGAAGCAAAGGAATCCAATGCCAGAAATTGATGCACAATACCGGACTGGCGCTGCCGAGGGTCGGCTCGTCGTCCAAAAATGTCCGCAGTGTGAATACCTGCGGTTCCCCCCAGCAGCGGTCTGCCCCCGGTGCCTCGCGAAAAGCGACGAATGGGAGACTCTTAGCGGCCGGGGAAGGGTCTGGTCTTGGATACGGATTCACAAACAATACTTTAGAGACACTCGGCGCGAGCCTCCGTATAACGTTGCGCTTATTCAACTTGATGAGGGCCCGATGATGATTAGCGCGATTGT
The DNA here is from genome assembly GCA_040255675.1 of Actinomycetales bacterium. GTDB lineage: Bacteria > Actinomycetota > Actinomycetes > Acidothermales > Acidothermaceae > JBDZVM01. Next base: position 213,440 of record JBDZVM010000002.1, on the reverse strand, counting down.
CGGCGAGCCGGAGCAATTGTCGTGCGGCGCATCCGTTCAGGCTGTCTTCCCGGGGAATGGCTCAGACACGATTCCGTGGTTCCAGCTTCGTCAGGGGCTCTGATATGGCGGATGTACAGCAGTTGGTCGAAGTCGAGCTGCATGAGAGATGGGCCGTGCTCACGTTGAACCGACCCGACAAGATGAATGCTGTCAACATCGAGTTGGCCGACCAGCTGGTAGCCGCTCTGCAGGACCTTGATGAAATGTCAGCCATTGTCCTCACTGGTTCCGGCCGCGCCTTTTGTGCGGGGATCGATCTCAAGGAATTGCCCGCACACCGAATGAGCTGGCGGTCGAGCTTCGGCACTCGGCGCTCGCAATACTGGGCAGACACAATCGACGCGATGCGCAGGCATCCTGCCGTTTTCATCGCAGCGGTAAATGGCTTCGCCCTCGGAGGTGGGCTCACGCTCGTCAACAACTCGGAGCTCGCTATTGCGTCGGCCGCTGCGGAGTTTGGGATTCCAGAAGTCGGCTTTGGCAGCTTCCCCGCTTTATCGGGTCCGTCGACGGTCCGTCGTCTCCTTCCAAAGCACGTCTCGGAAATGGTGTTCTTGGCGAAGCGAATCGACGCGGCGAAGGCTCAGGCATGGGGCCTCGTCAACGAAGTTGTCGCGCCGTCCGATCTGCTGCCGCGGGCCAGAGAAGTGGCGGAAGCGGTCGCAGGGCACGATCCGGTAACCGTGGCGCACACGAAGCGGGCGATACGTGCGATTGAGGAGATGGGCTGGGTCGAGGCGACTGAGTACGGCGCGTTGGTTTCGGCGTCGATCAAGGCTACCCGCGCGGCGCATGACATCCACGGTAGCGATTGATGACCACGACAACTGCGCAGCTTGCCGAGTTGGTTTCGGGTTCTGAACCACGGAATTCAACCGTACTCGATCACAACGCGGTCCGGGCGATTATCGACTCGGTCGGCGTCGTCGTTGCTGGTCGCACGAGTGACGCGGGTACTGCGCTGGGGCGGTGGGCAACACGTGCATCCGGCAATACCCGCGAACCGTGGTGGGAGGTGCCGCGAACACGGCCACCAGAGATGGCCGCACTCGTCACGTCGACCTGCGGGCACGCCCTCGACTTCGACGACGTGTTGCCCGGTGCAGGGCACCCGAGCAGCATTCTCCTCTCGGCCATTCTCGCTTCGCCGGTGGCTGAGCTGTCAGGCCGTCAAGTGCTCGACGCATTCATAATCGGGTACGAGGTCAATGCGCGTCTCGCCAAGGCGGTCGGGCACCAGCATTATCGGCACGGTTGGCATACCACGTGCACGATCGGCGGATTCGGTGCGACCGCCGCCGTCGGTCGCGTCCTTCGGCTCGACGCGGCGTGTACTCGCCGGGCATTCGGCATCGCCGCCTCGCTCGCCGGCGGACTGCAGCGCAACTTCGGCAGCATGACGAAGCCCTTACACAGTGGGCTCGCCGCGCACAACGGGGTGTTGGCTGCACAACTCGCGGCAACCGGCTTCAGCGCAGACGAGGCGGTTCTGGACGGACAGCGCGGTTTTCTTGACGTTTACTCGATGGGCGCCCAGCGCCTCGACGCGCTCGATGGTCTCGGCCAGCGGTGGGCTATCCGAGAGCCAGGCCCGACGCTGAAGAAGTACGCCTGCGCGCTTGAAGTCTACCGAGTTGTCGAAGCGTCGCTTGCGCTGCAAGTCAATCACCAGATCGACGTGACGGCTATCAAGGCCATCCGGTGCTTAGTTCCTCCAGGCACGCTTGGGCCACTTCGCGATGACGATCCAACTGACGGGCTCGAAGCTAAGTTCTCGTTGAGTTATGCCGTCGCGTCCGCCATGGTTGACGGCGATCTGAATCTGCATTCCTTCACCGACGACGCCGTAGCGCGGGCCGAGGTGCGCGACCTGATGACTCGGATATCGGCAAGCGAAGATATCGCATGCAGGCCGGAAGATCCGTCGGGCCGAAATAGCAGCGCTTCGTTCGGCGGGTTCGTTAGAGTGGAGATTGAGACGCATGCTGGGGAGCGACACAGCACCATCGTCCACGATGTCATAGGCTCTCCGGCCCGACCTCTCAGTGACGAGGAACGGCGCACCAAACTTATTGACTGCGTTGTGCTCGGGGGTGGCCGTGCCGACGCGGCTACCGCCCTCTTCGACGAGCTTAGTTCGTTGCCTACAACGCCTGATACGCGTGCCCTGTTACGACGACGACTTTCGTCAGCCTACGAGGAGTCCGAATGACCGACAACTTTACTGCGTCGATTGCCGACTTCGTAGTTGACACGAAGCGATCAGACATTCCGGCCGAGGCGCTTGAGGCGACCGTTCGGCCGATCATTGACACGGTTGGGGTGATATTTGCAGGCCCATCGGGCTCGGCCGGCCGAAAAGTCCTTGAGTACGCTCGAAAGGTCTCAAGTAGCCCCCAACGGGGGCAGCTGTGGACCACGGCACCTGCAAACCTGCCGCCCGAGGTTCAGGCCATGGTCGGCTCTACGTTGGGTCACGCCCTCGACTACGACGACGAGCTCGCTGGAGTGGGACATCCAAGCTCGATTCTGGTCTCGGCGATTCTTGCTCTGCCATGTTCACCCCTGACAGGGGAACAGTTTATCGATGCCTTTGTCATCGGCTACGAGATCAACGTCAAGGTGGCGAACCTAATCGGGCACCGCCACTACCGTAAGGGTTGGCACACCACCTGCACGGTGGGAGGATTCGGATCGACCGCCGCGGCATGCCGACTGCTACGCCTTAGTGTCGAACAGACTCGCAATGCATTCGGGATTGTCGCGTCACTGGCGAGCGGACTTCAACGCAACTTCGGGACCATGACGAAGCCGCTGCACAGTGGCCTTGCTGCACGGAATGGTGTTCTGGCGGCGCAGCTTGCCTCTGTTGGATTCACGGCAGATCCCGACATCCTCGACGGCCCGCGTAGCTTTGTCGATATCTACGCGGATGGCGGCCAGCATCCGGACGCGATGGGACGTCTCGGCGCGCCGTGGGCGATCCTTGATCCCGGACCAACGCTCAAGAAGTACCCTTGTTGCTATGCAACCCACAGGCCTATTGACGGTGTGCTGCGGCTGCAGGCTGAAAACGGACTCGCTGCCGACGATGTTGAGCGCGTCGTCGTGCGTGCCCCGACTTTCGGGCTCCGGCCACTGATCTATCATGAGCCGGTTACTGGTCTTCAGGGCAAATTCTCGTTGGAGTACGTACTAGCCGCCGCTCTCGTCGATAAGCAGGTGGTACTCGACAGCTTTGCAGACGAGGCTGTTCTAAGGCCAGAGGTTCGCCGGCTCATGGCGGTCGTCGACGCGCGTGAGGATCCTCACTGCCGGCCGGAAGACCCCAATGCCGAAAACAGCAGCGCTGGGTCCGGCGGCTTCCATGAAATCGAGCTGCACACCAAAGCTGGCAAGGTTTACGAAACCACCGTTCAGTTCCCAAGCGGCTCTCCGCAACACCCGCTGAGCTGGCACGACATCGAACAGAAGTTTCTGGATTGCCTACGAGCCGGTCAACGTAATGAGGGGCGGGGTCTGAAGCTCCTCGACCAGCTCAGGGATCTGGCAAAAGTGTCTGACGTGCACGCACTCTTGGCTAACCAGACTATCTAGGGCCGCACGTATGAATATCACTTTGAAGGGTCACACAGCGTTCGTGACCGGTGCCGGGCGCAACATCGGCCGTGCGATAGCGCTCGCGCTGGGCGACGCCGGCGCGCACGTCGTCTGCGGATACGTTCGCGACGGCGAGGCCGCAGCCGCCGTCGTCGACGAGATCGTGGCGGGCGGCGGTGCCGCGCGGACGTGCCGGGTCGATGTCGCTGACGTTCCCGCTACACAGGCTGCTGTTGCGGCGCTGTTGGCTGACGGACTCGAAATCGACATCGTGGTGAATAACGCTGCGATTCGGCCTCGCACCGCCATCGCCGATGTGACCGTAGCGGAGTGGGACTCTGTGCACGCAACGAACCTGCGTGGCGCCTTCTTTCTCTGCCAGGCCGTACTGCCTCATATGGTTGAGCAGAGCTGGGGGCGCATAGTCAACATCGCCGGCATCGACGCGTACCACGGTAGCCTTCAGCGCCCGCACGTCGTTGCGTCGAAACTCGGACTCGTCGGACTTGCCCGAGCCCTTGCAAACGAGACGGCACGGCATGGAATTACAGTCAACACTGTCGTCCCTGGGGTCCTCGAGACAGTGCGGTACCGACACGGTTCCAACGACATCGGCCGGGTCATGGCCGCGGCGCTCGATATCGTACCGATGGCTCGTCTCGGAACGCCATCTGACGTTGCTGCGGCGTGCATGTTTCTTGTGTCGGAACAGGCGAATTACATCACAGGGCAAGAGTTGATGGTATCGGGTGGCGCATTTCCACTGGTGCGGCAACGATTTAGAGAAACCTAGAAGAAGGTGCCGTGCTGTGTGGCGAGATGCGCATTAACTCAAAAACGTTATCTGCAGATGGGTTGTCGGCCGCGCTGCCAGACAGTATGGTCGCCGGCAGGCGGGAGGTGAGAGATTTATGAGTTCCGACCCGAGCGCCGAGTTGGGCGTCCTTAATCTGCCGATTGAGCGAAAGTCGTTGACCATCCGGGCGCAGGTTAGCGACGCGCTCCGCAATGCCATCGCTGATATGAATCTGCGGCCGGGCGATCGCCTCGTCGAGACGAAGCTTGCGCGCGTGGCGGGGGTTTCACGGCCTACGGTTCGTGAAGTCTTGCAGGAACTGGCCGCTGAGGGTTTGGTTCGCTCGATGCCCGGCACGGGCTGGGTCGTCGCATCCATCACGAAAAGGCAGGCGGCGGAAATTTATGCTGTTCGCGAGATGCTCGAGGGTCTGGCGGGTCGGTGCTTTGCCGAGAATGCGAGCGACGAACAGATAAGCGCACTCCGAGCAACTCTCACGGAAATCAAGGCGTCGGCTATGGCACATGCCGACACACTGAGCGTCTTACGCGCCAAGGATCGCTTCTACGACGTGCTTCTTGAAGGCGCTGGCAACCAGACGGTCGAGGCGCTCATATGCCGCCTCCGCGCTCAGATCAGCTTGTTGCGCGCGACGACGCTGGCAAACCCTAAGCGCTTGCGGGAGACGATCTTCGAGGTCGAACGGATCGTCAAGAGTGCCGAAGCGCGGGATGCCGAGGCGACCGCCGCGGCATGTGCCGAACACGTGCGCACGGCGGCGAAGCTAGCTTTGCAGACAGTTTCGAGACAGGAGGAGAGTGTGAAGAGTACTAATGCTGGATCAAAATGATCGTGAAGAAGCGCTGGCAGTACGACGAAAGGTACTCGGCTCGGAGTATGTCGACGGTGGTATTGCGCGTTCGACGTCGTTCGACCGGCCCATGCAGGAGTTTGTTATCGAGCATTGCTGGGGCTCCGTCTGGCGCAGGCCCGGCCTCGATCATAAGACACGGAGTCTGTTAAATATTGCGATGCTCTCGGCCAACGGACACGAGCGCGAGCTGCGGCTCCATGTCGCGGGAGCATTGCGAAACGGCTGCACTGAAGAAGAAATTCAAGAGGTCCTCTTACAAGTGGGCGTCTACTGCGGAGTACCGACCGCGGTTAGCGCGTTCGCTATCGCTCGAGACTCGATTGAAGCCTATCGCCGAGCCGAAGCCGACCGAAATCGTGTAGCGCGCTGAAAGTTGGTTCTCCTATGTATCGGGCAGTGACCTCGCGCTGCCTCAATGTGTCCTCTAGAACTTCAGCAGAAAGAACTCGGGCTCCGTAAGCCTTCAACCGGTCCACCGAAAGGATGGAAAAGCATGAGGAAATCAGGCACTATCGTCGCTGCTGGTTTGCTTGTCGTCGGTCTGGCGGCATGTAGTAGTAGCAGCGGTGGTAGCTCGGCGGGCTCATCCGCCTCGGCGGCACAGGTTAGTCAAAGCCCCACCAAACAAGCAGACCTCGGCCCGATCGTATATGCCGGCAGTGGCGGTTCGGCTGGCAAGGTTATAGCCGATGAGATCAAGAAATTTACTGCGCAAACGGGCATCAAGGTGGACTACGTGCAGGACACCACGTCGGTGAACTTCGCAAAAGTCGTAGCCCAAAAGAATGACCCGCAGATCGACGTACTACTCGTTAACCCGTCTGACCTCAAGCGAGGTGCGGCGATGAATCTCTTTGCAGCGGTCGACGAGACCAAGGTGCCGAATATCAAGAACCTTTACGATGCTCTTCCGGCCACGCAGTATGGCGTTCCGCAACACCTCGCGGTGGAGGGGTTCGCCTACAACACGGAAAAGTTCAAGGAGGCGGGTATTCCTCCGCTCACGTCGATACAAGACCTGTATAACCCGAAGCTGAAGGGAAAGATTGCTCTGTCGCCGCCGAACGGCAACTTCGGGATCAACGCGTTGGTCATGTTCGCGAGAGCCAATGGTGGTGACGAGAACAATATCAAGCCTGGCTTCGAGGCACTGAAGAAGCTCAAGGATATCGGTAACTGGGCGCTCACTCCGCAATCGTCATCCGCAGGCGACGCACTCATGTCGCAAGGCACTGCGTGGGTGAACTACACGTCGACGAAGCACCAGGCAACTCTTGCCGCACAAGGTTTGCCGATCGCGTTTGCGGAGCCCAAAGAAACTGGTGGGGTCGCCGAACTTTCGCTGGTTGCCGCGGTCGCGAACGCGGGACACTTGGAGGCGTCCTATAAACTGATTGACTTTTTGATCAGTCAGGAGGTGCAGGTTAGTCAGGCGGCAGAGTACGAAGGGCCGGTCATCAAGAACGCGGACCTTAGCCCCGACGTCGCCAAGGGCGTGCCTTACGGTGACGAGGAACTGAACTCAATCCTCCAACTCGACGACGAGGCTATTGCGAAGAAGAAGGGTGACTGGGTCGCCCAGTGGCATCGAGAGCTCGATTGATCACCGATATTCGCTGATAGCGCCAGATGGGGTGAGTCGGCGGGTCTCGGAGGATCGAGGGGTCGCTCCTGCGGTCCGAGACCTGCCTACGTTTACCCCTGATGTAGCCAGTGGGCGCGCCCGGCAACGTTGCTCCACCACGGGTGACGCCACCTGAACATAGTTCGCGGAGAAGTTGGTCCTATTCACGTAAGGGATGAGATCGGATGGCGCTGATTAGCCACCCCGGTAACATGTCGACAGGCTGCGACGGTAGTCATGGCTGACTCCGTCGATATCGAGGTGAGAGACCTCTGTAAGTCGTACGGCCGAAACGCAGTGCTCGAAAGTGTATCGTTCCGCGTCGAGGCGGGTGGCACGCTCGCCTTACTCGGCCCGTCAGGCTGCGGGAAGAGCACAACACTTTCGATCGTCGCGGGGATCACGACCGCAGACTCGGGCCGCGTGCTCTTCGGTGGTGTCGATATGACCGATGTCGCGGTTCATCGCCGTGGTGTCGGTGTTGTGTTCCAAAGCTACGCGCTGTTTCCGCACATGACCGTCCAGCGAAATATTGAGTTCGGGCCTCGAGTACAGCGCAGGCCGAAGGACGAATGTGCACGGTTGGCCACCGAATCGATGGAAATGACACATCTTTCGGAGTTTAGTGATCGGCTACCAGGCCAACTCTCGGGGGGGCAACGGCAAAGGGTCGCCGTCGCCCGTGCTCTGGCGAGCAGGCCGCAGGTCTTGTTGCTTGACGAACCGCTATCTAGCTTGGATGCGAGCCTGCGTGAAGAGATGCAGTTCGAGATCCGTGATCTTCAGGCGGAGACAGGCATCTCGATGATTTTCGTGACGCATGATCAGCAGGAAGCGATGGCCGTCGCGGACCAAATCGGTGTGCTGGTGAAGGGCAGCATGCGACAGGTCGGTAGCCCCGCCGAACTGTACGACCGACCGCGGGATCTCGAAGTGGCGCGATTCCTAGGAAAGGCAAACCTATTACCCGCCCGCGCCTCCGGAGTCACGGGAATGGTCGCTGAGCTGGCCGGTCCGGGCGGCCAGCGGTGGCGCGGGCCACTTGCCGACTCACAACGATCCGGGTTAACCGACGCTCAGGCGGTCGTCATGGTTCGGCCAGAGGCGCTCCGAATTGCGGCACGGGTAAGTGAAACGGAGAACTCTGTGTACGGCGTGGTAAAGCGAGCGACCTTCCTCGGTCGCGAAGCGAATGTGCTCGTCGACGCTGGCTTTTCTGACCTGGAAGTGCGGTCAAGCACCACCGACGCGACGAATCTACGGCCCGGAATGAATGTGACCTTGGCTTGGTCATATGAGCGGTGCGTGGTCTTCGCAGACGAAAAGATGCAACTCTCGTCGGAGGGCGGTGAAATACCAGATGGGTCGCTCGACGCAAGTCTTAAGGCCACCTAGCGCTGTTTCTGGCGCACCCTCTCCGTCTGCTAGCACGGGCTCGGCGGTGCGTAGGTGGTGGCGGCGCAGTACAAACCTACGTCCGTACGGGTTAGCCGCGCCGGCGATCATGATCCTCGTTGTGTTCTTTGTCTTGCCGGTCTGTCTGCTTGCGGTGATCAGCTTCTTTCCAACGAGCCCCATGACTGGGATGCGTACGGGCTTTGCACCGGAGAACTATCGGTATTTTTGGAAAGAGTCGTATTTCCTGAAGGCCACAACCCGGACCTTCGAATACGCGATCCTTGCCACCATATTCACGGCGTTGATCTCGTACCCGCTCTCGTTATGGTTAGTCGGTCGCAGCAGGAAGGTCCGCGTCACCGTCGCGCTGATCGTCGTCATGCCGATTTTCATTACGGTCGTCGAACGAAGCCTCGGATGGATGGCAATCCTGGGCACTAACGGGATGCTCGACAGCATTCTGCAATCATTTGGTGCGACGATGCCACGCCTCCTTTACACCGGCACTGCGGTTGTCATCGGACTGACGAATACGCTCTTACCGTTCATGTTCTTGTCGGTATTCGCCTCGGTCCGGAGGCTTGATCCCTCAATCCCCGCTGCGGCGTCCACCCTAGGAGCCTCGCCGATGCGTGTCTTCTGGCGCATTACGCTTCCGATGACTTCTTCGGGTCTGACGGCCGGTACAGCTTTGGTGTTCAGTCTCGCCTCGAGCAACGTCGTCACGACGAGCTTGCTCGGCGGCGGTGAGACGACCACGATTCCGGTGCTGCTCTACGAGCAGGCCACGGTGGTGGTCGATTATCCGTTGAGCGCGGTGCTCGCAGTTAGTCTGTGTGTGATCATCATCGTCGTTATGAACCTCATTCTTCGGCTCACTCGAAAAGGCGGGGGCGAACAGGCGGTGGTGGTTCCCCAATGAGGACGTTGCATCGCACGAAGAATTTGATCGCGGTCGTTTTCGTCACCTTGATAGCGACGTTTATGTTGCTCCCGGTCCTTGTGGTCATGGCTGAAGCGTTGACGAGCGCCGAGCACGTCGCCTTTCCCCCGTCTGGCCTGAGCCTCAAGTGGATCGAACGCGCGTTGGAGACCGAAATCTTCACCGACGGCATCGTGCTGAGCCTAGAGGTCGCGGCCGGTGTCGCGATCGTCGGTGGAATCATCGGCACTCTGGCCGCTTACGCCATCACGTGGCACGATTTCCGCGGTAAGAATCTTGTCGAGACGCTGATCGTGGCGCCGTTGACGTTGCCGGCTATTGGTACGGGCATTGCGCTGCTGTCGCTAGAGTCGATGCTGGGACTCATCGGTAAGTCATGGGTGCTGTTCATGGCGCACTTGATGTTGTCGATTGCTTTTGTGGTGCGGCTCACGGGTGTCGGTCTCGCGGGCATCGATCGTAACGGCGTAGTCGCGGCGGCGACGCTCGGTGCGCGGCCGCGCACGGTGTTTTGGCGAATCATGTTTCCGCAGTTTCGCGGCCCTTTGGTCGTGGGCTGTCTCTTTGCTTTCATTATCTCCTTCGACGAAGTCGGCATCTCTCTGTTCTTGGCGGCGCCAGCCTCGACGACATTCCCGGTTGCGCTCTACTCGTACATGCTCGAGAACTATGATCCGCTCGTCATGGCCGCAGGCACCTTGCTTGTGCTCTTCTCGATTGTGCCGATCTTGCTGGTGCAGCGCTTCGTCGGGATCGCCCGAGCGCTTGGTCTTGACGAGTGAATGGAGCTAACGCCGGTGGATGACCTTACTGCGCAGCTAGTTGAATTTTCGACGCAGCTTCGGTTCGGTGACCTGCCCGCCAACGTCGTCGACGCCACCTGTGTGCGGTATGCCGACAGTGTGGCGTGCGCGCTTGCCGCGCTCGATGCGCCGCCGGTAGTGGCTGCTGCGAAGGTGGCGCCAAGAGTATGCGATGGCGTCGGCGTGAGTCCGCTCGGTCGAAGTCGCGAGGAGCTGGTGTCCGCCGATATGGCGAGTTTTCTGAATACGACGAGGATTCGGTATCTCGATTACAACGACTGGGCCCCGAATGCTCATCCAAGTGATTGCCTCGGCGGCCTCCTCGCGTCGCCAGATGCGGGAGTTTCCGGGCGCGGCCTCGTCACGGCCGCCGTCGTCGCCTACGAAGTGTCGATTGGCCTTACCGAAGCGATGGGTTTGGCGCGGCGAGGCTGGGATCAAGGGTTTTCGGTTGGAGTAGGTACCGTCGCGGCGTTGGGTAACCTTTTGCGGCTTGACCGGCGAACGCTCGCCAACGCCATCGGCATCATCGCGTCGTCCGGAATTCCCCTTGGTGCGACTCGATCGGGCATGCTCTCCATGTGGAAGGCCTGCGCGACGGCATATGCCACGCGAAATGCCATGTTCGCGGTTCAACTTGCGTGCGCAGGCGTTACAGGCCCACTCGAGGGATTCGACGGACGACGCGGCGTGAAGGAGGTCGTTGCGGGACCCTTTCGGCTGGCGCTAGCAGACGAGCGCGCGTTCCGTATCCTCCGGACGTCCATGAAGTATTGGCCGGTGTGCTACCACGCTCAGGCGCCCGCGTGGGCCGCGCACCAATTGCGCTTCGCGGTTGATTGTCGTGACATCGCAACCGTTCGGGTCGAGACCTACGCCGAGGCCTGGAGGTCGACCGGCAGCGAGCCGGAGAAGTGGGCTCCCGCGTCTCGGGAGACAGCCGATCACAGCACGCCATGGGTCGTTGCAACAGTGCTCACGCACGGAAAAATCTCGGGGGAGTCATTCTGCCCGGATGCCTTCGCGGACCCGGCCATCACAGAACTGATGAAGAGAATCTCGGTAGAGCCGTCTGATTGGGCAACTGAGGTGTTTCCGCAACGGGTCGCGGCCCGGCTCGTAGTGACGGACCGGCACGGCGGCGAGCACCGCGCCGAAGTCGTAAATCCCACGGGTCATCCTGACAACCCGATGACAGACCAAGACCTTCACGAGAAGTTCCGGTCGCTGGTGGCACCTGTCCTAGGAGACGAGGATCGAGTCGCAGAGGCGTTTGCTACCTGGAGGCGGCTAGGCGATGGGACGGTAGCCTTGGGCGCCGCACTTGATACTGTGGTCGTCCCTCGGAGCCAGCATGTTTAGTTCGGTATACGTTCCTTGCGACGTACGATGTTGTGCGGCGACCACGCAGTCGCCTGTTACGTCGCGAGCAAACCCCGGCGTCAAGGGAAGAAGGCAGGCGTGGACGACGCTGACAACTCAGCCGTCGATCAGTCCGGCGAGATGGTTCGTTCGCTGGCGCGTGGTTTGGCGGTGCTGAAGAGTTTTGCCCAACAACACACCACCCTGTCGGTGACCGAGGTGGCCGCTCGCGCGAAGCTTAGCCGGGCCACCGCGCGCCGTCTGCTTCTCACCCTTGAGCATCTCGGATACGTCCGATGCGAACACGGTCGTTATTCGGTTCGGGCCAAAGTGCTTGAACTGAGCTACGCGTATTTGTCGTCGATGTATCCGTGGGATAACGCGCTTCGGATCATGCAGGCTCTGAGCGCCGACATAGACGAGAACTGCCTCGCCGGTGTACTTGAAGACACCGATGTCGTCTGCGTGGCGCGCACTGCGCGTCGATCGGTTCCCGTGTCTGTACCGGTCGGTGGCCGCATCCCCGCGTGGGCCTCGTCGATGGGCAGGGTGATGCTTGCCGATCTTCCATCGGAAGAGATCGACCGCTATTTCAGCAAGGTGGAGTTACGCAAATTCACGCCGCAGACCATCACCGACTCTGATGCGCTTCGGAAAGAACTGCGTCGGGTTCGCGAACAAGGGTGGTCTTTGGTGCGTAACGAACTAGAACCCGACGTCATCGGTCTCGCCGCGCCTGTTTTCGGTGCCGATAATCGCGTCGTTGCTGCCGTGAACATTTCCACGCACGGCCAACGGACCGACGTCAAAGGAGTACTGGAAACAATCCGACCGGCGCTGTTGGCGTGCAGCAAGGAATTGAGTCTCTTGTTCGGCGCCGCACCATCCTTCGATTAAAGGACTGCTCGTGGAAATCTGGCAAATGAGTGCGACGGCGCTCGTTGCCGCTGTCGCCGACCGAACAGTCTCGGTTCGCGACGTGGTCGACGCGGCGATCGCTCGGATCGAGGCGCTTGACCATGACATCAAGGCGTGGATCACGCTCGATACCGAAGGTGCGCGCCGCCGCGCAAGCGAACTCGACCGACAGGTCGTGGAGGGGCGCCCCCTAGGGATCCTTGGTGGGCTACCGGTCGGCGTGAAAGACGTCTTTTATACCGCGGGCCTACCGACGACCGCATCATCGAGAGTGCTTGCCGACTTTGTTCCGTCCGACGACGCCCCTGCGGTTGCAGCGCTGCGGCGCGCCGACGCGGTGATCCTCGGCAAGGTCCACACAGCCGAGTTCGCGAACGGCGATCCGGCGGTCACGCGCAACCCGTGGAACCTTGAGCACACTCCGGGCGGCTCGTCGAGCGGTTCTGCCGCTGCCGTCGCGGCAGGCATGGCCGGCGCCGCACTTGGAAGCCAGACTGGTGGCTCGACACTTCGGCCCGCAGCTTACAACGGCATCGTCGGATTCAAGCCGACGTACGGAACGATCTCGACCGAGGGCACGATCCCACTCGCGTGGTCCTTCGACCACGTCGGCATTCTCGCGCGATCGGTCGCCGATGTTGAGGTGGTGCGGCAGGCGCTGGTCTCCGGCGATTCTCGCGCTAAGAACGGCGCGCGCGAGCCAGCGCTCTTCGAGTCCGCGCGGTCGCCACGGATCGGCCTGGCGCGATCGAACCTGTTCGAAACGAGCAGCCCTGAGGTCCGTTCCGATGTTGCCGCGGCCGCGGAGCGGTTCGCGCGGTCGGGTGCCGAGGTCGTGGAGGTTGTATTGCCAGAGGTATTCTCGGCGATCCGCTCGGCCTATGCCACCATCGCATCGGCCGAGACTGCGACCTATCACGAGCGCATGTTCGCGGATCGGGAACGTCTCTACCGTCCGAAGATCGCAAACCGGATCCGGCAAGGTTTGGCGGGGCGGGCCGTCGACTATGTGCGCGCATTGCGGGAGCGGGGCGCGCTCGTCGCTGAGTTGGAGCGAAGCCTGGACGCCGTAGACGTGCTCCTGACGCCGGCGACACCGGCTTCCGCCCCCCGCGACCTCACTACGACTGGCGATCCCTCCTACATCATGCCGTGGTCTTTTACCGGCCTGCCAACGATCTGCGTGCCGTCGGGGATGTCGGCGGAGGGGTTGCCTCTCGGCGTTCAACTCGTCGGGCACCGCGGCCAGGACGCACGACTGCTCGAGGCCGCGGCGTGGTGTGAAGGGGTGCTCGATCTTGATCTCCACCCGCCGTGCTGGTCAGATGCCGCAGCCTTCGTCTGACTCCCGACGGGAAATCGCTCCGGTGGTACAGCGCATTACGCGAGTAGAACACGTACGCCGTACGCCGCGATGCGCTCGTCGCGCGTGACGAGCGTCAAATCTTCGACACTTGCTTGCGCAACCAGCATGCGGTCGAAAGGGTCGTCGTGGTGGCGGGAGAGCGACCCGGCCGTGAGCGCGTGCTCGATCGAAATGGGGAGCGGTGAAAAGCCGCAGCTCTCGAGCTGTGCCGGCAGGTCGTCGGGCGCATGCAGTTTGCCGAGCGCCTTCTTGATCGAAATCTCCCACGCGGTGGCAGCGGAGACGAACACGCTGTTCGCAGGATCGGCGATCGCCTGATAGGCGGCACGCGCCAGCGGTCGGTCGGCGAGCCACCAGAGCAAGACGTGGGTATCGACGAGCAGCCGCATCATCGCTCGCCACGAAACGCGGCGGCGATCTCTTGGGGGAGCGCGTCGAAATCCTTGGCGATACGTACTTTTCCACGCCAGCCGCCAGGCGTGCGAGGCTCGGTGCGCTTCGTAAACGGCACCAGACGCGCGACAGGGTGACCCGATTTCGCGATCACGATCTCTTCACCGTCTGCCACGCGGTCGAGCAGGCGCGACAGATGAGTCTTTGCCTCATATACGTTGACGGTCGTCTCGCTCATGACACCAGACTACCTTGGTCTAGTCTGGTCAACCAAGACTTACCCGGAAGCTTTTCCACAGCGCAGCGATCTGTCATCCACAGTCGGGCCGAGCGATCAACCGCAGCGATCGTGAATGTCATATATTCGATTGCAGCGAAGTCGATATACGCGGACGACGAAGAGAGGCGGTGCGATGGCCAAGACTTTGGTCGACGTCGACGAGGAGGTGCTGCAGCGCGCACAGGAGGCGCTCGGTACCACGACGAAGAAAGACACCATTAATCAGGCGCTGGCGGAGGTCGTGGCCGAGCGCGAGCAACGCGCGGCGCTTCGTCGTGAGGTCGAGCGGTTGAGTTCGGGGTACTACGAGGCGTTACTTCACACCGATGCTTCGCACTAGCCCTCGTGGCTGGCTGCTCGACAAGAGTGCGCTCGCCCGCTCGCTTGATCCAGCCGTCAAGGCCGCGCTTGTTCGACTACTCGAGGCCCGGTCGTTGTTCACGTGCGCGGTGATCGAACTCGAAGTGCTCTATAGCGCCCGCAACGCAAGGGATTATCGCGAGCTGGCCGCTGATCGTCGGCTCAGGTACGGCTGGGCCGAGATGGACGCCGAAACCTGGTCTCGCGCGCTGCGATTGCAAAGTCAGCTGGCTGATCGCTCGCACCTTCGCGCGGCCGGCAGTACAGACCTTCTCATTGCGGCTACCGCCCAGCAGCACGATCTCGTCGTCCTGCATTACGACCGCGATTTCGAGACGCTCGGCCGACTTTGCGACGTCAAGGAGCAAGCGATCGTGCCTCTCGGCTCGATCAATTAGACGGCTTGCAGATCCGTCAGGTAGAAAGGGGGTCGCGTGTCTATACTTCGAGACGTGGCGTTGAGCATCAAGAGCGATGAAGCCGACCGGTTGGCGAGACAGCTGTCTTCCGAAACCGGTGAAAGCCTTACCGAAGCCGTGGTCGTCGCGCTCAAAGAGCGGCTCGAGCGGGAGCATGCCCGCAAAGGCGCACGGATCAGTGCTCGGCTCCGCCGACTGCAAGCCGACGTAGCCGCGCTTCCGGTGCTCGATTCGCGCTCGGCTGACGAGATCCTCGGCTACGACCGCACCGGACTCCCCGCGTGACCGAGGCGTCACGAGGCATCGTGGTCGATACCTCCGCCGTGATCGCCATTTTGCTCGCTGAACCGGGCAATGAAGAATTGATCGGAACCCTCGAACAAGCCCGAGTCCGCGTGATGACCGCGCCGACCCGAGTCGAACTCGGCATCGTCGTCGAAGCGCGGTTTGGCCCGACGGCTGCTGACGTCGTCCCGAGATTCATGAGAGACGCGAACGTTGAGGTTCAGCCTTTCGACGGCGATTTAGCCGACCGGGCGGTTGGCGCCTGGCGCCGCTACGGCAAAGGCCGACACGCCGCAGGGCTCAACCTCGGCGACTGCTTCGTGTACGCGCTTGCCGAGCGCTCCGGCTACGCGGTGCTTTGCACCGGCGACGACTTCGCCGCCACCGACCTTGATCTCGCGTTCCGCTGAACACGGGGAGAGCGATGCTCGTCGCCGTCCGGGTAACGGACTCTAAGGTTGCGCTCAGCCAACGCATGGGAAGGTCAAGGAAGGTCAAGGTAAACTTCGGAAGCGATCGATCGCGCCCGCTTTACCCCGGAAGGACCTCTTGTGGCCGCCCAGCCTGTCAGCGTCGTACCGAGCGAGGCGGGGGCCGAGCCGCAAATAGAAATTCCAGCTGAGCCTGCCGGGTGCAGTCCCTACGTCACGATCGTCCTGCCCTGCTACAACGAGCAAGATCACGTGCTGGCCGAGATCGAGCGCATCACCGCCGCGATGGATGTCAGCGGCTACCCCTACGAAATCTTGGCCATCGACGACAAGTCGACCGACCAGACCCTCGCCAAGCTGCGCGACGCCGAAGAGAAGTACCCCGCGGTTCGGGTGATGGCGTTTCGCCGCAACGGCGGCTCGGGCACGGCGCGGCGTATCGGCACCGCCGACGCGCTCGGCACGATCGTGGTCTGGACCGACGCCGACATGACCTACCCCAACGAGCGCATCCCCGAGCTGGTGCGCTACCTCGACGACAACCCCAGCGTCGACCAGGTGGTCGGCGCGCGCACAAGCGAGCAAGGCACTCATAAGTTGCTGCGCATCCCCGCGAAGTGGGTGATCCGCAAGTTCGCGGAGTGGTTGTCGGGCACCAAGATTCCCGACCTCAACTCGGGGTTGCGGGCCTTCCGGCGCGAGGTCTCACTGCCGTATCTGCGCCTGCTGCCACCCGGATTTTCCTGCGTCACGACGATTACTTTGAGCTTCCTGTCGAACCAGCTCACCGTCGACTATCTCCCGATCGACTACGCGCAACGGGCCGGCCGCTCGAAGTTCCACCCGCTGAAAGACGCGTACCGCTACATCCTTCAAGTGCTGCGCATGATCATGTACTTCAACCCGCTCAAGGTGTTGATGCCGGTCGCGCTCTGGCTCATGGGCATCGGCTTCGTGAAGGGCGTTTTCGACGTCGCCCGCTACCACTTTCACCTCACCACGAACACCATGCTGCTGTTCGTCACCGGGCTGATCATCGGGGCTGTCGGGCTGCTCGCCGATCTGACGGTCCGGTCGCGGGGAGACTAGCGACATGCGCATCGCCCTGGTCGCGCCGACGCATCCGCACACCGGCGGGATCGTGCACCACAGCACCGAACTCGCGCACCGGCTCGCGGCGGCCGGCCACGACGTCGACCTCGTCTCGTGGTCGGCGCAATACCCGGCGTTCTTGCACCCCGGAACTCTTCGGGTGCCGGGCGGTGAAGCCGAGGTGCGTCTCTACCCGAAAACCCGGTACCAGCTCGCGTGGTGGAACCCGATCTCCTGGTGGCGCGCCGGCCTTCGATTGCGCGCCTACGACGCTGTCGTGTTAGTGCACGCCTCTACCGTGCAGGTGCCCGCCTACCTGGTGCTTTTGAAAGCTTTGACCGGACGGCGGGGGAGCGGCGCCGCTCGCCGTTCGCAACCTGCGGTCGCTGCTGGCCGTCGTCCGCGCCTTGCCGTCGTCGCCCACAACGTGCTTCCGCACGAGACGCGGCCTGGCGACCCGATGTTGGTGCGGGCCCTTTTCAGCCGAGTCGACGCGGTGCTGGTGCACAGCGACACCTTGGCCGAGCTGGCGATCCCCTTGGCCGGGCGCGCTACCGGTGTCGTGGTTGCCGACATTCCGCCGCACCTGCCGGTGGCGCCGCGGCCGCGGCGCCCGGCGTCCGACACGCCGTTTCAGCGTCTACTGTTCTTTGGCACCGTGCGCCCCTACAAGGGCCTCGACGTCTTGTTGCGGGCTTTGACGAACGTGCCCGACGTCGAGCTCGTTGTCGCGGGCGATGTGTGGTCGGGCGCGGCCGCGCTACGCGACCAGATCGCGTCGCTCGGGCTTTCGTCGAGAGTGACACTGCAACCGGGATATGTGCCCGGTTCGCGGATTCCAGCGCTTTTCAGCACGGTCGATGCGCTAGTTTTGCCTTATCGCGCAGGCACTGCGTCGCAGAATGTGTTGCTTGCACATGCGATGGGAGTGCCAGTGATTGCTACTCGCGCCGGTACCTTGGGCGCGCATGTTCACGACGGCGTCGACGGTGTGCTTGCCGCGCCCGACGACGTCAACGATCTGACGGCGGCGCTTCTACGCTTCTACGCGCCCGGAATGCCGGCGCGGCTGCGGGCCGGTGTGCCCGCGGTCGACGTCGACTCGAGCTGGACCGGTTATGTCGAGGTGCTTGCCGCGGCGTTGGCCGGCGTCCCCGTCGCCGGCACGAAAGCGAGCCGGTGAAGTTTCCGCACCTCACACCGCGCATGCGGCTATGGGCCCGCATCGCGTTTTTCGTCATCGTCATCGCGTTGTTCGCGATCGCCTTGCACGCACGTTGGCACGACGTGCAAGGCAGCCTCGACAAATTGTCGCCGCTCGACATCATCGTCGCCACCGTGCTCGGCTTCGGCAACATCTTCGCCTCGATGCTGGGTTGGCGGGCGTTGCTGGCCGACATCGGTTCGGCGCTGCCGTTACCGGCCGCGATGCGGATTTTCTTCGTCGGCCAACTCGGTAAATATTTGCCCGGCTCGGTCTGGACCGTTGTCGCGCAGGCCGATCTCGGCCGCGACCACGAAGTGCAGCCGCGCCGCATGGTCGCCGTGAGCGTCGTCGCGATGGGCATTTCGCTCAGTGCCGCCCTCGGCATGGCCGCGGTCACCTTGCCGTTCGCCTCGCCCGGCACCGCCGTCCATTACTGGTGGATGCTCTTGCTCTTGCCGTTGCTCGCCGTCGGCCTCATGCCGCGCATGGTCGATCGCTTGACCCATCTCGCTTTGCGAATCTTGCGTCGTGAGCCGCCCGACCACGAGTTCACCTGGCACGGCGTCGCCCGCGCGCTCGGCTGGTACGTCGTCAGCTGGGTGTGCGTCGGCCTGCAGGTCTACGTGCTCGCCGTGGTCTTGCACGCGCCGAGCGGCCGCGCGTTGGCGCTGTCGCTCGGCGGCACTGCTTTGGCGTTCGCGGCGGGTTTCGTCGCCATCTTCGTGCCCGCCGGCGCGATCGTGCGAGAAGCGGTCTTGGTTGCCGTTTTATCGCCTGTGCTGAAGGCCGGGCCAGCGTTGGTGATCGCCGTTGTCTCGCGTTTGGTCGCTACTGTCGGTGACGGTTTTTGGGCGGCTGTCGGTGTGTGGGTGGCTCGGCGCCACGGCGTGCGGCCGCGACAGGAACACCGGGCGATGAAGCGCGCCGTGAAGCACTCGCTCAGCGAGCCCGCTGAACGGTTGCCGGGAGCGTCTCATTCCTTGGGATCACGGCAAGATTCTTGACGTTCACTGTGGCTCAGCAACAGCGAACGTCGAGAATTCGGTGTGGCGGCTTCAGTGGGCGTTTTCAGCGGGCGTTTTGCTGGGGCGCGTCGTCAGCGTGATCGTGCGGGCGGGCGCCGCCGAGGTGCAGCTCGATGCGATGCGCGGCCGCGAGCAGCGGCGGCAAGTGCGACTGGTAAGTGCGCGCGTTCAACCGTGACGCCGGGCCGGCGACGGTGAGCGAGCCGACCACGTGCCCGGTGTAGTCGCGCAGCGGCACCGCCATCGAGCAAAGCCCGACTTCCTTTTCCTGCCAGCATGTCGCGTAGCCCCGCGTTCTCACCTGTGTGAGCTGCCTGCGCAACGCGGCAACGCTCGTCACGGTGGTGCGCGTGAATTTCGGCAATGGATCGACCAGCAACCGGTCGGCAATATCGTCGTCCGGCGTAAAGGCGAGAAATACCTTGCCGGTCGCCGTGGCGTGTAGCGGGCCGCGGCGTCCGGCGTCTGCCGACATGCGCAAGCCCCCGGGGGCTTCGCCTCGATCGAGATAGAGAACCTCGCCGCCGTCAAGGATTCCGAGCAGTGTCGACTCGCCGGTTTGCGCGGCGAGCCGATCGAGATAAGGCCGAGCCACACGTGACAGGTTGACATTACGGACGACGTTGGAGCCCAACTCGTACAAGCCCCAGCTCAACCGGTAATAGGCGGAATCAGGTTCGCGCATGACAAAGCGACGGCTTTCGAGCGTCGCCAGCATGTGGTGCGCGGTCGCTTTGCTAAGACCCGTGCGGCGCGCGATTTCGCTTACTCCTAAGGCCCGATCGGCCTTCGCGATCTCCTCCAGGATCGAGATTGCGTGATCGACCGCTTTGACGCGTCGTGGCTCGCGACTGCTCGTCGCACCTGGTTGGTCCGCAATCTCGGCCGACATCGTCGTCTTCTTTCGGCTGGCGAAGGGCTTATGAAGGTCAGTTTTACACGATCAAGTTTGTTTCTCCGACGAGTTTCGCGAAATCTTGCAAATAGTGTTAGCTATTGCCAAACCGTGATGACTGTTGCCGCGGCGGCGCCTCTACCTTGGCTCTATCGATCTAGCGGCAGCCGGCGCCGCTTCATGAGTACGTTCCATCCTGGGAGAGGCCACAAGATGCGGAAATCATTAGTAGCGATCGTGACCGCCGTGGTCGCGATCGGGATGGCCGGTTGTAGTTCATCGAAATCGCCGTCGAGTTCATCCCCTAGCGCAACGGGCGCGGCAACCACCGCCGCGTCGAGTCCCTCTTCTGCCGCGAGCAGCGGAGGCGGGGGCGGAGGCGCCGTGGCAAACGCGAACTACAAGATCGGTCTGCTGTTGCCGGAGACCACGACCGCTCGATACGAGACGAAGGACCGGCCCTACTTCACAGAGGCTCTCAAGAACCTCTGCCCCAACTGCCAATTGCTTTACGCGAACGCCAACTCCAACGCATCGACCCAGCAGCAGCAAGCTGAATCAATGTTGTCGGAAGGTGCGAAGGTTCTCGTCGTCGACCCGTTCGACGGCGTCGCCGCGGCCAGCATCGTGTCGGCGGCAAAGGCCGAGAACGTGCCGGTCGTCGCCTACGACCGCCTGATCAAGAGCCCTGATCTGTCGTACGTCGTGTCGAACGACTACAAGCAAGTCGGTGTCTTGCAAGCAAAGACCATGATTGACAAGCTTAAGGCGGACGGCGTCGATCCGGCGTCCGGCGGCATCATCATGATTAACGGCGCTACCACCGACAACAACGCGGGCAACATCAAGGCCGGCGCGCACAGCATCATCGATTCGAGCGGTTACAAGGTGCTGTCGCAAACCGACACGTGGGACCCTGACGAGGCCCGCACGTGGGTGGCTGGTCAGATCACTCGGTTCGGCCACAAGATTATCGGCTTCTACTCGGCGAACGACAACAACGGCAACTCCGGGATCGCCGCTTTCCAGGCCGCAGGCTGGACGAACGACCAGATCGCCAAACTGGCGCTCACCGGTCTTGACGCTTCGCAGCAAGGGCTGCAAAACGTGCTCGCCGGTCTGCAGTTGATGACGACCTACAACGCGTTCAAGCTCGAGGCGACCAAGGCCGCCGAAGCTGCCGTCGCCTTCGCGTCAGGCAAGACCCCTGAATCGAACGGCACCGTCGATGGTCACCCGGCGTTCTTGAATCCGCCCGTCGCGGTGACTGTGAGCAATATCGAGTCGACCGTTATCAAGGACGGCTTCTGGAAGGCCTCGGACCTTTGCACAGGCAACTACGCGGCAGCCTGTGAAAAGGCCGGAGTGAAATAGCAAACCAAACGTCCGACCGGCCGGGTGATTTCCCCCTGATCCCCGGCCGGTCGGGTCCACAACACTGATCTTCCAGGAGAGCACCGTGCCGCAGACCGAGGCCGCGACCTCGCAAAAACCCCATGTGGGGGCTGTGCTTTCTCTACGTGGCGTCAGCAAGTCGTTCGGTGCCGTCCGGGCCCTCTCGGACGTCGACCTCGACGTCAAGCGCGGCGAAGTCACCGCGCTGCTGGGCGACAACGGCGCCGGAAAGTCCACTCTCGTCAAGATTTTGGCCGGCGTGCACCCCGCTGACTCGGGCGCGATCGAGTTCGACGGCCGCGAGGTGGTCATTTCAAGCCCGACCGCCGCCCGCAATCTGGGCATCGCGACGGTTTATCAAGACCTGGCGTTGTGCGACAACCTCGACGTGGTCGCCAACCTGTTCTTGGGGCGCGAAGACGGTGGCCTGCTGCTCAGCGAAGAGCGCATGGAAGAACGCGCGTGGGATCTCCTCGGACAGCTGTCCGCCAAGATTCCTTCCGTGCGAACGGCAGTCGCGGGCCTTTCTGGTGGCCAACGGCAAACCGTCGCCATCGCGCGCTCGCTCGTCGGCGACCCGGCGGTGGTGATTCTTGACGAGCCGACCGCCGCGCTAGGCGTCGCGCAAACGGCCGAGGTGTTGAACCTCATCGAACGATTGCGCGACCGCGGCCACGCGGTGCTGCTCATCACGCACAACATGGCGGACGTCGCCGCTGTCGCGGATCGGGCCGTCGTCTTGCGACTAGGCCGCAACAACGGGGAATTCCGTATCGCGGAGACGACGTCGGAGGAAATCGTGGCGGCGATCACCGGTGCGGTCGACAACACCGTGACCCGTCGTGCCTCTCGAACGCGTCACCAAGCCAGCGAGGAGGAGCCGTCGTGACGCGAGCTAGGGCCACATCTGCCGCTCTCACTGTCGACGCGGGCGACGAGCGCCTGATCCGAGTAACCGGCTGGGACCAATCGGCACGCCGTTTCGTCAAGCGCGTTCGCGCCGGCGACATCGGATCGCTGCCGATTATCGTCGGGCTCATTTTGATCTGGGGCATCATCCAGGGTCTCAACTCGTCGTTCCTGTC
Source organism: Actinomycetales bacterium (assembly GCA_040255675.1). Lineage (GTDB taxonomy): Bacteria > Actinomycetota > Actinomycetes > Acidothermales > Acidothermaceae > JBDZVM01. The sequence continues at coordinate 190,847 of JBDZVM010000002.1, read as the reverse complement.
GAGCCGAAACCTCGTCAATCTCGCCACTCAATGCGCCGCCGACGGCGTCATCGCGGTTGGCGTCGTCCTCGTGCTTCTCGTCGCCGAAATCGACTTGTCGGTGGGGTCGATGAGCGGCTTGGCGTCGTCCATTCTCGGCATCGGACTCACCTCCGCCGGCTGGTCGTTGCCCGTCGCCATCGTGGTGGCACTTGCGGCGGGCGTTGCCGTCGGGCTCATCTACAGCTTTGTCTACGTCAGGTTCAATGTACCGAGCTTCGTCATCACCCTTGCCGGATTACTCGCGATACTTGGCTTGCAGCTGCAAATACTCGGCGCGCACGGTTCGATCAACCTGCCTTTCCAATCGGCCATCGTCGGATTCATGCAACGGGCGTTCGTGCCCGACACGTTGTCGTACATTCTCGCCGGGGTCATCGTCGCCTGGTACGTCATGACGCAACTGCTGCGCATGCGGCGCCGCCGGGCGGCCCATCTGTCGGCCGGTTCGTTGACGAAGACAGTGACAGTCGCGCTGTTGCTGCTGGTGGGGCTTGAGTTCGGCTGCTGGTATCTCAACAAATCTCGCGGTGTGAGCCTGCCTTTCGTGCTGCTCGTCGTGCTCGTCATCGTCGTCGACTTCGCTCTGCGGCGTACCCGGTGGGGGCGCTCGGTGTACGCCGTCGGTGGTTCTGTCGAGGCCGCCCGCCGCGCCGGCATCAAGCTCTGGCGCGTGTACGTTTCGGTGTTCGTGCTTTGCTCGACGCTCGCCGCTCTCGGCGGACTCATGTCGGCCGGGCGATTGTCGGCCGCCAGCATCAGCAGCGGCACCGGCGACACCAACCTCAACGCCATCGCGGCGGCGGTCATCGGCGGTACCAGCTTGTTCGGTGGCCGAGGCAATGCCTATTCCGCGCTGCTCGGAATCGTCGTCATCGAATCGATCGCCAACGGCCTCACGCTGTTGAACCTCACGTCAGCCGTGCGATTCATGATTACCGGCGGCGTGTTGATGCTCGCGGTCATTGTCGACTCGATGGCTCGGCGAACTCGCGTCGCGCACGGAGCGGCGTGATGGTGCCTTTCCCGCTACAGCTTCCACTTTGAGGAGTCTTGATGGCCTACACGTTCGCTTCGCCCACTCGCGTGTTGCTCGGGGCCGACGCGCTTTCCGAACTCGCTGCCCGGTTGCCGGCGCTCGGAACATCGGTGCTCGTCGTCACCGACCCGGGCGTCAAAGCGGCAGGAATTCTCGACGAAGTCGTCGCGGCCATCGAGTCGACGGTTAAAGTATCGGTGTTCAGCGAGGTCGCGGGAAACCCCGATGTGGCAACGGTCGACGGCGCTGTCGCGGCCGCTCGAACTGCCGGCGCCGATATTGTGCTGGGCCTCGGCGGCGGTAGCAGCATCGACGTCGCGAAATCCGCCGCGCTGGTCGCCACCAACGGTGGAGGAATCGCCGACTACGAAGGCGCTGATCGGTTTTCGACGCGCCCCTTGCCGATCGTGGCCATCCCCACAACCGTCGGCAGCGGCAGCGAAGTGACGAAGGGCGCGGTTATCACCAATCCCGCCACGCACGTCAAGATGGTCATCGTCTCAGACCTGCTCTTCCCGACCCTTGCCGTGCTGGCACCAAGCCTCGTCGCGAAACTGCCCGGCAAACTCGCCGCCACCACGGGCATGGACGCTCTTACGCACGCGGTCGAGGCTTATGTCGCCAAAGGCGCCAACCCGCTCACCGACGTCATCAATATCGGCGCCATCGAACTCATCGGCCGCAGCATTGTTAAAGCGACTCGCGGTGACGCCGACGCGCTCTACGACATGCTCATAGCCTCGTGCATGGCCGGTATCGGTTTCCACGACGCCGGGCTTGGCGCCGTCCACGCTCTTGCCAATACCCTCGGCGGCCATTACGGCGTGCACCACGGCACGGCGAATGCGCTGTTCTTGCCATACGTCATCGATTACAACCTCGAGGCGGCCCCGGCGAAGTTCGCGCGAATCGCCTCGGCACTAGGCGAAGACGTTGCCGGGCTTGACGACATGGCGGCGGCTCGGCTCGCTGCCGCCGCCGTGCATCGACTGGCCGACGAGACCGGAGTGCCGCGGCGGCTTAGCGAACTCAACGTGCCGGCGAGTGCGATCGACACCCTCGCCGCCGATGCTTTGCAACAGGCCGACCTGCCGGGCAACCCGCGACCCTGCACGCTCGACGACCTCAAAGCTCTCTATCTCGCCGCGCTCTAAGCTCAATCGGATCTGGAGGATCTCGTGACCACCCTCGAAACCAACGCAACGACTACTCCGAGGCGGCTTGGGCATTTCATTGCCGGCGAATGGCGCGAACCCGGTGAGACGATCGATCGCATCGCGCCAGGAACAGGTTCGCTCGTGTCGGTCGTCGCCGCGGGTAACGAGCGCGACGTCGACGACGCTGTGCGGGCGGCGCGGTCGGCCTTCGATAGCGGTGATTGGCCGCGGTTGACGGCATTCGAGCGCGCCGCCGTGCTGAACAAGGTCGCCGACCTTATCGACGCCAACGCTGACTTGCTTGCCCGGCTCGATGCCGAAGAGGGCGGCAAACCCATCAAGTTGGCTGAAGGCGACATCGGCGGCGCGGCGATGCTGACCCGCTACGCGGCCGGGCTTGCCGTGCAGATGCACGGCACGACATACACCAACCACGGCCCTGATTTCACCGGCTTGGTGTTTCGCGAGCCGGCGGGCGTCGCGGGTCTCATCGTTCCGTGGAATTTCCCGGCCCTCATCTTGAGCCAGAAGTTGCCGTTCGCTTTGGCGGCCGGCTGCACCGCCGTCGTCAAGCCGTCAGAGCTGACGACGAGCAGCGCTTTGGAGCTGGCGCGGCTTTATGCCGAGGCCGGCCTTCCGGCCGGGGTTTTGAACGTCGTCACCGGCGACGGCCGCGCCGGACAAGCTCTTTCTGAACACGTCGGCGTCGACGTCTTGTCGTTCACCGGCTCGACGCTGACCGGGCGCAAGGTGTTGGACGCGTCGAAGGGAAACATCAAGAAACTTTCCCTCGAACTCGGCGGCAAGGCGGCGAACATCGTGTTCGCCGACGCCGACCTCGACGACGCGGCAGAGGGCGTGACGTTCGGCGTGTTTTTCAACAACGGCGAATGCTGCGTCTCGCAAGCTCGGTTGCTCGTGCAAGACTCGGTTGCCGACGAGTTCTTGGATCGGTTAGCGGTCGCGGCTCGGCGCTTGCGCGTGGGTCAGCCGCTCGATCGCTCGACCGACGTCGGCGCGATGATTCACGCGGGCCACCTCGACAAAGTGCTCGGCCACGTCGAAAAAGGCCGCGCCCAGGGCGCGCGCGTCGTGACAGGTGGCGGCCGGGCCGCTGGTACCGATCTGGGCGATGGCCTTTACGTGGAGCCCACGATCCTCGACGGCGTCACACCTACCATGGCGGCGTTCACCGAGGAGATTTTCGGACCTGTGCTGAGCGTGACCCGATTCAGCGATGCCGACGAAGCGGTGACGATGGCGAACGCCGTCGACTACGGCTTGTCGAACAGCATCTGGTCGAAAGACATCGACAAAGTGTTGCCGATTTCCAAGCAACTCAAGAGCGGTACGGTCTATGTGAATACGACAATCGATGGCCCGCCGACCATGCCCTTCGGTGGCTACAAGGCGAGCGGCTTCGGGCGCGAGATGGGGCAGGCCGGCTTCGAGGAGTTCACCGAACTGAAGTCGGTGAGCATCAGAAGCGGAAAGCGTGCCGGCACCTTCGCCATTGGCGGCTCGCATGTAGCGACGAGCTGAACCCGCTGGTATCGAGTAGATCGGCCCTCTGCATGAGAATCCGCGATGCGGCAGCAGCTGCCAAGCTCATACCGGACGGCGCGACCGTGCTCGTCGACGGCTCCGGGGGAGGCGTCAACGAGCCGGCCGCCGTGCTGCAAGGCATCGAAGCGCGCTTCCTCTCCGAGGGGCACCCGCGTGACCTGACGTTGGTGCATATCTCCGGCATGGGCGACGGCCACGGCGGCGGCATCGACCGGTTCGCGCACCTCGGCATGGTGCGGCGGGTGATCGGAGGCCATTGGGGCTGGACCCAGCGCATGCAACAGCTCGCCTTCAACGACAAAATCGAGGCTTACTGCTTGCCGCAAGGAACCCTTTCGCACCTCCTGCGTGAAATAGCGGCCGGCCGGCCAGGAGTGGTTTCCGCGGTGGGCCTCGGGACGTTCGTGGATCCGCGCATCGACGGCGGCAGACTGAACGCGGCGGCAGTCGACGACCTCGTGCAGGTCGTCGAACTGGCCGGCAAGGAATGGCTTTTCACGCCGTCCTTTCCCATCGACGTCGCGGTGATTCGCGGCACGAAAGCCGACGAGAACGGCAATATCACGATGGACGGCGAGGGGTTGTTCGCCGAGACGTTGTCGGCGGCGCAAGCCGCTCGCAACAGTGGCGGAATCGTCATCGCGCAAGTGCGCGAAGTGGTGCCAGCCGGCACGCTCGACCCGCGACGCGTTCGCGTGCCGGGCATCTTGGTCGACGCGCTGGTCGTCGACCCTGAGCAACGGTTGTCATTCGCTACTGCGGACGATCCCTACCTCACGGGCGAAAAGCGAGCGCTCGATACCACCCTGCGCGCGCTGCCGCTCGACGTCCGGAAAGTGATTGCCCGCCGCGCCGCGCTGGAGCTGCGTGACGGAGACATCATCAACCTCGGGTTCGGCATGCCGGATGGCGTTGCCGCGGTGCTCGCCGAGGAGGGTCTCGCGTCCGCCGTCACTTTTACGGTTGAACAGGGCCACGTCGGTGGTGTGCCCGCGGGCGGTAGCGACTTCGGCATGTGTGTGAACCCCGACGCGACTATCGACGCGGGCTATCAGTTCGACTTTTACGACGGCGGCGGGCTCGACGTCGCCGTGTTGAGCTTCGCGCAGGTCGACAATCTCGGCAACGTGAACGTGAGCCGGTTCGGCGGGCGTACCCCTGGTGTGGGCGGTTTCATCAACATCTCGCAGGGCGCGAAACGTCTGGTGTTCGTCGGAACGTTCGTCGCGGGCGGCGCTTATGACGTTGGGGGTAGCGTGCCGCTGCGAGTCCCCGACGGCGGAACCGTCAAGCTGGTAAAAGAGGTGGAGCAAATCAGTTTCTCGGCCGAAAGGGCGTTGGCTGTCGGGCAGCCTGTCACTTACGTGACCGAGCGTGCCGTCTTCTCCCTCACGCCCGACGGCCTCATGCTCACCGAGGTCGCTCCCGGGCTCGACCTCGAGCGCGATGTGCTGTCGCATATGGACTTCAAGCCTTTGGTGAGTGCGGAACTCGCTTCCATGGATTCACGCCTTTACGGCGCTCAGCCGATGGCGCTTTCTCTTACCGACGCGCGCGATGAGGAGACCCGCTGATGGCCGACGAACCCGTTCTCGCTGTCGACGACCGTGGACAGGTTGTCGTCGCGACGCTCAACCGGCCGCACAAGGGCAACGCGCTGAACAGGTCGTTGATCGAGGCGTTGGGTGAGCTGGCCAGCGATGTCGAGAAACGGTGGTCCGAGCCCGCTGGGCCGCGCGCCTTGGTGATAACCGGCGCGGGTGAAAAAGCATTCTGCGCCGGAGCCGACATCAGTAACCTCGACGGAATAGACGCCGCCACGGCGCGCGAGTTTATGCGACGGGGGCAGCTAGTCTTCGGCCAGATCGAAGAACTGCCCGTCGTCGTGATCGCCGCCCTCAACGGCTTCGCTCTCGGTGGCGGACTCGAGTTGGCGATGGCGGCAGACATCCGAATAGCTGGGGCCGGAGCGCGCGTTGGCCAGCCCGAAATCACGTTGGCGAATCTGCCCGGTTGGGGCGGTACGCAACGACTGCCCCGGCTGGTTGGGCGCGGCCGGGCGACGGAAATGATTCTCACCGGCGATCTCCTGTCTGCCCAGGATGCCTTTGATATCGGGCTCGTCAACCATGTCGCCGACGATCCGCTTTCCGCCGCTATCTCGCTCGCCGAGCGAATCGCGGCCCGCAGCAAGTACGCAGTCGAGGGTGCGAAACGGGCAATCAGAGTCGGGCTCGCCGAAGGAGTCGACGCAGGTCTTATTGCGGAGGCCGACGCGGTCGCCGCGTGCTGCGAAACCGACGAACAACACGCTGCGGTGCAGGCATTTTTGCACCGCAAGAAATAGCGTGCATCGTCAGGAGATACGATTGAGCCCACCGCGAAGGAGCACCACCTCATGCAAGCCGAGCGCACCGAGTACTCTGCAGAACGGGCCTGCTCGATCGGTCGGTTGTGCTCGGCGGCTCGTGGAGCGACTCGATGAGCGCAACAGGGCATACCGATGCGAGCGCGTCGCCGATCGGTGACGCCGGGCGCACGCTGAGCATTGATGAGGCCTTGCTGTTCGCGCAAAGGCAGGTGCGCACGCTTATCGAGCGCGCACCCGACCAGATCGCGACCTACACCCGTCGCGGCCGCTGGGTTTTCGAAGACCGGTGGGCACCGAGCTGGACGGGTGGATTTTTCACCGGCATGATGTGGGTCTTTGCCGACCGCACAGGCGATCCGTGGTGGCGAGAGCAGGCCGAGCGGTACTGCTTGTTGGTCGAGCCACGAAAAAGCGATACGGGCACCCACGACATGGGTTTCATGTTCGAGCCGAGTTGGGGGCGGTGGTACGACCACGACCAGTCGGCGCGCGCCCGCGATGTCTTGATCGAGGCCGGCCGCACGATGGCGAAGCGGCTACAAGAACCCGGAGGTTATCTCCATACGTGGGTCGACACCGGTAGCACGTTCATCGACGTCATGATGAACGTCGGCATCATCTTCAGGGCCGCCGAATACACCGGCGACCAAAGCCTTTTCGACGCCGCGTTGACGCATTGCCGTACGAGCCGGCGCTATTTGGTGCGCGGTGACGGCAGCACCATTCACGAAGGCTGGTTCGACGTCGAGACAGGTGAATTCCTGCACGCCGCAACTCACCAGGGATGGCGTTCCGACTCGACGTGGGCGCGCGGCCAAGCGTGGGCAATTTACGGCTTTGACACCGCCTACCGCTACACCGGCGACCGGGAAATGCTCGACGTCGCTTGCCGGACAGCCGATTACTACATCACCCACACGCCTGACGACGGCGTGCCTCCGAACGACTGGGCCGATCCTTCACAGGAAAGTTCGCACGAGGCGTCCGCCGCGGCGATCGCTGCCGCGGGAATGCAGCATCTGGCCGACAGCTTGGGATCGAACGCGGAGGCCGAGCGGTACCGGGCCTACGCGCTACAAATTTTGCGCACGTTACGGTCGACCAAGTACATCGCGGCCGACACTGAAGGCTGGGAAGGCGTCTTGCGCCACGCCACCTATCACTACCGCAACGGGCTGGCGGTCGACGAGAGCGTCATGTGGGGCGACTACTACTTCGTCGAGGCGCTCGACCTCGCAACCCGCGCCCCTTCTCCCCGCTGATCGTTCTCCCCGGTGATCGTTCTCCCCGCTGATCGTTCTCCCCGGTGATCGCGAAGACTCTTACCCCCATAGGTGCCAAGAAATCTTCGTGATCACGGTGGTTTGTCATTCATTCGTAACGTTGCAGTGCCGATTCTCCGGTTATGGTGCGTCCACCTGCGTTGAGGTTTGGATCCCAGGAGTCGACATGACGGGTTCGCTGACGCGGCGCTTCGCCCAAGCGCTCCGCGCGATCGCCAGCTGGGCGGTTGCGATCGTGCTGGCCATGTGGTGCTTCGCGTGGATCACTCGCTGGTACGTCGTCGTCCCGATCCTGTTGCTGGCAGTGGTCACGATCGGCCGTCGCGAACCAGCGCACCAGGCCCCGCGCGCCCTGCCGATTCCGAGACCTCGCGAACCCGAAAGTCCTGTGATCGCGAAAACTTTTACCCCATAGGTGCCGAAAAGTCCTCGTGATCACGAGGATGCACAGGGTGCTGGCGCTCGATCCACAGTCGGCCCGCTCGGTACTACGCACGACCGCGCGGTAGTCGATGATCGACGTGTGCCGCGAAGATTGAGCCCGCAAACCGGACGCCGTCTAGCCGACTTGCTCGACAGTCAAGCGGGCGTCGTTGCGCGCGCCCAGTTGCGTGCGATCGGTATCGACGACGCTGTTATCCAGTCGAAGCTGCGCTCGGGGCTTTGGCAACGAGGCTTCCCCGGTACGTATGTCGCGCACAACGGGGAAATCACGTATATGACGACGGTTTGGTCCGCGGTTCTTTACGCCGGCGACAACGCGATGGTGAGTTACGAGACGGCCGCTTTCCTCCATGGTCTGACAGACCGGGCGCCTGACGACGTGCATGTGACTGTTCCTTCGAGCCGGCGGGTCAGGAGGCAGGCCGGCATCGTGGTCCATATGAACGGTCGTGCTACCCAGCAAGCGCTGTCGGCGTGCCCAACTCGCACCAGCGTCGAAGAAACCGTGCTCGACCTGGTTTCGGTCGCGACACGACCCGATGAAGTCGTCGCGGTGCTCACGAACGCCTGCCAGCGCCGCCGCACGACGCCCGCGCGAATATCGGAAGCACTCGCTTTACGGAAGAAAATCCCGCACCGCGCATTGATCGAAGAGACGCTCCTGGCGATCGCCGATGGCGTGCATTCGGTTCTCGAATGGCGTTATCGGCGCGATGTCGAACGCGCGCACGGGCTGCCGAGCGGAAAGCGTCAGGCCGCTCGCCGGCGGAACGGGAAGCAAGAGTTCGTCGATGTCGACTACGACGAATACGGCGTGCTTGTCGAACTGGACGGCGCGGCGTATCACGGTGCTGAGCAGTCGGCCAACGATCGATCACGCGACCGTGCCGCCGCCGCTCGTGGCAAGGTTACCGTTCGCTTCGGCTGGCACGAGACAGCGTTCGCGCCGTGCGAGGCCGCATCCGAGGTCGCGGCGGTGCTGACGACTCGTGGCTGGAAAGGCGCCTTGCGGCCCTGCCCCAAATGCACGCCTCTTGGCGTGATCGCGAAAACTCTTACCCCCATAGGTGCAGAAAAGTTTTCGTGATCACGGGAGTTGGGGGCGGGAGTGGGGGGCCGGAGTGGGGCGTATGAGGGTCTCGAACAACGCCTCATACGCCCGGGCCACGGCCGCCGGCGAGGCGGTGTTCTCGACGTAGGCGCGGGCGGCTTTCTCCATCGTTTCGCGCCCGGCGGCATCGTCGACCAACCGAAGCAGCGCGTGCACGAAGGCATCGGAGTCGTCGGGCGGCACTGCCACGCCTGCCCCGGCTGCCTCGACGACGCGCTGCACCTCGCTGCCCTCGTCGACGCTCGCCAGCAAGGGCCGGCCGGCGGCCAGGATCGAATACGTCTTCGACGGAACGCTCGAACGCGAGAGTCCACGTTTCAACGGAACGACATGGACGTCGGCGGCAGCCAGCACCTCGGGCAGTCTTTCGAGTGGCTGCATCGGCACGAACCGCACGTTCGGCAGATCGGCAGCCGCCCTTTGGAATTCTGGCAGTGTCGAACCTCCGCCATTGATCACGTAAACCAGCTCGGGCCGGTCGACACTCGCGCGTGCCGCTGCCAAAACCAGATCGAGCGACTGCGACATGCCGACGTTGCCCGCGTACATGACGACGGTCTTTCCGGCGAGCCCGAATTCCGCGCGGTAGCCGTTTTCTTTCGGCAGCGGCCTGATGGCATCTACATCGACGAAATTCGGAATGACGTGCAACCGCGCGGCTTCGCGCATCTTGGTCGCGAGGTTGTCTCGCATGTCGTTCGACAGCACCGTAACGGCTGCGCTTCGCGCGTACGACCACCGCTCCAATGCCGCCGCCGCGGCGATAACGCGCCGCCCGTGTAACACGCCTAATTCGACGGCGACGTCGGGAAAAATGTCTTGCACGTTGAGTACGAGCGGTGCGCGACGCGCGAGTGACGCGAGCCATCCGGTTGCCGCCATAGGTAACGGCGGCGTCATCGCGAGCGCGATATCAACACGCCCGCCAACGGCAGAAATGCCGGCGTTCAAAGCGCAAAAGGCGGCGAAGCCGATCGCGCGCTTCGGAATGTTTTTCTTGTCTCCGGTGGGAAATGGGTGCACGCGAGTGACGCGGCCCCAGGCCGTCTGCTCACGTCGCACGACCCGGCCGCGCCATGACGGCTCGACCGCGTGGTGCTCGTACCACGGCAGCGATGTGACGACGTCGATGTGGTGGCCGAGCTTGCCCAATTCGGAAATGAGGCGCGACCCGATAATGCCAGTGGGCGCCACGTCGGGAGAAAAGTGCGGCAGCACCGCGAGAATCCTCACGACGCTGCCTCGCGGTACACCTCGACAAGCCGCCCGGTCGGGTCGATCTTGCCAAGCTCGGCAGCTCGCGCGGCCCCAGAAGCCCGCAATTGCTGTCGCAACGCTGAGTCGTCGAGCACGTTTGACATGGCCGCTGCCCACCCGTCGACGTCGTCGGGATCGACGAGAAGCCCTGCCCCACCGACCAATGCTGGTAACGCGGTAGCCTCGGCGGCGACCACTGGGCAGCCAAGCGCCATCGCTTCGACGACAGGCAAACCGAAACCTTCGAATCTGGACGGAAACGCGACCATAGCCGCTTCAGCATAAAGCGCGCCGAGTTGCCGACGGGAAACGTACCCGAGTTGCCGAACGCGCGTCTCCACGCCGAGGCTGCCGGACAAGGCGTTGATCTGTGCCGACGTCGAGTGCGCGGAGCCCCACGCGCCGGCCCCGGTTGCGCCCGTCAGCACCAGGTCGACGTCGCGATCCGCGCATGTCTTCGCGAATGCTCGCACGAGGGTTAAGTGATTCTTGTGGGGATACGTCGCGGCCGGGTATAGCACGAAATCTCGTGCGAGATCGAAAGTCTTCCGGACGGCGCGCCGCTCGGCGTCGTCAGGCGGCGGAGGCAAATCCAAGACGGGCGGGACGACGACGACCTTCCCCGGGTCGAGGCCGAACTGCTCGATTGCCTGTGTACGGGTGAATTCGCTGATTGCCATTACACGGTGCGCTCGCGCGAGCGACCGGCCCTGTGTGGCATTGAGGTAATGGCGCTTCGTGGCACTGAAGTATTCGGGATACGCGAGGTATTGCAGGTCGTGCAGGGTAACCACCGCCGGCAGCGGCGAACGAGGCACGATGCCGCCGAGGTGGTGCACGATGTCGAAGCCGTTCTTACGAAGCTGGCCCGGCAGCCAGCTGTTCTCGGCGACGACGCGCCGCACGACATGGCGGCCTTCGGGCAACGGTGCTACCACGGTGTTCATTGCTGCCGCGAGTTCGCGATGCCGCGAGACGAACGCCCGCAACGCGAACGCCGTCACTTCGACGTCGGCGCGTTGTGTCAACGCCGTCAGCAACCCGGTGGCGTAGCTTTCGCTGCCTCCGACGACGCCAGGCACCAGCCAGAGCAGGTTGACCGCTACCTTCACGACGTTGCCTCGCGGTACGCGGCGACGGTAAGTTCGGCGGCGGCATCCCACGAGTACTCGGCAGCCCGCGCTGATGCCAAAGCCGCCAGTTCGTCGTGCCGCTCACCGGCAGCGAGCAGCATAGCCTCGGCTAGACCGTCGACATCGGATGGCTCGACGAGAATGCCTGCCCCTTCGACGAATTCCGCCATCGACGTGGCGGCCGATGTTACGACCGGAATGCCGTGCGCCATCGCTTCCAACGCGGGCAACCCGAAGCCTTCGCGCAAACTCGGATAGCAAAAGGCTCGCGCGCCCGCATACGCGGCGTGCAAGTCGTCGCCGGAAAGGAAGCCGAGTAACCGGATGCCGGGAGTCGACGGCACCTCGACGTCGCCCCAGCCCGGCGGGCCGACGAGCACGAGCGACAGGTCAGGGTCGCGTCGGCGGGCGACGTCAAACGCCTTCAACAGGACAGGAACGTTCTTGCGCGGTTCCAGTGTTCCGCACCACATGACGTAACGCTCCGGAAGCCCGTGCGACTTCGCGAATTCCTTCACCCGCCGCGAACTGACGGGGGGAACGGCGACGCCGTGCGGCACGAGCCGAAGACGCGACGGTTCGAAGCCGGCGTCGACGCACGCGTCGAGCGTCGCGCGCGAAGGCACCAGCACGACATCGGCATCGCGACGAGCCAATGCCAGGCCGCGGTTGAAGAACCGCAAGCCGTGCTTCGTGAAATGCGAAGGGTCGTCGAGAAAAGCGAGATCATGCACGGTGACGACGAGCGGCGCGCTCTTCGGCGGAATCGCGAACGTGGTCGCGTGGATGACGTCGATCGGCCCGGTCGCCCGCTGCACCCGTGGCCAGCGAAGCGCGTGCCAGCTTTCGTACAACGCGAGGCGCGGTAACGGAAGTTGGTGCATCAGCACTGGCGGGCGCCATGGCGCCGGCGGCAAAGTCGCGTGGCGCGCGGCAACCCCGAGCACGGTCACGTCGTCGCGTCGCCGCAGCGCCGTCACGGTTTCGAGCGCGGACGACGCGGTGCCACCGGGCACTCGGTGCCAGCATTGCTCGAGCGTGACCGCTGCTCGAATCTTCGGCATACCGAGGTCAGCCGCGGTCGATGCGAACAGCCCGGCCGGCGAGCTGGTCGGCGAGCATGGCGATGTCGGCATCGACCATGACGCGCGCCAGTTCAGGCGTGCGAACGCTGGCCTCCCAGCCGAAAGTCGCCTTGGCCTTCGACGCGTCGCCGAGCAAGTAGTCGACCTCGGCCGGTCGCTTGTAGCGGTCGTCGACGTCGACGTACTTCTGCCAGTCGAGGCCGGCGTGCGAAAAAGCGAACTCGACGAACTCGCGAATCGAATACGACTGGCCGGTCGCGATCACGAAATCATCGGGTTCATCGCATTGCAGCATGCGCCACATGGCCTCGACGTATTCGGGAGCGTAACCCCAGTCGCGGCGGGCATCGAGATTGCCGAGATACAACTTGTCTTGCAGGCCAGCCTGAATTCGGGCAACGGCACGGGTTACTTTGCGAGTCACGAAGGTCTCACCGCGTCGCGGACTCTCATGGTTGAATAAAATGCCATTGACCGCGAACATGCCATACGCCTCGCGGTAATTCACCGTCGTCCAGTATGCGTAGACCTTCGCGGCACCGTACGGTGAGCGCGGGTGAAATGGGGTCGATTCGTTTTGCGGCGGGGGAGCGGAGCCGAACATTTCAGAGCTCGACGCTTGGTAAAAACGCGCCGAAATTCCTGATGCGCGGATCGCGTCGAGCAGCCTGATCGTGCCGAGGCCGGTGACGTCGCCGGTGTAGTCGGGCATCTCGAAACTCACCTTGACGTGGCTTTGCGCCCCTAGGTGATAGACCTCGTCGGGAGCGATCTCGCGTAGCAGGTTGACCAGCCCGACGCCGTCGTGCAGATCGCCGTAGTGCAGCCGAAGCCGCACGTCAGCCTCGTGCGGATCTTGGTAGATCGCGTCGATGCGCTCGGTGTTGAAGGTCGAGGCCCTGCGGATCAAGCCGTGCACCTCGTAGTCCTTGGCGAGCAGCAGCTCGGCCAGGTACGAGCCGTCTTGGCCGGTGATCCCGGTGACCAGGGCCACCTTGCGGGCGTCGGGCGCGCGCGTCGAAGAGTCGGTCACGCTCAAAGGCTAGCCTTAGATCGTGGTCTCTTTGGACAAGGCGGCTCCCACCTACATCGCCGGTCATCGGGGGCTCGTCGGCTCGGCGGTGTGGCGGCGGCTCGCGTCGTCCGGTTTCGAACGATTGATCGGCCGGACGTCGGGGGAGCTCGACCTGCGCGACCGCGACGCGACCTTCGCGTTCTTCGCCGATGCCAGGCCGCGCTACGTGGTCGACGCGGCGGCGAAGGTCGGCGGGATCATGGCCAACGCCACCTCTCCGGCCGACTTCCTCTCTGACAACCTGCGCATTCAGGTCAACATCTTCGACGCGGCGCTGCACGCCGGTGTCGAGCGGCTGCTGTTCTTGGGGTCGAGTTGCATCTATCCCAAGCTGGCGCCGCAGCCGATCAGCGAAGACTCGCTGCTCACCGGGCCGCTCGAGCCGACCAACGACGCGTACGCGATCGCCAAGATCGCGGGGGTGTTGCACGTGCAGGCCATGCGCCGCCAGCACGGTCTGGCGTGGATCTCGGCGATGCCGACCAACCTGTACGGCCCCGGCGACAACTTCGACCTCCAGACCTCGCACGTGCTGCCGGCGCTGATCCGCCGGTTCCACGAGGCGAAAGAAGCCGGCGCGCCGGCCGTCACGTTGTGGGGTACGGGCACGCCCCGACGCGAGTTCTTGCACGTCGACGATCTCGCGCGGGCGTGTGAACTGCTGCTCGAGCGGTACGACGACCCGGCACCGATCAACGTCGGCACCGGTGAAGACGTCACGATCGCCGAGCTGGCCGACCTCGTCGCGAAGGTGGTCGGCTATGCCGGCGCGATCGAGTTCGATGCGAGCAAGCCCGACGGCACACCGCGCAAGCTGCTCGACGTCCGGCGCGTCAATGCGTTAGGTTTCCACCCCGAAATCGGGCTTGAAGACGGAATCCGCGACACGTACGGCTGGTACCTGCGCACGTTGTGAGCGGTTGGCACCCACCTGGAGGGCGGCGACATCGACGCGATCTTGCTGGTGGGCGGTAAGGGCACCAGGCTGCGGCCGTTGACCCTGAGCGCCCCCAAGCCGATGCTGCCGACCGCGGGTGTGCCGTTTCTCGAACATCAGCTCGCGCGCGCCCGCGAGGCCGGCGTCGACCATGTGGTGCTCGCGACCTCGTATCGCGCCGAGACGTTCGAAGCGCATTTCGGCGACGGCTCCGCGTTCGGGCTCGAGCTCGAATACGTCACCGAGACGCGGCCGCTCGGCACGGGTGGGGGCATCCGCAACGTCGCCGACCGGTTGCGCGCGAAACACGACGAACCGGTGCTCATTTTCAACGGTGACGTACTATCGGGCCACGACATTGGTGCGCAACTCGCGATGCACGAGCGGCATTCGGCGGCGGTCACCATCTACTTGACGGAGGTCGACGACCCGCGCCGGTTCGGTTGCGTGCCGATCGACGCCGCGTCGCGGGTCACCGCGTTTCTCGAAAAAGACCCGAACCCGGTCACCAACCTCATCAACGCCGGGTGCTACGTGTTCCGCCGCGACGTCATCGACGCGATCCCTCACAGACGCGTAGTTTCTGTCGAGCGCGAGACGTTCCCTCGATTGTTGTCGTCGAGCGCGGTCGTCATGGGTTACGTCGACGACGCGTACTGGCTCGACCTCGGAACACCAGCCGCCTTCGTGCGAGGGTCATGCGATTTGGTGCGTGGCATCGTGCCCTCGCCCGCACTACCCGGGCCCACGGGTGAGGCATTAATTCTGGACGGCGCAAAGGTTTCTTCGTCAGCTCAGGTTCTTGGTGGTAGCTGTGTAGGGGCGTCGGCAGTGGTCGGTGACGGCGCCGTCGTCGACGGCGCCGTCGTTTTCGACGACGCGGTCATCGAAGAAGGCGCTCTCGTGCGGGCGAGCATTATCGGGCGCGGCGCCCACATCGGCGCGGGTTGCGTACTCGACGACGTCGTGATCGGCGACGGCGCCCAGATCGGCGAACGCAACGAATTGCTGGCGGGTATGCGAATTTGGCCCGGTGTGACGTTGCCACCCGTCTCGGTCAGATTTTCGAGCGACGAGTGAGTATTGCCGCGCCGTCCGCCGTCCGGTCTCGCCGTTATCGACCCGCCGTCGCGCTCGACCTGCACGCGACGCTCCTGCCGCACCAGCGCGGGCCGTACGACCCGTGCCACCGCGTCGACGGGGACGGCGCGCATTGGCGCACCTGGCGCACGCCAGACGGACCCGTCACGATGCGGCTCGCTCCGGACGGCGGCGACGTCGCTGTTTCGGCGTGGGGCCCCGGCGCGGCATGGTCGCTCGACGCGGTGCCCGCTTTGCTGGGCGCCGACGACGACTGGAGCGACCTGCGTCTCGACCACGCCGTATTGAACGAAACTCGGCGCCGCCTGCCGGGATTGCGGTTGAGCCGCAGCGGCCTGGTGTTCGAAGCGATGGCACCGGCAATCATCGAGCAACTCGTCACCGGAGTCGAGGCGCGGCGCAGCTGGCGGCAACTCGTGCGACGCTTCGGCGAACCGGCGCCAGGGCCGAATCCCCTTGATTTGAAGGTGTTTCCGGCCGCCTCGACGTTGTGCCAGATCACCGACTGGCAGTGGCACCAGGTAGGTCTCGACGGACGACGACGGCGCGCTCTCATCGCGGCTGCCCACGTCGCGCACCGCATCGACGCATTCGGTTCGCTCGACGTTGACGACGCTGCGCGCCGGCTGCGATCGTTTCCCGGTGTGGGCGTGTGGACCGTCGCGGAAACGCTGCAGCGCAGTCAGGGCGCTCCCGATCTGGTGTCGGTCGGCGATTACCACATCCCGAACACGGTCGGGTACCTGCTCGCCGGTCAGCCGCGCACCGACGACGACGGCATGCTGGCGCTGCTCGAGCCGTACCGCGGGCACCGGCAGCGCGTCGTCCGGCTTGTCGAGGCGACGGGAGTGACCGCGCCTCGCTACGGTCCCCGCATGGCGGTGCGCGACTACCGTCGTTGCTGACCCGGAGGAGTTGGCATGGAGCTCGACGACATCGACCAGCGCATCGTGGCGGCACTGCGCGACGACGCCCGGGCTAGTTTCGCCGAAATCGGCTCTGTGGTCGGCTTGAGCGCGCCCGCGGTCAAGCGCCGGGTCGATAAGTTGCGTGCGGCGGGCGTCATCACCGGCTTCACCGCCGTCGTCGAGCCGTCGGCGCTCGGCTGGACGACGGAGGGCTACGTCGAGCTGTACTGCCAAGGCCGCACCGCGCCGGCTGTTATCGCGGAAGCGGTCTCTCGCCACCCTGAGGTTGTCGACGCGTGCACGATTTCAGGCGACGCCGACGCGCTGATCCACGTGGTGGCCGCCGATATGCGGCATTTCGAAGAGGTGCTCGAGCGCATCGGCGCGGAGAAATTCGTCGTCCGCACGAAAAGCGTTTTGGTGCTTTCGCGGCTGCTGCGTCGCTAGACGAGTCGCTTACGAGTGCACCTTGGCTATCCATCCGGTCGGTGCGGCACCGTCTTCCCACCGCGGCACGTAGTGTTCCAAGAAGATTTGGCCGACGAGTTCGCCACGGGTGCTGACCCCGGTTTTCGCGAACACCGATTTCAAGTGATCCTGCACGGTGTAGGCCGACAAACCCAATGCGCGCGCCATTTCTTTGGTCGGCAGCCCTTGCATGCACAGTTGAGTGACCTGACGTTCACGTTCCGAGAGCCCGTACGCGAGCGCGACAAGCGGCGCCACTTCAGCCGCGGTCGCGGGTTGGATGATGACCGCCGTGCGGCCATCTGGACCGCCCGACAGTGGCGTGCCGTAAAGCAGCAGCCAGCTACCTGACCTGGTGCGCACCCGCGCTCTTGCCGGAGAGTCTTTGGTGGCAACGCGCGCTCGTGCAGCAATGGACTGCACGACTTTCGATTCGCCGAGATCGCGCGGCGTAGGCAACTCGACCATCTCAGCGATCCAACGCTTCGCGGCCGGTGACATGGATTCGACCTCGCCCCGCGGATCGAAGACGACGACTCCTGGGCCGATGTCTGCGTTGTCGTTGGAGTTGGCGAGTTTGACGAGCAGCGCTTTGCGAAATCCGTCGGCCAGCACGGCGCTCAACGCCGCGAGCAAGCGAACGTCCTGCTCGGTGTACCACGGTGTGCCGCTTTTCCGCAGCAATCCGACGGCGCCCCAGTAGGCGCCGTCGATGACGAAGGACCCGCGCAAATCGTCGCCCCATCCGAAAGCCTCGTAGCTTCGGTGTCGCGCGCTTCGCGACAAGTCACCATGAGTGGCCAAGCTGGTTGCGCCGGCGAGCCGACCGCTTCGGGCGAGGAACGACCATTTGTTGACGTCTTGGACGACGTATTCGTGCTCGGCCAGCCACGAGCCGGAACAGCCGACTTCTTGATTCACACTGCCGGTGAACAAGACGGTGCCGGGATCCACCGTGTGCCAGCAGCAGCCGTCGAAGTCGATGCGTCGGCGAAGCTCACGAGTGGCGTGCGTGGCGAAACTGACCCAGTCGAGTCCGGCGAGTTCTCGAATTCGGCTGCGCACCCGGGCGACATCCTCGCTCACAATTGTCGATCGTAAGCCGCCACTGCGCGCCTCGAACACCCCCAGAATGCTGGGATGGTTTCGCTTCGAAACCCTCGATTTACGGGATTCCGCGAGCCCCGCTTCGAGATCAGCATTTCTGCATTCGCCGTTTTGGCGATCGGAGTGACTGACAGGAGATCGACCATGACTTCGCAACTCGACACGTCACAGCCCGCCGGCGCAGCAGCGACGCATGACCCGTCTGCCATCTTGCAGCTCGCTTCTGGCTTCATGGCGGCCAAACATCTGTTCGTCGCCAGCGAACTTGGTGTATTCGACGCACTCGCGGACGGCGCCGCAACCCTCGACGGGCTGGCCGCCCGAACCGGACTCAGCACGCGGGCGGCGCGCATCAGTGCCGACGCGATGGTCGCGTTAGGGCTGCTCGAACGCGACGGCGACCGCTATCGAAACTCAGCCGTCTCGGCCGAGTTCTTGACCGGCAGCGGGGCGGGCGACCTACGACCATTGCTGCGCATGTGGGACAAAATCAGCTACCCCACATGGGCCGATCTCGCCGGCGCGCTCACGCACGGCCCGACGCAAGAGCTTTACGCGCTCGACGAGGAAAGCGAACAGCTTGCGACCGCCGGTGTCGAGGCACACAATGCCGGCGTCGCACAGGTTCTCAGCGCGGCCTTCGACTTCAGCGCCAGCCGAAACCTCCTGGACGTCGGAGGTGGCACGGGCAGCTGGTCGATCGCGATCGCGGCTCGGTGGCCGCGACTACGCGCAACGGTCTTCGACATTCCGGTGGTCGCTGACATCGCGCGTAAGAGATTGGCGGACGCCGGGCTCGCGCCGCGCGTCACCGTTGCCTCGGGGGATGCATTGACCGGGCCGCTGCCGTCAGGTCATGACGTGTTCCTGATCGCAAACTGTGTGCACCTTTGGTCGCCGTCTGAAAATCAAGAGGTTCTTCGGCACGTGCGAACTGCCGCGTCAACGGCGGCGCCGCTGTTGCTCGTGGATTTTTGGACGAACGCGACGCACAGCGAACCGGTGGCGGCGGCGCTCATGGCCGGCGAGTTCGCCGTCCATACGAGGAACGGCGACGTGTACAGCGTCGACGAGGCGCGTGACTGGCTCACGCGCACCGGCTGGCGCTTCGTCGAGCACCGGCCGCTCGGTGGGCCGCAGAGCCTGATCGTGGCGGCGGCCGACTGAGTCGTCGGCTGGAGCCTTCAGCACGCAACGACCGTTCACCAGGAGGCGAATGTACGCAACGAAGAGCCGGGAACGGGCAAAGAAGCAGCCTTGATCGGACGTCTCTCGTCGCCGATTGTGGATATACCCGTACATCCACCGGTGGAGGTCGTTCGATGACGTTGACGGCGAGCGAAACGGTCGAGACACCGCGGGTGGCCAGCCGGCGGCGTTATCTCATGTGCGAACCGCGCTATTTCGCCGTCCAGTACACGATCAACCCGTGGATGGACCCTACCCTGCCGGTCGATCGCGACCTCGCGATTCGGCAGTGGCGCAACCTCGCCGACACGTACCGGCGACTGGGCCACCGGGTCGACGAGATCGAACCGATCGAAGGCTTGCCCGACATTGTGTTCGCGGCCAACGGCGCCACCGTCGCGAACGGTCGGGTGTACGGCGCGAAGTTCAAATACGACGAGCGGACGGCGGAGGGCCCGGCATATCTCGCATGGTTCGAGAAAGCGGGCTTTACGCAGACGCACGAAGCGACGTTCACTAACGAAGGCGAGGGCGATCTGCTCGTTGTCGGCGACAAATTGCTTGCTGGCACGGGCTTTCGCACTGACCCGGCCGCGCATGCCGAGGCTGGCGAGGTACTCGGGTTGCCAGCGGTCAGCCTGCGGCTCGTCGATCCGCGCTATTACCATCTCGACACCGCGCTTTGCGTGCTCGACGCCAATGACATCGCCTATTTCCCAGGCGCTTTCGACGCTGAGAGCCAGGCGACGTTGCGTGAGCTTTTCCCCGACGCCGTCATTGCCGACGCCGACGACGCCGCCGTTCTCGGACTCAACGCGGTGAGCGACGGGCGGCACGTCGTCCTGCCCATCGAGGCCGACAAGCTTGCGAAGAAGCTTGCCGCTAAGGGGTTTGAACCGGTGCCCATCGCTTTGAGCGAACTGCGCAAGGCCGGCGGCGGACCGAAATGTTGCACCCTCGAGTTGCGCGCATGACAGGAGTCGCGGCCATGACGACAGACACCCGTGAAACGGCGGCGAACGCGTCGTCCGCCTACATCGCTCTCGACGAGCAATACGCCGCGCACACATACCATCCGCTGCCCGTCGTACTGAGCGAAGGAACGGGTGCCTGGGTGACGGACGTCGAAGGCAAGCGCTACCTCGACTGCCTTGCCGGATATTCCGCGCTGAACTTCGGGCACGCGCACCCCGCGCTGGTGGCTGCCGCGCGCGAGCAACTCGAGAGACTCACCTTGACCAGCCGCGCTTTTCACCACGATCTGCTTGGTGAATTCGCTCGTGACCTCGCCGATCTCGCCGGCATGGACGCGATCGTGCCAATGAACAGCGGCGCGGAGGGCGTCGAGACGGCCATCAAGCTGGCTCGAAAATGGGGTTACGAAGTCAAAGGGGTCGAGCCGGGCAACGCCAACATCGTCGTCGCTGAAGGTAATTTCCACGGCCGCACCACGACCATCGTGAGCTTCTCCAGCGATCCGCAGGCGAAGAACAATTTCGGTCCGTATACGCCCGGTTTTCGTGCCGTGCCTTTCGGAGACGCGCAAGCTTTGTCCGATGCCATCGATGAAAACACGGTCGCCGTGCTCATCGAGCCGATTCAGGGCGAGGCGGGCGTGATCATACCGCCCGACGGATATCTGCGAGCCATGCGGACGATTTGTTCGAACAGAAATGTGTTGTTCGTGGCCGACGAAATCCAGTCGGGCCTCGGGCGCACCGGCTACACGTTTGCGTGCGATTACGAGAACGTACGGCCTGACGTGCTGATTTTGGGTAAAGCGCTGGGCGGCGGCATTCTGCCGGTCTCGGCCGTCGTCGCGGACTGGCCGGTCATGGGCGTGCTGCGGCCCGGCGAACACGGCAGCACGTTCGGCGGCAACCCGCTGGCTTGCGCGGTAGGCAAAGCGGTCGTGCGATTGCTGTCGACCGGGGAATTCCAGCAGCGCGCGGCGATTCTCGGTAATCAACTCGCCGATGGGCTCGCGGCGCTGGTCGGTCGCGGCATCGTCGACTTTCGGTCGCGCGGACTTTGGGCGGGCGTTGACGTCGATCCCGCCCTCGGCACCGGCCGCGACGTGTGCGAAGCCTTGCTCCGGCGGGGTGTTCTCGCGAAAGACACGCACGGCTCGACGATCAGGCTAGCTCCGCCGCTCGTCGCGACGACGTCCGATATAGACGTTGCGCTCGACGCGTTGGCGGGCGCTCTCGACGACCTCTCGCGCTAACGCCGACCGATTTCGTGGGCCAGCGCCAACGCGTCGCGTGCGATGGCCGCGGTGGCGTCGACGTCCGTCATGAAAAGCGGCCTGGCCCGGACGACGACATCTTTCACGACCGCATCGGCGTCTGATTCGTCGACCAGCCATCCGTCGATGAGGTCGGGGCCGTACCAGTTGCCGACCGCGGCCGCGGAGGTCTCGACGCCGATCGCGGCCAAGCAGGCATCGGCCATGCCTCGAACCGGCGCGCCGCCGATGATGGGCGAAACACCGACGACCGGCGCGTTCGTCTCGGTGAGCGCCTCTCGAATCCCCGGCACTTGCAGGATCGTGCCGATACTCACCACCGGATTGGACGGCGGAAGCAGCACGACATCGGCGTCTCGGATCGCCTCGAGCACTCCCGGGGCGGGGGTGGCGACCGCCGCGCCGACCGCCACGATTTCCAAAGCAGGGACGCTCGCTTGCAAGCGCACCCACCACTCCTGAAAGTGCAGCGACCTTCTGCCGACCGACGGATCGTCGACCAGCACTTGCGTCTCGATGCGGTCGTCGGACATCGGCAACAACGCCACCCCGGGCTGCCATCGCTCGCACAACCGGCGGGTGACCTCGGACAGCGGCACGCCGTCGTGCAGCCACTCGGTGCGCAGCAGGTGCGTCGCGATGTCGCGGTCGCCTAGCCCGAACCATTGCGGCGACGCGTCGTAGGCGGCCAATTCTTCCTTGACGACGAAGGATTCTTCGGCACGGCCCCAACCTTGCGACTCCTCGACGCCGCCGCCCAGCGTGTACATGACGGTGTCGAGGTCAGGGCAGACGCGAAGGCCGAACAGCGTGATGTCGTCGCCAGTGTTGCCGATCACCGTGACGACAGGCTCTTCGTCGCTCTCGATCGGTACGGCCAGCAAGCCGCGAAGGAACCGGGCAGCTCCGATACCTCCGGCAAGCACGGCTATGCGGGGCCGGGCGTTCGACGAGTCATGTGGGCGAGCAGGACTCATGGCGGCATCGTCGCAGAAGCCGATGTTCGGGGCGTCTCGCGGGTCGCTTGGCGCCCGAGCGGGAAGCGAATATCACCGTCCGGCTTGACTAGCGGGTAATGACGCGCATGTAATTCCAATCGTGTTCTCTGTGACCGGCACAGCGGAGTGCCGCGACGCAGACGAAGGGTCGAGGAGGTGCGCGGTGACCGACGTTCGAGACGTCAACCCGTTGCACGGCGGCATGGGCCGGGAGAGCGCCATGAATTTCGGCATGAGCGGCGTCACTGATGTCGACATGGTGTTCCCGCTCGACGTCGAAGAGGAGCTCCGCTGGCAGGATCGCGCGCTGTGCGCGCAGACTGATCCAGAAGCGTTCTTTCCGGAGAAAGGCGGATCGACCCGAGAGGCGAAGCGCATTTGCCAAACCTGTCCGGTGCGCGCGGAATGCTTGGAGTACGCGCTCGCTCACGACGAGCGTTTCGGTATCTGGGGTGGCCTGTCGGAGCGCGAACGCCGACGGTTGAAGCGCAGAGTCAGTTAGCGGAGTCAGTTAGTCGCGGGACAGGGTACCGCGCTCGAGGTAGTCAGATCCGCCGTCCTCGAACTGGCTTGATCTGCTCGAATTCCCTCTAGGTTCTGGCAAGTCACGGATCATCGCGTAGGGTGAGGCGTCCCCTCGCGGCGTCCGCGCCGTGCCCCAACCGATGACCCCGTCGCATTCATGACCCTGCGCTCACAATGACCCCGTCGTCCTTATGCCTCCTGCTACGAGACAAGACCAACTAGCGCGCCCCCATCACGTCGTCACCGCGGTTCTCGTCGCGCACGACGGCGCGCGCTGGCTGCCCACGACGCTTGCCGCGGTGAAGAGCCAGCGCCGTCCGGTACAGCGTTTTGTCGCCGTCGACACCGGCAGCCGCGACGAAACCCGGGATCTGCTCGAACGGGCAGCCGGCGCGTCGAGCGTGCTGGCCGCGCCTCGCCGCACCGGGTTTTCGGCGGCGGCACACATGGCAGTCTCGGCCTTCGCCACCGCCCCCGCTGTCGCGGTAGCCGGATCGGACGGTCGCGAGTCGGTCGAGTGGATCTGGCTGCTGCACGACGACAGCGCGCCGGCTCTCGACGCCTTGCACCGGCTGCTGGAACTCGCCGACGAGATGCCGTCAGCCGCGATCATCGGCCCCAAGCTGCGGGGTTGGGACGATCGGCGGGTGCTGCTCGAAGTCGGCGTCACCGTCGATCGCGGCGGGCGCCGGGAGACGGGCCTCGAGCAGGGCGAACTCGACCATGGCCAGCACGATGGCGTGCGCGGGGTGCTCGCGGTGAGCACGGCCGGCATGCTGGTGCGGCGCGATGCCTGGCACGCGCTCGGCGGATTCGACCAAGCCCTCCCGCTTTTCCGCGACGACCTCGACTTCGGCTGGCGGGCGAACCTCGCCGGTTACAGCGTCGTCGTCTGCCCGCGTGCGGTCGTCTACCACGCTGAAGCAGCGGCGAGCGGGCAGCGACGCATCCACGCGACGGCGCCCTTCCATGCTTCGGCGGCGTCGAACGTTCACGCCGCGGCCACGTCGCGCCGCCGCGACTCGGCCGCACCCGCACGCGGCGACCTGAGCCCATCGTCAGGTCGCGGTCGCCACCCCAGCCCATCGTCGCGGCGTCGCCGCGACCGCCGAGCGGCGCTCTACACCCTGCTGGTCAACGCGGCCCCGCTGTGGCTGCCGTGGATCGCCGTTCGGCTGGTGCTCGCGTGCGTGCTCCGATCTGTCGCGTTCGTCTTGATCAAGCGCCCGGTCGACGCGTTCGACGAGCTCGGCGCCATGGTCGCGGTGTTCGGCCGCCCGCTGCGCCTGCTTCGGGCCCGACGGGTGCGCTCGCCCAAGCGGGTCGTCCCGTCTGGCGACATCTCTTCGTTGCTGGCACCGCGCGGCAGCCGATTCAGGAATTACGCCGAATCGTTCGGGCAGCGCCTCGCAGTCGTCGGCGCCGCCGACGACCGCGACCAGCGAAGCCTCATCGCGCGCGTGGCCACGCAGCCGGGCGTGGTGCTCGTCGCCGCGTTGCTGGTGGTCTCGCTGATCGCCGAACGGCATGTGCTCACCGGCGCCCTTTACGGTGGGGCGCTGCTGCCGGCTCCGACCGGCGCGAGCGATTTGTGGCGCACCTACACCGAGAGTTGGCACGCGACCGGGCTCGGCAGCTGGACCCCGGCGCCGCCGTACGTGGCGCTGCTCGCCGTCCTCGCGACTGTGCTTTTCGGCAGCGCGCGTCTCGCCGTCCAGGTGCTCTTGCTCGGCGCCGTGCCGCTCGCGGGGCTCGTCGCCTACGTGTCGGCTCGCCGCCTCGCGCCGTCGCGCAGGCTGCGGGTGTGGCTCGCCGCCGTCTACGCGCTGCTGCCGGTCGGCACCGGTGCCGTAGCGACCGGACGGCTCGGCACCTGCGTCGCCGTCATCATGCTGCCGGCTGTTCTTGCCGCCGCGGCGCGCGCGTTGCTGCCGGTGCTCGTGCCGCGTTATCGCGAAGCTCGCCAGATCGCCGGCACTGTTAACGACGCTGTTACCGACGCCGTTACCGACGCTGTTACCGACGCCGTTGCCCGTCTACCGGAGCAAGGCGGCCGACCTCGAGTGATGCGGACGACGCCCGTGATGCGCCCGGCCTGGGCCGCGGCGATTGCGTTCACTGTGGGCGCCGTGTTCGACCCGGTGCTGTACGTGCTGCTCGCGCCGGTTTTCTTCGCCGCGCTGGTAGCCGGGATATTTCGCCGATCCGGGCGGGCGGTCGCGCGGGCTGCCGCGCTGCTGGCCGTGCCGCCTGTGCTGGCCATGCCATGGACGACGCATGTCGTCGACCACCCGGCGTTGCTGGCAACCGGGCTGGGCCAATCGGCGCCCGGGCTGCAAGCCGATCGGCTCGATCCGTTCAGCGTGCTGTTGCTGCACCCCGGGGGCCCTGGCACGCCTCCGACGTGGCTGTTCGCGGTCGTCGTCCTCGCCGGCTTTGCCGGCTTGTTGCGGCGCACGCGACCGTGGCCGGCGCTGCTCGGCTGGACGCTGGCGATCGTCGGCATCGCCGGCGGCGTGTGGATCTCGTACCTCAGCGTGCAGGCGCCGGGCGCCCCCGCGGCCGTGCCGGGCTGGCCGGGCACGGCCACCGCTCTTGTGGCCGCCGGCGTCTTGGTGTCGGCGGCCATGGCCGGCACCCGGCTGCGCGCCAGGCTCGCCGCGATCAGTTTCGGTTGGCGTCAGCCTGTGGCCGTCGTCGTGACGCTCGGGGCGCTGGCGACGCCGGTGGTTGCCGGGGCCCTGTGGGTCGTGCGCGGCACCGGCCCGCTGCTGCGGGCCGGCGCTACCGACGTCCTGCCCGCTTTCGTCACCGACCCGGCAGCGAGCGGCGACCAGCCACGCACCGTGGTGTTGCGGTCCGACCAGACACCTGGCCAGGTCGACTACGCGGTGCTGCGTGATCGCTCGCCCGCGCTCGCGGATGCCGACCTTCCCGCGGATCGAGCCTTTCAGGCGCGGTTCGACCGTGCCGTGGCAGATCTCGCGGGTGGTTTCGGAGACCGCGCCGCCGCCGAACTTGCCGAACTCGGCGTCCGGTACGTGCTGGTGCGAAGCGATGCCCCGTTGAACGAGGTGATCGCGACAGCCGGTGGCCTCGTGCCCAAGGCCGGCGACGCCGGCTGGCAGGTGTGGGAAGTAAACGGGGTCGCCGGTCGGTTGGTGATCGCCGGTGGCGCCGACGGCTCGCGAGAGTTGCCCGAGACGGCCGGCGCGGTCGGGCGCCAGACGCCGCCGATCCATGTCGCCTATTCCGACAACCCGCGGCTCTTAGTGCTTGCCGAGGCTCCTTCACCGCGGTGGCAGGCGGTCGCGGTTGGACCCGACCCGGGCGAGCACGTGCCGCTGCCGCCGACCACAGACCAGGGTGTGCAAGCGTTCGTTCTGCCGACGAGTCAATCTGCCGACATCCTCGTCTACCGGGACGACGACCACCGCGGTCGTTGGCTGATCTTCGAACTCGTCGCGACCCTGCTGGTGCTCGCCGCGGCCGTCCCCGCCGGACGCCGCGCCGGTGAACAGCGAGCGGTTCGGCGTCCGGACGACGTCGAGCCGGAGCTTGCTGTGGCCGAACACGTGAGGGCCGGGTTGTGAGACGCGACCCGCGACTGCTCGCCGTCCTCGTCGTCCTCGTCGTCGCGGGCGTGATCGGCTATGCCGAGGCGACGAAGCCCGCGGCGGTCAGCGCCTCGGCGACGCCGCCGCCCGCCGCCGTCCCACTCACAGATCGCGCGCTCGTCTGCCCGCAGGCGGGAGGTCAGCCGGCCGGCGGTGCCGCCTACCTCGCCTACGCGGACGCGTCGACCGACGACTTCGGGTCGTCGATCAGCACCGCTCCGCTCGATCCCGACGGCGTGCCCGGCGACGTGAAGGTCACACCCGGGCACGCGTGGGCCGTGGCCGGGCCGAAGACGGTCGGCCCGGTGCGGGTCGCGATCGACGGGCAGTCGGCGGCGAGCGTCGGGGTGGCGCAGGTCACGCGGCAAAAGATCGCTTCGTCGTTGCAGCTGTCGGCGACGCCGTGCGGCGAGCCGACCACCGACGCGTGGTTCGCCGGGTTCTCGACCGGCGTCGGCGCGCACGCGACCTTATTGCTCGGCAACGTCGACGACGTCGCGGCAAGTGTCGATATCGGGATTTACGCCGACGACCAGCCGGCGCGCGCTGACGCGCAGAACGGCGTGCAGGTGCCGCCCCACAGCCAAACCGCGATCAGGCTCGACACGATCGCGCCCGGATTTTCGAACGTCGCCGTGCACGTGACCACGACGTCGGGTCGCGTGGCGCCGGCGATCCGCTACGACACCGAGGACGGCTCGATCCCGCTTGGCGTCGAATGGGTGCCGCAAACGCAAGCGCCAGCCACGAAGCAGGTCGTCACGGGCATCGTCGGCGGTGACGGCGGACGCCGGTTGATCCTGTCGGCTCCCGGTGACGTCGACGCGGCCGTGCACGTCACCGTGGTAACGGCCGACGGCTTCACCACCCCGACCGAACTCGACGAGATCGACCTTCCCGCTGGCCAGGTCGAAAGCGTCGATCTCGCGCCGGCGTTGAACAAGGCGGACGGCGCGGTGCTGGTCACGTCGTCCGAACCCGTCGTTGCCGCCGCCGTGTCGACGCTGCCGAAAGACGCGTCGGGCGGCTCCGATATCGCGATCACGGCCGCGGCGCCGCCACTGTCGGGGCCGGTGATCGTGCCGGGCGGCGAATCGGGCGCTGGGCAGCGAACGCGGCTGCTGCTGACCGCGCCGGCCGAAGACGCGCACCCGACCCTCACCTTGATTCCGTCGAGCCCGACGTCGCGGCAGCTGGTAAGCCCGCTGAACGTCGCGGGCGGTACCACGCTGACCGTCGACCTTCGTTCGCTGTCGAGCGACCCCGCGCCCGGGATTACGCTCGAGCCCGGCCCCGGCGGGCCGGTCTACGCGGCTTGGGTGGTGCAAGAGTCGTCGGGTGGATCGGCGGGCATCACGTCGTTCCCGCTGCGCGCGCATGTCACGTCGTTGCGGCGGCCGGTCGTGCAGGCTGATCCGATGGCCGGGCTGCCGATCCCCGTGCGGTCGCCGGCCGCGACGCCGTCGGGCGAGCCGCCGTCCGATTTGCCGTCTGATCTGCCGTCTGATCTGCCGTCTGATCTGCCGTCCGATCCGCCGTCCGACGTGCCGGACGGCGGCGAAAGCGGCGCGCCGCCTGGCGAGTAAGCAGCTCGCTCAATCGCGTCCTTGCTCGCCGTCCTCATTCGCCGTCGGAGTCGTCGTCCCAACCTTCGCCGTAATGCGGATCGACTGTTTCGGGATCGAGGCCGAGCAGTTCGGCGACCTCCTCGACGACGACGTCGTGCACGAGTTCGGCCAGCTCGCCTGCCTCGAGCGCCCGTGCCTCGATCGGACGTCGATACACGATCACCTGGGCCGGCGCGCTCGCCGTGGCCGCGACGAACCAACCGAGCGGCACGGGTTCAGCGGCGTCGCGCCCGAGCAGGCGCGGCGGCGGGACGTCTTCGACGGCGAACTGCACGCGTTCGAGTTGGGCTCCCCACCGAGACTCGAGGTGTTCGACGGCGTCGAGCACGAGATCGTCGAACGCTTCGGCGCGAGTGCGGGCGATCGGCAAGCCGGACGGCGCCAGCGGGCCGCGCATGCCACGTCCGCGGCGGTCACGACGACGGCGGATCTGTGGGTCGCTCACATGGAGCGAGCGTAGTCGCCGGATTGCCCGTCCGGTCGCACGGCGCGAGCCGGGCTGACGGCGGGTTCGTGGCAGATCCGCGACACGCGGTCGACTCCGAGGCTGGTTTCGAGGCGCGCGAGCCTTCGGACGACTAGCCTTCGCGCTCGTGAGTGGTGTTTCTCGCCTTCGTCGGTGTACGCGCACGGCATGTGGCCAGCCGGCCGTCGCCACGCTCACGTATATCTATGCCGAGTCGACCGCGGTGCTCGGCCCGCTCGCGACCTACGCCGAGCCACATTGCTACGACTTGTGCGCCATGCACTCGGCACGATTGACCGCGCCTCGCGGCTGGGAGATCGTGCGGCTCGAAGTAGCGGAGCCCGTCGGGCCGACGCCCGACGACTTGGAGGCGCTTGCCGACGCCGTCCGCGAAGCTGCCCGGCCGGCCGTTCCCGATCAGCTCGGCGCGTCGGCGGAGGTGCCGACTCAGGGTCGCCGCGGTCACCTGCGCGTGCTGAAGTCACCGCCTCCCCAGTGATCGCGAAGACTTTTACCCCCGTAGGAGCCGAAAAGTCTTCGTGATCATGGCGGGGCTTAAAGTTTTTTGCCCGTTAGGCCGATAGGGGGATGTCACCCGATCGGGCGCCGCCCACCAGGGTGATCTTTCATCAGTGATCTTCCCTGAAGAACGAGATCGTGAGGAGCCTCCGTGCCGAAGTCGACCACCCCCCGGACACCTCGCCAAGTCGCCGCCCCGCTCAGCGGTCCCGCCTCGCTCGTCAAGCCGGAAGCACGCGTCTTGGCCAAGTGCCACATCTGCGGTGCCGCGAACGTGACCTCGATCGCGATGACG
Source organism: Actinomycetales bacterium (assembly GCA_040255675.1). Lineage (GTDB taxonomy): Bacteria > Actinomycetota > Actinomycetes > Acidothermales > Acidothermaceae > JBDZVM01. The sequence goes on along the minus strand of JBDZVM010000002.1, from coordinate 161,282 downwards.
CTCACCGACGGGTCGGCCGTCCGCTTCGCGTCGTGTCACCGCTGCGAAAACCGCTGGTGGGTGCAAGACGGCAGCCCGCTCTCGTTTGAAAGCGTCATCGAAAAGACACGTAAAATCGCCTGACTGCGGGGTTACCGGTCCGCTGGGTAGGCTGCCAACGGCCGACGTCGTGTCGGCCGGCCGCCCAACGGGTCGGCTGACGACCAATCGAACGAGGCGGCATCCGGTGCGCGACCTGTCCAAGATCGTCAAGGCGTACGACATTCGCGGCGTGGTACCAGACGAACTCGACGAAGAAACCGTGCGAGCGGTGGGCGCCGCGTTCGCCCACTTCACGAACGCGCCGAGCATCGTGGTCGCGCACGACATGCGCGATTCGTCGAGGCCGTTCGCGCGCGCGTTCGCCGACGGCGCGACAAGTCAGGGCGCGGACGTCGTCCTTGCCGGGCTGGCGAGCACCGACATGCTTTATTTCGCCGCGGGCTATCTCGACATGCCGGGGGCGATGTTCACCGCCAGCCACAACCCGGCCAAATACAACGGCATCAAGCTCTGCCTCGCCGGCGCCCGGCCGGTGGGCCAAGAAACCGGCCTGCTCGACATCCGCGACCTCGCGCAAAACGGCGTGCCAGAGTCCGGCAAACCGCGCGGAACCGTCATCGAGCGCGAACTCGTCGACAACTACGCTCGCTATCTTCGAGGGCTCGTCGATCTGTCGAACATCCGGCCCTTGAAGGTCGTCGTCGACGCGGGCAACGGAATGGGCGGTTATACGGTGCCGCATGTGTTGAAAGACTTGCCGCTCGACGTCGTGCCGATGTATTTCGAACTCGACGGTAATTTCCCGAATCACGAAGCGAATCCGATCGACCCGAAAAACCTCGTCGACCTGCAGGCAAAAGTCCGCGAAACCGGCGCCGATATTGGGCTGGCCTTCGACGGCGACGCCGACCGCTGTTTCGTCATCGACGAGCGTGGCATCACCGTGCCCCCGTCAGCGGTGACCGCTTTGGTCGCCGTCCGCGAACTAAAAAAGGCCCCTGGCTCGAGCATCATCTACAACCTCATCACCAGCAAGGCAGTGCCAGAAATCGTGCGCGAGCACGGCGGTGTGCCGGTGCGCAGCCGCGTCGGCCATTCGTTCATCAAGGGCACGATGGCCGAGACTAACGCGGTGTTCGGCGGCGAGCATTCGGCGCATTACTATTTCCGTGATTTCTGGCGCGCCGATTCAGGAATGCTCGCGGCCTTGCATGTTCTCGCCGCTCTCGGTGAAACCCCTGGTGGTACCGTGCTTTCGAAACTCGCTGCCGAATACTCGCGATACGTCGCGTCGGGCGAAATCAACTCGACAGTGCACGACCAATCGGCGGTGATGGCCGCGGTCAGGCAGAAGTACGAGAACGAGCCAGGTGTCGAACTCGACGATCTCGACGGCCTCACGGTCACCGCGCCGACCTGGTGGTTCAACATCCGCGCGTCAAATACCGAGCCGTTGCTTCGGCTCAACGTCGAAGCCGACGACGACGCCACGATGGCGAGAGTGCGCGACGCGGCGCTCGCCGTCGTGCGTGGGTAGAACTCCCCGCAATCGCACATTCTTGGTCCGCGGAGATCAGCCACGCAGTAGACTTCGCCGTCGTTGGCGACAGAGGGATCGCGAGGCCGATGATCACAGTTGGGTGGGGCGCGGCAACCGATGCCGGGCTGGTTCGCACGCTCAACGAGGACAGCTACCTCGCCGAGCGACCCGTCTTCGTCGTCGCCGACGGTATGGGAGGCCATGCGGCGGGCGAAGTCGCGAGCCGCATCGTTATCGACGAGTTTCGGCGTTTGGCCGGAGCAACCGATCTCTCACCTGACGACGTCGTCGCGGCGGTCACGAGGGCCAACGACGCCATCGTCGCGATGGGTAACGCCGACTCAGAGCAGGCGGGCATGGGCACCACGGTGACCGGCCTTGCGATGGTTCAGGCGAGTGGCGGCTGGCATTGGATGGTGTTCAACGTCGGTGATTCTCGCGTTTATCGGTTTGCGGGCGGTCATCTCGACCAGGTCACCGTCGACCACTCCGAGGTCGAAGAACTCGTGGCGACCGGGCAAATATCTCGTCGAGAGGCTCGTGTTCATCAGCGCCGAAACATCGTGACCCGATCGCTTGGCACCTGGCCGGCGCCCCAGGTCGATTCGTGGCTGCTGCCCCCGGTTCTCGGCGATCGGTATCTGCTGTGCTCCGACGGCCTTCCTACCGAAATGGAAGACACCGAGATTTCGCTGTGCTTGGGCGCGGAGCAGGATCCATCCGGCACGGCGCGCCACCTGGTCGAACGCGCGGTCGCTCTTGGCGGCCGAGACAACGTGACCGCCCTCGTCATCGACGTATTCGGTGACGAAGCATCGGACGTCGACGAAGACACGACCCCTCGGATTTTGCCGGCACCAGACGCGGAACGGGAGCGCTTTGATGCCTGAGTCGACGAATTCGCACGCCTGGCCCGCCGAATATTCACCAGGCTCGTGGGCGGTGCTTGCGGGTGCGAGCACGTGGGCGCTCGTCGACGCGTCGGCCGACCAAACCTTGCCGTCGCGACTGTGGCAGCGAGTTTCGCGCGATGCTTCGCTCGACGACGTAGTGAACGAACTAACCCGCGACGGGCTTCGTGCCACACCGCCGTTCGCGCTCGTACAACGGTCAGGCGAAGCGGCCACCGTCATCGTGCGCGGCGCGGCGGTTGTCGTCGTCCACGACGAATCCCTTAACGTGCGCGAAATTCGAGGTGCCGGAGCCACGACCTGGGTCGAAGACCGCGTCGAGGCTCCCGTCAGGCTCGAGATTCGCAATGGGCCCGAGGTGAAATTCAGCGAGCACGCGCTGCCGCTGGGTGCGGGTGTCGCGCTCGCCGACGTCGTTCGCCTGCGTTGCCAGGAAGCCGCCCAGCCCGTCGAAGCCGCCCAGCCCGTCGAAGCCGCCCAGCCCGTCGAAGACGCGCGGCCTGTCGAAGCCGGCGGAATTTCCACTGCCGCGACAACGTCGCCGCGACAGGCGCAGGACGACAGCATTTCGCCCGAATCCGCGTTGGCTTCCCCCGGGCAGGGTGCGCCCGGCGACACGTTGCCGGCGTACGTGACCACGACGCTCGCCGCCAAGGTTGAGACGGGCGCTGAGGCCGAAGTTAAGCCAGAAACTGAGTCTGAAATCGAGGCGGACGCCGAACCCGAAGCCGAGCCCGAAGCGTCGAGCCAGAGCTACGACCACCTTTTCGAGGCGACGCGGCATCCGGCTGCCGCTCCCGACGCCGGCGAGGGGTTCGGCGCGTCGGAGGCCGCCGACGCGCAGCCGTCTCATTCGGCGATGCGGTCGGCCGCGCCCGGATGGTCGGCGGTTCCCACACCGCCGGTGGCGCCGACGCCGCAGCCCGCCGCGGCACCATCGCCGCGGCAAGGTCCGGCGGTTCACCGGGTCGGCGGACCTAAGCCACCGGTCTCGCCGGCACCGGCCGCGCCTGAACAGGCGGCACGCCCGTCGTCCGGGCTCATCGAGTCGTTCCCGTGGGCGGCGTCCGGCGGCTCAGGGCGCGGCGTTAGCGCCGAACCCGGAAGTGCCGCTGGCAGCGTCGCATCCGTTGAGGCCGACGACATTGAACGCACGGTCAAGCACAAGCCGCGCCCCCCTGGCTCCGGAGAAAAGTCGCCACAACATGTCGGGCCGGTCGTGCACGCGATTCCTTGCCCGTTGGGGCATTACAACCCCGCGCACGCCGTCTCCTGCCGAGTGTGCGGAAATGCGGTGCCCGCCCGAGAGCCGGTGACAATTCCTCGGCCGGTGCTCGGCGTCTTGCGACTGTCGACCGGCGACACGGTCACGCTCGATCGCGGTGTCGTGCTCGGGCGTAGCCCCCGCGTTGATTTCGACGGCAAAGGCGAGCGGCCGCACGTCGTCCGCCTTAACAGCCCGGGCCAAGACATTTCGCGCACGCATCTCGAAGTGCGTCTCGACGGCTGGCACGTGCTCGTCACCGATCTCGACTCGACCAACGGTACGATGGTGACGTTGCCGGGCGAAGAGCCACGCAGGCTTCGGCCGAACGATCCCACGATGATTCCGCCTGGCACAATTGTGAGCCTGGCTGACGAAATCACTTTCGAATACGGGGTGCCGGAGTGAGCCGCGTTCAGTCGCCGCCACCCGACATTCCAGGTTTTTCCTACCTCGAGCCGCTCGGTTCCGGCGGGTATTCCGACGTCTACCTTTACGAGCAGCAGCATCCGAAGATGAAGGTCGCCGTCAAGGTGTTGACCGGCGAAGACCTCACTGAGTCGGATCGCCGGCAACTCATGGCCGAGGCGAACGCGATGGCTGAACTGGCCGATCATCCGTCGATCGTGCAGGTGTTCAGCGCCGACGTGACGGCCGACGGCCGACCCTACCTGGTCATGAAGTATTACCCGAACAAGAGCATGAGCGTTCGGGCCCAGGAGGAGCGGCTTGGCGTTGCCGAAGTGCTGCGAATCGGAATTCAAATTTCGGACGCCGTCGAAACCGCCCACCGCGCGGGTATTTTGCATCGCGATATCAAACCCGCGAATATTCTGACGGGCCAATACGGGGCGATCGGTCTTACCGACTTCGGCATCGCGGCCACAAAGGGAGCCGAAAACACTGATGATTCAGGCGGCATGTCGGTTCCGTGGGCGCCGCCCGAAGTTATCTTCTCGACGAGTCCGGCCGACGAGCGGTCAGACGTTTATTCTCTCGGAGCGACGGTCTGGCACCTCCTCGTCGGCAGGTCGCCGTTCGTCGTTCCTGGTGGCGACAACACCCAGTGGGCGTTGATGCGGCGCATTCAAGAAACACCTCCGCCGCGCACTGGCCGAGACGACGTGCCCGACTCGCTCGAGCGGTTGCTTCAGCAGGCCATGGCCAAGGATCCTGCTCGCCGTCCGCAATCGGCGCTCGGTCTCGCGCGCGCGCTGCAAGCGGTCGAGCAAGAGCAGCGCTTCGCGGTCACTCCGATTCTCGTCGACCAGATCGATCGCCGGACGCGAGTGCCGGTCGCTGACGACGACGGCAACGAGACGAGACGGCGTCCGTTGCAGCGAGTCGACGCTCAAACACCGCCGCCGCCGAAGCGGACGCAGCCGCCGGTGTTCGTCAGCGACGACGACGAGACCCGCCGGAGCGCCGCCCCTGTCGCCGGCACCGACCCGTCGGGCATTCCGCCCCGCGTGCCTCGCCCGCGAGAGTTCGGCCCGGCCGCGCCTGAACTCGACGGCACTATCGTGCGCGCTCCGGCGCCGAGCGACGAGCCGGCGATTCCAGCTGGCGCGCAGGCCCGACGCCGTGGGCGCATCGCCGCGATCGCGGCGGTCGTCGTGCTGGCCGCCGCTGCCGCGGTCGTCGGCGTCGTCATGACGTCGTCGCCGAAATCGCCGAGCGCCGCACCGCGAGAAAGCGCCACACCCAACGACGGACTCAACCAGAATTTGGTCAACACATTGGAGCAGCCGGCGCCTGGTACGCCCGATGTGAGCGTCTCGCGCAAAGACGCCAGTAGCGTCGAGTTTTCGTGGACTTACGCAAACAAGGCTGACGGCGATTCCTATCGCTGGCGTTTCGCCTCTGGTGCGAGCGGTTCTCCTGACACTGGGGTGGTCACGACGCCGAGCCTTGCTGTCTCGACCGAGGCGGGCCACGCGAAATGCCTCGAGGTGCAAGTAGTCCGCAGTGACGGCAGTCATGCCTCCGACTGGTCGTCGCCAGTGTGCAGTAGCTGAGGTGACGGGGTTATGGGGATGCGCGTCGAGTTTTGCGGCGAGACTTACCGGATTGAAGCGGGCGGGCAACTCGTCATCGGTCGCGAAGCCGATGTCAACGTCGACGACAATCCGTATTTGCACCGCAGGTTCTTGACGGTTTCGCACACCGACGGGCTGTATTGGTTGGCGAATCTGGGTTCTCGGCTGACCGCGACGGTGGCCGACGAGCACGGCCTCTTTCAGGCCTGGCTCGCTCCGGGCGCGCACATCCCGGTGGTTTTCGAGAAGACGGTCGTCTGGTTCACGGCTGGTCCGACCACCTACGAACTAGAGCTTGTGCTGGAAGACGCGCCGTTCTCACCCGTGGTTGCCGAGGTCGTTGACGACGGCTCGACGACGATCGGCCGCACGAATCTCACGCCCGACCAGCGGCTGCTCATCGTCGCGCTGGCCGAGCCGGCGTTACGTAGAGGCAATCGCGGCATGAGCGCGGTACCGGGTTCGGCTGATGCGGCCAAACGCCTTGGCTGGACCATCACCAAGTTCAACCGCAAACTCGACAACGTGTGTGAGAAGTTCGAACGCATGGGGGTGCGCGGTTTGCACGGTGACGCGAGTCGCCTGGCAGCCAACCGCCGGGCGCGCCTCGTCGAGTACGCGCTCGCCACCCATATCGTCACCAAGGCCGATCTAGCGTTGCTCGACCGTCGTCCGCGTACTGACGATCCTTCGTAATACTTCTTAGTGGCACGGCGGATCGTAGTGTGCTCCGGGTACGTATTGAGCCCACTCGGCTCGCGTGATCGGATCGCCGGTGTCGTCGCAAATCATGTGCTCGACGTCATTCGTCTGATAACTCCAGCGGCTCACCGCCGGGTCGGTGCCGGCCGCGACGACGACGGGCTTGGTGGGGGCGAAGGCGACGGCGAAAAACTGCCCTTTGCCGGAACCGAGGGTGGCAATGAGTTTCGGATGACTTCGGTGGCTGATATCCCACATGAAGACGCGGTGTGCCGTCGTTGCGGCGGCTAACGTGCTGCCGTCGGGGCTGACGGCTATGTAGTAGACGTAGTCGGTCGGCCCGGTCAACGGCTTGCCGAGCGCTTTCGGGTGCGCGGGGTCGCTCACGTCCCACAGGCGCACGGTGTGATCGGCGCTGCCGGCCGCGAGCGTGTGGCCGTCGGGCGTGAAAGCGACGCTGTAGGCGTAGTTGGCGAAGCCGGTCAGTGTGGCTACATGTGCGGGGTGCGCGGGATCGCTGATGTTCCACAGCCACACGTTCTTGTCGGCGCTGGCGGCCGCGAGCAACGAGCTGTTCGGGCTGAACGTAACCGCCAAGACGATGCTGCCCGGGCCGGTGAGTGCGGGCAGTTGTTGCGGGGCAGCGGGATGCGCGATATTCCAAAGCCGGACGACGCCGCTGTCGTCACCCGCGGCGAGGAGCGTGCCCGACGGAGAGATCGTCACGGATTCGATGAGCGGTGCCGCGCCTGTGAGCGGCGACCCGACAGGTACGGCGTGTGCCGGGTCGCGAACGTCGAACAGTTGTATTTGCCCCGGACGGTTGGCGATCGCGAGCAGATGGCCGTCAGGTGTGAGGGCGCCTGAGCCTATGGTCGGGCCGAAGCCGCTCGGAGGTACCACGTCGTGCGGTTCACCAAAACCTTTTGTATTCCAAAGGGTGGCGCTGCCTTGCGGTCCACTGGTGACTCCCGCTAGCAGCGCTCCGTCGGCGTCGTAGGAGAGCGCGAATACATTGCCGGTAAAGCCGGTGAGGCCAGAACTTTTCAGCGGCCATAAGCGCACGGCGCCGTCCGCGCCCGAAGAAATCAGCGTTTGCCCGTCGGGCGTGAACACGGTTCCGGTCACCGGCACCGGATGGTCGAAGGTGGCAACGTTGGTCCATGAATCGGTCGACCACACGCGCACCGTGTTATCGGAGCTTCCGGCCGCGAGGAGGCCACCGTTTGGCGCGAACGCGAGAGAGTTGACCCAACTCGTAAAGCCGCTCAGCGGGTCGTGCGCTTGATGTAGCTGGCCTGTGCCGTCGATTGCCCAAAGGTGTACGAGATGGTCTTTGCTGGCAGCCGCGAGAAGCGTCGCGTCAGGACTGAATGCCACCGCTGTGAGTGACGACGCGCCTGTTGCCGCCGTCGCGACTTGTCGCGCCGATCTGTCGTCCCAGACGTGCAGCGTGCCGTCCGTTCCTCCGCCGGCGATCCAACGGCCATCGCCGCTGATCTCGACCGACTGAATCGTGGCACTGCCAAAAAGGTCGGGAAGTATGGGTTCGGGTGTTGCCCGCCCTCGCACGTTCCATCGGTGCACCCCCGCGGAATCGCCGGCGGCGAGCAGAGTTTTTCCGTCGCCACTGAACGTGATCGATTGCACCGCCGTCGTGAATCCGCCGAGCACGGTAAGCCGACGCGGTTGCGAAGGATTCGAGACATCCCACAGCTCGATGTGGTCGCTCGTTCCCCCGGTAGCGAGCAGCGTGTTTGCGGGGTTCATCGCGACCGCGAAAACTTGTGTGTTCGGGCTTCCCGGGATTACACCGAGCGAGACGAAATTGGTTTCGTTTCGCCGGTACAAATGAACGGTTCCGTCGTCGGCGTGGCTGACGGCGAGCAGCGTGCCGTCTTTCGAGAGCGCGATCGCCGTAGGGCCCGACGCGCCCAGAAGTCGAGTGGGCAGCGGTGTCGACGACGAGTCGAGGAGCGCCGATTGCGCTTCGGTCGTCGGGGCCAGCCGATAAGCGGCGAGGGCGAGCTGGGCCGACAGTGATGGCGCGCTGTCGCGCAGTTGTGTTGCCTCGATCGCGACCTGTCGCGACAAGGCTTCGTCACGGGCGTGATTCGCGCGCGCGCGCTGGTCGAGCGCAAAGGCAGCGAATCCACTGGCGACGACGGCGAGCACGATGACAGCAGCGAGAAGCTGCTTGAGCCGCCGGGTGCGGCGTTGATCGGCGAGTCGTCGAGCAGCGGCGTGGGTCGCGCTCGCCTCGACGAAATCCCGCTCCTGTTGCGTGAGTTCTCGCCGTCGGTCGGCGTCGGCAGCGTATTCGACGGCGGCGTCGAGCCGACGGCCACTCAGCAGCAGACTGGCGTCGTGGCCGCTGTCTTCCCAATTCCTAGCCGCTTCGACGATGCGCCGCCGGCCGCGCAACTCTTCCCGGTCTTCGTCGACCCAATCGCGCAGGCGAGGCCACGCTGTGAGCAGTGTTTCGTGGCTGATTTCCACCGTGTCGGCCTCGACGGTGAGCAGACGCCGAGCGACGAACCTTTCGAACAGATTCGCAAGAGACGTCGTCGCGCCGTCGGTTTCAGCGAGCAATGCGTCGACTTCCGCGCGGCTTACTCGGCGCCGGGTAACTAGTCCGTCTTCGTCGACGTTGACCATCCGGGTGAAGATTCGCCGGGCAACGTTTTGTTCCGCGGGCTCGAGGTCGGCATATAGTTCTTCCGCTGTTTGGCTGACAGCGCCATCGAGTCCGCCGGCGGCTTTGTAGTCGGCAACCGTGAGCGCGTTGTGCGTCGCGTGCTGCCAGGTTTCGAAAAGCGCGTGAGAAAGGAGGGGGAGAGCGCCGGCATTGTGCGCGAACGATCCCGCTCCGGCAGGCGCTAGGTCGGCGAGAAGGAGTTCGGCGAGCCCGTCTTCGACCGACATCCCGACGCGACGAGCGGGCTCAGTGATCGCTCGCCGTAGTTGCTCGCGCCCCATCGGCGAGACGAGTAGTTGCTCGTGCGCTAGAGCTGTCAGGAGTTCTTCTTCTCGGGCCGCGTGCCCGAAGAAGTCGGCGCGCAAGCTGAACGCGACGAGGCAGTCATCGCTTCCACGTCGCGCCAGCGTGGCAAGAAATGCGCGCCTAACTTCGGGCGAGCAGAGGGTGAAGATTTCTTCGAACTGGTCGATGACGACGACCGCGTGCGCTTCGCCCAGCCCGCTTGTGCATTCTTCGAACGCCGCCTCGGGGTCGGCACCCGGTGTCATGAGCAGTCCGCGCCATCGCTTGCCGAGAGCCCCGGCTTCGACGGCCGGCAGCACGCCCGCGCGTAGCAGCGACGACTTTCCCGAGCCCGAGGCCCCGATCACGGCGACGACAGGATTTGGCCGCGACGGCCCGGCGACAATCGCGCGCAGCCGTTCTACGATCGCGGTCGCGAGCTCCTCGCGGCCGAAGAAGAGGTCGGCGTCGGCGGCGCTGAACGCCTCGAGCCCGCGATAAGGGGCAGGACGCCGGCTAGCCCGCCCGTCGGATACCGCCCGCACCCGCTGGAGCGCGGTCACCCATTGGTCGAGCAGCGCATCGTCGACCACCCCACATTGCGCCAATATCCCCCGGAAAGTTGGCAATTGTGAGGACGACGGGAGATGCCGACCGCTGAAGTAGTCGCCCAAGGTGCCGGCCGGAACCTCCAGCCGCCGCGCCAGTTCACGAACCGTGAGGCCCGCGCGCACACGGATCGCCGTCAACAGTTGCCCGAACTCGGCGCGCGTCGTAACGCGCTCGGGATCGTAATCGTCGGCCCTTTCGCCTGGCACAGACATCACGACATCACCCCGTTTCATGCTTCGCGGGTACTCCCCAGCGATCGTAGGACGACGGTTCGCCCAAGTTTCGGCCGCTCCCGTCGTCGTCCCCTTGTACGGGGTTGTACGGAGATAGCGCGGCGACCTCGCTCGACGTTACCGTCTGGTTGGCTTACGGCTGCCGATTCGGCCAGTTTCCGTCGGGAGCACGAGGGAGCCAGACGGCACATGGAGAGCAGTGCCCATGGGGAGCACTGCCCATGGCCGAAGCGCAACGTCGTGTGCCAGCATTCGCGCGGCGCCTCGTCGTAGGCGCAAGTGTGCGCTGTTGTGTGGTGCGACGAGGGGAAGGTCACGTGTGGGGAAGAGCAGTGCTAGGGCGCAAGCGATCCGTGGTCTCGGGGACGGCGCTTTCGTTCGCGTCCGCCGCGGTCGTGTTCCTGGCTTTCACCGCGCATGGCTTTCCGACTAAAAACCTGTCGCTCAACGACGGTGGAGTTTGGGTCACAAGCGACCAAACAGGGGCAGATCCGAGCAGTCCGCACGGCGCCTTCGCCAGGCTGAACAAGCAGATTGACGCCTTCGACGCGAGCTTCGCGCCTCCCGGTCTCGCGCAAACCTCGTACAACGTCGACGTTTTCCAAAACGGCACGACCGTGCTCGCGCGAGACCTCGCGGCCGGCAAGCTTTACCGGGTCAACGTCGCCGTCCAGGTCGCTGACCCAAGCCAAAGTTTGCAAGTCCCGGACGACGACGCAGTCGCGCTGGGCGGCTCGACGGTCGCCGTGGTCGAGCCGTCGACGGGCAAGACCTGGATTCGAGGCGCCGACGGCTTGGGCAACTTCAGCCTGCAGGCCAAGCCCGACGCGACGGCGGGCGGTGGGGCAGCTCTCGCGGTCTCCGCGGACGGAATCGTGTTCGTGGCCTCGGCCGCCAAGCACCAGTTGCTCACGATCTCGGCAAGCCACACCGCGAAGTCGACGCCGCTGCCGGCAGACCTCGCTAATCTCGCGGTAGCCGCGGTCGGCTCCACGCCGGTCGTGCTCGACCAGAAGTCGGGCGCGGTGTTCATTCCAGGCCATAAGACGGCGACGCTACCGAAATCCGCGTCAGGCGGGTTCGTGGTGCAGCAAAGCGGCCCGTCCGCGGGAAGCGTGCTCGTCGCGGATGGAAAGGGGCTCTATTCCGTTTCGTTGAAGAGTTCGGACGTCGCCACTGTGAGCGGCGTGGGCACCGGCACGCCAGCACAGCCGGTGCGGCTCGGCGGCTGCGTCTACGCGGCCTGGGCGGGCGGCCAAGGCACCCTGGTGCGGGCCTGCAACGGAAAGCCGAGCGTGTATCCGCTGACCGCGATGGGCTCGATCGGCAGCCAAGGCGTTGTATTCCGGGTGAATCGAAACGTTATCGTGCTCAACGACCCCGTCACCGGCGCGACGACCGACATCACCAAGGCGCCGACTCGCGTTGACAACTGGGACGACGTGAAACCCGCGGTCGAAAACGCCAACCATGGGCAGCAGACGCAAGGTAAGCAGACTAGCTCCACGTCGTCCGACCATGCTCTGAAAGCACTTGCCGACAAGTTCGGGGCACGACCCGGCCGAGTCACCGTGCTGCACGTTCTCGACAACGACTCGGCGCCCGACAACGATATTCTCGCGGTCGCTTCGATCACCACTCCTGACGACGAGTCGGTGAAGGCAACCGTGACCCCTGACGGCCAGGCGATCGCCATCGACGTTCCGGCGTCAGACACGAGCGGCGACGTGCACTTCATGTACGTGGCAAGCGACGAGAAGGGCCGGACGTCGACGGCGCCGGTCACCGTCTCGATTCGCTCGAAAGACCAAAACGAGCCACCGGCTTTGCGGCCCGGATACCACGCCAAGCAATGGCAGGTCGGGCGCTCCGGGGTCTTTTCCTACCCGGTGCTGACGGACTGGCGAGACTACGACGGCGATCCGCTGGTGCTGAAGTCTGTCACGGTCGGCGCCGGCAGCGTGAGCGCGAGCGCTGACGGACGAATCACTTACACCGCACCGGCAACGGCGGGTCCGCAGCGAATCACCTACGAGGTATGGGACGGCGTCGGCGACCCGGTCACCGGAACCTTTGATATCGACGTTTTGGGGGCTGACGCCGCCGCGGTTCCCGCGACGACCGAACCGGATATCGCGCGCGCTTTCGTCGGCCAGCAAATCACCATTTTGCCGCTCGCCAACGATGTTGCCGGTGCCGATCCGTCGAATCCGCAAGCCCAGCTCACCCTTTCCGGCACCATCCCCAGCCCGGCTGGTGCCACCGTGACGGCCGACCAGTCGACCGGCACAGTCACCTTTACCGCGCGGCAGCAAGGAACTTTCGACCTCGTCTACCACGCGGCGTTCGGCTCGGCGAAAACGTCGGAGGGGCACATCCGAGTCGACGTCGTGCAACAACCTGGCGCGAATACCGGCCCTGTCGCGATGCCCGACGTCGCGGTTCTGCGTGGTCAGCAGGCGACGATGGTTGACGTCCTCGCCAACGACACCGATCCAGCGGGTGGCGTGCTTACAGTCGAATCCGCGGCCCCCGTCGATCCGCGGGCAGGCTTGCAGGCCGAAGTGGTCAATGGCCGCTGGCTGCGACTCATGGCGACTACCGCGAATATCGGCGGGCCCCAGGTTGTGCATTATCAGGTGACGAACGGCACCTCGCCGGCGGTGACGGGCGACGTGACGGTGACGCAATTGCCGACGCCGACGGGCGACGTGCTTCCGGTCGCCGAAGACGACATGGCCGTTGTGCGCGCGGGTGACGTCGTCGCCGTCGACGTCCTCGCGAACGACACCGACCCGAACGGCGGGTCGCTTACGCTGGTTCAGGGCGGCTTGACCGCACGGCCGCAACTCGGTGGCGCCTATGCCTCCGGACGCTTGGTGCGCTACGCCGCGCCGGCGTCGGTGCAAAACGCGACGTCTGTCGTCGTCGATTACGTGGTGCAAAACGCGGCGGGTGAGAGTGCTACCGGCCACCTCGACATCACGGTGAATCCGATCGACGCCGCGCACGATTCGCCTCCGCACCCGCCAGCGGTTGAGGCACGTGCTATCGCGGGTGGCAGCGTGGTCGTGCAAGTCCCGACGTACAACATCGACCCCGACGGCGACTCGGTAACCCTGGTGGGAATGGAAAAAGCTCCCACGCTGGGCCAGATTTCGTCGTTGAACCGAGACTCGTTCGTCTACCGGGCGTACCCGACGAGCGCCGGCACCGACGTTTTCGAGTACCAGGTGCAGGATCGATTCGGTCAACTGGGTGTTGCGCAGGTGCGTGTCGGCATCGTGCCGGCGGGTGTTCCGCAAGCGCCGGTCGCCATCGACGACGTCGTGACGGCGGCACCGGGCGCGAACGTGCATGTCGACGTGCTGGCGAACGACTTTGTCGCGCCCGACGACCACGTGACCATCGAGCCGCTCGCCACAACCAACAACGTCGTGCCTGTCGGTGTTTCTCTCGACCGCACGCTCGTGCGCGTGAAGGCGCCCGCGGCGGGGGCGGCGCCGGTCGTCCTCCTATACGGCATCACCGACGGCACAGGAGCAGTTTCCGTTGCGCAGATCACTGTGCGTTCGAAGGCAGGTTTCGACAATCCGCCGATCGCGCGCGACGACACGGTTGACGAGTTGCCCTCGAGCGGCACGACAGTCACCGTTCCGGTGACCGACAACGACGACGACCCGGACGGCGATCAGGCCAACCTTGTCGTCACGAAGGTTTTCGACCCGACCGCGGTGATACAGGGCAAGAACGTCGTCGTCACGATTCAGTCGTACGCGCAAACCATCGGCTACCAGATCAGTGATCCGCAAGGCCAGGTGGCGATGGCGGTGATTTACGTGCCAGGCCGGGCCGGCGCCGCTTCGCCGCCGAAACTGAAAGCTGATATTCAACCCGTCGAGGTTGCACAAGGCGGCCAGAAGACGATTTCGATTTCCGACTACGTGGTCGATCCGCGCGGGCGATCAGTGCGGTTGACCACGAGCGACAAAATCAGCGGCTCGCCGGCGGACAGCCTGCAGGCGACTAGCCAGGGCGACACGACGTTGATGTTGCATTCGATCGGCTCGTACAGCGGTGCGGCAGCCGTCACGTTTGAAGTCACCGACGGCAGCAACTTGTCTGACCCGTCGGGCCTCAAGGCCGTTCTGACTATTCCGGTGAAAATCGGCGCGCCGCCGCCGACGCTGAAATGCCCGACGACGCCGTTGCAGGTGACGGCGGGCGGCGCGCCTGTTTCGGTGGACGTCACGGCACTGTGTCAGGTGATATCGGCCGATCCGACGCAGATTTCACTTCTCAAATTCACCAGTGCGTTGACCTCGCTCGGTGGGGTCAAGCTGACGTCGTCCGGCGCTCATGGTGAGAAGCTTCAGTTGGTGGCAGGTGCGGAGGCCAAGCCCGATTCGACCGGAACAATCAACGTCGGCATCGCCGGTACGCCGTCACGCGCGTCGATCGCGGTGGTGGTGAAGGCCGCGCCGCTCGCTACCGTCAAGGCTATTTCGGTGGGCGGTGTGAAGGCCGGCCAGACTGCCACGGTCGACATCGCGTCGTACGTGCAGTCGCCCTTTGGCGCCAAGGCACAAGTTGCCGTGCTGGCGGTGAAACAAACCTCGACCGGTTCGAACGCGAGCGCGACGTCGGCCGGTAGCAAGGTCTCGATAACGCCGGCTGCCGACGCACACGGCACGTTCACCTTCGACGTCACCGTTACTGATCTCGTCACGCAACCTGAGCGTGCCGTGCACGGCACCATCACGATGGAAGTGCTCGGCGTGCCCGGAAAGCCCGGAACTCCCACACTGAATTCGGTCTCGTCGCACACAGTGGTACTAGGCTTTTCGGCGAGCGCTTCCAACGGCTCTCCGGTCGATCAGTACCAAATCAGCGATAGCGGCGGAAAGACGTATCCGTGTGCGGCCGCACCGTGCACCGTCAGCGGCCTGACGAACGGTCACCCGTACACGTTCACCGTGCGCGCGCACAACGCTGTTGGGTGGGGGCCCCCGAGCGATCCCTCCACGCAGGCGACGCCGAACCAGGTGCCCGACCCCGTTTCCGGGTTGACGGCTAAGCCCGGTGACACTTCAGTGAGCCTGCAATGGAGCCCGGCGCACGTCGACGGCACCGCCGTGACCAGCTACGAGGTGCAAATCAGCCCCGACCCCGGCAGCGGACCGATTCAAAAGACGAGTGGCACCAGCCTGACCTGGAGCGGCTTGCAAAACGGCACCCAGTACTCGTTCCAGGTGCGGGCCGACAACGCGGCCGGCGCCGGCCAGTTCGGCGCGGCGGCGCAGGCGGTTCCGTTCGGCAAACCCAAGACGATGGCCGCACCGACGGCGGCCGCCGCGCAGTCTGCCGACCTGCACGAGCAAGCGGTCACCGTGTCGTGGGCGCCCGCCGACGGCAACGGCCGCGACATCACCGGATACACCCTTACCGTCTACCGCAACGGTTCGGCGTCGGGAACCTCCTCCGCCGGAGCGACGGCGACGTCCGCGACTTTCACGATTGCCAACGACGGGTCGAAATATCAGTACTCGATCGTGGCGACGAACGCGGCTCAGCTGACCTCCGACCCGAGCCCTCAGTCGACGCCTCCGATTACCGCGGCGGCCGCGCCCGACCCGATTACCAGCGTCAGCGCGAGCGACCACGATAGTTCAGGTGGCTATGACACGAAAATCCACGTCTCGTTCACCCTGCCACAGTCGAACGGCTCGCCGCTGACCAGCGTGAATTACTCGCTGAGTGGCGGGCCGAGTGGATCGTGGTCAAACCCAGGCTCGCCCGGCACGAACGTCACCGAGGTCATTTCTGGTTTGACAAACGGCAAGCAGTACACAGTCACGGTGACCGCGTGTAACGCGAAGGGTTGCGGAGCGCCGTCACCGGCGTCGAACGCGGTGACGCCTTACGGCGTGCCGCTTCCCCCGACCGGCGTCAAGGCTACCGTGAGCGGACAAACGATCACGGTAAGTTGGTCGGCTCCCGCTAGCAATGGGCGTGGTATTAGTGGCTACAAGATTACCTGGAGCGGCGGCGGCGCGGTAACGACCTCAAGCACGAGCTATGCATTCAAGAGCCTTGCGTGGAATACCAATTATACATTCACCGTCTATACGGTCGACAGCCTGAACGAGGCCAGTTCGGGTGTGAATACGTCTGCTAAGACTCCTGCCCAGCCTGGCCCTTCGCCGAGTATCTCGGTGAGCCCAGGGGCTCAGTATGTCGGGCCGGGCTGTTCGGCGAATTGTTATTGGGTGTTCTTCACGATGTCGAACTTTCAGCCCAACACTTCGTATACGTTTTCGTGCCTCGATAATGGTGCAGTGTGGTGGAGCCACTCGATTACGACCGATGGCAACGGCGCGGCATCGATGGGAACCAATGGGTGTTGGAACGGTTATGCCGGCCACACGATCAGCATTACGGCTGGTGGCATTGTGGGCAGCTACTCACCTTGGCCATAGGAAAGGCCTGACTTATGGACCACTACTCGTTCTGACAGGAGCACTGCTGTGAGTCTCACCACCGAGCAGACCGCTTGGTTTGCCGATACGTTCGACAAGCTGGCGACTAACGTGGAGCATGCCATCCTCGGCAAGCGCCACGTGGTGCGCTTGGCGTTGGCCTGCCTGCTCTCCGAGGGTCACCTGCTGCTCGAGGATTTCCCGGGCACCGGAAAGACCTCGTTGGCAAAGGCAATCGCCAACACGGTGCAGGGCACGCACCATCGCATTCAGTTCACGCCAGACCTGCTGCCGAGCGACGTCACCGGCGTGACGATGTACAACCAGCAAACCGGAGGGTTCGAATTCCACCCCGGGCCGATCTTTTCGACCATCGTGCTCGCCGACGAAATTAACCGCGCCTCGCCCAAAACACAATCCGCGTTGCTGGAAGTGATGGAAGAGGGCCGGGTCACCGTCGACGGCGTCGCGCACCCGGTCGAGTCGCCGTTCATGGTGATCGCAACACAAAACCCGATCGAGCAAGCCGGTACGTATCGCCTTCCCGAAGCGCAACTCGACCGGTTCTTAATGAAGATTTCTATCGGCTATCCCGACCACGAGTCGACGGTCGCGTTGCTGTCTGACGCGGCCAACCGGCAGCGCGCCGACTCGGTGGGCGCCCTCATCACCTCGAAGGCAGTCTCGGAGATGAGCAAGGCCGCCGACGACGTGCATGTCGACCCGGCAGTGCTTGCGTACGTGAGCCGGCTGGCCGAAGAATCGCGCCGGGCCAAGCACGTGAAGCTGGGCATGAGTGTGCGCGGTTGCCTCGCCTTGGTGCGGGTCGCCAAGACCTGGGCGGTCGCCGACGGACGCCATTACGTGGTGCCCGACGACATCAAAGAGCTTGCCGTTCCGGTGCTTTCGCACCGCATCCTGCTCGACGCCGAAGCTGAATTCACCGGCATCTCGGTAATCGACGTCATCGCCCAAATCCTTGCCGAGGTCAAGCCCCCGGCAGAACGCGCCGCCTAGGCGTCGTCCGGAAAAGAACCTAGAAGGGACGACGATGCTCGCGAAGGTGATGGCCA
The DNA here is from genome assembly GCA_040255675.1 of Actinomycetales bacterium. GTDB lineage: Bacteria > Actinomycetota > Actinomycetes > Acidothermales > Acidothermaceae > JBDZVM01. The sequence continues at coordinate 143,404 of JBDZVM010000002.1, read as the reverse complement.
CTCCGCTCGTTGCTAAAGCGCGCGAGGCGGTCACGCCTGTCGTGAAGCGAGCCCGCCCCGTTGCGGCGGTGGTGACGCCGCTGGGTTGGACCGTCGTGGCTGCCGCGGTCGCGAGCTGGTTTTTGGGCTGGCAACTCGGGTGGCTGGAACTCATGTCGATCGCCGCCGCGTGCCTGATCGCGCTTATTGCGTCGACGATTTATCTTGCCGGGCGAGCATTCTTGCGCATCGACGTCGAACTCGAACCGCGCCGGGTTGTGGTCGGAAGCCCAGCCGCCGGGCGCATCAACGTCACCAACGTGTCGCGGCGGCGGCTGCTGCCGTTGCAGGTCGAAGTGCCTGTGGGGATCGGGGCCGCGACATTCGCCGTGCCGTCGTTGGGCAGCCGCGACACGCACGAGGAGATTTTCGTCGTCCCGACGCATCGGCGCGCGGTGATTCCGGTCGGGCCGGTGAGTTCGGTGCGCGGCGACCCGCTCGGCCTGCTACGACGCCAAGTTTCGTGGACCGACACGTTCGAACTCATCGTGCACCCGCGAATCGTGCCGCTCGAAAGCCTCGGCGCCGGCCTGTTGCGCGACCTCGAAGGCCGAAGCACCGACGACATTTCGATGAGCGACCTCGCCTTCCACGCGCTTCGCGACTACGTGCCCGGCGACGACGTCAGATTCGTGCACTGGCGCACGTCCGCTCGCGTCGGCAAGCTCATCGTGCGGCAGTTCGTCGACACGAGGCGGTCGCACCTCACGGTCGTTGTCGACGGCTCGCCCGACAGCTACGCGGACGACGAATTCGAAGACGCCGTCTCGGTTGCGGCGTCGCTCGGCGTTCGAGTAGCACGCGATGGCCAAGAGGTCACTGTCGTCGGCGCGGGCGCATTTTCCTCGGGCACCAACGCGCAGCGAATTCTCGATGCGCTGGCACGCACCGAGCCGTCGCCGGCCGATTCCGACCTGGCCACCCTGGCCGCGACCGCGAGCCGGGCGGCACCAGCGACCAGTCTTGCCTTGCTCGTCTCCGGTAGCAAACCGGAGTTTTCGACCCTGCAGGCCGCGGCGTCGTGGTTTTCGCCCGACGTTCGTGCGCTAGCCGTTCGTATCGACCGAAACACGCCGTCGACAGTGAACGCCTCGGGCGCCGGCGGTGTCGACGTCTTGACGTTGCGGCGACTCGACGAGCTGCCGGCGCTGCTGCGAGCCGTGAGCGCATGACGCACAATCGACCGGTCACGAAAAAGAGCGTCGCACGCTCGTTCGACAGGCTGCATCTCGCTCCGGCGCTTTCCAATCTTCTCGACGGCGGGTTTGCGCTGGTGCTGTGCGCGCTCGGAATTCTCGGCTTTCGCACGACGTATGGTGGTTCGCAATACCTGGTCGTCGGGCTTCTGGCCGTTCTTTTCGGTATCGCCATCGCCTACCTCGCGAACCGCATCGCCCAACCGGTACTCTCACTCGCGGCCGTCACGGTCGTCGTGTTCTTCCTGTTCGGCGGCGTCGTCGCCTTGCGCACGACAGCCGTCGGAGGCGTGCTACCGACCTTTACCACGGTGCACACGCTTTCAAGCACGTCGGTCACTGGCTGGAAGCAACTGCTCACTACGCTTCCGCCTGTCGGTAACAGCCACCATTTGCTGGCTTTGCCTTACGCCCTGGGGTTGCTTGGCGGCGTGACGACGATGTCAATCGCCGGTCGTAGCAAACGGGCGGCACTGCCGTTGGTAGCGCCCGTGGTCGTCTTGGCCGTCGGCATTTTGTTCGGGACGGCGCAACCAGCCGCGCTCTTTTGGCAAGGCAGTGTATTCGCGGCGCTCGGCCTGACGTGGGCGGTGCTGCGCCAGCATCGGTTGCGCCCTTCGATCGGCGGCAGCGGCCGAGTTGGCCGAGCGATCGGGTCGGTCGCGGTTCTCGGCTGCGCCTGCGCACTCGCGCAACCGCTCGGCACGCACCTGCCGCTCGCTCACCAAAACAACCGCGTGGTGTTGCGCGCGTATACGCAGCCACCGTTCGATCCCGGCGCCTATCCGAGTCCGCTTGCCGGTTTTCGGCATTACGTCGGGCCGAAGAGCCAGCTTAACGACACCACGCTCTTCACCATCACGGGTTTGCCGTCAGGGGCACGAGTGCGCATCGCCACCGTCGACGCCTACAACGGCAACGTGTGGGGGTTCGGCATCAACGGGACGGCGTCCGACGAGTTTCAAGGCGTCGGCAGCAGCATCCCCGCTGTCGTGCAAGGAACACCCGCCACCGTGAAGGTATCTATTGGCGCCTACGACGACGTGTGGCTACCCGACGCCGGGTACCTGACGCAGGTCAAATTCGCTGGGCCGAACGCGCCGAGTCTGGAAAACGCCTTCCGCTACAACCTTTCCACGGGTACGGCAGTCGCACCCGTGGGCCTGCGAAACGGAGATTCCTACGAGCTACACGTGCTGTTGCCCAAGGTGCCCGACGATACAACACTCTCCGGCGCGTCACCCGCGCAAGCATCGTCGTCGGTCACCGGCGCCCCGCCGCAAGTGGCGACCGACGCTAAAGAGTGGACGGCTGACAAAACGGGCGCATACGCGAAGCTGAAAGCGGTCGCTGATTACCTGAAGAACAACGGCGAATACAGCGATGGCGAGACCGCTGACGCGAAATCGCCGCCGGTGATGCCAGGTCACGGCACGAAACGGCTCGCCGACTTCCTCAACGGGCAGCACATCGTCGGCGACGGCGAGCAGTACGCAGCCACGATGGCGTTGATGGCAAACGCGCTCGGATATCCTGCGCGCGTGGTATTCGGAGCGGTGCCCGAAACCGGCGGCACCGTCAAGGGCAAAGACATCGCGGCCTGGGCCGAGGTCGACTTCGCCGGCATCGGCTGGGTGCCGTTCGACGCGACGCCGCCGAAGTCGCACAAGCCGCAGCCTGAACCCCCGCAGCCGCAGCAAGCCGCGACCAATACGCAAGTGGTGCCGCCGCCGGCCGTTGCCGCGCCACCGCCGGTCGCGAATCCGAACCAGACGTCGACCAACGACAAGAAGCACACGAATAAGTCGGCGTCGCGCAGCGGCGGTTTCGCTATCCCCGGCTGGGTGACTACGGGCGCGACCTACGGCGGCCCGCCGATCGCGGTGATCGCTCTCCTTATCGGCGCGATCGTCGGCCTCAAATGGCGCCGCGGCAAGCGGCGCCGCACGCGCGGCCCGACCACGCGACGAGTGGCTGGGGCGTGGTACGAACTCGTCGACGTCGCACGCGATCTAAGAATCGCGGTGCCGGGGGCGTCGACCCGACGGGAGCAGGCGCGGGCGATCGGGCACGACGTCTCCGAGCTAGCCAAGGACGCCGACGCGGCAATCTTCGGCCCTGGCGTTCCCGCCGAGGAAGACGTCGAGAATTACTGGAAGCAAATGGCGGCCGCCGCGCAAAGGCTGAAGGACGGCGTGAGCCGCTGGCGCCGCTTACGTGCCGCGGTCAGCCTGCGATCACTTCGTCGTACGGAGATTGTCGAGCCGGCACGCCGACCCGCGATCTCTATCCCACGCCAGCAAGCCCCAGACGACGAACTTGCTGAATTGGTGGGCCAGCGGTGAAACTGAAGCTGACGCTGATGCGGCCCGGCGGTTCACCGGTCGACTTGGTGTCGACGGTTGACGGAACCGCGACTGTGGCTGACTTTGCCGACTATCTGGCTATCGCAGACCCGATTGCGGCATCGCAGCCGCGAGGCATTGGCAACGCGGGCAATTCTGTGGCGATCGTCGACAGTCGCGGGCAACGCACAGCACTGCCCGCTCAGGCGCAGCTCTCGTCGAGCGGTTTGCATTCCGGCGCAACGATCGCGTTGTGTGCCGCGGGAAACACGTTCGTCGATGGGCCGACTGCCGCGCCGGTCGCCGTTCTGCAAATCAGCGAAGGACCTGACGCCGGGCAAGAATTCATGGTGGCGCGCGGTACAAGCATTGTCGGCCGCGGCAGGGGATGCGATGTACGCCTCTCGGATCCGCTGGTTTCGCGGCAACACGCGAAGATAAACGTCACCGACGTCGTCGAGATCGTCGACCTGGGGTCGTCGAACGGCGTCGTGGTCGGAGAAGGCGTCAGCGCCCGTGCGGTGCTGCGACCCGGCGACACCGTTCGCGTCGGCGACACGGTGATGTCAATCCGGATGCTGGCCGGCGTCGTCGGTGACGCGGTGCATGACGCGTCGGTCGCGTTCAACCGCAGCCCTCGACTCGATCCCTACTTCGACGGTGAGAAGTTTGTCGCGCCAGAACCACCGGCGCGACCGCAAAACTCGCGTTTTCCGCTGATTCCGATGCTCGCGCCGTTGTTCTTGGGTGTGGTTCTCTATCTCGTCACCCATTCGTTAACCTCGATAATTTTTGTCGCGCTGAGCCCCGTGCTGATGGTGGGAAACGCTGTCGAGTCGCGTATCGGGGGCCGTAAAGCCTTCAAAGCAGCAGTCGCTGAGTTCAGGAAAGACCTCGCGGCGCTTGTCGAAGAGGCGCGCGTCGCGGCGGCGGCCGAAATTCAACGCCGCGACGTCGAGCACCCGTCTACAGCGGCTTGCGTCGAGGCCGCGCGGCGTCTCGACGATTTGATTTGGACAAGGCGGCCCGACCATCGCGGCTTCCTGGAATTGCGGCTGGGCCTCGGCGAACAAGCATCCCGCAACACGATCGAACTGCCGTCGACCAGAAACGCTCCGCGCGCGTTGTGGCAGGAGCTAGCCGAGGCGACGAAGCCGTTCGAGAACGTCGAACCAGTGCCCGTCGTCGGGCGGTTGCGTGATAACGCGATCGGTGTGGCCGGCCCGCGCGACGCCACGCTCGCCGTTGCCCGCGCTCTCGTCGTTCAGCTTGTCGGCTTGCATTCTCCGGCGGAAGTTGTGCTCGCCGGATTCGCGTCGGCGCAAAGCGCGCGGCCATGGGAATGGTTGAAGTGGCTACCGCATACGTCGTCGCCACAAACCCCGTTGACGTCACGCGTTCTCGCCTCCAACGCGACCGGTGGCGCCGCCCTCGCCGCAGAACTCGAAGAACTCATAGCCTCCCGCACGGGCGACTCGGACGGCGACGTGCCGCTTCCCGCGACTATCGTGCTGGTCGAAGACGACGCCCCGGTAGAACGCAGCCGCCTGGTTTCGATAGCAGAACACGGTCCGGCGGCTGGCGTCTTCGTAATTTGGGTTTCACCAGCGAAACAGGGTCTTCCCGCAACGTGCCAGACGTATATCGAAGTCGCACCCGGCGGAACCGACGGCTCCGTCGGGTTCGTGCATTCGGGTGAGGAGGTCGCGCCGGTACGGCTCGAAGCACTCGATGCCGATGTCGCTCTCGAAATCGCCCGTCGCCTTTCGCCGCTCACCGACTCAGGTGCGCCCGTTGACGACGCGAGCGATTTGCCGAGCAGCGTCGCTTTGCTGAACCTCATCGGCCGCGAGGTGGCGTCGTCCGAAGATGTCGTCATCGAACGTTGGGTCGAGACCAGTTCGATTCTTTCGGGGCCGAGAGCGCGGCCGCCGCGCGTGCACCGAGCGGGATCTTTGCGTGCTGTGCTCGGGTCAACGGCAGGTGAAAAGCATGTGCTCGACCTTCGCTCGCAAGGTCCGCACGCGCTCGTCGGCGGAACTACAGGCTCTGGCAAGAGCGAACTGCTGCAATCGTGGATTTTGGCGATGGCTGCCGCGCACAGCCCGCAACGCGTCACGTTCTTGCTCGTCGACTACAAAGGCGGTTCGGCATTTCGTGATTGCGTAAACCTGCCGCACACGGTTGGGCTCGTTACCGACTTGAGCCCGCACCTCGTGCGCCGCGCGCTGACGTCGCTTTCTGCCGAGCTGCGCTATCGCGAGCACGTTCTCGCCGCCAAGCGGGCGAAAGACCTCGTCGAGCTCGAGCGTCGCGGCGATCCCGAGGCGCCGCCAAGCCTTGTCATCGTGGTAGACGAATTCGCCGCGCTAGTGCAAGAAGTGCCGGAGTTCGTCGACGGTGTGGTCAACGTCGCGCAGCGCGGTCGTTCGCTGGGCCTGCACCTCATACTCGCCACGCAGCGGCCGGCAGGCGTCATCAAAGACAACCTGCGGGCGAATACGAACCTGCGCGTCGCGCTGCGCATGGCCGACGAAGGCGACAGCACCGACGTCTTGGGCACACCGATGGCCGCTTCGTTCGATCCAACCATTCCTGGCCGTGCGGCATCGAAGACCGGCCCTGGTCGGCTGGTGCCCTTCCAAGCCGCGTACGCGGGTGGTTGGACGACGGACGTGCCGCCGCGGCCGCAGATTTCGGCTGAAGAGCTCGTATTCGGGGCAGGGAAGGTGTGGGAGCTGCCCGAGGACCCCGCCGCCGCCACCCCACACGACCTCGGGCCCACCGACATCGAACGGCTCGTGCAGACGATCCAGATTGCCAGCGAGGTAGCTGAGATCCCGCTACCGCGCAAGCCTTGGGTGCCAGAACTCGCCCACGTCTACGATCTCGCAACGCTGCCAACCAGGCGACGCGACGACGAACTAGCGTTCGCCGTCGCCGACGATCCCGAAAACCAGGCACAACCCGTGGTGGCGTTTTCGCCTGACCGCGATGGCAACCTCGCCGTTTACGGGACCGGTGGATCCGGTAAGAGCACGCTTTTGCGGTCGATCGCAATCGCTGCCGGGTTCACGATTCACGGCGGCCCTTGCCACGTCTACGGCCTCGACTTCGGCGCCCGCGGGTTACACATGCTCGAGGATTTGCCGCACGTAGGCAGTGTCGTGTCGGGCGACGATACCGAGCGGGTCGCGAGGCTCATTGGTTGGCTGAAGCAGACTGTCGCCGAACGCGCGACGCGTTATGCCAAAGTTAGGGCCGCGACGATTACCGACTATCGCCACCTGGCGAATTCGCCGCACGAAGCCCGTATTCTCGTCCTGCTCGACGGCTTAGCGGCCTTCCGTCAGGCCTACGAGGTGGGCGAGCACAGCAGATGGTTCGACGCGCTCATCGCGGTCGCGAACGACGGCAGGCCCGTCGGCGTCCACCTTCTTGTGGCGGCCGACCGGCCGGCCGCCGTTCCATCGTCGTTGGGCTCGGCGATTCAGCGGCGGATCGTGCTGCGGCTGGCAGACGACAACGACTACGGTTTGCTGGGGTTGCCGAACGACGTCATCGAGGCAGCCTCGCCGCCGGGCCGCGGACTTCTCGACGGCACCGAAATTCAAACGGCCGTGTTCGGCGGAACCACAGACGTCGTTGCGCAATCGGCGGCGATATCGGGGTTGCGCGACTCGATGAAGCGGGCAGGAGTGGGCGAGGCCCCACCCATCCGGCGCCTCGCCGAGCGAGTATTCCAAGACGAACTGCCGACAGAGATCGGCGGCCGGCCGGTCTTGGGTGTAGCTTCTGAAACCCTTGCCGCGACGGCGTTCGACCCACACGGCAGCTTCCTGGTAACCGGACCCTTAGGTAGCGGACGCACGACCACCCTGCTGGCGATGATGACGGCACTGCGGCGCTGGCGATCCGACGTCCGGCTCCATTACTTCGGCAGTCGTCGCTCCGCCATCAGCGCGCAGATACGCCTCGACACTGTCGCACTCACACCGGACGACGCGTCCGCGGCGGCCTCACAGCTCATGGCGGCGCTGGGCGAGACTAGCGTGGGCGGGCGGCCCGAGGTCGTCGTCATCGAGGGCATCGCCGACTTCTTCAACACTGCCGCTGACTTCGCGCTTCAAGAACTGGCGAAGATCTGCTTGTCGGGGGGGCACTTCCTTTTGGCGGAAGGCGAGACCAGCTCGGTGTCGTCGTCGTATCCGTTGCTTGGATACGTGCGATCGAGCCGTGCCGGAATCGCGCTTCAGCCCGACCAGCTCGACGGCAATGTGCTGTTTCGAGTCAATTTTCCCCGCGTTAACCGAGCAGACTTCCCATGCGGCCGAGGCCTGCACGTGAGTCGTGGAATCGTCAGCGTCGTGCAGGTTGCCCTGCCAAAGCTCGTCCCCGACCAACCCGTCGACGGCCACTCGCAAATGGGGGAGTCGTCCCCATTCCCGGATCCGCAGATGTCCGGATAGCTTTCAACCGTTCAACCAATGATCACCAACCGGAAAGGAAATCGCAATGTCTCAGTACCTGGGCCTCGACCCCCACGCAGTACGCACGCTCGCGAACCAGATGAACCACGCCGCGGGCGAAATCAAGAACCTCACCGGTCAACTCACGAACATGCTCCAGAACACGCCGTGGACCGGTCCCGACCGTGAGCAGTTCGTCAGCGAGTGGCACAGCATGCACGTCGCCCAGCTCACCAACGTCGCGAACGCGATTGAGCAGGCCGCACAGCACGCCAACCTGAACGCACAGCAGCAAGAAAACGTCTCCAACACCTGATTTCTCGATCTGTGACCACCAACGGTAAGGAGTCGCGTAGGTGAGTGCGCCCATGGCCCACCCTGGCTTTCTCGGCGCCGATCGGGCGGAGCAAGGAAGATCGGCCGCCGCAATGGGATCGCACGCCGACGCCTTGCTGCGTGGCATCGCAATCGACACGACAGGAAGTTATGGAGTTCCGCTCCAACGTAGTGTCGGGGCGGAACTCCAGGGCAGCAACGGATCGGTCTTGCAGGAGGCTACCGTTTCCCGCGCAGGGCTGGAATCGCTGTCGACGACGTTATTCATCACGTCTAGCCCGCTGTGCGGAGCAGTGTCTGGGGCCATGAGCGTCCGCCTCGCGACGCGACACAAAGCGAAAGGAGTCACCAAATGAGCGGCACCTGGGGAGCTGACCCCGAACAGCTCGATCGGCTAGCTGCCCATCTTGGCGATTGTGCGAGCGTACTCGCGCAGCATCGTCTGACCCTGAATGCTCACCTCTACAGCTGCCCATGGCATGGCCACGAAGCCGACCGCTTTAGACAAGAGTGGGCTAGTCGGTTGGCGCCCGCGTTGGCGGCCGCAGTCAGTGCGTTGCACAACGCACAGGTAATCTTGCGTCAAAACGCGGATCAGCAGCGGCAAGCTAGCGGCGTGGCATCCGTACCGGGACCTGTTCAGGTGCCGGGCACGCTCATGACCGGCGGCCCGCCGCCTGCACAAAATGGTGTTTCCTCATGGTCAGTGCCGACGTTCGGAATCACAGGAACGAGCGCGGTTACGGCGCTGGGCTTCTTGACTGGTAAGGGCGCCCTCGGCAGCCTTATCGGAACGACGGTTGATGAGTTCGATACGGCCGGAGCAATGTCGAACCATGATACGGTTGGAACTGTTGAAGGTGCCTTGCATCTCACGGCCGATGCCCTCAAGCGCGGTGGGCCGAAGAATCCTGCGCTCTACTTAATCGGCGTCAACATTGACATCTGGACCGATGTGGGCGACGCGGCCAGCAATATCGACTGGAGTTGGGCAGCGATGAACAATACGTTCGACTTCGCTGTGACCCATCCTGGCGCAATCGTTGATGCCGTAAAGGATGCCGTCACGAGCATGCCTGGCAAGCTAATTAGCGCTTTCTTCTAAAACAGGCGCGAAGACTACCGAATGGATCGCAAGATGGCGACGATAACTCTCACAGATGATGAGGCGATAGCGATAGCCGTGGGCCAGAATGCAGTCTGGACTACTCCGATGTTCACCGTCGACACTGGTTCCAAAGACGCGATGCTGAAGGCTGCCATCCGCGGGGCGAGATCTCTGTTGGTGAGAGGCTTGGCTATTGTCCGTGATGGCAAAGCGATCGTTGCTGACGAACTCTTGAGTCTTGCCCACGGCATGTTGAATGGCACGGGCACGGTGGTGGTCTACGCGACCGCCGATCCTGCACTGATGAATGCCGTGGGTGCCTGCTTGTACTTTCACCCATGCGAGCACGATCAATGGGTTGGTGAGTTCGTGCGGCAAGAGGGTGTGCGTGAACTTGGGGTGTTATCGGCGGCCCAGGTAACCGGCGTGATTCAGGAGTTCTGTCGTCATACCTTGGCCGAAGGCCTTACCTCGCAGCAGTCGGATGCGCCGGTCTCCTTAATTGTGGCGGCAGCACCTCGGGTTGGGATGCCTGCAGTTGCGGTTCGTCAAGGATCGATGCTGATCGGCAAGTTCGTTGATGATCCGGCCGACGGCATACGAATGGCAGGCGTCGGGGCACAGGATCCTGGCTCCAGTCTCAGCTCTGCGATTGATGAAGTTTTGGTTGCTGTAGCCGGAGACGCGCGCTAGCGATACACGTGGATGGTATCGGGTTGGCCCCCAAGCCGCGCAAATGCTGAGTTTAGAAAGATGATCGAGGCGACCTATGGCCTGTTCGAACTGCGGTGCTCCTCCTGAAGGAGCGGGCAGATTCTGCGTGCGCTGCGGAACTCCGCTTCAGATGCAGCCGGTTCCGGCGGCACCAGCGCCGCCCGCTAAGGCTCAGCCAGTGAATATGCCACCGCAATACATGGCGCCAGTTGCCTCTCAGCAACCGCCGCTGGCCACTCCACCGTCGCCAGGGGCAGATTTTCAGCCGGCACTGTGGAATGCCGCGCCTCAGCCGCCGCCGTGGCTCGCGGCACCCGGGGTGCCCGTGCAGAATCGGCCTCCGGTCGGCTTCGCTCCCCATACGCCTCCGACAGCGGCCGGGGCGAGCCCGAGCGCTGGCGCGTTGCTTCAACTTTTCGCCATCGCGGCCGTCGAAGTCACGCTTGCTGTTCTCCTTGCATGGTCGAGCTGGCGTGGCGCTTGGGAGGCGCTCAAATATCTGCCCGCGCAGCATGACGGCGGCCTCACCTATCGGCTCGGCATGCTCGACGGCTGGGTGACGGCGGTCGTGCCGCTGTCGGCCGCGCTGGTGGTTTTCGGTGTGGCCATTGGTCTACTCGTACGCGCGAAGGCAGCCGTCGGCGTGGCTCTCATCGCGGCCGTCTCGGTCGCATTCGGGCTCGCGGTCGTGGCGCATCGCACAACCACTCAAACGGCCGCTCTCGTCATTGCCGTCGTCCTCGCCCTCGCGCTCGCGGCCTTAACGCGATCGTTGCCGGTGCGTCGTGACGACGATGGTGCTCGGCGGGTGGCCGCTGCCTTTTCGGCCGTGCTGGGGTGGGCGTTCGTCGGATTCGGTGTTGGCCCTATCGCGATTCCGTACGGCGTTCTCGGTGGCGTCGGATTTCATATGAGGGCGATCGGTATCGTCGAGGTCGCTTTTGCTATCGGGTTGCTGCTCGTCGTCCACGCAGTGCGGCACGGCAACGTCGCGGCGTGCACCATCGCGACAGTGCTCCTAGTGGTTCTTGCCGTGACTCTCGCGATGGGCCAGCGTTGGGATCGTCCGCACTTGCAATACCTTGCGCTAGGCCAGTTGTTCGCTATCGCGGCTGCCGTGTGTACCGCGGTAGCAGTGTGGATCAGGCCCCGCCAGTCGACCATGGCGCCCGTGACGGAATTCCTCCGTCAACCGATCTCGTCCGCGGGAGTGTGGGCCGCGTTCGGCCTCAGCGGCGTTATCCCGCTCGTTGCCGCGGCGATGCTGGTGCTGCCGCACCATTCCGAAAACAATTCCTATGTAGCGCAGGATGCTCCGACGGCGGCACCGACTTACGAAGCGCCGCCTCCGACCCCGGCCGCGGTGCAGCCCATGTCTCGCAGTTGGACGATCTCGCTGACGCGCGATGGCGGCTATTCCGTTCAAGCCGTGGTGAGCGTGGGAGCGCCCGAACACTTGACCGATGGGCTCGCAAACGGCCAGGACGTCGCCGGCAGCGCGTGCGACATCGACGCCGAGGCTGATGCCGTGCTGCCGTTCTCAGTCGAGATTCGCAACACGACCACCGGGTTTAGTACCGTCGCGGGATTGCGTCTCGGCCTGTCGCCGAACGCCGAATCGGACACACCCCCGGTCGAAGCGGAAATGTATTACACCGACGGTTCGCAGTGTTCGACTCGCTCATCGGTCGACCTGCAAAGTATTCAGCCGTTGCAACCAGGCGGCGGTATCCTCGGCAACGGATTCCTTGTCGTCCACGACTACTACACGCCTAATACGCCGGACGGCGACGCGTCGCTCCTCGTCGACAATCCGCTCGTTGTCAGTCAATCGCAGGTGTTGAGCACGGACGACGGGACGAACGAGCAATTCACGGTCACTGACATCACCGGATTCGACGTTTCGTCAGGTGACGACGGCTGGGTTTTGCCGCTGCCCGCCTCGGTAGGGTCTTGAGCGCCGCGAAACAAATTGACGGGGCACATAGCCAAGGAGTGATATGGACACGAGTCCCGATGCGCAATGGCGCCAGAGCCTGCCCCAACCATTGAAGCCCGCGCCGATCGAGTTGCTGGCGGTTTCGGTGCTCATGGCACTTGCCGGCGCGTTCTTGCTGGTCGTCGTCCTCATCGCGTTGCCCGACCTGTTTCGCATGCTGATTCTGGGTCAATTCGGCCGGTGGATCGGCATCGCGCTTCTCATGGTGTGCGTCGCGCTCGTCGCCATCGCCGCGCCGTGTTTCTGGCTCGCATGGCGCATCGCGCACGCCGATCGGGTGGCCCGCGGATTGTCGTACGTGCTTTTGGGTTCACTCGCCGGCGCGCTGCTCATCGCGAACGACCACGGTATCTGGCTCACGATCAGCCTTATCGCCTGCCTTGGTGCTATCGGCGTGCTGGCCGCGTCGCCGAACGTTCGCGCGTATTTTCTCGAGCGAGGCTCTGACGGCGCCGAGCCCACGCCCGTTGTCATTGCGCGGCTTCTCGTTTTGTGGTGGGCGGCGCTCGTCGGCGCGCTCGGAGTGTTGTCGCTCGGGCTCATTGATGCCGATGCGAAGATCGCTCTCGCGGGTCTGATTTACATTGCGGCCGCTGCTGTCGCCTTTGTGTTCAACAAGCGATTGCTTGCCGGCGATCCTCTCGCGCGCGTCGTTGTCGCCGCATTGCCGCTCGGGCTCGTCGTCGCCGGTATTGTTTTCGGGAGCCGTTCGCTCGCCGTCGTGGAGCCGATCGCCGTTTCGATCGGCTTGGCTTGCTTCTTGTGGTTGCCTCCTAGCTCGCGCGAGTACTTCGATAACGCCGCCACCAGCTACGTACCGCCGACCCGCACGCGGCCGCCAGCTCGGCCGTTCGGCGGCTGGCTGTGCCCGCGTTGCCACGCCCCGATGAAGCCGGAATGGCGGCACTGTTCGGCGTGCGGGCTCGACATGGCGCCGCCGGTTCCGCCGCAAGCACCGGCACCCCAACCATTCGCCGCGCAAGCACCGGCACCCCAACCACCGGCACCCCAACCACCGGCACCCCAACCGCCGGCACCCCAACCGCCGGCACCCCAACCGCCCGTACCGCGGCAGCCCGTACCGACTGCCCCGACGCCGCTGGGCCTGCCCTGGACGCTCGTGCTCGACAGCGGCGACGCCGTCGACGTCGACGGGTTGGTGCTGATCGGCAGCGACCCGGCGGCCAGTTACGGCGAAAAGCCCGACCACCTCGTGATCGTCGACGATGCCGGCGGCTCGGTCGCCCCGACGCATCTGGCGTGCGGTCTCGCGGCGGACGGATTTTGGGTCGCCGATCGCGGTTCGGTGACTGGCGTTTCGGTCGAAGGCGCGGCGGGCGCGCGGCAGCGGTGCGCGCCCGGTGTTCGCACCAGGGTCGAAGCCGGCGCGAAGGTCTACTTCGGAGATCGCTGGTTCGTCGCCCCGGGTGGGTTGCGAGCCGCGCGGGCAAGCAGTGCCGCGTCGTCCGACGGACTCGACGAACTCGACGAAGTCGACGACCTCGAGCGCACTCGGCGCCGTCCGAGTATGCCGGGCTAAATGATCGGGTAGGCAGATACATTAGGCGGACGGCGCCGCTCGGCGTCGCGGAACGCCGCCCGGGAGGAAGCCTCCTCGTGAATCTCGATCCGTCGTTGCTCGAAATCCTCGCGTGTCCCGCCTGTCATGCGCCGTTGACCATTGAGCGGTTGCCCGATCCGCCACAAGGCGCCGACCCCGAAGAGTTGGTGTGCACGAATACGCAGTGCCGCCGCGCTTATCCAGTACGCGACGACATTCCCGTCCTGCTGATCGATGAAGCGCGCATTGTCGGAGAGCCGACTCCCTGATGGAGTTGCAGATCGACGAGCATCTCCTCGACGACGCCGACGCGCTGGCCGAGGCCGATCCGGCCGGCATGTTGCGCACGGTCGCGGGCTCGGGCGCCCAGGTCAGAGAAGCGGCCACTCACGCGGCCGAGGCAGGCGTCGACTCGCTCGCCGACGAGCGTCCGCGCGCCGTCGTCTTGTCAGCCGTCGGCTCGAGTGCCGCGTCGTGCGAAGTGCTTCGTGCGCTCGTCGCCGACGACGCGCCGCTGCCGTTGCTCGAAATCTCGGGGCCGAGCTTGCCGCGGTGGGTCGGTCCGCTCGATCTTGTCATCGCGGTTTCGCGCTCCGGTACGGCAAAACCGACCGTCGACGTCGTCACCGAAGCCGGACGCCGCGGCTGCCGGATCGTCACGATTACCCGAGACGGTTCCCCGCTCTCGCGTATCTCAGATCAGGTGCGGGCCTTGCATGTGCCGGCCGACAAGGCCGCGCGACACACGCGCGCGAGTTTGTGGTCGCTCGCCGTCCCGCTGCTGATCATCGCCGACGCGTTGGGGCTCGCGGCCGTTCCGTCGTCCGATATCGCCGCCGCCGCCGACCGTCTCGACGAGGTTGCCGAGGTCTGCCGGCCCAGCAGCGAGTCTTTCGTGAATCCGTCGAAGCGGTTGGCGTTCGAGATTGCCGGACATCTGCCGGTCGTGTGGGGGGCGGGCATGTTATGCCGGACGGCGGCGAAGCGGTTCGCCCGTCAGCTGCACGCGAACGCGAAATACCCCGCGCTCGACGGCGGTATTCAAGAAGCTGCCCATGGCACGGTGTCGCTGTTCGACGGGCCGTTCGCCTCGCCCGCCGCGCTCGATGTCTTCCACGACCCGTTCGAAGACGAGACGCCGCAGTCGTTGCCGCTTCGGGTTGTGTTGATGCGTGACGCCGACGAAAGTCCCGACGACGCGGCGTTGCGGAAGGCGGCCGAACAGCTTGCTGGTGAGCGTGGAATTCGCGCGAGCGAAATCCTCGCCGATTCGGGCCGCCCGCTCGAACGCCTCGCGCATTTGATCGCGCTGGGTGATTTCGCGAGCGTGTACCTGGGTCTCGGGCTCGGCTACGATCCGTCGCCGACGCGAGCTGTGTTGGAAATGAAGGAGCGCATCGACACCGCGCGCGAGCGTGACCGGTGAGCTCCGAAGCGAGCGGAAAGGCGATTATTGCGGCGCTCTTGGCTAACTTGGGCATCGCCATCACGAAATTCGTGGCCTTCTTGTTCACTGGCTCGACGTCGATGCTGGCCGAGGCCGTGCATTCCGTCGCCGACACCGGTAACCAAGGTTTGCTCTTGCTCGGCGGGCATCGCGCTAAGCGAAGTCGCGATCGCGCGCACCCGTTCGGATACGGCCGCGAACGGTATTTTTACGCGTTCGTCGTCTCGATGGTTCTGTTCAGCGCGGGTGGCGTGTTCGCGCTCTTCGAAGGCGAGGAAAAACTTCGTCATCCACACGAGATCGAGACCGCGTGGATCGCTATCGGCGTCCTCGTCGTTGCGGTAATTTTCGAGTCGTTCTCGTTACGGACGGCGGTCCACGAGTCGAGACCGCTGAAAGGCTCGTTATCGTGGCCGCGGTTTATCAGGCGCACGAAGAATCCGGAGTTGCCCGTCGTCCTGCTCGAAGACACAGCGGCGCTCCTGGGCCTGCTGTTCGCGTTGATCGGTGTCAGCCTCGCCACCGTCACCCACAATGGCCGATGGGACGGCGTCGGCTCGCTCGCGATCGGCGCGTTGCTGGTGACTGTCGCTGTGATTTTGGCGATCGAGATGAAGAGCCTGCTGATCGGTGAGGCGGCCGGTCTCGACGTCGAGCGGCAGATTGTCGATGCGTTACTCGCCGGCCCGGAGGTCGAGCGCGTGATTCACCTGCGCACGATGCACCTTGGCCCTGAGGAGTTGCTGGTGGCGGCGAAAATCGCCGTTGCGCACGACAACACGGCCGACATGGTGGCACGCGGAATCGATGCCGCGGAAAGCCGCGTGCGCAAGGCCGTCAAGACGGCCGCGGTCATCTACCTCGAACCCGACCTCGACCGCGGTACTCAACCACGACAAGCGTGAGCTATTTGAGCCAGGCTTTCAGGGCGGCGGTCGCTTGCGCGCATCCGACGGCGTCGGGCGGCTCGGCGCGAAGGTGTCGTGGTGGCGCCTGCCACGCCGTGCTTGCGCTAGTCGCGATTTTTTCCAGGGCGTTGCTGGTGTCAGGGGTGCCCGCGCCCTTCAGATATTGCCCGACGGTGTAGCGCACTTCGGGGTCGGCCAGCAGCGTTCCGTGCAACGCGACGACGGATTCGTGAGGAACAACCGACAGCGCGCCCGGCGGCACGCCCACGGCGTCCGCTAACGGAAGGATCGCGAGTTGCCGCACGTTTTTGACGGGGCAGCCGAAGGCGTAGCGCAGCGCTTCGGGGTGGTTGCCGAGCGACCGAATGAAGGCGCTGTCGGGCGAGACATGCAGCCGCGTCAGCGCGTTTGTGGCGTTGGCAACGCCGCGCAAAATCCACCCCGCGGCAAGGCCCGAACCGTCGTCTCCCGGGCCCGGATAGTTGGCCCGGCCCGGCCGCACCAGTGGGCTCAGCAACACGGCATGGTCGACCGGCGGCTTCGGTGTGGTGAGCAGGTACAACGTGGTGAGGAGTGAGCCTTCGCTTTCGCCCACGATGTCGATGCGTCCACCGGAATGGCGGGCGAACGCGTCGACTTGCGCGCGAAACTCCGCGAGCAGTACGGGTAGCGGCGCCTGCGTGGCCGACGACGAATACGGCAACGGGCGCCCGTGATGCGTGCCGCGATACGAGAACTCGCGGACGTCGAACCCAGAGCCGAGGCTTATCGGGTGACCGTCCCAGCGCACGCCGTATCCGCTGACCAAAAGCACGTGACGCGGTTCGTTCTTCTCCACGGGCACGGTCGCTCGTGTGGGGTCGACCGTTGCCGCCGCGCCCTTCGGAGCTTTGGGCGGGCTCGACGCGGCGTTTGTCGGTGCTGACGCCGCGGCCACACCCAAGACAACCACGACCACGATCGCGACCAGGCCGATCGGCCCGACGGGTGCCAATCGCCAGCGGGTCGGCCGAGCGAGCGACCGGACGACGCCGCGCCAGGCAATCGCGTCGGCGAGTCCGGCGACGACCGCGACGAGTGGGATCCAGGCGCGGGGTGCCGACGTCATGACCGCGCCCGCGACGGTCAACTCGACGAAGCTCAGCAAGACCCACCCGGCCGAGCGCAACCGGGGATGGCGAAGCCACCAGCAGTCGACTGTGCCGTGGTGGACGAACAGCGCGATGCCCAGCGCGGCGGGCACCGCCGCCAGCCACAGGTCGGAAATCGGCGCCAGCTCGAACGCCACGAGCAGGGCGGCGCACGGGCTGAGCAAAATCCCGGCGACGGCTGTCGACGAGATGCCCCGAGTGAGGGCCTTGCGCCACGACAACGGTGGCACGGACGTCGGCCACGCCGCCTTGATCATGACTGCGGTGAGGAGCCCGCGCGCCGCGATGAGGCCGATGATGCCGCCGATGACCGCCGGCCAGGAGCCGGCGTAGACGAAGAGCCAGCGCTCGTCGTGGAAGATGCCCCAGGGCGCGAGGGCGGCGACCTGGGGAGCGAGCGCGAGCGCCGTCCCGCCACCCGCCGCGAGCAAGCCGAGGGTTTCGCCCAACACGAGCGCCACGCAAAGAAACGCCAGGAGCGCGTGCTGCTTGCCGGCCAACGACCTGTGACGGGCGCGCGATCCGACCTTTCCGCCCTCGGATGGTCCGGCGGGTCGCCGGGTATCTGTATCAGGGCGTAGCAGGACCATCGAGGCGTCTTCCGGTGGTGCGGACGAGATGGTCTCTTGATTACCCGGCTGACGCGCTCATATGACAAATCGATCACGGAAACATTTCGGCTAGGTCACGGTCGCCTTTGAAGCAGCGGCTCGCGGTGGCGGGTGCGACGCTGCGCGGCGGGGGTAAGCCCGTATTCTCGGGGGTGATCGAGACGAGGCCCCGAGCCGACCTTTGCCGGCGGGCCGCCACCACATTCGAGGAGCACCTACATGACGTTCGACTTCAAGGTTGCCGATCTCGGGCTTGCGTCGTTCGGACGCAAGGAGATCTCCCTTGCCGAACACGAGATGCCGGGCCTCATGGCGATGCGCCAGCAATACGGCGACTCGAAGCCATTGACGGGTGCCCGCATTACCGGTTCGCTGCACATGACCGTGCAAACCGCCGTGCTGATCGAAACCCTCGTCGCGTTGGGCGCGCGGGTGCGCTGGGCCAGTTGCAACATCTTCTCGACGCAAGATCACGCCGCGGCCGCCGTCGTGGTCGGGCCAACGGGCACGCCGGAGGCGCCGTCCGGTGTGCCGGTCTTCGCGTGGAAGGGCGAGAGCCTCGAGGAGTACTGGTGGTGCACCGAGCAGGTTTTGCTGTGGCCCGACGGTGACGGCCCCAACATGATTTTGGACGACGGCGGCGACGCCACGCTCCTCGTGCACAAGGGTGTCGAGTTCGAGAAGGCCGGCGCGGTGCCCGATCCGTCGTCCGCCGAGTCTGAAGAGTTCGGTGTGGTACTCGGGTTGCTGCAGCGGTCGTTGCGTGAAGACCCGCAACGCTGGACGACCGTCGCGGCGGGCCTGAAAGGCGTCACCGAAGAGACCACGACCGGTGTGCACCGGCTCTACCAGATGGCCGCGGCCGGCAGTCTGCTCGTGCCCGCGATCAACGTGAACGACTCGGTCACCAAGTCGAAGTTCGACAACAAGTACGGCTGCCGGCACTCGCTGATCGACGGCATCAACCGGGCCACCGACGTGTTGATCGGCGGCAAGGTGGCGGTCGTGTGCGGCTACGGCGACGTGGGCAAGGGTTGCGCCGAATCACTTCGCGGTCAGGGCGCGCGAGTCATCGTCACCGAGGTCGACCCGATTTGCGCATTGCAGGCCGCCATGGACGGCTACCAGGTCACCACGCTCGACGACGTCGTGTCGACGGCAGACATCTTCGTCACCGCGACTGGCTGCCTGGGTGTCATCAGCGCCGATCAGATGTCGCGCATGAAGCACCAGGCGATCGTCGGCAACATCGGACACTTCGACCACGAAATCGACATGGCTGGCCTGGCGAAGATTCCTGGCATTCGCCGCGTGAACATCAAGCCACAGGTCGACGAGTGGGTTTTCCCTGACGGCCACGCGATTATCGTGCTGTCGGAGGGTCGGCTTTTGAACCTGGGCAACGCCACCGGGCACCCCAGTTTCGTGATGAGCAACTCGTTCACCAACCAGGTGCTCGCGCAAATCGAGCTCTTTACCAAGACCGCCGATTATCCCGTCGGCGTCTACACGCTGCCCAAGCATCTCGACGAGATGGTGGCGCGGCTGCACCTCGACGCGCTCGGTGTGAAGCTCACGACGTTGACCCCGGCGCAGGCCGAATACCTGGGCATTCCCGCCGAGGGCCCGTACAAGTCGGAGAGCTACCGGTACTGAGAAATGCGACGTTCGCTGTGGCTCTGCCACAGCGAACGTCGGGGATTTCGCCGCGTCAGGTAAAGACGCCCGATGGTGGGGCGCCACTGCCCGAAAAACCGTTCTGCCGCCAGGCTTCGTAGACCGCGATCGAGGCGGCGTTCGACAGGTTCAACGACCGAAGGCCCGGCAGCATCGGGATCCGCACGAGTTGCGTGACGCGCGAGTCGTCGAGCACGTTGTCGGGCAGGCCCGTCGACTCGGTACCGAACATGAGAACGTCTCCGGGCTGGTATTCGACGTCCGCGTACGACGTCGTTGCTTTGCCGGTGAACGCGAAGACGCGCGCCGGCAGCAAAACTGGCCAGGCCGCCTCGATGTTTCGGTGCACCGTCACGCTGGCGAGGTCGTGATAGTCGAGGCCCGCGCGTCGCACTCGGGCGTCGGAGAAGTCGAACGCCAGCGGGCCGATCAGGTGCAGTTCACATCCGGTGGCCGCCGCCAGCCGAATCGCGTTGCCTGTATTTGGAGGAATTCTCGGTTCGACGAAAGCGATGCGAAACACCGGACCATGATGCCAACGAGCTCACTGGGGTGGCGCGAAGGGTCCGGGCGGCGGCGGGGGAGCGGGTGCCGCGGGCGGGAAAAACGGCGGCGGCACGGACGGCGGAAATGTTTGCGGCGGCTGCCCGTATGCCGCTTGCGCGGCTCGGTGCTGTGCCTGCAACCGCCATTCTTCGCGGCGTCGGCGTTCGGCCAGCACGGCCGACAGGTAAGCCCAGCCCGGCGTGCCTGGTGGTGGCGGTGGCGACACCGCGGCTGACACTTCCGCCACAAGCTGGCGGCCTACGGTCTCGCGCGCGTGCGCCGTCAATTGCGCCTGCCGCGCCAGAAACTGCCGACACGACAGCGCCAGCTGGTCGGAAAGGCGCGACAAGTCGAGCGTGCTCGCCCACATCGCGAGCGGCGGCGGCATCGCGATCGGTTGCAAGCTGCCGCCCGGCACGCGTTCTTGCACGACGATGGTGCCGGCGAGCAGGTCGCCGAGCCGCTTTCCGCGCTTGCTAATGATGCTGGCGACGAGTGCTGGTCCCCAGAACTCGAGCAGCATCATGACGGCCCGCACGAGTGCGTGACGGAACCGCTCCGGTCCGCCGTCGTCGCGCACGACGCGAATACCCATCGCGGCCTTGCCGAGCGAGCGACCGTGCCAAAACGTCTCCATCGCCAGCGGGTAACCCAGCACGACCAACGCGAGCCCCAGATACATGACTGCGAGCACAAGGTCGAGGTCGGCGTCGGCGACGACTCGCGACAGCACGAGCACCACCACGAGATAGAGCACAAACTGCGCGGCAAAGTCGATAAGGCGTGCCACGAGGCGTGACGGCCATTGGGCAAGCCGGACGTCGAGCGCCACTGCCTCGCCGGTCACCACATCAGCCGTCACAGTGCTCTAGTGTGCCGGTTTGTGGACGTCGACGCGTACGTTGCGGCACATCGGGCGAGTTGGGCGCGCCTCCAGCATCTCGTTTCGCGAGCGGGCCGGCCGAGCCGGCTCACCGGTGCGGAGGTCGACGAGCTGGTCGACCTTTATCAGCGAACCGCGACGCAGTTGTCGGTGGTGCAGTCGCGTTCACCGGATCCGCAACTCGTGGCTCGATTGTCGAGGCTGACGGCGTCGGCGCGCTCGGCGATTGTCGGCGCTCGCGAACCGTCGTGGCGGGGTATCGCTCTCTATCTGACCGTCACATTTCCGGCCGCCGTGTATCGCAGTGCCCGCTGGTGGGTCTCCGTCGCCGTCGCGAACCTCATCGTGATGGTGGCGCTCGGCGTCTGGATGGCCACTCACCCCGATGTCGTTTCTAGTCTTGTGCCGCCGGGCGCGGTGCGCCAACTCGTCGAGCACGACTTCAAGGATTACTACTCCGCCCACCCCGCCGCCGATTTCGCCGCGCACGTCTGGACGAACAATGCGCTCGTGGCGGCAGGCACGCTGGGGCTCGGCATTTTCCTCGGAATACCGACTCTGTACCTGCTCTGGATCAACAGCGCGAACGTCGGCCTTTCGGGCGGACTCATGGCGGCTAACGGCCATCTTCCTGAATTCTTCGGGTTGATTCTTCCGCACGGCATGCTAGAACTGACCGCCGTTTTTATCGCCGCCGGAACCGGGCTTCGCTTGGGCTGGACAGTCGTCGCGCCTGGTGCGCGCAAACGCTCCGACGCCCTCGCCGAGGAAGGCAGATCCGCGTTCGCGGTTGCTCTCGGACTGGTTGGCGTCTTGCTGATTTCGGGTGTCATCGAGGCGTTCGTAACGCCGTCCGGATTGCCGACGTGGACTCGAGTGTCGATCGGCGCCGTCGTCGAAATTGCGTTTCTCTTCTACGTTTTCTATTTCGGACGACGCGCTGCCGCCGCCGGGCAGATCGGCGACGTCGACGAATGGCTACGTGCTGACGTCGCCCCGGCCGCCGGCTGATTGGCGCGCCTTGCCGCGTGGTAGTAAGGAGCGGTGTCGCACCGCTCACAGCCCCTCGCCGGCGCCGCGTCGACGTTTGTTCGGATTCCCGCCGGTCGGCTCGTTCGCGGAACGCGCCTCGAGGAAGTGCCTGACATCCTTGCCGCGCACGCCGATCTCAGCCTCAAACCCGGGTGGATCCTCAAAGAGGTTCCGCGAACCGATATCGATGTCGGCGAGTTTCTCATCGCCCGCGTCTGCGTTACACGCGCCGAGTGGCGCGCGTTTTGTGACGCGGCCGGCCGCACGTTTGGCGGCCCGAGTGACGATCACCCAGTCGATGATGTGTCATGGGCCGACGCGGTCGCCTACTGTGACTGGGTTCGTCACGAGACCGGCGTCCCGGTTCGGCTTCCTACGGAGACGGAATGGGAGCGCGCGGCTCGCGGCGACGACGCACGCGAGTTTCCATGGGGAGACGAATACCGTCGCGGGCTGGCGAACCTTCACGACATCGGTGTGCATGGAACCACTCCGGTTGGGAGTTTTCCCGATGGCGCCAGCCCTTTTGGCGTGCTCGACATGGCTGGCAACGTTGACGAGTGGACCTCCACGGTCTATTCGCCGTACGCGGGTGCGCCAGAGGCGGTTCCCGCGCGTGAATCATGGGCGGCCGACCCGCACGTCACCCGAGGCGGTTCTTATCGCACCGGCCGCGACCTCGCGCGGTGCGCCAGACGACACGGCGTTTATCCGCCGCAGGTTGGCGCCGGCCTGCGACTCGCGATGGATGCCTGACCGACGAGCCTCGAGCGCCCCGCCTCGACCGCCGCGCCGATCCGATATCGGCGCTCAACGCTTGGTCTCATACCTCGTCAGGACCACACCGCCGGGGAACGTTCGCGTCTCCATCAGCTTCAGGTTCACCCAGTTGTCCAGGGCCGTGAAGAACGGCGTGCCGCTGCCCACCAAGACCGGTGCGGTGGCCAAAACGTACTCGTCGATCAGCCCGGCCCGCATGGCCGCCGCGGCGAGTGTGGCGCCGCCGATGTCCATGGGGCCGCCGTCCTCGGCCTTGAGGCGGGTGATCTCGGTGACCGCATCGCCGGTGACCAGGCGGGTGTTCCAGTCGACCGTGCTGATCGTCGAGGAGAACACCATCTTCGGCATGTCCCGCCAGCGGCGGGCGAACTCAATCTCCGCCGGCGTTGCGCCAGGCTGTTGGTGGGCAGTCGGCCAGTGGGAACTCATCGTCTCCCACAGCTTGCGTCCGTAGAGCGCCAGGCTCGTCGCACCTACCCGGTCGGACCACCACTGGAACAGCTCGTCGCTCGGCGCGCTCCAGCTGATGTCGTCGCCGGGCGCGGCGACGTAGCCGTCCACGCTCACGTTCATGCCAAGGGTCAGTTTCCGCATGGCGTCAGCCTTCCGTGAGTCGGTGTTCGACGTACAGACCCGCACTGCGCGGAAAAATCATCGGCCAGGCCATGTCGAGGGGTGGTTGGCCCTCACGCTAAGCGGATCACGGTTTGCGTAGCCCTCGCCGTGGGCCGCGCACGCCGCAAGCAGAGCCCGTGAATTCGCACGGCATGTTGTTCGCTCATGCCGAGATGCGGATGTCCGAGAGCGGTTATCACAAGCCACATCGCGGGGCTTCCGCAAGCCCCGGCGTTTACATGATAGAACTAGTAAAAAGTGTCGTGGCTGGGTTGCCGTAACGCTGGCTGCCACGGCAGAACGCCTAGCGGAGCGCGCGTGTCGGGTCGGCTACACCGTTGTTCAGGCAGTCCCATGCCACGGAGTACGGTCCGCTGCGCTCGGCCGGATTGACCGGGCGTCGGTATCGGGTTCAGGGCAGCTGCCCAATCAAAGGTAAAGCGTCGCTTTAGCCTGTGTGGACGTTGCCGATGGGCAATGTGTCGAGCGGCGACGGTGCGTCGCGCGACGTGTCTACGGCCGTTGGCGTGGTTGCCACGCGGACGGCACGAAGTGGTCGCGAAGAGATGAGGAGTTGGTCGGTAGTGAGGTCGCCGCGCCGCGCGCGAAGTTTCGGCATGGTCTTTTCCAGGGTCGCGGCGGTGGTCGTCGTTGGCTGCGCGGCGGTTGTTGTGGCGTCGGCGGCCGCGCCGCCGGCCTCGGCCTCGACCACCGGCACGTTCACCGCGACGGCCGGGTCAATGAACACCGCGCGGGATGGCGCGACCGCGACGCTGCTGCCGAACGGAAAGGTGCTGATCGCCGGCGGCTTCGGCAGCAGTGGCGCGGCACTGACGTCGGCGGAGGTGTATGACCCGGCGACCCAGACGTTCACGGCCAAGTCGATGACCTCCGCTCGGGATGGCGCGACCGCGACGCTGCTGCCGAACGGAAAGGTGTTAATCGCCGGCGGCTTCGGCAGCAGTGGCGCGGCACTGAGGTCGGCGGAGGTGTACGACCCGGCGGCCGGCACGTTCACCGCGACGACCGGGTCGATGAGCACGGCGCGGGTGCAGGCGACCGCGACGCTGCTGCCGAACGGAAAGGTGTTGATCGCCGGCGGCTTCGACGGCAGCAGCGGCGTGGTGGCGTCGGCGGAGCTGTACGACCCGAGCACCGGCACGTTCACCGCGACCGGGTCGATGAGTCTTTCGCGGTATTACGCGACCGCGACGCTGCTGCCGGACGGGCAGGTGTTGATCGCCGGCGGCTTCGGCAGCAGCGGCGTGGTGGCGTCGGCGGAGCTGTACGACCCGAGCACCGGCACGTTCACCGCGACCGGGTCGATGAGTCTTTCGCGGTATTACGCGACCGCGACGCTGCTGCCGGACGGGCAGGTGTTGATCGCCGGCGGCTTCGGCAGCAGCGGCGTGGTGGCGTCGGCGGAGCTGTACGACCCGAGCACCGGCACGTTCACCGCGACCATCGGGTCGATGACCACCGCACGGGTGAGCGCGACCGCGACGCTGCTGCCGAACGGAAAGGTGCTGGTCGCCGGCGGCCATGACAGCGGCAGCGCGTTCGAGTCAGCGGAGCTGTACGACCCGAGCACCGGCACGTTCACCGCGACGACCGGGTCGATGACCACCGTCCGGGCGGGCGCGACCGCGACGCTGCTGCCCGGCGGGCAGGTGCTGATCGCCGGCGGCGACGACGGCAGCAGCACGATGATGTCCGCGGAGGTGTATCACCCGGCTGCCTCGACGCGGGAACCCTGGTATGCCGCCGCTACCGGGTCGATGACCACCCCGCGGGAGTTCGCGACCGCGACACTGCTGCCGAACGGGAAGGTGCTGATCGCCGGCGGCACTGGCGGCAGCGTGGTGCCGGCGGAGCTGTACGACCCGGCGACAGGCACGTTCACCCCGACCGGGTCGATGACCACCGCGCGGGAGTTCGCGACCGCGACACTGCTGCCGAACGGGAAGGTGCTGATCGCCGGCGGCGCTGGCGGCCTTGGCCCCGCGGCGTCCGCGGAGCTGTACGACCCGGCGACAGGCACGTTCACCACGACCGGGTCGATGACCACAGCGCGGGATTCCGCGACCGCGACACTGCTGCCGAACGGGCAGGTGCTGATCGCCGGCGGCTTCGACGACAGCTACATGTATTTGGCGTCGGCGGAGGTATATGACCCGGCGGCCGGCACGTTCACCACGACCGGGTCGATGAGCGCCGCGCGGTATTCCGCGACCGCGACGCTGTTGCCGAACGGCAAGGTGTTGATCGCCGGCGGTGCTGGCAGCGGTGGCGTGTTGGCGTCGGCGGAGCTTTACGACCCGGCGGCGCGCACGTTCACCGCGACCTCCGGGTCGATGACCACCGTGCGGGATTCCGCGACCGCGACGCTGCTGCCGGACGGGCGGGTTTTGATCGCCGGCGGCAATAACGGTTTTGGCGCGTGGGCGTCGGCGGAGGTGTATGACCCGGCGACCGGCACGTTCAGCGCGACCGGGTCGATGAGCGTCGAGCGGCAGGCCGCGACCGCGACGCTGCTGCCGGACGGGCAGGTGTTGATCGCCGGCGGGTGGGGCGGCGGCCTCGTGTCGGGATCGGCGGAGCTATACGACCCGGCGGCCGGCACGTTTACCACGACCGGGTTGATGAGCACCGACAGGGAGTACGCGACGGCGACACTGCTGCCGGACGGGCAGGTGCTGATCGCCGGCGGCGTCGACAACAGCGGCGGCCCGGTGGCGTCGGCGGAGGTGTACGACGCGACCGCCAGGTTCATCGTGTCCGCGCCGGCGACCGCGACGATCGGTTCGCCTGCGGCGGTGACGATCAGCGCGATCGACGCCGGCAACCGGCCGACCACCGCCTACACGGGCACGATCAGCTTGACCAGCACAGGCGCCGCGAGTTTGCCGGCGCCGACCGCGGCGACCGCGGGCATGCTCACCACCTCGGTGACGTTTACCACCATAGGCGCGCAGACGCTCACAGCCACCGACAGCACGTTCGGCGGGGTCACCGGAAACGCCGCGGTGACGGTCGCCGCCGCGGCAACTGGCGGCGGCGGACCGACGACGCCGTCCGCGCCGGTACGAGTCGCCGGCAGCGACCGGTTCGGGACCGCGATCGCCGCCTCCAAGGCGCAATTCGGCGCCGGCGGCGCGGGCGCGGTGCTGCTGGCCCGCTCCGACGGCTACCCGGACGCGCTCGTCGGCGCGCCGCTGGCGGCAACCAAACACGCGCCACTGCTGTTCGCCGCCGGGGCTTCGCTGACCGACGCGACAACGGCAGAGATCCAGCGGGTGTTGCCGCCCGGTGGCACCGTGTTCATCCTCGGCGGCCCGACGGCCGTGCCGGCAACCGTCGACTCGACGTTGACCGGGCTCGGTTTCAAAGCCACCCGGCTCGCCGGCGCAGACCGCTACGGCACCGCGTTAGCCGTCGCGCACGCGCTGGGTGACCCGAGCACCGTCATGCTCGCGACCGGTGTGAACTTCCCCGACGCGCTCGCCGCAGGCCCCGCCGCCGCCCACCTACACGGCGCCGTCCTGCTCACCGCCGGCACCTCGTTACCGGCCGCAATCAGCTCCTACCTATCCGCCCACGCCAGCGTGCGGTACGCCATCGGCGGGCCGGCGGCGAAAGCCGACCCGACCGCGACCGCGCTGGTCGGCGCGGACCGATACGCCACCGCCGCCACCGCCGCCTCGACGCTGTTCGACAAGCCGACCAACGTCGGCATCGCCTCAGGAGTCACCTTCGCCGACGCGGTCGTCGGAGGCGCCGCGCAGGCGCTCGCCGACGCGCCGTTGCTGATGTCGGCCACCTCGTACCTGCCGGGACCCACCGCCACCTACCTCACCAACCACGCGGCCACCATCACCACCAGCCACATCTACGGCGGCACCGCCGCATTGACCGCGGCGGTCCAGACCGCGATCGGGAAAGCACTGGGCCTGTGACCCGGCCGACCCAGACGGCGGGAGTATTGATCGTGCGGTCAGCGGCGCCCGGCGAACTCGACTGTCGCAGAACGCCGGTTCCAGGCAGTCGCCGATCTGCTTGCTGCCCCACGGCACGTGTCCGGCTTTCACGCATCTGGCTCCCTTCTGTGTCAAGACGCCTTGCGGGCCAGGGTTCTAGGCTTGGTCTTGGCGGGTCCGGGAAGTGACTTGTCCGAAGAGTCGGTGTGGGGATGTGAGCCGGCCGCGCTGGATTTCAGTGACGCACCCCGGTGTCCTCCCGGGCTCGTCGCTTTGGTCGCAACCAGGTCGTCGAGCATGGTGCGGTAAACGATGTCGGACAGGCGTCGCTTCAGGCAGCGCATCGCCTCGTTAGGCGACTTGCCGGCGGCAACCTTGCGGTCGAAGTAGGCGCGGCCTTCGGTGCGGTTGCGCAGCTGCACGACGGCCATCATGTGCAGCACCATGTTGATCTGACGGTTGCCGCCGCGAGACAGGCGGTGGCGCACACGGTCGCCGGATGAGGCGTCGATCGGTGCGGTGCCGGTCCAGGACGCGAAGTGGCCGCGGTCGGGGAAGCGAGTGATGTCGCCGATCTCGGCCAGCAGCCGCGCCGCGCCGGAGGGACCGATGCCGTGCAGGGCAAGCAGGCCGGTGCCGGTGGTTTTCAGTTGCGCGATGAGTTCCTTGTTGGCTGCCTTCTTGCGCTGGTAGATGCGTTCGAGATCGACGACCAGTTCCATCGCGTGCTGCTTTCGGGTCTTGCCGACCACATCACGCGGCCTGATGCCAGCGAGCAGGCGCCGGGCCTGCGCCGCGGACAGGTCCCGCTTCGCCCCGCCCGGGATCAGCTCCAGCAGCAGCTGGTGCAGCTGGCAGACCATCCGGGTGTGCTCCTCGCCGATGCGGCGGCGCCGGTCGACCAGCAGCCGCAGCAGCTCGAGCTGGGCGTCGTCCACGACCGCGCGCAGGCCGCCCATCCGGACCCCGACCAACGCGATGGAGTGGGCGTCGGTGTCGTCGGTCTTGCGACCCTGCCCGGTCGCGAACACCCGCACCCGTGCCGACAGCTTCGCCGGAACATCGACAACCGGCTCGTTCGCGGCAATCAGCCGCTGCGCGACGTGGCGACCTATCCCTTCACATCCCTCGATCGCCCACACCCGGTCGGACCAGCGCCGCACGTAGGCAAGCATCGCCGCGAAACCCTCGGTATCGGTGGCGAACCGACCGCCTCCCAGGATCTGCTCGTCGCTGGTCATCACCTCGATCGTCACCGACCGCTTGTGCGGATCCATGCCGATCACCACGCGGTTGTCATCACTCACCCTGCACTCCCTGTCCTCGATGACGGCGATCAGTGGAGACAGGAGGGCACCGCTACTACCAGCAGAGCATTCCCTTCTTCAGCCTCTCCCGCCCCGACGGTGTCCGGGGCAGCGCACGCCAAATGAGAGTCACACGACGCACGTGGACAGCCGCAAACCGAGCGACCACCCCGGACACCTAGACCGAACCTTGGCCAAGGCCCGACCTGCGGTCAATGGAACTAGTAGCCGCTGATGGTGTCGGCCTTGCTGAGTTGAGGACGGATCGGTTTGATCTTCAAGGGCCGTGGAGCGGCCGAAACCGGTGCCGACGGGCAGTGCCTCTGTGAGGATTGCGTTCGTGGGTAATCCGAGGGCAAGCTCGACCGATCCGTCTCATGATGACAATTGGCACGGCGGGTACTACGAGCTGTCGATCAAGCTCGGCGAGCACGATGACGACCGGCTTGATTCCGCTCTGAAGGCACTCTGGCGCGCCGCTGGATTGCCAGAGGCATTCCGTCGACACACTGGGGGCTCGGCCCCGATTTCGGCGGACTCGCTTCTCGCCGGCCGCCTGGACACAGTTGCGACCATTCCCGGGTTGGGATCGACGTTGTGCTCGGTCATCGTTGTCCGCGAAGAGACCTATGACGCCGGTACCACCAAGTACGGCGCGGACTGGCTGGACTTGTGCCTTCCCCTCGGAGCACTCGGAAACCTTGATAGCCGGATCGGTGCGTATCCGCTGGACAGCCACGCCGGGGCCTTCCCCGGCGGCGACTCCGAGTCCTCGCGGAGATGGCGTGAGCCAATCGAGCGATGGTTCGCGGTTGTCGCGGCGGCAGTATTCAAGACTGTGCGATTTGTCCACGCGGTCACCGGGCATGAGGTGTCGGGGGTGGAGCCGCCCGAGGTCTTGCATGGTTGGGTTGGGCTGTTCACTCCAAGTCCGGACGGCGACCTCGAGATTGAACCTTTCAGGCACTGGTGATTTGGCGGCTGATCGAACGCACTCTTCTGCCGCTGATAGTGCCGGTAGTGCCGATGAGCGGCTACAGAAAGGGCATTACCGATCGCTTAGCTAGCGTTCTCCCCATATTCGACATCTATTGGCCAGTGGGACGACTCGGCGACGGCGTGCCATGGCGAGGGCAAGTACAAGGACATCGAATACGGCACTTTTGACGTATACGATACAAAAGGAAAATTCCTCCGCCTCGTCTCATCTGCATTGAGGAAAGGTACGCCGGAAGTAACGCAATGTTGGCTCGCCATGGAGAGCATGCGGTTACCCAAGCGAGGGTCGTATGTAATCGACTTGCAGAACTACGGACCCGGCTCACGCTGGAATGGGCGCAAGCATGCAGCGCCGATACACTAATCGACGCCTCACAGCTAACATCGAACTAAGTCGCGCAGCGGTCTGAGCCGCTCGGATTCAAGGTTTTGATGGAGGGCGGCGTCTTCTCGGCCAGCCAGACGGCGGCGACGCGGCGCGCCGCCTCGTAGGGCGAACCTTTCGCGGGGGCGTCGTCTTCGATGTCGAGCCAGCCGCCACGACGGTCGCCACGAGGTGTTACGACGAATATCCCGATGATTCAGTGTCTAGCCAATTACCTGGCCTCGCCGTGCGACAGTCGCGTTGCCCAGATCGAACGGTAGCGCGGCCTTTGCGATTGGCACTGGCGTGCCGTCCCAGTCACGAAGCCGCAAATGCGCTGTACCAGTCGCTCGGATACGAACGCCGCGACACGAACGTCTACCGCTTCCGCCTCGACAAATAGTGCCGGTAAGTGCTCGTCGTCGCGGACGCCCTTCACCTCGACGTGCGCGACCTCACGTTTCGAGGACCGGCAGGTGAAATCGGACCGGTCGCCGCCGGCAGCCCTTGGCGGTTGGCCGGCATGCCGCCTCCGTCTTCTGCAACCGCCTCGACCGCTCGGGCGTCTGATGGGTAGCGCAGCTAGACGTGACTGGAGGAGACGTGGCAGACAACGAATCACTCAACCGGCCTATCGAGCGGTGATCGCCGTATTCGACATACCCCATGGGCACCTCCGACTGATCGGTGATGACTGTGGGTATTCGAAGATTTCCCGCATCTGTCTTGCCGCTTTCGTTTACGCGCTACCGGTACTAGCAGGAGCGGTCATCGTCCCGTTGGTCATGACGGGCACGGCTTCGGCGAAGGTGCTGCCAGGCTAGCCAAGAGCGAATATCGCCTATTACATCTCCAACAGCAGCACTGCGGGAGACTCCGGCACCACGATGTATGACGACGGCTGTGCTCAGGGTCAGCGTGATGCGGCCCTGGGAGTGGGTAGTGGCGTCTTTCTCGACTTCGGCGGCGAAGTCGACGGCGGAACACAGCTCATTGGCGGGCAATTCAAGAGCAGGGCGACCATCGCCTCATTCGTACAGTCTTTCGCAAAGGGCTATTACGTTTGCACGGGCAGCGACACATCGACTGTGCTACACATTGCTGTAGGAACCAATAACAGCTTGCACACGAGCTCCGCTGATGGAGATTCATGGGCGAATGAGATGTCAATCATCGAGAGCGACATCTCGGGGTACGCCTCACAGGTCGTTATCTACGGTGCGAGCGATATGAGCAGGGCTGGGCGACCGCGTCGGCCACCATCACCTGGTTTCAGGGGTATGAGAATCACGTTGGCCGGCCGACATTCTGGAACTTCGGGTCAGCCTCGGAGTGTCCGACCTCGGGCACCGGTGGATGCAACAACGGATGGACACAAGCCAACATTCACTTCGTGTCGTGGGACGGCCCGGGGTGGCCGTTCCCGCAGATCTACTCCTCCACATTGGCGGCGGAGTGGGCGAATATCTCCAATACGCGAGGCTACATGTCGTTCGAGGGGTCGCTAAGTGAATACCTCGCTGCTCACAGCAGGGGAATCCGCCGAAGTGCAGCGGTCTTGACGAAGGTCCTGACGATTCGTGGCAGCAGCTTCACTACGCCACCGGGCAAAACCCGTCGCACTCCGATGACATCGGTTACTCGTGAGCCGGTAGCGCCGACATACATCGACCAGGAGCAGCCATGAAGATACGCAAGCTGCCGTTCGCCATCTCCACAGCGCTTGGCATCGCCATCGGTGGAGGGGCCTGGGCCTACGCCGCAACAAGTTCAAGCAACCCGCCGCCGCTGCCGCCGCAGAAACAGCAACTACTACAAGCGGAGGCGAGCCACCTGGCCAAGGCGCGGGCGGCCGCACCAGCGAAATCAACGACGAGGCCTTTGCTGCCGCAGGTCGTCCAGACCAACAGCTGGATCCCGGGCATCTATCAGACCAGCCAAGAAGGTCAACTCGCCGGCCTGGCCGAGACGGGAGAATGGCAAGGAATCGTTCGCGGCGTCGACGTCGCAGTCCTAGCCGGCTCAGCCGCACTCGGCAGTGATGGAACGCCGAACTCCGTTGGACAGATCGTCGTACAAACCATCACCGCGAGCAATCCCGATGGCACATTTGTGCCCTACGCAAACCCCGGGCTGCCGGGGCCGTACCGGATCGTTTCTGCCGCGGGTAGCGTCATCACCCTCTCGGCAGGCGACGGGACCGCTTTTACGTTCGACGCGAACGATGACACGTTTGGAAATTGACAACCATGCCACGCCGAGGTTCATATCCGAAACCGGTCCGCTGCTGCCGCGCCCGCTCCGCCAACGACAGATACCTCGGGTGCCGCGGTCGCGGCGCTGGCACGATACGTACGGGCGGATAGTGCACCGGCTCGCCGGCCGTGTTGAGGATCGTGCGTCCGAAACGCCAGCGTGTCCCGGTCCGACGGTTAATCCCCACGATTCGGCACGCCTCAGCGTTAGCCATGCCCTGGGCAATCAACCGCGCGAACCGGTCGTGCTCTTGCACAAGTACGTCAAGCCCGGTGTTGCGAATCTTCGCGAGCTGTTGAACGCTGCGGCCATTCGTCACACCGACTCCCGAGGTGTGTAGCCGCTCGCGTCCACCGACATCAGCCAAGACAGATCAGACACGGGCAACTGGTGTTCGCCAAGAAAGACGGCCGATGCCTGCCGGAACGCGGCGTCACGTCGATCAGGGTGTTGTCCAAGTCGAGCATCAGGAGTGACACAAGAAAAGTAGATCACGCCTGTCGACCGTGGACGACCATGGGCGAAGTGGGATCGTCTGCAGGTGAGCACACGGCGTCGAGTCGCGGCCTGAAGGTTGAGCCGGTGAATGAGTTGACGCCACGACTTGTTCGGCGCATACAACGTGATTTCCCAGCGTACGGTGCTGCCGAGCAGGTTGTGGCCATCGTGCGGGCCGCAGGCGAGACCGAGCGGGTGCAGGCCGCCGTCGTGATCTGGGGGCACGGCGACGTCGCTCGGATTCGTGACGCGCACGATCTGGCGCTGGCTGACTGGCGTGACGTGCTCGTCCGCGCCGGCCTGGCCGATGAGGACTGGGCGTATCGACTCGACGCCGAGTTGAGCGGGCCGTAGGTCGAGTCGACCGCACATGCCGCCGCGGGCGCGCAACTGCCGAGAGCGGATGTCCTTCTTTGCGGCGACGGCGTCTTGCCGACGACTGACCGGGGATGGCGATGGGGGTCGGGTCTTCGTCCTGACCCGTGCAGCGGCCCCGCTCCTTGTGCTGGCGGACCCGGGCAGGTGTACTTGCCCGCAACCGCGCTGCGGCGGACGGACATGGGAGCGGCGATGACCGATGAGGCCGTATCGCGCATCAGGCTGGGCGCCGTCGACGTCGCGTTCCGCACCCGAGGGGTCGGCGCGCCCCTGGTCCTGCTGCACGGAGGACTCTGTGACAGCCGTGTCTGGGAACGTCAACTCGACGATTTCAGCGACACCTTCACGGTGGTGGCGTGGGACGCCCCGGGCTGTGGCGCGTCCTCCGATCCACCGGAATCCTTTCGGCTGCCCGACTACGCCGATCTCCTCCATGCCCTGATCGGTGCCCTTGAGCTTCATCGACCGCACCTGCTCGGGCACTCCTGGGGTTCCGGCCTGGCGCTCGAGGTCTGTCGGCGACACCCCGGCTCCGTCGCCAGCCTCGTGCTCGCAGGCGCATACGCGGGATGGGCCGGTTCACTGGCCGCCGAAGAGGTACACCATCGGCTGCAGTTGGCACTCGACCTGGCCGACATGCTCCCCGCGTTCGATCCCCGATCCGTGCCCGGCTTGTTCTCCGACGCCATGCCCGTCGAGCAGCAGACGCTGCTTGCCGGGGTGATGGCGCAGATCCGACCCGCGGGCACCCGGGTGATGGCGCGATCGTTCGCCGAAGCCGATCTTCGCGATGCGCTGCCCGCCATCGACGTCCCGACGCTGATCCTGCACGGCGACGAGGACACCCGTTCCCCTCGCGAGGTCGGGCAGGCGCTTCATGTCGCCCTTCGCAAGTCGACGCTGATCGTCATGCCCGGCCTCGGGCACGAGGCGTACGCCGAATCACCCGCAATCTTCAACGCTCATGTTCGCGGGTTCCTGTCGACAGTTGCGCCCCCGTCCCCTTTCTGAAGTGCAGGTCCGGGCCTGATCCGCTTCGCGCTCAGTGCTCCCGTAGCTGCAGTCAGGGACCAAGCCGCAGACATGCCGCCCGCTTCTGCCGCGGCGGGCGTATCGGTTCACTCTGTCGGCGGCTGGCGCGCACCACCGGTGGCGCGGACGGTGAATGGGTGGCCGCGGTTCGCCACCTGGATGCCGACGCTGACGTCCCGCGGCAGGCGCGGGTCGCCGTGATAGCGCACCTGTCCCGGTACCGTGGCGCGTCACGCGAGCACACCGCTGACCGCACCACCGGACGCGGCCGCTCAACCGGCGACGCCGCGGTCATGGACGACGAATCCGGCGAAGACGGCGATGAGTACGACGAGCGTCTGCTTGTGGCCTACGCTCGTCTTAGTGACGGGTAGGAGGGGCAAGTGAACGTCGAACGGGTCGAGCGGGCCAGCGGGCTACCGGCGGAACTGGCGCGCCGCCCGTTCGCCGTGTTGCGCCCGCTCGACGCGAAAGTGTTGTCCGCGTTCGCCGTTTTGCACATCTGCCGCGGGGCGAGAGGCCCTTTCCGATGCGCAGCGATGCGGCCTGCACGTGGCACACGGAGATGACGTGTACGTGCCGTTTTCCGCTCGGGCATGAGGTAGTACGCGCGGGCTGTTGGACGACCCACGCCTGCGGCGCTTACAGCCGCCCTGCCGACTTCAGCGACAAATAGGTATCGGCAACGCGGCTCGCGAAGTCGTCGGGTGGCCCTTCGACGACCTCGACGCCGAGCCTGCGCAAGAGACTGGCCACGCGCCGCTGCGCGGCTAACGTTTTCTCCGCCGCCGCGGCGTCGTAGACGGCGTGTTCGTTGCTTGCGTCGCCGGCCATCGCGAGCACGACGGGATCGGTCACGGCCGCGACGACGACGAGATGGCGTGCCGTGAGCGACGGCAGCACGGGCAAAAGCCCTTCATTGATAGGCGATTCGTCGAGCGTCGTGAACAACACGACCAGCGTGCGGTGCCGCGCTCGTAGCAAAATCTCGGCTACCAAGCGGCGAGCGTCGGTTTCGACAAGGCGCGGTTGCAATCCGGCCATCGCGCGTAGCAACGTGGCAAGGGAATCGCCGTCGGTGTCTGAGCCGCGAGCCAGCAGTCGGGGCCGGTCGTCGATCGCCATGACGTCGACGTGGTCGCCGGCCTTCGACGCCAATGTTGCCAGCAAAAGAGCGGCGTCGAGTGCCGTATCGAGCCGCGTTCCCTGCCCGATACGCGCGGCCGAGGTGCGACCGGTGTCGACCACCAAGAGCAGCCGACGGTTGCGTTCAGGCCGCCACGTTCGCACGACGACCGACGACCGCCGCGCGGTGGCGCGCCAGTCGATCGAGCGGGCGTCGTCGCCTTCGACATAGTCGCGCAGCGAGTCGAATTCGGTACCTTGACCGCGCACGCGGGCCGCCGTCCGGCCGTCGATCAACCGAAGCTTCGACAGCTTTTCGGGCAGATGCTTGCGGCTCGGGAACGCCGGCAGCACCCGAACGTTCCACGGTGCGGTGTGATTTCCTTGCCTGGCAGCCAAACCTAGCGGCCCGATGCTGCGAATGGTTACCGCGCCGGCGCGCAACTCGGTTCGCCGAGTGGCCCGCAAGACGGTGGTGAGACGGCGTCGTTCGCCGGCCGGGACGTCGATGCGTTGACGCGACGGCTCAGTTCGCGCACTCGGGGGCCACGCGTCGCGTAACACGCCACGCACCCGCCGGTTTCCGCGATTCACAACCGAAATTTCGATCGACGCTGATTCGTCGAGTCGGCGCGCGGTATCTCCGGATCGAGTTACTCGCAGCGCGTGCACACTTCCGGCAAGCGCGAGGTCGATAACCACGCCGACGATAAGCGCGGCAGCGACGAAGGCCACCATCAAGCCGCGTAAAGGTGCTACGAACACGACGAAAACGCCGGCGAACGCGACGATCGCCGCGCGCCGAGTCAGCGCCATAGAACTGTCACCGGGGAACCGGCACCGACGCGAGCACGCTGTCGAGTGTCGCGTCGGTGGTCGCGCCTTCCAGCTCCGCCTCGGGCCGAAGTGACAGCCGGTGCCGCAAAGTGGGCCGAGCTAAGGCTTTGACGTCGTCCGGTGTGACGTAGTCGCGACCTGAAAGCCATGCCCACGCGCGTGCCGTGCGCAACAACGCGGTCGCGCCGCGAGGAGAAGCGCCGAGCGATACGGACGGCGACATTCGCGTAGCCCGGCAGATATCGACGATATAGGCGAGAACTTCGGGTGCAACGGCGACGCCCGCCGCGGCGGCGCGGCCGGCCGCCAAGTCGGCGGCGGAAGCGACGGGTCGCAATCCGGCGGCGACGAGATCGCGAGGGTCGAATCCCTCGGCATGGCGGCGCAAGATGCCGAATTCTTCGTCGCGACCCGGAAGCGGAACGTTGAGTTTCAGCAAGAAGCGGTCGAGTTGCGCCTCCGGCAAGGGATACGTACCTTCGTATTCGACCGGATTTTGCGTGGCAATCACCATGAACGGTTGCGGCAGCGCGCGCGGCACTCCGTCGACAGAGACCTGCCGCTCTTCCATCGCTTCGAGCAACGCGGCTTGAGTTTTCGGGGGAGTGCGGTTGATTTCGTCGGCCAGCAGCAGATTGGTGAACACCGGCCCTTGCCGGAACGCAAATTCCGTGGTGCGCGAGTCGTAGACCAACGAGCCGGTGACGTCGCCCGGCATGAGGTCGGGGGTGAACTGAAGTCGCTTCGTGTCGAGCGCGAGCGCGGCGGCGAGCGATCGCACCAGCAGCGTTTTCGCCACGCCGGGCACGCCTTCGAGCAGCACGTGGCCGTCGGCGAGCAGCGCGACGACAATGCCGCTCACGACGGCGTCTTGCCCGACAACGGCCTTGGCCACCTCCGAACGCACGCCGACAAATGCCTGCCGACTCTGCGCACTCTGCTCGGCCGTCACCACGCTCATGAGCCGCGTACCTCCTGCTCCAGTCTCGCGAGTTGGCCCGCAAGTGCGACCAGCTCTCGGTCGTTGCCCGGTGTCGGACCGTACAGCACGGTATCGATCTCGCGCGCCGGTTTGCCGGTGCGCCGCGAAATCGCGTCGGACAATGCTTCGCTTTGATAGCTCGGCCCGAAGCCGAGCCTTGTCGAAAGCCTTTGTCGAGACGCCGTGCGCAACGTTTCGGCGGCACGGCCCAGCGACCGCGACCTGCGATAAAGCCGCGCCCGGCCGACGACCGTCTCCGCTTGCCGGACGACGACCGGCAGCGCCTCCGGCACGAGCTTGCCGAGCCGTCGCGCGCGCCACACCGCGAGGATTCCGACCGCGATGGCAAGTTGCAGCACCGCCCATTTCAACCGGCTGGGCAGCAGGCCGACGACGGTCGCGTGCGGGCCATCGGACGTCGCTCCGATGACGGCCGGCGACAACCACACCAGTGTGGGGTTCGAGCTCAGCAAACCCAGCGCCAAAGCGGCGTTGCCTTCGTCGGCGAGGTGCTTGTTGCTCAAGACCGCCGGATCGCCCAGCAGCGTTATTCGCCGTCCGTTGTCGTCGAACGCGACCAGCGCGGCTCCGTCGCCGACGGGGTAGCAACCAACCCCACCGCGTGGCGCGCGATACGCCTCAGTGTTCGATTCGGTTCCGATCGCGATCGTGCCGGCTATGGTCGCGATCGACAGATCGCAGGACGGCGCGACAACCGCTGCCTCGAAGGCTCCGCCGGCGTCGAGGTCGTCGAGACCGAGCGCGTCGAGTTCAGCCGCGGCGGCTCCCACGACGACGAGGTCGGCGGACGTCGACGCGAGCGCGGACAAGTCTTTCTCGGAAAGCCACGAAGGGTTGACGACGACGAGCGTGTCGCCGGCGCCCGCGGTATCGAGCGCGGCTGACGCCGTCGCGTCGGTTTGGATGTGTACGCCGCGGTCGGCCAGCAACGCCGATAACGCGTGGCTACCGGTGGGGTCGTACGAACGCGGGTCGAGATAGCGGTGACTTTCGCCTGACTTCGCGATCGTGAGAGCGACGACCACGACAA
Organism: Actinomycetales bacterium; assembly: GCA_040255675.1. Taxonomy (GTDB): domain Bacteria; phylum Actinomycetota; class Actinomycetes; order Acidothermales; family Acidothermaceae; genus JBDZVM01. The sequence continues at coordinate 105,181 of JBDZVM010000002.1, read as the reverse complement.
TCGCGAAAACGAGGGCGAGCGCTAGCCACCGGTATCGGCGAAAGCGTTGTCTCACCGTCGGATCCGCAGCGCTCGACGTCGAGGCGCCGGCGGCTACTACCGTACTCATGCGCCACCGACGGTTGTCAGCGTCTTGTGGGCCAGCGTCTTGTGTGAGCCCGCAACTTCGCGGTCGAGGCGGCGCAACAGATGCTCGTCGTCGGCGCTGGCCGGCCTCCCGCCGTACCAAACCGCGTCGAAGGTCGAGGTAGCTCGGCGCAGATTCTCAGCAATAGCAGGCAAACGGCTGGACGCTTCGCGGCACAACTCGGCAGCTGTGCGGCCGGGCCTCGGATCGAGAGTGCCGCGGACTTCCAATTCGCGGGTAATCGCGCGAAGCCATTCGCGAACCGCCTCGGCCCATTGTTCGGCGTCCGCGAACTCGCTGGCGCGCCGGCGATGGTCGGCGGGGGAGACGACTTCGGAACCGAGGATCGGCTCTTCGGCCTTGGCAAGACGCTGCATCGTGCGAAGACGCGCGGCCACCACCGCGATCAGGAGAATCACCACCGCGACGATGACGAGTAATCCGATGCCCTTGCCGGGCGCGTGGCGCGCGGCCGAGTCGAGCAGGTTCGACAACCTGTCGAAAATCCAGTCGGCGACCTGCCGCGTGAAAGATTTTCCTTGGTGGTAAGCGTGTTTTGACAGTTCGTGCCGTGCGTCGGATTGCGCGCTGTCACGAGTAATCGGAGAAAGAGGCGACCCACCTCCTTCGCGGCGCGGCACGAGCGCTTTCGACAGCCACGCCGCCGACTGCCATGCCACGGCCACGGCAGCGGTCATTTTGACATCGGCCCCGGTATCTGGACGGCGCGCGCGAGCTGCATGTCGAACGCCTCCGCCCGCATGCGGCGGTCGACGTAAATCAAGGTGATCGTGGCGGCAAGTACGGGCTGGGTGATGATCCAGCCGAGGCCGTCGCCGAGCGCGGTCAGCAAGAGGCTGGACGTCGTCGTCCCGCTCCCGTGGAACGCGCGCGCGATCGTGACACCGGTGAACGGAAGGGCAAGCACGGACGCCGCGAGGCCGGTGATGATGGTCATGAGGGCTCGCAAGCTCCAGGTGCGCCAAAAGGCGCCGCGCACCAAGCGCCATGAGCGCTTGAGCGCTTGGATAGGCCCGAGTTTCTCCAGCACGAACGCCGGAAGGGCGAGCGCGAGCTGCCCCCACAAGTAGACGGCAGCGACGGCGAACGGGATAAAGCCCAGCGGCCCCAAGACGAGGAAGAGCGCGGGCAGGAGCGGCAACGCGCCGGCCAAAGTGCCGACGACGAGGAGCGGCAGCCACCGCGAGGCGGCGGCGCCTATCACCTCGCGGCCGTCGACCGGTTGCCCGAGAATCGCCTTGCCGACAACCGCGCTCACGACTCCCGTGAGCAAAAACCCGAGGATCGCGCTTACGACCAGGGTGACGACGGTGGCCGCGATGTCGCCGCTGTTCACCGTCATGATCCGGTCGCCCTCGACCGTGGTGGTCGCGCCGGCGTCTCGCAACGATGACGCCAGCGCGAAGGTGATTAACTGCGTGACGGCGCCGAGCACTAACGCGACGCCGAATACGACGCGAGGATGGCGGCGCACGGTCGAAAAGCCGCCGTCGAGAATTTCACCGACGGACAGCGGTCGCAGCGCGACGATGCCCGGTTTCGGTGCGCTTGGCGCGTACCCGTACCCGTAGCCCGGGGTGCCGTAGGCGTATGTGCCATAGCCCGGGACTCCAGAGACCGGGCTGCCCCATTGAGGCGGCGCTCCGTACGGGGGTGGCGGCGCTCCGTACGGGGGTGGCGGCGCTTCGTACGGGGGTGGCGGCGCTCCGTACGGGGGTGGCGGCGGTGGTACCGGAGCCGCCCAGCCGGGCTCCCTCGCCGCGCCCGCGCCTTCGCCGGCCGGGTAGCCGTCGCCAGGCGGGGTCGACGCCGGCGTGTCGTCCATGCGAGTTCTCCCCTGCGAGCTGATGACGGCCGCCTTGACGTCGATCGCGGCCCTCACGGCGCCGCTCATGGTGCCACGTCGGCGTTGCCGGCGCGCTCAACTCGCCCGCATTCACACGATCGACACGTTGCGTGATCGCGCGAGTCGGCAGGGCGGCCAGCAAGAAACTTGACGGCGCGCCGCGACCAGCACCCTCGCGCGCGCCCGCGGCGGGCGCGAAGGTGAGAATATCGGCTCATGAAGGGAAGAGTCCTCGTCGTCGATGACGACACCGCCTTGGCGGAGATGCTCGGCATCGTTTTGCGGGGCGAAGGCATCGAGCCGTTCTTCGTCTTCGACGGCGACAAGGCGTTATCCGCCTTTCACGAGGTCAAGCCTGACCTCGTATTGCTCGACTTGATGCTGCCCGGCACCGATGGCATCGACGTTTGCCGTCAGATCCGCGCTGAGTCGGGCGTGCCCATCGTGATGTTGACGGCGAAGAGCGACACGGTCGACGTCGTCGTCGGCCTGGAGTCAGGCGCGGACGATTACGTCGTCAAGCCATTCAAACCGAAGGAGCTCGTCGCACGGCTTCGCGCTAGGTTGCGGCGCAGCGACGAGCCGGCGCCCGAGATCATCAAGATCGGCGATCTGACCATAGACGTCGCCGGCCATTCGGTGGCTCGCGACGGTCACCAAATTCCGCTGACCCCGCTCGAGTTCGACCTGCTGGTCGCGTTGGCCAAGAAGCCTCGCCACGTGTTCTCCCGTGAGACGCTGCTCGAGCAAGTGTGGGGCTATCGCCATGCCGCTGACACGCGCCTGGTCAACGTGCATGTGCAGCGATTGCGATCGAAGGTCGAGCGCGATCCCGAGCGCCCCGAGATCGTCGTCACCGTGCGCGGTGTCGGCTACAAGGCGGGCCCGGCCTGATGAGGCGCTTCGCCGTCGTCCAGTAGTGGGGTGTGAGTTCTGAGCACCGCGAACGGTCCCGCGGCCCTCGTCGCTAGCGAGAGTCCCGGACCTGCCCCTTTCCACATCGTTCCGAGCAGTTTCGGACGACGGGTGCGGCGCGTCCTGCGCCGGATGGTGACCCGCTGGCGGCGGTCGATCCAGATTCGGGTCGTGAGCAGCACGCTGGTCGTTTCGGCGATTGTCGTCGCGCTGCTCGGACTCGTCGTGCTGGAGCAGGTGAAGTCGGGCCTCTTGCAGGCGAAGATTCGTTCTTCTACGAACGAAGAGAAGCTCGGCATCAATAGCGCGCAGGTCTACTTGAGCGAGTCGACCGGTGTCAACGCGCTCTATACGGCGGTCAAGGCGTTGTCGTCGCAGCAGACGGGCCGACTGCCCGGCGGCTACGAGGTCGTCGGTTTCAGCGAGTTGGCACCTAACACCTTGTCGCAGCCGGCGGCACGAGGCGACTTCGATCCGGCGAGCGTTCCGCAACGGTTGCGAGACGCGGTCAGTGACGGTGACGCGAGCTATTACTACACGTACACGACGATGTCGTTCACTACCGACGGAGCGCGTTTCCCAGGTTTGGCGATCGGCAGCGCGGTCACCAGTTCGAACGGCGAGCACTTCCAGATTTATTACCTTTTCTCGTTGCAACAAGAAGAGCAGACGTTGGCGCTGGTGTGGCGCACTCTCTTGTTGAGTGGCATCGCGTTGGTGGTGTTGCTGGCCGGCATCGCCTGGCTCGTCACGCGCCAAGTCGTGAAACCGGTGCGAATGGCGGCGCGCATTGCCGAGCGCCTCGCCGACGGCCGGCTGCAGGAACGCATGCGTCCCAAGGGCGAAGACGACCTCGCTCGTCTCGCGGCGTCCTTCAACAAGATGGCCGACAGCTTGCAACGGCAGATTCGTCGCCTTGAAGACCTGTCGCGCATTCAGCGCAGGTTCGTGTCGGATGTGTCGCATGAACTGCGCACACCGCTGACGACGGTTCGCATGGCGGCCGACGTTTTGTACGAGGCTCGGCAGGAATTCGACCCGGCGAGCGCGCGATCGGCCGAGCTGTTGCAGACCCAGCTCGACAGGTTCGAGTCGCTGCTTGCCGACTTGCTCGAAATCAGCCGGCACGATGCTGGTGCCGCTTCCTTGGAGCCCGACGCCATCGACGTCTGCGAACTCGTAAGGCGCGTCGTCGAGGCAACCGAACCGCTCGCCGCTCGCCGCGGCAGCTCGGTGCACGTGCATTTGCCCGAAGATCCATGCGTGTGCGAAGCAGACAGCCGCCGGGTCGAACGAATTTTGCGGAATCTGCTGGTCAATGCCGCCGAACACGGCGAAGGCCGGCCGATCGCCGTTTATGTCGCGGGCGATCGCGAAGCCGTGGCGATCGCGGTTCGCGACCACGGCATCGGCTTGCGTCCGGGCGAGGCCTCGCTGGTGTTCAACCGATTCTGGCGAGCCGACCCGGCGAGAGCGCGCACCACCGGTGGCACCGGCCTCGGTTTGTCGATCGCCTCTGAAGATGCTCGTCTGCACGGCGGCCGGCTGCAAGCATGGGGCGAACGCGGAAAGGGATCGCAATTCTTGCTCACACTGCCGCGTCGGGTCGGCATGCCGTTCACTCGCTCGCCGATTTCGCTCGTGCCGCCCGACGTCTCACAGCCCGCCGACGCACCGCAATCATCCGACGCGAACGCGTCGTCGGTGGTCGAAGTACCGAGTGGCCGGAGCGGTCGTGAATAGCCGGCGCCGCCGGTTGAAAGGCGCTTTCAGTATGTTCGCCGCGACTGCCGCGTTCATCGCGCTGGCTGGCTGCACGGCCATCCCGACAAGTGGCACCGTTCATGCGGGCGGTCAAACCGGCGCCGACGAGAACGCCGCCCAAGTGCGCGTTCCTGCGCAAAAACCGGTGAGCGGCGAAGCGCCCGATCAGATCGTCGACGGTTTCCGGCAAGCCAGCGCCGACGCCGCCGATCTCTCGATCGCGCGCGCCTACCTGGTGCAGCCGAACTGGGAACCTAAGGGCATGCGCGTCATCGACGAGCCGGTCGCTCCGAGCCTGTCGTCGTCCGGCGATCGAGCGAAGGTGCATTTCATCGACAAATGGCTCGGCACCATCGCGCCTGACGGCACCTATCAGCCGGCACACGAAGGCAGCACGATCGACTACACCTATGAACTTGTCGAGAAAGTCAAGGGCGAATGGCGCATCGCCAATCCGCCCGACTACTCAATCGCGACGGTGAGCGCGGTCAACGACTTTTACGACCAGAATTTCGTCTATTTCTTGAGCCCGCGCAGCCGCCTGCTCGTGCCGGTGCGGGTGTTCTTGCCGGCCGTTTCCGACAAAGCGACCGAGCTTGCCTCCGCACTCTTGCAAGGTCCGCCGGCGTGGCTGCAGCAGGCGGGCGTGGTGACCGCGATTCCGCCCGAGACCACGTTGAAAGACGCCGTGAGCCAGTCGGACGGCGTCGTGACCGTCAATCTTTCCGCTGAGTTCGCGGCCCTCAACGCGACTGAACGCGATGCCGCTTCCGCGCAAATTGTCTATACGTTGCAGCACTTCGGCGACGGCGAATTCAAGATTGAAGCCGCCGGACAGCCGCTGCCAGGCGGTCTGCAGAGCACGAAGACGCTAAGCGCGTACGATTCCGACGCGCTCAGGGTCGACTCCTTCTACTACGCGGGAACTGACGGCCGCACGTACGCGTCGAGCGGCTTCCCGGTGGCGGGTGACGCGGGTTCGGGGGCGGTCAAGCTCGACACCCCGGTGGTGGCGCCGCGGATCCCGGGCACGACCGGCCCTCCGCTCGTTGCCGGGGTCGTCAAGGGCGACTCGTCGCAGACGCTTTACGTCGGCCCGCTATCGTCGCCGAAACCCGTGCAATACGCCGCGTCGTTCACGACGCCGTCATGGGACGCCTTCGGCAACGTCTGGACTGTCGTGCAATCGAGCGCGAATAGCCCGCAGCAGGTGCTCGTTAGCGCCGTGACACAGGCTGGCACGACGAAATTCATGACCGTCGACGATCCCGAGCTCGCCGATTCGCAACTCATCGAAAGCTTGAAGGTCTCGCGCGATGGCACCCGGGTGGCCGTCGTCGCGCGTTCGGCGACGAGCGGCCCGCAGGTACTCATCGGTCACGTCGAAAAGACCGCCAACGGGCAGGCAATCGGCGGGTTTTATCCGGTAGCGCCGGCACTCGTGCCGCTACCCGACGGCATCACGTGGAGTTCGGCGTCCACCCTCGACGTGCTCGCGACCGCCCCGGGTTCCACGAACGCGACGGTGTGGACGGTCGACGTCGATGGGTGGCAGGAAACCCAGGTCACGACCTTGCCGTTCGGTCTCGACGTCGTCTCGTTCGCGTCGGCGCCCGGCCGCCCGCTGGTCATCGAGACTCGTGGGCATCAAATCGAGGTCTACCGAAACAACACCTGGGAAGTCGTCGGCGACGGCACGAACCCGAGTTATCCGGGCTGAGCACGCTCGGCCGTCGAGGCTTTTCCACCGTCGCGGAATTGTCTTTCACAGCCCGGACGACGTAAGGAGTCGCGACCCGCCGCCGCTGCCATTGTGGTCGTCATGGTTGTTGGCGCCCTGCTGTCTTCGCTGTTCGCTCGCGCGGTCGGCGACGTCCTCGACTTGGTGGCGCCCGCGCGCTGCGGCGGTTGTGATCGTGAAGCCGCCGAGGGCGGCGTTTGCGCCGACTGTCGCGTCGAGTCGCGGGCCGCCGCGCCGATCGCGTGGGAGATTCCCAGATTCGCGCAGTCGCCGCTTCCGGCGTTCGCCGCCAGTTCGTACGAAGGGATCGTGCGCGCGATGCTGCTCGCCTACAAAGAACGCGGGCGCCAGGCGTTGCGTGGCGACCTCGGCCATTTGTTGCTCGTCGCGTGTGTGGCCGCGCTGCGTTGCGTGCCCGTGCCACCCGGGCCGGTCGATCTTGTACCGGTGCCTTCGAGTGCCGGGGCGACGCGAGCGCGCGGATACGACACGGTGCGCCGTCTCGGCGCGGTGGCCGCGGGCGAGCTGGCGAGCTTCGGCGTGCGCGCTCGAGCGTCACCGGTGCTTCGCCAGACGAGGCAGGTCGGCGATCAGGCCGGCCTGGGTTTGTCCGCGCGGTCGGCGAACTTGGCCGGCGCGCTCGCCGTTCGCCGTCCGGTCGACGGCCGCGTCGCGATCGTGGTCGACGACATCGTCACGACAGGCGCGACGGCGATCGAGGCGGCGCGCGCGCTCGGCGCGGCGGGTGCGCGCGTCGTCGGTGTGGCTTGCGTGGCGGCGACACCGAGGCGGTCTCGGCAGAAAGACCCTTTCGGCGGTGTCGGCGAACGGCGCTTGGCGGCTGTGCGCGAGACCCGGCTCGGGCTAGGTTAGAGGCGTGGCGTCCGCCCGGGTCCGTGGTTGCGTCGGGGTGCGGATTGCGGTTGTGCCGGCATGTTCCGGGGCGCCGCGAACGTCCTTCGGCAAGCCGATGCCAGTCGCAGGCAAAGCGGTCCACGTAAGGCGACTCGTCGTCGTCCGAGCACGGTGCGGCTTAGGAGTAAGTCCTGCCTCGCCGGCGGTCTGGGTGATCGCCGTCCGGGAGAAGGTCAGTAGTGGCAACAGATGCGCGACGCGCGCCGCGAGAACCTCGGCAGGCGGATGTGGGGTCGAAGACCAGGTCGGTCGGGCGGACGCCGCGCCCCCTCACGTGTTTTTTGAGCCGTTCAGTAGCAATTTGGGCGAGCAGAACCCGGTTGACGGGGTAAGAAGGTCTGTACACGTTTCGTCCGGTGCCGCCCAGACACGACGGGAGAACCCATGGTCGACATCGTGGTGACAGGCCGGAAGGTCGACGTCGCGACTCGCTTGCGAGCCTATGCGGAGCAGAAGCTGGCCAAGGTCGACAAGCTGTGCCCCAAGGCGATTCGCGTCGATGTTGAGATCTCGCGAGAACGCAATCCGCGCCTATCGGAGATCAGAGAACGAGTGCAGCTCACGTGCTTGTCACGCGGCCCGGCGATTCGGGCCGAAGCCGCCGCCGACGAGACAATCGCCGCGTTCGACCTCGCGTGGGCAAAGCTCGAGTCGAGGCTTCGACGGGCAGCCGACCGACGGCGCGTGCACCGCGGCAGCCGCACCCCGATCTCCGTTGCCGCCGCGACGGCCGCAAGTGCCGCGGTGTCTGGCTCCGCCGCGGGAGTGCTATCCGATCTGGGTTCCGCCGGCGGGGCCGCCGTCGAGCCGTCCGCGGCGGATACCGCGACGAGCCTGACCGCCGTCGACGACGAGCCGGTCGCGGCGGGCTCGGCCTATTACGCCGGCGAGGGTCCCATGATCGTGCGCGAGAAACTGCACGTCGCCGCGCCGATGACACTCGACCAGGCGTTATACGAGATGGAACTCGTCGGCCACGACTTCTTTCTTTTCTGCGACAAGGAGACCGGCCTGCCCAGCGTGGTCTATCGCCGCCGCGGCTACGACTACGGCGTGATCAGGGTCGCGCCCGACCATGCATCCGATCATGCCTCCGATCAGGCGCCCGATCATGACGCCGATTCCGCGTGGTGAATGCAGTGATCACGCGGTCGGCCAGTGCGGTGGTCCGCCGACGGTCCCTTCATCGGGGGGCGACACTCCGTCGGTTTGCCGGACGACGACGTGTCGCCAGTGCCCGGGGTTATGTAACGTCTGTCTTGTACCGATTCTGGCGGAACTGATCGTTTGCTGGTGCGACGATGACCGTACGAGTGCGGCGTCGATCCACACTCGCGTAGGTCGTACGCCGTGCGCCAGCTAGCCGTGGGAGGCACCGTGAGCGAGGGGCAGCGTGGGCCAGGGCACGTGATGGTGAACGAGCGTGGCGCGCCGCGCCCGGCACCGACCGTTCCGGCCGGCGAGCCCATTCGGGTGCTGGTCGTCGACGATCACGCGTTGTTTCGACGCGGTCTTGAGATGGTGCTCACCCAAGAGCCTGACATCGACCTCGTGGGCGAGGCCAGCGACGGCGCCGAGGCCGTGGCGAAGGCCGCCGCCACTCTGCCCGACATCGTGCTCCTGGACGTCCGCATGCCGAAGCGCAGCGGCATCGAGGCGTGTACCGCCATCAAGGACGTCGTCCCCTCGGCGAAAATCGTCATGTTGACGATCAGCGACGAAGAGGCCGATCTCTACGACGCCATCAAGGCGGGCGCCACTGGCTACTTGCTCAAGGAGATTTCGATCGACGAGGTCGCGGCCGCGATTCGCGCGGTGCATGGCGGTCAGTCGTTGATCAGCCCCTCGATGGCGTCGAAGTTGTTGAGCGAGTTCGCGTCGATGATCAAGAAGGGCGATTCCCGGCAACAGGTGCCCGCGCCCAAACTGACCGACCGTGAGATGGAGGTCTTGCGGCTGGTCGCTAAGGGCTTGAACAACCGCGACATCGCCAAAGAGTTGTTCATCAGCGAGAACACGGTGAAAAACCACATCCGCAACATCCTCGAGAAGCTGCAATTGCACTCGCGCATGGAGGCCGTGGTTTACGCCGTCCGCGAGAAACTGCTCGAGATCACCTGACCCTGCCCGATCCTCAGCCGGCCGGCACTTGACCCCCTAACGGTATTAGGTAAAACTACTACCAACAGGAGGTTCTGGGATGGCGCAAGCACGCGACCGCCGTCATCGGCGGCGGCAGGAGACGATCGAAGAGATCGTCGCCGTGGCGCTGTCGATCATGGCTGAGGAGGGCGCCGGCGGATTGAGTCTCGGTGAGGTGGCGCGGCGCATCGGCGTCCGCACACCATCGCTTTACGTGTACTTCGATTCGAAAAATTCGTTGTACGACGAAGTTTTCGGTCGAGGCTGGCGCATCTTGCTCGAGCTCGTCGAGCAGTACGAACCGCACGTGAAGGGCGGCGACGACCCCGTCGGCGCGATGCGACAAAGCGCGGAAGAAGTCGCGCGCTGGGCGGTCGCGAACCCCGGCTACGCGCAACTGATGTTTTGGCGGCCGGTTCCGGGTTTCGAGCCGTCGGCGGCGGCATACGGGCCGGCGGTCGAGGTGATGAAGCGGACCTCGGCGATGCTCGAGACTCTGCGGGGTCGAGGCGTGCTTCGCGACGGCGTCGATATCTCCGAAGCCGCTGCTGTCTGGACGTCGCTGGTTTCCGGGGTGATCAGTCAGCAGTTGTCGAACGCGCCGCGCGAAGCCTATGAAACAGGCACTTTTACCAAGCTCTTGCCGCACATGGTCGACATGTATCTGGCTTATTTCGGGTCGGAGGGGAGAACTGATGACGGTGCGGGCGCCATCCGTGCCAGCGCGCCAGTTGCCGGTGACCGATCGGCGTCGCGCCGAGGCGATCGCGACGGCGCAGTACGAAGCGCTGCTCAGCCTGCTGCGAAGCCTCGACACCGCTGACTGGCATCGGCCGACGGATTGCGTGGGCTGGTCGGTGCGCGACATGGTTTCGCATGTCGTCGGGCTGATGGACGAAGCTGTGCGGGTTCGCGTCATGCTTCGCCACATCGTGACGGCGAAACGGCGTTACCCGGCAATGAACCTTCTCGACGGCACGAACGCCGTACAGATCGACGATCGCCGCCAACGCACCGAGGCCGAACTTCTCGCCGAGTTCATCCGGTTGGCGCCGCGTGCCGCGCGCGCCCGGCGGCGCGTGCCTGCGCTGATCCGCCGCACTAAACCTCCGGCCGGGTTTGCCATGCCTCCCGGCGTGACGTTCGGCCACGTTCTCGACGTCGTCATCGCGCGCGACATCTTCATGCACCGTGTCGACATCGCGCGCGCCTGCGGTCGCGACGTCGTCGCGGTCGAGTCGGACGGCGAGGTGGTGGCTCAGGCAGTGCGCGACCTCGACCGCGGGTGGGCGGGGCCGCCGCTGGCCTTGGACCTGCTCGGGGCGGGGCGCTGGAACCTCGGCGAAGGTGAGCCGGTAGCGACCGCCCGCGTCGAAGCGGTTGGCTTCGCCCGCCTGCTGTCGGGTCGTGCCGGCGATCTGAACTTCGACATTGCCGGCGACCGTGAGGTCGAAATAGCACTACGTAAGGCTCGAGTTCCTTTCTAATTCACAGAAATGGAGACATCGATGACAACGGAAATGAAAAACGCGTTTACGCCGTCCGACCGAAAGACCTTGCTGGAAGGCCCGCTCGGCGCGATTCTCATGCTGCCCAGCGCGGCGACGAGCGGGGCTTTGTCGCTTGTCGAGCACCCGTTGGCACCACGCGCCTTGGGCTCGCCGATGCATACGCACCGCGACGAAGACGAGTACTCGGTGGTGCTCGAAGGCGTGGTCGGCGCGCAAATCGGTGATCGCGTGCTCGAAGCCGGCGTCGGCAGTGTCGTGGTGAAGCCCCGGGGCGTGGCGCACGCGTTTTGGAACCCGAGCGACGAGCCGTGCCGGCTGCTCGAAATCATTTCTCCCGCCGGTTTCGAAAACTATTTCGAGGAGCTCGCCGGAATTCTCGCCGCGACGCCGCCCGACCTCGACGCGCTGCGGGCGCTCGCGGAGCGCTACCACCTCGACCTCGACCCGACGTCGATCCCGCGGCTGTGCGAAGAGCACGGGTTGACCCGGGATCCAGTGCGGCGGCCATAGCGGGCAGCGCCTCGACCGGTTCGACTTGCTCAACCACGACGGCGTCGCAGCCCACCCAGCTCGCGGCTTCGCGCAGCGCGGCGCCGATCGCGGCCGCGGCGCCCGGCAGCCGTGCATCGGCGGCATGGCGAGGTTCGATGACAATCTGGCGGGCGACCAGCGTGTCGCCCGCCCGAGCCGGGTCGACGCGAGCGATCAGCCGGCCGCCAGCGAGCACCGGCATCGCGAAATAGCCGTGCCGGCGCAGCTGTTTCGGCACGTAGGCCTCGAGCTTGTGGTCGAAGCCGAATACGCGTGCGGATCGCTTGCGATCCCACACGAGCGAGTCGAACGGCGACAGCAGCGTGGTGCGGTGCCGGCCGCGCGCGGTGGTGTCGAGAGCTTGTGGATCGGCCCACGCCGGCGAGCGCCAGCCTTCGACGGCGACGGGCACCAGGCCCGTCTGAGGGAGCAGCCGCCTGACGTCGGCGACGGCGAGCCGGTAGTAGTCGGCGAGGTCGGCTGCCGTGCCGACGCCTAGGGCGTGGGCGGCGCGGCGCAGGAGTTCGCTCGTGCAGGCGTCGTCGGTGAAGTCGTCGTGAAACAGTTCGCTTGGCACGACCCGCTCGGCGAGGTCGTAGACGCGCCGCCAGCCCACGCGGCGCACACACGCGAGTTCGCCACTCGCGAGAAGAAACTCAGCCGCCCGCTTGACCTCGGACCAGCCCCACCACTGCGACGACTTCTTCGCCCCGCCGAGTTCGGTCGCGGTCAGCGGGCCGTCAGTCGTGATCTGCTTCAGCACCTTCTCGGCGGACGACGCCTCGTGCTCGCCCCACACGCGAGCCCGCTTGCGGTAGTGCCGGCGCCGAAACGCGAACAGCGGCCAGTCGGCGATCGGCAGCACGCTCGCGGCGTGCGCCCAGTACTCGAACATGGCGCCGCTGCCCCAGTACGCCGTCTCGACGCGGCCTCGATCGATCGCGCCCAATCGCGCGTAGGCCACCAGTTCGTGCGAGCGGGCGAGCACGCTGATCGTGTCGAGCTGGACGGCGCCGAGCGAGCCCACCAGCGCGGGGACGCCGCCGCGCCGGTCGGGCGCGCCGAGCAGTCGTTGAGCTCGCAAGGTCAAGCGACGGGCGTCATCGGCCGACAGTTCGATCACCGGGGGCGGCAGTGTCATGGCCCGGGAGCGTATCCTCGGCCTCTGACAGGCTGGCCGCCGATGGTCCGTGGCCGGTCTGCCGCGAGCCGAGTGTGCTCGACTCGCCTACGATGGCTAACGACGGTGCGTGCCCGCGCGACCCAGTGCGCGTCGTTCGCTCGCAGCGTCATCGTCCGGTCAGCTCGTCCGTCGAAGGAGCCGAACCCACTCATGCCAGCTCTGGTTGACAAGATCTTGCGCGCAGGCGAAGGCAAGATCCTCCGCAGGCTCAAGGGACTGGCCGACCAGGTCAACGTGATCGAAGACGACTTCAAGGCGTTTACCGACGCTGAGCTTCGCGCCCAGACCGATGAGTTCAAGCAGCGGTACGCCGACGGCGAAGGCCTCGACGACCTCCTCCCCGAAGCGTTCGCCTCTGTACGCGAGGCCGCCCGGCGCACCTTGGGCCAGCGGCACTTCGACGTCCAGATCATGGGTGGTGCCGCGCTGCACCTGGGCAACATCGCCGAAATGAAGACCGGTGAAGGAAAGACGCTGGTCTCGACGCTTCCGGTCTATCTCAACGCCCTCGCGGGCAAGGGCGTGCACGTCGTCACGGTGAACGATTACCTGGCCCGCCGCGACTCCGAGTGGATGGGCCGGGTGCACCGCTTTCTCGGCCTCGACGTCGGCGTCATCATGTCTCAAATGCCCTCCGATCAACGCCGGGCCGCGTACGCCGCTGATATCACCTACGGCACCAACAACGAGTTCGGTTTCGACTACTTGCGCGACAACATGGCTTGGAGCGCCGAAGAACTCGTGCAGCGCGGGCATTTCTTCGCCGTCGTCGACGAGGTCGACTCGATTCTCATCGACGAAGCGCGCACGCCGCTCATCATCAGTGGCCCGGTCGAACTGAATTTGAAGTGGTACACCGACTTCGCGGCGCTCGCTCGCCGGTTGAAGCGGGGCGAAGACGGCGAAGAAGACTACGAGGTCGACGAGAAAAAGCGCACGATCGCCATCACCGAGCAAGGTGTGCAGCGCGTCGAAGACTGGCTCGGCATCGAAAACCTTTACGAGGCCACGCACACCGCTCTCGTCGGTTACCTGCAAAACGCCATCAAGGCGAAGGAGCTTTTCAAGCGCGACAAAGACTACGTCGTCATCGACGGTGAAGTGCTCATCGTCGACGAATTCACCGGCCGTATTCTGTACGGACGTCGCTACAACGAGGGCATGCACCAGGCCATCGAGGCCAAAGAGGGCGTCGAAATCAAGCAAGAAAACCAGACCCTCGCCACGATCACCCTGCAGAACTATTTCCGCCTATACGAAAAGCTTTCGGGCATGACAGGCACCGCCTATACGGAGGCGGCCGAGTTCGACCAGACCTACAAACTCGGCGTGGTGCCGATTCCCACCAACCGGCCGATGCAACGAGCCGACAAGTCCGACGTCGTCTACAAGGCGGAGAAGGCGAAGTTCGAGGCCGTCGTCGACGACATCGCCGAGCGTCACGAAAAGGGCCAGCCGGTGCTCGTCGGCACGGTGAGCGTCGAGAAGTCCGAGTTGTTGTCGGGCATGTTGCTGCGCCGTGGAATTCCGCACGAAGTGCTGAACGCCAAGTACCACGAGAAAGAAGCGTCGATCGTCGCCCAGGCCGGTCGCAAGGGCGCCGTCACCGTGGCCACCAACATGGCCGGTCGAGGCACCGACATCATGCTCGGCGGAAACCCAGAATTCCTTGCCCAGCAAGAACTTTCTGAGCGCGGCCTGTCTCCGGTCGACACGCCCGAAGAATACGAGGCCGCCTGGCCCGACGCGATCGCCAAATGGAAAGACGCGGTGGCCGCCGAGCACGACGAAGTCATCGAGGCCGGTGGGCTTTACGTGCTGGGCACCGAGCGTCACGATTCACGGCGTATCGACAACCAGTTGCGTGGTCGGTCGGGTCGCCAGGGCGACCCCGGCGAGTCGCGTTTCTATCTCTCGCTGGGCGACGACCTTATGCGGCTGTTCAACGGGGCCGCCGTCGAACGCATCATGGACACCTTGAACATCCCCGACGACGTGCCCATCGAGTCGAAGATGGTGAGCCGGGCGATCAGGTCGGCTCAAACGCAGGTCGAGCAGCAGAACTTCGAGATTCGCAAGAACGTCTTGAAGTACGACGAAGTGATGAACAAGCAGCGCACGGTCATCTACGAAGAGCGCCGCCGGGTGTTGCACGGCGGCGACTTGTACGACCAAGTGCAGCACATGATCGACGATGTCATTCGCGGCTACGTCACGTCCGCGACCGTCGAGGGTTACGCCGAAGAGTGGGATCTCGACGAGTTGTGGACGGCGCTCAAGGCGCTTTACCCGGTGAGCGTCACGATCGAGCAACTCGAAGAGGCGAGTGGGGGCGACCGCGCCGGTTTGTCGCCCGACTTCCTCGTCGAAGAACTCACCGCTGACGCGCACCTCGCGTACGAGAAGCGCGAAGAAAGTCTCGGTGTCAAGCCCGACGGCGAGCCGGTCATGCGCGAACTCGAGCGCCGGGTGGTGCTGTCGGTGCTCGACCGCAAGTGGCGCGAGCACCTGTACGAGATGGACTACTTGCAAGAAGGCATTCAGCTTCGCTCGTACGGGCAGCGCGATCCGCTGGTCGAATACCAGCGCGAGGGCTTCACGATGTTCCAGACCATGATGGACGGCATCAAGGAAGAGTCTGTCGCCCTGCTGTTCAACCTTGAGGTGCAATTCACCCCGGCGGAGCCGGCGGCTGAAGCCGAGGCGGAAGCGGGATCGCCGGCCGGCGTCACCGACGCGGCGCCGGCGCAAGCCCCCGACGGTGCTGGCCCGGCGGAGGCTGCCGATGGGAGTGCGGCGAGCGCCGTCGCGGCGGCCGCCGCTGAGTCACGTGCGCAAGCGGCGAAGGCGGCAGCCATTACGAAACTCGTGGCACCCGGCCTGAGGGAGCCGTCGCGGCCGAGCCGGCTGCAGTACTCCGCGCCGACCATCGACGGCCAGGCCGGCTCGGGCCAGGCCGCTGCCGCGACTGCCACCGCCGATGGCGAACCCGAGTTGATGTACGCGGGCACGCCACGCAACGCGAAATGCCCGTGCGGTTCGGGCAAGACGTACAAGCGTTGCCACGGCGACCCGCGAAACGTTGCCTGACGTTCGCCTCGGGCGGCGTTGATTTCAGCAGACCTGCAAGGCGGTGCATTGCCAGCGCCCGTCTACTCCCTCAAGGCGTAACGCGATCGCCCGGCAGCGAACGCCGTGCTGAACCACCGCGCACACCTCCGCAACGCCGTCGCGCGGCTCGTCGACGTGCACCGACCGCACGATAGAGCCGACGCGCCGAACCGAGCCCGCCACTGACTCGGCATGCGCCATGCGGCGTTGCATCGACTCGTACACGTCGTTCGTCGTCCACCGAATGAGTTGTCCGACCGGTCTCGCGCCCGCCGTCACTTCGACGATTGCCTGTACCAGACGGGCGGCCCAGGGTTTGGGTTCGGGAAGGAGCGCCCGCGGCGTCGGCTGCGGGCCGAATTCCGTGGCGTCGAGAGCCTCTGCCGCTTTTCGGCGCCCGCCGCGGCGCCCGGACGACTTTGCCGCTGGGTGGGCAGGGGAGTCGAGCGCGGGCACGAGCGCGAGCCGGCGACCCGGCTTGTCTAGGTGCAGCCCGTCAGGCAACGAGGGGACGACGGGCAAGCCGCCCGGGAGCGCGAACGCGAGGGCGAGCGTGCCTTGCACCGCTTCTGAACCGACGACGTTCTCGGCCGGCGCGTCGTCGTCGAAAGGCGGTTCGGTCGCGCGAATAGGCAACCGGCGAAGGGTTGCGGTTTGCTTAGCGTCGAGTGCGGTGCTGGACATGAGATTCCTTAGGTAGTTTCGGATGCCTGCCGTCGCCGTCAGTTAGCCGGCGCGCGTAATACCTGGCCCGGATGAATGACGGCCGGGTTGTCGCCGATCAACGCCCTATTGGCGGCGTACCAGCGGGGCCATTCACGGGCGATCTCGGTCGGGGTGGCAGCGGGGCCGAGGTGGCGAGCGGCGATATCCCATAACGCGTCGCCGGCGTGCACGACGTAGGTGTCGTCGTCGAGTCCCCGATGAGGAGTGCCGGTCAGCAGCGACAGGCCAGCGGTGTCGGTCGTTTTCACCACGGACGGCGGGCGCGACGGCACGTATCGAACGCCGGGACGATCGAGGCTGTCGAGCGACGGCACGGGCGACGGCGCGGGCGAGCGCACGGACGTTGGCGCGGTAGGCACCACCCGATCCGAGCCCGGTGCCAGCGCGGCCGCCGCGACGGGGCGGTCGAGATTCGGACCCGGGCTCGCCGCGAGTGCCGGCGTCGCGACGAGAGGTGACGCGAGCAACGTCGCGCCGACCAGCCAGCGGGCGCAATGCCGCATAAGACGGGGGGCGACCCGGCGGACGGCGCGAGCACACAAGTCTCCGGCGACACCGGGCACGGCGGCGCCGATCTCGAGCGCGACGACGCCGGCGAACCAGATTAGGCAGGCCCAGGCCGCGAGCGTCGCGGTGGCGACGATCAGGACGTCGACGCTTGCGCTCGGCGTAACCGCCGCGACCGCGGCGACCGGCGAGCCGCCCGCCCATGCGAGTACGGCCGCGGCACAGGCAAGACCCGTGAAACCGAACAGGGCCCGCGTGCAGCCGCGTACGAACGCCGTCATTCTCCCTCGCTGACTGTCGATCAGATACGTTTGCTTGCGCTTGCGTTTGTACAACTTCGGATGAGTGCTGTCAACATCGACTGATGTGATCGGGTAATCTTCGGGCGCGAGAGGAGCCCGGATGCGGTGGGACGAACTGTTCGACGACATGGAGGCGCAATACGAGGCGGCCCAGGCGGCGGAGCTCGCCTCCGAGGTGGCCGATCGAGCTCGTCGTGAACTCGGCACTGTGCGCCTTGTCGACCGGTTACGCCCGGCGGTCGGTCACCCCGTCGTCGTTCACGTCGCCGGAGGCGGCCCGACCGAAGGCACGCTGGCAGCCGTCGGCCCCGACTGGTTGTTACTGGCGGAGTCGGTTGGCCGCGAGGTCTTGGTGGCCCTGCCAGCCGTCTTGTCGATTGCCGGCCTTCGAGCGCAGTCGGCCGCGGCGAACGAAGAGGGACGGGTCGCGTCGCGGCTGACGTTCGCTTTCGCGTTGCGCGGGCTCGTGCGCGACCGATGGCCGGTCGTCATGACCTATCTCGACGGATCGACCGCCGCCGGCACGCTTGATCGCGTCGGCTTCGACTTCGTCGAGATTGCCGAGCACGCGCCGGGGGAGCCCCGGCGGCCGCACGCCGTCCGGGCCGTTCGCACCGTGCCCTTGGCAGCGATCGCGTCGGTGCGCCGCGCGTGAACGGCGGTGAGGCTCGCCCGCGGGGGGAGCCGGCGGGCTAGTCGTCGTCCGGTTCGCCGCCGCCGAACGGGTGCGCGCTCACGAAGTCGCGGGTGCGAGCGTAGGCGTCTTGGATGTAACGCTCGAGCACCTGCGCCTCGACGCGCCACTGGCCGCGGCCGCCGACCTTGATTGCCGCAAGTTCGCCTGATCGCACGAGCGCGTATGCCTGGGCGGCTGAGATGTTGAGGATTTCGGCGACGTCGCTCAACAGCAAGAACCGCTTCTCCATGACTTGCGCCTTTCGCTGAACACCGGGCCCGCGTCGCGGGCCGCACGGCCTGAGTGTGCCACGGTTTGCGCCGATTGGAGTCCGTCATCCACAGTTCGCCTGGGGTGGCGTTCGGCAGGTTGCCGTTACCTGCACAATGGTTGTCGATCAAGGCCCGATGCTAGGAGGAAGCAACGTGTCCGATCTACCCGCGCCGCGCGCCAGCCGGCTCAAGCCGCCGTCGTGGCTCGACGGTCGCCTGATAGCCGGCGTCGTCTTGGTGCTGGTGTCGGTGGTCGTCGGGGCGAAGGTGGTCGCGTCGTCCGGCAACTACGACGAAGTATGGGCGGCATCGCGCGATCTCGCGCCCGGCACGACGATCACCAAGAGCGACCTGGTCGAGGTCAAGGTCCGCTTCCACGACCACGGCAACGGCTATTTGTCGGCGTCCGGGAATGTCGTCGGCCGCACCACGGTGTTTCCGCTAAGCGCCGGCCAGCTCATCCCGGTAGCCGCGCTGCCCGCCAAGCCGCCTCCGCCGACGAGACTCGTCACCGTGCCAGTGCAAAAGCTGCACATGCCACGCGGCAACGACCTGCAAGGCACGCAAGTCGACCTGTACGTCACGGCGCATTCAGCGGACGGCAAGTCGCAGCCGCCGCGGCTCGTGCTGGCGGGGATCACGATCGCCGACATGATCAATGACTCCTCGCTAGGCGGGTCCGGCGGTTCAGGCGTGGTGTTGAGCGTGCCGGTTGACGACGTCACCGCCGTCGTCACAGCCGTCGAATCGGGCTCGATCGACTTGGTGCGGGTGCCCGCGGGCACCACGTCGTCCGGCGCGTCGACGTGACCGTTCCCGTATTCACGGCAGTGACCGACGCGCTGCGTGAAGCCGATCTCGTCTCAGCGTTCGAGCGGGCCGAGTACGGAGTAAGCGTCGTGCGCCGCTGCGTCGACCTCGCCGATTTGCTCTCCGCCGCTACCAGCGGCACGGCGAGAGCGGTGATCCTGTCAGCCGATCTGCGGCGCCTCGACCGCGACGCGCTCGCTCGACTTGCCGCCGCGGGCGTCGCCGTGGTCGGGCTCGCGAGCGACGACGACGCCGAGCGGCGGTTGCGACAACTCGGCGTGCGCCACGTGCTCGCCGCCGACGTCGGCGCGCAGGCGATTTCCGCCGAAGTCAGCGCGGCGGTCGCCGACAGCGTGATCACAGGCGGCGCCGAGCCGCTCCAACTCGGCTATACCGAACCACGTGCCGCGCTGCCTGATCTGCCGGTCGAGCAAGGGCCGGACGTCGATGACGTCGTCCCGCACGATTGGAACGGCCGGGTCGTCGCGGTCTGGGGGCCGACCGGCGCGCCCGGGCGCACGTGCGTCGCCGTCACGTTGGCGACCGAAGCGGCGCGGCTCGGTTGCTCGACACTGCTGGCGGACGCCGATAGCTACGGCGGTGTCGTCGCGCAAATGCTCGGCCTGCTCGACGAATCACCCGGGCTCGCCGCGGCGGTCAGGCAAGCGAACTCCGGAATCCTCGACGTTGTCGCGCTCGCGAAGCTCGCCCGCGTCGTGCATCCGCGGCTGCGGGTGCTGACCGGAATCTCGCGCGTCGACCGCTGGCCCGAGCTACGGCCTTCGGGGCTCACCGAGGTGTACGCGATCGCCCGTCGACTCGCGGCGCTTACGGTCGTCGACTGCGGGTTCGGCATCGAACAAGACGAAGAACTCAGCTACGACACCGTCGCGCCCCGCCGCAACGGCGCCACCTTGGCCACCTTGGCCGAAGCGGATCAGATCGTCGCCGTTGGTTCGGCCGATCCGGTGGGGTTGCAGCGGCTGGTGCGCGGGCTCGCCGATCTTCGTGACGTGTTGCCTGACCGCACGCCATACGTCGTCGTCAACCGGGTACGCAAAGGGCCGATCAACGGTGAGCCGCGGCAACAGATCACGGCCGCGCTGTCGCGATACGCGGGCATCGACGACGTCACGCTCGTGCCGTACGACAGAGCAGGTTTCGACAAGGCGATGGCGAGCGGCCGTTCGCTCGCCGAGGTCGCGGCCGACTCGCCGGCCCGGCAGGCGTTGTTGCCGCTGGCCGCGCAGTTCGGCGGTATTCCGGCCGCGACGCCGCGGCGGCGAGGGAAGCGCCGGTCGGCCTAGTAGCGGAAGCGGCCGACCAGTTGCTGGAGCTGGCCCGACATCCGGGCGAGCTCTTGCGCGGCGTGGCGAGCGTTGCCGACGGTGCCCGCGGTTTGCTGCGTCGCTCGCGCCACCTGAGTGATGCGGTTCGCGATCTCGTGCGCGCCGGTCGCGGCCTCTTCGATGCTGCGGTTCATCTCGTTGGTGGTCGCGGTCTGCTCTTCGACCGCGGAAGCGATCACCGTCTGAATCTCGTTGATGCGCTCGATGATCGAACTGATCTCGCTGATCGCCGCCACCGCACCGGCGGTGTCGCCTTGGATCGCGTCGACGCGGCGGGCGATGTCTTCGGTCGCCTTGGCGGTCTCTTGCGCGAGGTCTTTCACTTCACCGGCGACGACGGCGAAACCCTTGCCTGCCTCGCCAGCACGCGCCGCCTCGATCGTGGCGTTCAGCGCGAGCAGATTCGTCTGCTGGGCGATCGAGGTGATCACCTTGACCACCTGGCCGATCTGTGACGACGACTCGCCGAGGCGGGTCACCATGTCGTTGGTCGACTGCGCGACCGCGACCGCTTGCGCGGCGACCCTCGTCGCTTCACTCGCGTTAACGCTGATCTCGCGAATAGAACTGCCCATCTGCTGGCCGCCCGTCGCGACCGCCTGCACGTGCGAAGTCACCGACGTCGCGGTCTCCGCCGACGCGTCGGCCTCGGTCGAGGCCGCTTCCGCGGAGTTGGCGAGCGCGGTCGCTGCCGAGGTCAACTCAACGGACGCCGACCCGAGCGTGCCCGCGCTGCTCGCCACGGAGGCGAAGTCTTGCCGCAGCTGGGTTGACGCGCGGTCGAGCGCGGCACCGAGTCGCCCGAGTTCGTCGGTCGTCGTGAGGCCGGTGGTGCGGGTGAGGTCGCCTTCGGCGAGCCCTTCGGCGACGTGCGCGACCGAACTTATGCCGTGGAGCACACTCGTGCGGGCTCGCCAGCCGACGATAAGCGCGAGGGCGATGCCGATACCCAAGATCAGCAGAACGGTCAGCATCGCGCTGCCCTGTTCGCGCACCACGCTGTCGAGGTGTGATTGCACCTGCCCGGCGTCGCCGCTCGCGTGGCGCGCCGAGTTCGCGTGCGACGCCATCGACGAGATCGACGTCAGCGCGACGACGGCGCTGGCGATCGCCGTAGCGACCGCGACGAACACGGCAGTATTCATCTTGAAGGCCAGCGAGCGGCCTTTTACTTCGGCCGTCACAGGGGTGACACCTGACATGGTGGCTCCGTCGAGTCGCATAGTGACGTTGGGCGGCGCCGCAGCGGCGCCATTAGGTCTTTCGGCGTATCCGCGCCGGGCCTGAGCTTCGGAGCACGAGTTTTCGACATGTCCCGCGCCGGTGTCGTCGTCCGCGTGTGATCGCGCTCTCAGGGAGAGCCGGCGCGTGCCGATAAGGCACCCGATGTCGTCTTCCAAAACCCTCTTCGACGACCCGAGTGTCGGCCTCTGCCTGGCCGACCTGCGAGGTCGCGTTCGCTATGCCAGCCCACGGCTTGCGGAGTTGCTCGACCTGCCCTCCGGCGAGCCCGCCGATGTGGCAAGCGTCGTCGCGGCGGTGGCCGGAGACCGGGTGGTCGATGTCGCGTCGTTGGTCGCGGACGTCGTCTCCGGTACGCGCGAGCAGGTCAGCCTTCGCTGCGAAAGGACTTCGGTCGATTCAGCCGTCGTTTCGTTGTTGCGGGACGACGACGGCGCGCCGTTCCTGGTGCTGGTCGAGTTGCGCGCCGGCAAAGATATTCCGGCCCCGCGTCGCCCGATCGACTCCGCTGGCACTGAAGCTGTCGATCCGCTCACCGGGCTGCCGGGGCGCTCGATGCTCGCGGAGCGGCTCTCGGCCGTGCTTGCGCGCGCCACCCGCACGCCCTCGACCGTCGCCGTGATGTTCATCGATCTCGACGATTTGAAGGATGTCAACGCCAATTTGGGACACCACGTCGGCGACGAGGTTTTGACCAAGACAGCGCGGCGGCTGCTGAACGCCGTCCGGCCGTTCGACACCGTGACGAGACTCGGCGGCGACGAGTTCGTCGTGATCTGTTCCGATCTCGCCAGCCAAGCCGACGCGACGAACGTCGCGAACCGCGTGCTCGACGCGTTGGCTCGGCCGATCAGCGTCGGTGCCGAAGAGGTCGTGGTCACCTCGAGCATCGGCATCGCCGTCGCCGGCGAAGGCGCCACCGTGGAGGCCATGCTCCATGACGCCGACAGTGCGATGCACCGGGCGAAGGCTCACGGCAAGAACCAGATCGAGATGTTCGACGAAGAATTGCGGACGGCGGTGAGCGAGCGGGCGGCTGTCGAGCTGTTGCTGCACAAGGCAATTCGCGACGAACTGTTCGAGGCGCATTACCAGCCAATTTACGAATTGTCTTCCGGGCGCTTAGTAGCGGTCGAAAGCCTACTCCGCCTTCGCGACCCTGAGCGGGGGCTACTGTCGCCCGCGAATTTTATCGACGTGGCCGAGCTCAGCGGCCTCATCGTGCCGATCGGGGCCTGGGTGTTAGAGGAATCGTGCCGGCAACTCGCAGTCTGGCGGGCGGCCGGCGTGGTGAATAACGACGTGCGGGTCGCGGTGAACCTTTCCGCCCGGCAGGTTTACCGGTCGGATTTGGTGAAAACCGTGTGCAGGGCCCTCGACGGCGCGGCAATCGAGCCCGCGGCCCTCAGCCTCGAACTTACCGAAAGTATCTTCATGGACGCCGATTCCGCCCACGTGCGCCAACTCGAAGAGTTACGTGAGATGGGCATCACCATTGAAATCGACGACTTCGGCACGGGATATTCGTCGCTCGGATATTTGAAACGGCTGCCGGTGAGCGTCGTCAAAGTCGACCAGTCTTTTGTCGCGGGCATGCTTTCGAATTCAGCGGATTACGGCATCGTGAGCTCGGTGATCGGTCTCGGCCAGGCCCTCGGAATCATCACGATCGCCGAGGGCGTCGAGACCGCCGAACAACTCGACGCGTTATGGGTGCTCGGATGCGACCAAGCACAGGGCTATCACCTTGGACGCCCGGCTCCGCCGTCGCAGCCGCCGCTCGCGTTGACCGACTGGGGAGAACCATCAGCGGACGACGCGGAGCCGTGTGCGAGCTAGCCAGATCCAGTGTCAGTCTTGCGTTATTGTCCAATTGTTCAACCGGGCCTATAACCCGTACGGCGCAAACGCCCGATCCGTCATACTTAGGGACACGCTGGCTGTGTCGCTTGAAGCTGCTCACGGTAACTAACCGGCGAACAGACTGTCGCGCGCGTCGTCCAATGCGGTTTGCAACGCCCCACGCAGAATCGGCTCGTCGTGCACTGCCGGAAGTTCAAGTCGCACAGGTGTTTTCGACGTCCGGCTCACGTGCTCGCGAATTAGGCCGAGCAAAACGTCGCCGCCCGCCGCGATATAACCGCCGTCGATGACGAGCACCGAGGGGTCGACGAGCAACGCGGCGCACGACACGACGAGACTCACGCGCCGAGCGACTTCGTCGAGAAATGCCGCGCCCGCCGCACCCGCGTGCAAGGCGACAGTGACGGCGACTGCCGGATCGGCACCGAATCCGCACTCGTCACCAAATGCCGAAATCGCGGGCGCGCTGGCCAACTGGTGAATACTGCCAGGCATTCCCACTACTACGGTCGCCGGTGCCGGGGTGGGCGCCGCCAGGTATCCGACTTCACCAGCCCACCCGTGGCGGCCCCGGTACAGACGGCCGTTCAGTACCAGGCCCAAGCCCAAACCTTCGGCTATCCAAGCAAAAACCAGGTGTCGCACGCCTTGACCGTGGCCGAAGCGGGCTTCGGCCATGGCCGCGAGATTGACGTCGTTCTCGAAGACGACGGGCCGGCCGAGTCGGCGTCGCAGATCAGCGGTCAGCGTGTGCTTCCAGGTGGGAAGCATGAAGGCGAAAGCGAAGTCCCCGGTGAGTGGGTCGACGATGCCCGGTGATCCGAGCACGACACGGCGCAGCTTGGAGAGGTCGGCACCGGCGTGCTGCATGCAGCTTGTAATCGCGCTGTGCAACAGCGACGGGGCGTCGTCCGGGTCTTCGAACGGTGTTTCGAGCCGAAAGGCGATTCGGCCGGTGAGATCGGCGGCGGCGAGGGTGATGAAACCGTGCCTGATGTAGGCGCCGACGACGTAACCGGCGGTCGCCGTGAGCGCGTACCGCTTCGCGGCAGGTCCGACGTTTGTCGGCGATACCACTGGCACCACTAGACCTCGTGCCACGAGGGTCTCGACCGACGCCGACGCGGCAACCCGCGTGAGCCCTGTCAGTTCCGCCAACTCGTCGCGGGTGAGCGACTCGTGGTCGAGCAGCTGGTCGTACACCGCGCGCGAGTTATGAGTCATGACTGGCTCAAATCGGCGAAAAGCGTGTCGCGCGTTTCGTCCAACGCGAGCAGCATCGCACCGAGCAAAATCGCGTCCGCGCCGGTTTCGCTCAGCGCCACATGTGCCGGCGCCGGCCCCAAAACGGCAAGCTCGCGGCGCACTGCCTCGAGCAGCGCCGCGCCGCCGGGCCGAACGACGCGACCCGCGAGCACGACGACGTCCGGATCGAACACGAACGCCGGTCCGGCGGCGGCAAGCGCGACCCGGCGGGCGATTTCGTCCCGGACAGCGTCGGCAATATCGCCGGACGACGGCACTGCCCGCAGCGCGACCTCGATGTCGACGTCGTGTTGCCGCGCCAGTGCGATCGCTCCACGAATCCCGATGGCGCGCTGCAGTGTCGTGACGGTGAAGCCGTCGGCTATTTCGTCGGCGCCCGCGCCGTGAATAACCGCCCGCAAAAAGGCGATTTCACCCGCCCATCCCGCCGCGCCGCGGTAAATGCGCCCCTGCAAGATAACGCCGGCCGCGATCCCGTCGTCCAGCCAAATCAGCACCAGATCGGGATCGTCGCGGTTGGCGAGTCGTTTGCCCGCGCCGTATCGCGCTTCGGCCAGCGCGGCCAAGTTGACGTCGTTTTCGTACACCACCGGGCATTGCAACGTCGAGCGCAGCAGCGCGGGAAGGGCCGCTTTCCAGACCGGCTGGTCGACGGCGTAGGAGACCTCGCGCGCGTCGGGGTCGATGACACCCGATGCGCCGATCACGATCCGGCGAATCCTCGCTGCCGCGGTTGCGAGCGGTGTCGTTCGCAATCCTTCGAGCGCGGCCGTGACGGCTTGCTGGACGGTCGCGGCGACTGTCTCGTCGTCGTCGATCGGCCGATCGAACCGGCTGACGACCCGTCCCGTGACGTCCGTGAGGAGCACCGCCATGCGTCGCCTGTCGATCGCGATGCCTGCCGCGAACGCGCAGTCAGGGACGACGGCGTAGCTGCGAGCGCCTGGGCCGCCGGTGTTCGCGAGGCCCGACTGCTCGACAAGACCTCGCCCGATGAGCTGGTCGACCACTCCCGAAGCCGTGACACGCGACAACCCGGTGAGGTGGGCCATGGCCGCTCGCGTAAGCGGGCCGTGGGTGAGCAACGCGTTGAACACTGCCTGGCCGGCCCAGGAGCCGCCCGGCGTCGCGGCGGCAACCGATCGGCAGTCTGCGCTCACGGCTTCCCTCGGGTGACGAGTCGGTCGTTCCCCCGCTCGGTGCACTTTCCATCGGCGGCGGCGACGCCGACTTGACGGTCCCGGCGCCGCTCGATTCGTGAAAGCATGTGCGCCGTGCGTGTCTATGTGCCCGCGACTTTGCGTCAGCTCGCCGCCCGGGCGCCGGGCGATGCGGCGACTCCGATGGCCGAGGCCGGCTCCCTTGCCTACGCGGTCACGCCGGCGCTTCGAGAGTGGTACCGCGAAGGCGACATCGAAGAGCTCGAGTACGCGGCCATGACCCACGCGGCCGGTGCGTCGCTGCGGATGCTGGCGGCGCTCGTCCCGCGCGAGCCGGCCCCGCGCCGCGTCGTGCTCGCGGCGGACGTGCCCGATCGCGGCGTGCGGCCCGAACCGGACGTCGACACCGCGGCGGTGCGGCTCGCCGTCCCTTTGTTCGTTACCGACCTCGCCTCGCTGCATGTCGACGACGCGGCCGCCGCTTCGTTCGTCGAGGCGGCCATCGCCGCCCTCGGGCCGGCCGCCGAGGGCGACGACGATGCCCAGTTCACCATCGACGAACTCGGCGACCACGAACTGCAGTGGTACGGCGTGCAGGAGATCCCCGCTCTGCTGGAAGACGAGTAACGCTCGGCGTGCCGTCTTTCGCCCGATCCGCGTGCCAGGATGGGTATGGACGTCGCCAAGCGGGAAATCCCCGCTACGTGCGCGCGGGAGTTGAGCAATGGACGCCGTTACCACGGTTCCGAGCCCGACGAACGAACCGGTGCTGGGCTACAGCTCAGGGAGCCAGGAGCGTTCGAAACTCGAGGCGAGACTAAAGGAGCTGGCCGCCGAGCCGCTCGACCTCACGATGGCCCTCGGCACGACACGCCGCTTGGGCGGCGGCGAACGGGTCGACGTCGTCCAGCCGCATCGACGCCATTCCGTGCTCGGCACGTTCGGCGACGCGACGCCGGACGACGTCCGCGATGCCATCGACGTCGCGCTCGCCGCCGCGCCGGATTGGCGGGCGATGGCGTTCGACGACCGGGCGGCGATTTTTCTGCGCGCGGCCGACCTGCTCGCCGGGCCGTGGCGCGAGACGGTCAACGCGGCGACCATGCTGGGCCAGAGCAAGACGTGTTTTCAGGCCGAGATCGACGCCGCGTGCGAACTGGCGGATTTCTGGCGATTCAACGTCTATTTCGCCCGGCAAATTCTGGCCGAGCAACCTCTTTCACCGGCCGGGGTGTGGAACCGGCTCGATCATCGGCCGCTCGAAGGATTCGTGCTCGCGATCACGCCGTTCAACTTCACATCGATAGCCGGCAACTTGCCTACCGCGCCGGCCATCATGGGCAACGTCGCGGTCTGGAAACCGTCTCCGACGCAGCAATTCTCCGCGCATTTCTTGATGGAGTTGCTGACGGCGGCCGGGCTGCCGCCGGGCGTGATCACGATGGTGACCGGCAGCGGCGCTGCCGTCTCTGAGGTGGCCCTGCGGCACCGCGAGCTGGCTGGCATCCACTTCACCGGTTCGACGGCTACCTTCCAGCACTTGTGGCGCACCGTCGGCGAAAACATCGCCGGATACCGAAGTTATCCGCGCCTTGTCGGTGAAACCGGCGGCAAAGATTTCGTCGTCGCGCACACTTCGGCGGACGTCGACGTGCTGCGCACGGCGTTGATCCGAGGCGCCTTCGAATACCAGGGGCAGAAATGCTCGGCCGCTTCCCGCGCGTACGTGCCCCGGTCGGTGTGGCGCCAACTCGAGGCCGATCTCGTTGGTGAGGCCGAATCGCTGCCGATGGGCGACGTCACCGACTTCTCCAACTTCGCGGGCGCGGTGATCGATGGCCGCTCGTTCGCCCGCCTTCGCGAGGCCATCGACCGCGCGCGGTCGGCGCCCGGGGTTCGGGTGCTGGCGGGAGGCCGCCTCGACGACAGCGAAGGCTGGTTCGTTCGCCCGACTATTTGGCTGGCGGAGAATCCGGCCGATGAGATGTTCGTGCGTGAATATTTCGGGCCACTGCTCGCGGTGCATGTCTACGACGACGATTCGTACTCGCACGTGCTCGCGCAGGCAGCCGACGTGTCACCGTACGCGCTGACAGGCGCCGTCATCGCGTCTGATCGAGCCGCGATAACGGAGGCGACGTCAGCACTTCGCTTTTCGGCAGGCAACTTCTATGTCAACGACAAGCCGACGGGCGCCGTCGTGGGCCAGCAGCCGTTCGGCGGCGGTCGGGCGAGCGGCACCAACGACAAAGCAGGGTCGGCGCAGAACTTGTTGCGCTGGACCAGCACCCGCGCGATCAAAGAAACGTTCGTGCCCGCGACCGACTACCGATATCCGCACATGGGGCCGTCCGACGGGCGGGCGCGATGAAGGCCGACTGGCGCAGCTTCGAACGGCACGACGAAGAACTCGAACAACGCAAGGCACGGCTGGTACAGGCAGCGGCCTCCGAGCGGCCCGAACCGGGTGCCGAGCCGTTTTTCTCTCGCTACTTCAGACATGTCTCGGCCGAAGACATTCTCGCCTGGCCGGCGCCCGTCTTGCGCGAGGTAGCGTGCGGGCACCGAGCGTTCGCGGCCGAACGGCCGGCGGGCCGGCCGAAGGTGCGCGTTCGCGGCGTCGCCTCCGATCAGGTTTCCGGTCGCGCCGCGCACACGGTGATCGAAGTGGTCACCGACGACATGCCGTTTCTCGTCGATTCCGTTACCCAGGAGCTTTCTCGCCACGACGCCGCGATTCACCTCGTCATTCATCCGCAGTTCGTCGTTCGCCGCGACCTCGACGGGCAGTTGCTCGAAGTCTTGGGCACCCTTGACGCCCACGAAGCTCCCGCCGGCGCCATCGTCGAGTCATGGATGCACGTCGAGGTCGCCCCTTCGCCGGGGGCCGAAGAACAGCTACGCGGCGATGTCCTGCGGGTTCTGCGTGATGTGCAAGACGTCGTCGACGACTGGCAGCGCATGCGCAATGCCGCCTTTGACGTTGCTACCCGGCTACGCGAATCACCGCCTGCCGGCGTTGATCGCGACGAGGCCGGCGAGGTCGCGGAATTCATGCGCTGGCTCGGCGACGACCACTTCACGTTTATCGGCTATCGCGAGTATCGCCTGATCGACGATCCCGAGAGCGGCGAAGAGGCACTCGGCGCGGTTGCCGGCACGGGTCTGGGCATCTTGCGGGCCGATCGGCCGCAACCACGCCTTTTGTCGAGCATGCCGTCGGAGGTGCGCGAAAAGGTACACGATCCGCAGCTTTTGCTGATTACCAAGGCTAATTCGCGCTCGACCGTGCACCGGCCTGTGTACCTCGACTACATCGGCATCAAGATTTTCGACGATTCGGGCGCGGTAGTCGGCGAAAGGCGCTTTCTCGGCTTGTTCACCTCCAACGTCTACGTCTCGAGCGTGCAGTCTGTGCCGCTTCTGCGCCGCAAGGCCGCGGCCGTGCTCGGGCGCGCCGGATTCGCGCCGCAAAGCCACAGTGGCAAAGACTTATTGCAAATACTCGAAGATTTGCCACGCGACGAGATGTTTCAGACGCCGCTCCCCGAGCTCTACCGCACCGCCATCGGCGTCTTACATTTGCAAGAGCGGCGACGCCTTCGATTGTTCGTCCGCCGCGATGTCTACGGCAGGTTCGTCTCATGCCTTGTCTACTTGCCGCGTGAGCGTTACAGCACCCAGGTACGCGTGCGCATGGAGGAGATCCTGCTCGAAGAGCTGCGAGGCACCAGCATCGACGACACACTGCGGGTCGCCGATTCGGTGCTGGCGCGGCTGCACTTCGTCGTCCGCGTCGGTGGTGTTTCGATGGTCGACGTCGACCCCGACGAACTCGAGCGCCGCCTGGCGGCGGCCACCCGCACCTGGGACGACGACTTCGGCGACTTGCTCGACGCCCGGCTGGGCGGGCCGCGACTCGAAATTAACCCGGCGCTGGCGAACCGGTACGCCGGGGCTTTTCCGGAGGCCTACAAGGAAGATTTTCCGGCCGGTGTAGCCGTCGACGACGTGGAAGCTCTCGAGCGGCTCACCGATCGTGATTCACTCGAACTCGACGTGTACGAACCTGTCGACGGGGTCGCGGAATTACGGCTGAAAATCTATCGACTCGGCCCGCCCGTTTCGCTGTCGACCATATTGCCGCTGCTGCACAACATGGGAGTCGAGGTCACCGACGAGCGGCCGTACGGCATCGAACGGCGCGATGCTGAACACGCCTGGATTTACGACATCGGCATGCGCCACACGCAGCCGGTGTACGACGAACACCGGCGCGATCGACACCGGCGATTTACTGAAGCACTGGAAGCGGCCTGGCGCGGTGCCGCGGAGTCTGACGGATTCCAGGCGCTGGTGTTACGAGCCGGTCTCACCTGGCGGCAGGTGGCCGTGCTTCGCGCGTACGCGAAGTTCTTCCGGCAAGCCGGCTCCGTTTTCAGCCAGGACTACGTCGAATCCGCGCTCGTGTCGAACGCGTCGATCGCCCAGCTACTCGTCGAGTTGTTCGAAACGCGCCTCGACCCGGCGTTCGCGGGCGATCGCCACGAGGCCGCGCGAGAGCTCGGGAGCCGCATCGAGCAGGCGCTCGACGACGTCAGCAGTCTCGACCACGACCGCATCATGCGCAGCTTCTTGTCGCTGATTCGAGGAACGCTTCGCACTAACTACTGGCAGCGTGTCAATGCTTTGCCGAAGCCATACCTGGCGCTGAAATTCGACTCGGGGGCCCTCCCTTCGTTGCCGGTGCCGCGGCCGAAATACGAGATCTTCGTTTATTCGCCGCGCATGGAAGGCGTGCATCTGCGCTTCGGCCCAGTCGCGCGAGGCGGCATCAGGTACTCCGACCGGCGCGAGGATTTCCGCACCGAGATTCTCGGGCTGGCCAAGACACAGAGCGTGAAGAACGCGGTGATCGTGCCGGTGGGATCCAAAGGCGGCTTCGTCGTCAAGCGCATGCCCGACGGCGACCGCGACGTACAGCAGGCCGAGGTGGTGTTCTGCTACAGCACGTTGATCCGCGGGTTGCTCGACCTCACCGACAATCTCGTGGCAACACCCGGCGGACGCCGTACGATCGCGCCGCGCGACACGGTGTGCCATGACGATGACGACGCGTACCTCGTGGTCGCGGCCGACAAAGGCACCGCGAGCTTCTCCGACATCGCCAACTCGATTTCCGCGGAGTACGGTTTCTGGCTGGGCGATGCGTTCGCGTCTGGCGGGTCGCACGGCTACGACCACAAGGCGATGGGCATCACGGCTCGCGGCGCCTGGGAATCGGTCAAGCGCCACTTCCGCGACCTCGGCGTCAACTGCCAGACCACCGACTTCACCTGCGTAGGCATCGGCGACATGTCGGGCGACGTGTTCGGCAATGGCATGTTGCTGTCTCGCCACATTCGGTTAGTAGCCGCGTTCGACCACAGGCACATCTTCATCGACCCGAGTCCCGACGCCGAGTCGTCATTTGGCGAACGCCTGCGGCTGTTCAAACTGCCGAGGAGTTCGTGGGCCGACTACGACGCTTCGCTGATTTCGCGAGGCGGCGGCGTGTGGCCGCGCACCGCGAAGTCGATACCTGTGTCGCCGGAAATGTCTCAGGTACTGGGTATTTCGGTCGAGTCGCTGCCGCCAAGCGAACTCATCAAGGCTCTCTTGTGCGCGCCCGTCGATCTGCTGTGGAACGGCGGCATTGGCACGTACGTGAAGGCACACGACGAGACGAACGCTGACGTAGGGGATCGGTCGAACGATGCCTTGCGAGTCGACGCCCGCGACCTGCAATGCCGAATCGTCGGCGAGGGCGGCAATCTCGGATTCACTCAACGTGGCAGGCTCGAGTTCGCCTTGAACGGCGGGCACATCAACACCGACGCGATCGACAACTCGGCCGGCGTCGACACCTCTGACCACGAGGTGAACATCAAAATCTTGCTCGACGTCGCGGCCCGTTCCGGTCGGGTCGAAGCCAGCGAACGCGACACGCTGCTTTCCGGCATGACCGATGAGATCGCCGAGCTCGTGTTACGCGACAACTACGCGCAAAACCTCATTTTGGCGTGCTTGCAAGCAGAATCGCCCGAGACCCTGCAGATCGACGCCGCTTACATCGAGTGGCTCGAGAACACGGGCCACCTCGTGCGTTCTCTCGAGCAGCTGCCCGACGCCGAAGCGATCGCTCAACGGCAAGCGGCCGGTGCGGGGCTGACGCGTCCGGAGTTCGCGGTGTTGTTGGCGTACGCCAAGATAACTGCCGCGCACGACATC
Source organism: Actinomycetales bacterium (assembly GCA_040255675.1). GTDB lineage: Bacteria > Actinomycetota > Actinomycetes > Acidothermales > Acidothermaceae > JBDZVM01. The sequence goes on along the minus strand of JBDZVM010000002.1, from coordinate 72,931 downwards.
GTTTCGTCGTCCATTTCCGACGATATCTTCGCCCAGCAGGCGCTCGTCGAGTATTTCCCAACCGCGCTACGAGAGCGTTTCGCGGCCGACATGGCCGAGCATCCGCTGTTGCGTGAACTCATCGCGACGCAACTCGCGAACCAACTCGTGAACTACTCCGGACCTACCTTCGTGATGGCGGTAGCCGGCGAGACTGCCGCCTCCACCGCTGACATCGTGCGTGCCCACACCGCGAGCAGGCAGGCGTTCGATATCGACTCCTTGTGGTCGGCGATCGAACACCTCGACGACGTCGTCGCGAGCCAGGTGCAAGCGGCGTTGCTTTTCGACGTCCGGCAATTGCTCGACCGTGCGACGCGATGGTTCTTGACGAACCGACGGCCACCGCTCGACGTGCCCGAAACGGTGTCTCGATTCGAGCCCGGAATCCAAGCGCTTTTCGGTGAATTCCCGACGGTGTTGCGTGGCCACGGCGCGGCTAGGTTCGCCGAACGCGTGGGGTTCTTTGGCGAAGGCGGCGTCCCCGTGTCGCTCGCTCGGCGCGTTGCCGCGCTTTCCGACGGTCTCGACGCGTTGTCGATCGTCGATATCGCACTGCGTCTCGACGACGACGTCGCCGAGGTCGCGGACGTGCATTTCGCGCTGGCCGAGACGCTCTGCATTTCGGCATTGGCCAGCTTGACAGCAGAATTGCCGCGTGACAGTCGTTGGCACGCACTCGCTCAGGCGGCGTCGCGCGACGACCTGCAAGCGGCGCACGCTGAGTTGACCCGCGACGTTCTCCGTGCGACCCCGGCCGGACTCGGCGCTGACAAGCGAATCTCGGCATGGACGCAAACGAATTCGGCAGCGGTAAGCCGTGCGACCTCGGTGATCGAAGAAATCCTCGCCGCTGAGGGCGCGGCCGACGTCGCGACGCTGTCGGTTGCTTTGCGTGAAATTCGTACGCTGGTACGCGCGGCTTCGTTGCCGACTCGTTGAGTGGGTCAGCCAGGCACCGCCACCTGGATCGGCGTCGTTTGGCCGTGAGCGACCAGGAGTGCGCGGCCTGGCGGAAGCGGGCTACTCGTGTCTCGCGGCAGTCTGACCCCGAGTACTTCGCCGTCGAGAGGGCTTCGGGGCGTGAGGAGCAGGCCGGCTCGGCAACGGCGCGCGTCGACGACGAATCCACGGAAGCCGACACACAGTTCCTCCGCACTGCCGGCGACGACGACGAGGTGACCCGTGTCGCGGGCGCTTCGCATAAGCCGGTCGAGCGTGCCCGCGATAGCCGTGTCGGCGACGAGTTCGGCATCGTCGACCAAAACCGCGAACGGGAGGTCATCAGCCAGAAGCGCGCTGCCGGCGTCGGGCGCGTGCGCGTCGAGGCTGGTGTTCGCCGCCGCGGAAAGTTCGGACGGGCGTGGGGTCACGGCCACCACTCGCCAGCCGTTCTCGCGAAGTCCTAGCGCGATGGTCGCGAGCGCGGTGCTGCGGCCCGACCTCGGCGGCCCCGCGATTACGAAGCCTGGCCCCAATTCACGCAGATCGATACGGACGCACTCGAGTTCGTCGCCCCCCACGCCGATCACGATTTCACCGAATCCGTGCTGGGGGAGGGGTTCGAGCTGGCCGAGCGTGATCCGTACCGGCAACGGGTCGACCCGGCGCGGCCGTTGTCGACGTGGTACCGCCGCGTCGCGCTCATGCGCGCGTTCCGCGATTCGGGCGAACGCTCGTCGTTGTGCCTGGCCGTTCGGATCGGGATCCAGCAAGACAAGATGTGTCTGCGTGAGGTCGTCAGCCAAAAATCCACGCCCCGCCGGTAAATTCTGTGGAACAGCACGCGGTGGCAGGCCGATCAGCGCGAAGTCGCCGCGGTCGGCAAGTCGCAACACCAGCCGATGGTCGACCGACGACGCGAGCCGACCGACGAGTCCGGCGCGTTCGCTAGTGACGACGAGGTGAATGCCGACACCCGCGCCGTCACGCAGCAGGGTGAGCATGCCGTCGACGACGCCATCGACGCTGTCGAAAGTAGCCGCGAACGCCTCCCAACCGTCGATAAAGACGGCGACGTGGGGGAGCGGATTCTCGCCGCACGTGCGTTGCTCTTCAATCGACCCGAATCCGGCCGCCGCCACGATGGTCTGCCGCGCCGCGATCTCGGCGGTGAGTATCGACACGAGGCGCCGCGCACGGTCGGTTTCGTGAGCGGCGACGACCGCGCCGCATTGAGGCAGCGCGGCCAGCGACGCGAGCGCACCTCCGGCGCAGTCGATCCCGTACATGTGCAGGTCGGCGGTCGAGGTCGAATGCGCGAGCAAGCCCGCGAGGGTGAGCAAACCCGTCGTCCGGCCGCTTCGCGGGCTTCCGGCGATGACGAGATGGCCGGTGTCGCGCAGGTCGATGACGTATGGCTCGCGAGCTTGCCGAGCGGGCACGTCGCGCACGCCGAATACGGCGCGCAACGGTTGGCAATCGCTGAGATCGGCGGCAACGACCTCGGGCAGCGGCGGGAGCCACGGTGACGTCGGGATTTCGACGTCCATGCGGACGGCGGCTTCGCGGCACGCATCGACGACGAGGTCGAGGTCGGTCTTGGCATCGCCGTCGTTCGTTGTTGCTCGGGCTAGAGGCGGATCGCCGAGCGTGAGGAACGGTGAGTGCCGGACGTCGAGAGTGCTGGCGGCGTCGTGTTCTGCCTGGCCTCCGACTCGGCCCGCCTGAAACGCATGCAACTCGCCGTGCCCGGTACGCGCGTAACCGCGGCCCGGCGTGGTGCGGCTGATACGCGCCGCGTCGGGAGCGTCGATCACGTCGCGCGATTCCGAGTCACGCGTGACGGCAAGGCAGATACGCAAATTCGTGTTAGCTCGGATGTCGGCACTGACGACACCTTCAGGTCGTTGTGTCGCGAGCACGAGGTGGACGCCGAGCGAGCGTCCGCGCTGCGCGATGCCGACGAGCCCTCCGACGAAGTCGGGCAATTCCTCCGACAGTGACGCGAATTCGTCGACGACGATGACGAGACGCGCGAGCGAATGGACGGCCCGGCGGTAGCCGTCGATGTTCGCGACTCCCGCTTGCGCGAGCAGTGCCTCACGTCGTTTCAGCTCCGCGCTGAGTGAAACCAACGCCCGCTCGACGAGGCTGCCGTCGAGGTCGGTGACGAGCCCGACCGTGTGCGGCAACGCCGCGCACGAACCGAACGCCGCGCCTCCTTTGTAGTCGACCAGCACAAAAGTCAACGCGTCAGGGCGATTTGCCACCGCCAGCGAGGCGACGAGCGTTTGCAGGAGTTCGCTCTTGCCTGAGCCCGTTGTGCCCGCCACCAAAGCGTGCGGACCGTCACGGGCGATGTCGACGTAAAAATTGCCGTCGGCGCCGGCACCGATGAGCACCGACGTGCTTTCGCCCGAAGAATGCTGCCAGTTCGTGAGAACGTGGCGGCAAAGACCGTCTGTCGCCGCAACGTCGTGAAAGCCGGCCAGATCGAGCCAGCGCACGGCGTCGGGGAGCGCTTTCGCGCCCGAGCCGACGGTGTCGTCTCGCAGCGGGGCCAACGCGCGAGCGAGCCGCTCAGCCCACGAGACCGAAGCGCAGTCGGCGACCAACTCGATCGATTCAGGTTGACGCGCGACTCGTAGCGAAATTCGAGTCGCCGTCTCATCGCTAAAGGCGACAACCGCCGCGCACTCTTCAGGCAGCGACGACGCGGTGGCATCGAAGCAAATCGCGAGCACATCGGTGTGCGGGCCGTTGCGCAAGACAGTGGCGAGGCCCGGGATGCCGCGCAACGCCCGCGCGCCATCGACGATGACGACGGTCGTGCGCCCGCTGCTGTTGGCGGACGCGTCGCGTCGTGCGGCAATCAGCGTGTCGAGTTCTGTGACGCGTGCCGCCGTCGAGGCCCGGTCGAGACCTACGAGTGCTTGGCACGCACTGTTCGCGGCCGGCCGGATGTGAGGCAGCCAGCGAATCCACTCCCACTGATGCGCGCGAGCGGGTTCGGTCAGCAGCACGAGCGCAAGGTCGCGGGGACTGTGTAGCACGGCTAACTGCCCAACGAGGGCACGAGCAAGTGCCGCCGTGCGATCCGGTGGCCCGGCGACGCCCAAGACACCGACGTCGCGCAAAGCGATCGTGACAGGTACGTCGCTGACCGATGGCGGAGGCGGCTTTTCGACGTCCGGGCAAACGATTTCGACTTCGGCCGGTTGAGTCGCGCAGCCGAAACGCAGATGGGCGAAATCGGGGTCGGTGCTTCTACGCTCCCACAGTCGCAAGCTTGGCCCCACGGCAATTTTGAGCAACGACGCGGGGTCTGGCGCGAACTGCCTGCGCCGTATCGCTTCGGCTCGCAGGGCCGTTTCGAGCTGGTGCCGCGCGCGTGCGAGCGCGGTTTCGTACTCCGCAAGCTGTGTGCGCGCGGCGCGTCGATGACCCACCCGATCGGCGGCCCATTGCCCGGCCATCATGAGCGGCGAAAGCACCGTGAAAAGCAAATATTCGGGACGCCGCATAACCAGCGCGAGCATGATGCCCGCGACCAGCGGTGCCACTGTTGCGATGAGGGGCAGTCGTGCGGGGCGTTGCTCGGCTGGCTTTGCCGGAAAGTCGACCTTGGCACGAGCCGCATGCGGATCGGGTCTGTCGATTCGCGGCGGCCGGTTATACGAGAGCTTTCCGTCGTCTGCTGGAGCGAGCGCTGCCGGCGCGTCGTCTGGCGCCGCGATTTCCAAGGTTGATTCGCCTATTCGCAGGCGCATTCCCGGCGAAAATGTGGCCGGTGAGCTGTTGATTGCGACGCCGTCGAGGGTGGTGCCGTTCGTCGAGCCGAGGTCGCGCACGGTGACGCCAGCCGACGTGACGGCGAGGGCCGCGTGTCGGCGCGAGACGTCGGCATCGTCGACGCGGACGTCGCTTCCCGCGCCGCGCCCGATCGTGGTCGTGCCGAGCCGCAAGGGGTGGACGCCGCCGGCGGCCGGACCAGCGACGACGCGCAGTTCGAGATATCCCTCGGCCGGACGACGCCGAGCGGCGACTCCTTGGGCCGTGCGTTGGGTGTTGCCGATCGTGACGACGGCGCCGTCTCGCAGACCGCTCGCGGCGATCGGCGTCATCGGATCGACCGGCGTTCCGCCTACCGCGACGGCGCGTTCGGTCGGTGCGGGTTCGGCGCCTTGGGCGCCGCCCCCGAGTGCGCGGAGCACCTCGGCCAATGTGGCGGTACCCGGAGCATCGATGACGACATCCTCGTTGCGCGCCGAACCGTCGCTGCGCGCGTCGACGACAGTGACGGTGGCCCGCATGCGCCCTCCTTGCCCCGTGACTGGCCGCTGCGGTTTGGCCGAGCCGCGGCCTTGACGCGGCTCGCTCTTTCGCTGGCGATTCTCGTGGGCTCGTGGCGGGCAGTGCGCCGATCAGCCGCGGCCCTGTGGATAACTCAGTGCCCTCGGCCGTTCTGGCGGCTCGGATATGAGTGATCGGGTGCGGTTCTATGAGCGATCTTGTTGAAATTCGGGGCCTTTTGGTTACTTAGGTCCATCCGGAGCATGGCTAGGCCGAATCACTCGTCTGATTCCGCCGAACGGACCAGTGATCAATTGCTCCGTCTGGCCGTACGAATCGTGGCGTTCGGAGCAAGATGGGCGTAGCCGATGCAGTTCTGCCCGATCGCTACGCGAGGTGCCGGTATGGCCGTTAGAGAGCGTTTGGCGAGGAGCCACGTTGCTCCCCCGCGCGATCGCGGCGGCATGGCAACAAGACCTTTTCCGGGCCGAACGGCTGCTTTCCCTTACAACGACGTGAATTTCCTGCGGCTTGCTGGGCGAGGAGGGGGAGGGGAGGTGCCGATCATGCGGACACAGACTTGGCTTTAACGGTTACGAGGTTACTCCCGCGAGCGTTCGGAGGGGTCACTTCGGTGGCCCCTCTCGGATTTTGGCCCCAAGGTCGCGCGCGGTTCGGTGGTGGGCGATTTTTCGGCCGTGTTGTGGTCCATTCGGCGTATTTGATCCGGGACGTATCGGCCGATCTTTACCTTAGCCACACCGAGGAGTTCATCAATGCCGCAGCCTCACGTATTGCGCGACGTGCGACGCGTCGTTGCGATCGTTGGGGCCCTCGGCGGGGCCTGCGTCGTTATAGGCATCGGTTTGTGGCGTCAGCAGGAGGCCTCAAGCGACTGGCGCAAATGGCTCTTGGTGGTTGCCCTAACGGTGCTGAGTGATCTCGCGCCATCCGCCATCCGCAGGGGTGCGAGTCGGCGTTCGCCAAACTGGCGCGAGACAGTGCTGATCATTGGTTTTGTGTTGCTCGCGCCGGGCCAGTTAATCTGCGCGATCATCGCCGGGAGTATTGTGACAATGGTCACTCGGCGCGTCCAGACGCTAAAGGCCGCGTTCAACTGCAGTGTTAGCGCCATCGAGGTTACGGTCGCTGCCTTGGTGTTGGCTGGCACGCGGATCTACCAAGACAGCCCTGACTGGCACATCGTCTTTCACGTGCGCCCGACCGTCATGCTGCTTTTGGCCACTTTCGCGGCAGCCCTCATGAGTGCCCTGTGTATTGCTTTGATTGTTTCGTCGGAGCGTGGGCGGCCATTGTTTTCTGGAATGCCCGATGTGCTCAAGACCGGTGTGTCGGTGTGGTTCCGCAATGGTGTCGCTGGGTGCGCGATACTAGCTGCCATCGCGTGGTCGCCGATTATCACAACCGTCGTCGTGGTCGCTTTGTTAGCAGTACACATCGTCAGCGCGAACCGCACCGCCATTCGCCAGGAGCGGCTTGCCTTCCAGCGACTGCAGCAAGCGATCGAGCAGTTGCGCGATGTTGACATTGACGCCCTCATCGGTGACGCGACGATCGCCGCGGCGACGATGATGCGCGCGGACGCGGCAGAGATTTACATCAGCACGAGTAGCGGCTATTCGACGTTGCTGCGCGGCAGCGACATTGTGGATGCCCATGTTCCGGCGCCTGACGAGCTTTCGCCTGGCCACAGCATGGATGTGCCTCTCACCACACATGAGGGAAAGATCGGAGAACTCCGACTTCTATTTACCCAGACGGTGACGTTGACCGAGACCGAGGACAACTGCCTCACCGCATTCGCGAACGCGCTAGCCGTGGCGCTTGCGAATGCCTTGAAGTTTGATGCGATCCGCCAGGAGGCGGACCGGCGCATCAAGGCCGCCTACGTCGACCCAGTCACCGGTGTCGGCAACCTCATGATGCTCGAACAAGAATCGCACACGGCTTTGCCCGCGAGCGAAACTGGCGACCTCGCGGCGGTCGCCGTCATCGGGCTGAACCGGTTTGCCGAGGTCAACGACCTTCTTGGCGCACATGCGGCCGACCAAATGCTGCGGGCCGTCGCCGCAAGGTTGTCGAGTGTCGTCCGCCGTTGTGATGTCGTTGCGCGGTTGCACGGTGCCGAGTACGTCTTGCTCTTCAGGGAGTTGTCGAGCGCATCGGCGGCAGAAGCGCAAGCCGAAAGCGCCGTCCGTTCTTTAGGCACTGCCATCACGGCCGACGGACTCGAGCTGACAGTCGACGCCCACACCGGTGTTGCCTGCGCCCCCTTCGACGGCAATGTGCTCGACGACCTTGTGCGACGTGCCCGGCTTGCCATGTACAAAGCGCGCAGCGAAGATGTGCCGGTCTTCCGATATCGACCCGAACTGGAACCACCCGCGCTTGCGCAGGTTGAGCTGCTGCGCGACTTGCGCGAGGCGCTGAGTCGGCGGCAGCTCATCGTGCATTTTCAGCCGAAGTTCACCTTGCGAGGCGGCTTGCCAGTCGCGGCGGAAGCGCTCGTGCGTTGGCAACATCCCGATCGTGGCATGATTCCGCCCGCGGAGTTCATACCTCTCCTGGAACGCTGCGGATTAGTCGGAGACCTCACCCGTTACGTGCTCGAGGCCTCGATCGAAGAGTGTGCCCAGTGGCACAAGATGGGGATACCGCTCGCGGTCGCGGTCAATCTGTCGGCACGCAACTTGCTCGACGAAGACCTGCCGCGTTTCGTGCTCGAAACACTCTCGCGCCATCACGTGCCGACCGATCGATTGATATGCGAAATCACTGAGACGGCTGTCTTCTCGCGTAGCCCGATCGCGACTTCAGTGCTCGACCAGTTACGAGCGGCGGGCGTCGGTCTATCGCTCGACGACTTCTGCACTGGGTACTCGTCGTTGAGCTTGCTGCGCGAGCGCACGATCGACGAAATCAAAATCGATCGCTCGTTCGTTGCTGACCTCGGCGTGGAACAGCGCGTGACGCAAATCGTGACGACGCTCATCGAACTCGCCCACCGGTGCGACATCATGGTCACGGCCGAAGGCATCGAAACTGTGGAGCAACAGCAACTGCTGACGACGTTGGGCTGCGACCAGGCGCAGGGCTACTTGCTCGCTCGGCCCATGCCGGCAGAGGCAGTGCGCGCTTTCTTTGTCAACGCGATGAAAGCCGCGTCAGTTATGCCGCTGCCGCGGGCGCCGCACGAAAAGCTGCGTCGAGCCCCGGACCGCGGTTGGGACAATCCCGAGACCTGGGCTGAGGCGTCGTCCGAATAGGCTTCGCGCCGCCCGAGGCGTGAGTGTTGAGACGTCGCGTGGGTTTGGTTTCCGTGTCGGGATTAGTCGGCTTCGCGTTACCAATTTCTTGTTTCTTCTCGGCTTCCGTCCTTGGCGTGTAGTTGCCTCCCGCGGTGCTCGGAAGCGTTATCTGCTTGTGATCTGTGCTGGCCTGTTTTTGCTTTGCTGGCGTGGGTTTTTGTCAGACCCGGTGGTTAGCGTTGCTGGCATGTTCACGGTTTCGGTTGATGGGTTTGGTGCCCGCGACGATGACGCCTCCGACACCGCCGGTGCTGGTGGTGATGTGGATGTGGTGGGTTTGCTCGCGTCGCTTGAGCCGGGGCCGTCGTTGATGGCGTTGCTGGGTTCGTTCGATGTGGCCGCGTTGGATGTGGATTCGCGGGTCGAGGTGGCGGCGGCGTGGGAGCGGCAGGCCGCGTGGGTGGCGGCGCAAACCCAGAAGGTGTTGGCGTCGGTGGTGGGGGATATCGCCGATGATGGGTCGGCGAAGGAGACCGAGGAGTGGGAGTGGCGGGCCGAGTGCGCGGCGGCGGTGTTGCGCTGGTCGCCGTGTTCGGCCGGGAATCGGCTTTCGGTGGCGCGTCGGCTGGTCGGCGAGCTTGGTCCGACGTTCGCGTTGCTGGAGGCCGGCGAGCTGAGTTTTCGGCACGCGTGGGTGTTGGCCGACGCGGTCGGCGATCTTGACGTGGAGGAGCGCGCGTTCGTGCAGCACCGGGTGCTGGGCAAGGCGCCGGGGCAGACGGTGGCGGAGTTCGGCCGGGCGGTGCGCCGGGCGGTGTTGGCGGCGGCGCCGGAGGTGGCGGCGGCGCGGCGGGCGCGGGCGATCGCGGCTGAGCGGTCGGTGCGGGTACGCCCGCTCGCCGATGGGATGGCGTCGCTGGTGGCGACGATGACCGCGGAGGAAGCCCGCGGCGTGTTCGAGGCGTTGGACGGGTGCGCGCGTAAGGCGAAAGCCGACACCGAGGCGGCGATCCGCGCGGCCGGGCCCACGCCCGCCGCCGCGACCGACACGGGCGGCGGCGGTGACGGGAGTGGCGAGCCGGAGGGGTTGGGCAAGGACTGGTGGAAGCCGGAGGTCGCGAAAGCGGCGCTGCGGATGGACGGGCTGCGCGTCGACGCCCTGGTGGCCTGGGCGGGTCATGCGCTGGCCGAGCCGGGCTTGCCGCGCCGCCAGGGCCGCCGGGTCGAACTGCAGGTCGTGGTCGACCTGGCGAGCTTGCTGGGGCTGGCCGATGATCCGGCCGAGTTGGTCGGCTACGGGCCGATCCCCGCGCAGGCCGCCCGTGAACTCGCCGCCGACGCGACGTGGCGGCGGCTGGTCGTCGAACCGGTCACCGGGCACCTGCTCGACTACGGGGCCGTGGTCTACCGGCCGCCGCAACGGTTGGCTGATTACATCGTCGCGAGGGATCGGCGCTGCCGGTTCCCCGGCTGCTCCCGCCGCGCCGACGCCTGCGATATTGATCATGTGTGCCCGCACGGGAAACAGGGCGGCAAGACGGCGGCGTGTAACTGCTGCGCGCTGTGCCGAAAACACCACCGGGCCAAAACCCACGGCGGCTGGCGCCTGCAACTCCACAAGAACGGCTCGGTCACCTGGACCTCACCCAGCGGCCGCCACGTCTTCCACGTCGACCCCCAAGGCCAACTCGAATAACGACCCGTCACGCAGCGACGGTCGCGCGGACGGCGCGAAATCGGCCGGGATATTCGAGCGTGGCCTCCAATCGTCACATTCGCGACGGTTTAGCGAACGACCGAATGCTTTAGCGAATTGTCGCGCCCGCGCTGAATTGTCTGCTGGGTATCCACAAGACGATGGATGCGGTGTTGAGTGTCGGTCGTCATCCCGCTAACCTCCTCCTTCTGATCACTACCTAGATCCGCAGATCCGTCGTAGGGGGCACTTCGTGGATGCCGTAGCCGTCGTGGAGGACGAGGTACGCGAACTCGTCCGTCGGCGTGGGCTCGATCCGGTAGCAGACAGCGCCAGTGTGCGGCTGCTCGTCGAAGAGGTGGTAGCCGACTACGACGACCGCACCCTCACCAGCTCGCTGCCGCCGCTCCTCGACCGGCCGGCGGCGATGCGTGCCGTCTACGACGCAGTGGCCGGTTTCGGGCCACTGCAGCGCTACCTCGACGACCCGCTCGTCGAAGAAATCTGGATAAACGAGCCTGGCCGTGTGTTCGTGGCGAAGCGCGGCGCGAGCGAACTCACGAACACCATCCTCACCGCCGGCCAGGTGCGCGACCTCGTCGAGAAAATGCTCAAATCGTCCGGACGGCGCGTCGACCTGTCGACTCCATTCGTCGACGCGATGTTGCCCGACGGAAGTCGCCTCCACGTCGTCATTCCTGACATCACCCGCGCTCATTGGGCGGTCAACATTCGCAAGTTCGTGTTGACGGCGCATTCGTTCGACGAACTTATCGCGCTTAATTCGATTACCGCGCAGGCGGCGCGCTTTCTCGAAGCGGCCGTCGCCAGTGGCCTCAACATCATCGTCGCTGGCGGCACGCAAGCGGGAAAAACCACACTGCTGAACTGCCTCGCCGCCGCGATACCGGCGCGCGAGCGCGTCGTCACGTGTGAAGAAGTATTCGAACTACGTGTGCCATTGCCAGACGTCGTCGCCATGCAGACTCGGCAACCAAACCTTGACGGTGTCGGGGAGGTACGGCTGCGCCGTCTTGTGAAAGAAGCGCTGCGCATGCGGCCGCAGCGAATCATCGTCGGCGAGGTACGGCAAGAAGAATGCCTCGACTTGCTCATCGCCCTGAACTCCGGCCTGCCAGGCATGTGCACCATTCACGCGAACAGTGCGCGCGAAGCCGTGACGAAGTTGTGCACCTTGCCGCTGCTCGCGGGCGAGAACGTCGGTCACGCTTTCGTCGTGCCTACGGTGGCGAGCAGCATCGACATCGTCGTCCACACTCGCACTGACGGCCACGGACATCGTCGCATTAGCGAAATCGTGGGCGTGCCTGGTCGAGTAGAAGGATCTGGCGACGCCAGCGTCATCGAGGTCGAGGATTTGTTCGTCACGCGCGCGAATCGCTTGGCCCGCGCTGACGGGTATCCGCCACATCCCGAGCGTTTCGAAGCCGCGGGATTCGACCTGCGCACGCTGCTCGAGGGTGCGGCCTCGCACGAGGTGCGACTGTGACCGGCCCGCTCATCGGACTGCTGTTCGGAATCGGCGTCACGCTGGTCTGGCGGTCAGGGCCTCGCCGTCCAGCGCGCTGCCCGAGTCATAAGCCGTCGCTAATCGAACGGTTAGCCGACGCGCTGGCGCAAGCCGGTATCGAGTCAGTCACGCCTCGCCAGTTGATCGGTTCTTCGGCGGGCTTTGCCATCGTAGTGTTTCTCGTCAGTTCGGCGGTGTCACGAGCGCTGCCCATCGCCGTCGCGTTCGCCGCGTTCGCCGCGTTGGCGCCCATCTCATTGGTGCGCTATCGGCAGCGGAAACGTCGCACCGAGCTACGCGACCTCTGGCCGGAAGCCGTCGATAATCTCGCCTCAGCCGTGCGCGCCGGACTGTCGCTTCCTGAAGCATTGACACAACTCGGCGCACGGGGGCCGGAAGAACTGCGGCGTCCATTTCAGCGATTCGGTGAGGATTATCGATCGAGCGGTCGGTTTTCCGACTGCCTCGACCGGCTCAAAGCTTCGCTCGCCGATCCGACCGGCGACAGAATCGTCGAATCGCTCCGGTTAGCGCGCGAGGTCGGCGGCAGCGATCTCGGTCGCCTGCTGCGCACCTTGTCGGCATTCTTGCGCGAAGACGCGGCGACCCGCGCCGAACTCGAGACAAGGCAGGGGTGGGCCGTCAACGGTGCGCGCATCGCCGTCGCCGCACCGTGGTTGCTACTTGGCGTGCTGTCGCTTCACCCCGACGCGGCGCGCGCATACAACAGCCCGGCGGGCGCGACGGTGCTCGCGATCGGCGGTGCGGCGTCCATCATTGCTTACCGGGTCATGATTCGCGTCGGCCGTCTGCCCGTCGAAGGGCGGGTGCTGCGATGACCGGGCTGGTCGGAGCCGGTCTCGGCGGCCTCTTCGGATGCGGTGTCACTTTCGCGGCGCTTGGCATGCCGCATCGTCGTCGTCCGCGTCTTGTACACCGGCTCGAGCCGTACTTGCGCGACGCTCCCCGCCGATCGAGCCTTCTCGCGCAAGAGCCCGTACGCACGCCCTTTCCTACCCTCGAACGGATTTTGCGACCGTTCATGAGCGACGCCACCAGACTCCTCAACCGCGTTTTGGGCGGCGCCACGGGCACCAGACGCAGGCTAGAGCAGGCCGGTCGATCGATGAGCGTCGACGAATTTCGCGCCGAACAGGTGCTGTGGGGGGCGGTGGGCCTGCTTGTGGGAGTGGGCCTGACGATCGGCTTGCTCGCCGGTAATGCACGTCGTTCGCCGGTCATGCTGTTGTTGTTATGCTTTGTCACGACACTCGCCGGAGTGGTTGCTCGCGACTTCGTGCTTACGAACGAAGTCAACAAGCGCGAGCAGCGTATGCTCGCCGAATTTCCGACTATTGCCGAAATGCTTGCGCTCGCCGTCGGCGCGGGCGAGGGCCCGGTCGGGGCACTCGAAAGAGTCGCTCGCGCGAGTTCTGGCGAACTGGCGAAGGAGTTGGCGACCGCCCTCGCTGAGGCCCGCGCGGGCGCGGCGCTCGTGGCGGCGCTGGAAAGTATCGCCGCGCGTACATCGATTCCCGCACTCGCCCGCTTCGTCGACGGCATGGCAGTCGCCATCGAGCGGGGCACTCCTCTCGCCGACGTTTTGCGCGCGCAAGCTGCCGACGTCCGAGAAGCAAGAAAGCGAACGCTGCTTGAGTCGGGCGGGAAGAAAGAGGTCGCGATGATGGTGCCCGTTGTCTTCTTTATCTTGCCGGTCACGCTACTCTTCGCGCTTTTTCCTGGTGTCGTTTCGCTCCGGTTGTTGGCGTGAGGAATGCGATATCTCGGGTCCGAGGCGACACCGTCATTCACATACCGAAGGAGAAATATCGTGGGGTTGATTCGCCGAGCCGCGGCCGGGGTGGCTCATGTTCACGCGAGGTTCGTCGCGCCATCCAACGACGAGCCCGAGCGTGGCGACGTCCCCGGCTGGGTGATGATTACACTCATGACCGCTGTTCTCGTGGTAGTTATCTGGGGTATCGCGAGCGACAGCCTGCAGGCGTTGCTCAAGAACGCGTTCCAGCAGGTCACCGACAAAGGCGGCGGTCAGTAGCGACGCCGCGAGACGAGGGTTCGGCTGTTGTCGATTTGTGCTCGTCTCGTTGATTCTCGTTCCGCTGTTCGTGGGCCTGATACAGCTCGGATTGACGCTCTACGTGCGAAACACGGTCAACGCATGCGCGCATGCGGCCGCGAGATACGGCGCTAACGAAAACTTCATCGCCGAGGGCGAGCACGGTGGCGTCGATGTCGCCGCCGACGCGGCAAAGACCCGGGCCGCTACATGCATCGATCAATCGTTGCCCGATTCGTACGCGCCAGAAGTCAGCGCTTATCGCTGCGAACGCACGATCCAGATTCCTTGTTGTCCTCCCGACGCGATCGGGTGCGAGCCGGCCAACGACTCCGATGCGATCCCTGTTGTCGAGGTAAAGGTTCGCCTGCGGGTGCCGCTCTTCGTCGTCTTCGACGTGACGGACGTTGATTTGCACGTGCGGGCAGACGCGCTTCAGGAGCAACCCCCGTGACGCGCGTTGAGAGCGACCGACGAGCGAATGACGACGGAAATGCGGTTCTCGAGTTCGTCGCCTTGACGTTGGCCCTCATGATTCCGCTGGCCTACATCATGCTGGCCGTCTTTGCTGTTCAAGATTCGGCGTATGGCGTGACGGAGGCCGCGCGAGAAGCCGGCCGGGCGTTCGTGACCGCTGATGCGGCGTCCGCCTATGAGCGCGCGTGCGTGGCCGCCACGATCGCGCTTGAGCACAAACTTGACAAACCTTTCGACTGCGAGACGCAACTGCACGTGCGCTACACCTGTCCTGAAGACTCGCCTTATCCGTGCCAGCATGCGCTTGAACCAGGAAACACTATTCACGTCGAGATCGATGCGAAGATTTCGCTGCCTTTGGTCCCGACGTCGCTCGTGGACGACAGGATCGGTGTCTCGCTGCACGCCTCGCATGACGAAGTCGTCGACGTGTTCCGGGCCGCGCAATGAAAAGAAGAGACGACGGGTCAGTCATGATCCTCATGATTTTCTTCGGCCTGATCGTAGCCGGGTTGGTCGTCGTGATAACCGATGTCTCGACCGTGTTCTTGGGCACTCGGGCTCTGCAAGCCGCGGCTGACGGCGCTGTCGCCGCGGCAGCGCAAAAAGCCGACGTCAAGGTGATGTATCGCGGCATCGGCGGGAGTGACGGCCCGCTGCCACTCGACTCGGGGCAGTTGCGTAACGCGATCGACGATTACTTCGCGGGTACGCGTCGGCCGCCGCAGTGCACAGCCAACACCTTCGTGATTTCTGACGTCGAACTAAACGACCAGACCGTGTCGGTAACGCTGACGTGCGAGGCTTCCTTGCCATTCGTGAGTTTCGTCGACCCTGCTGACCCGCGGCGCATCTCGGTTTCGGCGAGTGCGCAGCTCTTGGCGCGCCGCCAATAGGTCAGCGGCCGAGCGCGCGCAGAGAAGCACAATCAGCGGCGGACGCCGACGGCGGCGGCCACGGCTGCGACAATGCTTGCTCGATAAGCCCGTTTGCCAGAGGGTCGTCGGGCAGCTCGAGGTGCGACGCGGCGTCGTCCGCGCAAATGCTTTGGAGTTCGATATTGCGCGCGCCGTCGAAGCGAGCCGAATCGGGTGGTGTCACAACGTCGTCGTGCGACGACCATAAAGCAAGCCACGGCACTTTGGTGACGGCCGGCGAAGCGTCGTCGAGCGTGGAAAGCAACGAACTGCCCGGCACCATTTGTTGACACGCCATCGGGCACGCGGACGGCGCTAATCCCGCCGCTAGCTTGGCCAGTTCGGTGCCGTGCAGCGGCGAGCCGAGCGTGACGACGCGTCGTACGTGCGAGGGATCGGATTCGACGTAAAGCGCGGCCACAATCCCGCCCGCGGAATATCCGATCAGGTCGACCGAGGAGGCGCCTTGCCGCAGCTCATGTTTCACCTGCGCCGCAAGCACTTTCTCTTGCTCGAGGAAGTCGCCGGTCGCGCCATGCGGCAGCGTGACGATGATCGCCGTCCGGCCCGTGGCGCGCAGCCGCTTCGCCAAACCATCGAGCATCGCGGTGCCGCCGCCGTACCCCGGAATCAAGATCACCGGTCCTGGTTCGTCGTCGGGCGGGCGATCGGCCCCAGACAGCGACACGGACGGCGACACGGACGGCGACACGGGCGGCGACACGGACGGCGACACGGACGGCGACACGGACGGCGCGGGCGCGGCGGCAGGCCCGCGACGAGACATCCCGGCCGACGCCACCACCGCCACCAGGCACACCGCGAGCGACAGCGCCGCGATCAGCCACGGCAGGCGGCGTCCGGAAAAGCTCACACGTCAGTGTTACCGACCGCGGTCGGCCGCGCGGAGTCGCGGCGGCGGAATTCGTTAGGCTTCTTGCTCGTGCCGTCTGTTGAACCCCACGACGAGTTGAAGCAACTCGATGCCACGTTGTCGAGCATCGAGGCGGTGCTCGACGTCCCGGAGATGCACCGTGAGGTGGCCGAACTCGAACAGCAAGCGGCGGCTCCCGACCTCTGGAACGACCCTGAGGCGGCTCAAAAGGTCACCAGCAAGTTGTCGTACGTGCAGGGCGATCTGCGCCGGGTCGAGGGGCTTCGGCAGCGGCTCGACGACGTCGGCGTGTTGCTCGAGCTCGCCGAGTCGGAGGGCGATGCCGACGCGCGAGACGAGTCTCTCGGCGAAATCGCCTCCCTGGTGAAGGCGATCGGCGAGCTCGAGGTGCGCACGCTGCTGTCGGGCGAGTACGACTCCCGCGAAGCGTTGGTGACGATCAACTCGCAGGCAGGCGGTGTCGACGCCGCCGACTGGGCGCAGATGCTGCTGCGCATGTACCTTCGCTGGGCCGAGCGCCACGGTTACGCGGCCGAGGTGCTCGACACCTCCTACGCCGAAGAGGCGGGCATCAAGTCGGCGACGTTCCAGGTCAAGGCGCCTTACGCGTATGGCACGCTCTCGCCCGAGCACGGCACGCACCGGCTCGTGCGCATCAGCCCGTTCGACAACCAGGGCCGCCGGCAGACCTCGTTCGCGGGTGTCGACGTCGTGCCGGTCGTCGAGCAAAGCGACCACGTCGACATTCCGGACGACGACATCCGCGTCGACGTCTACCGGTCGAGCGGCCCCGGTGGCCAGGGCGTCAACACCACCGACTCCGCGGTGCGCATCACGCACTTGCCGACCGGCATCGTGGTGAGTTGCCAAAACGAGCGCAGCCAGATCCAGAACCGGGCGAGCGCGATGATGGTTTTACAGGCGAAGTTGCTAGAGCGCCGCCGACAAGAAGAAGCGGCGAAGATGGCCGAGCTTCGCGGGGAGTCGACCACGAGCTGGGGCACCCAGATTCGCAACTACGTGCTGCACCCGTACCAGCTGGTCAAAGACCTTCGTACGGACGTCGAGACCGGCAACACCACGGCGGTCTTGGACGGCGAGATCGACGACTTCATCGAAGCCGGAATCCGCTGGCGGCGCAAGAACGGCAACTAGTGCGGCAACCCGCTCGCCGCAGTGATCAACAGGAGCGCGAGCGCGATCAACGCCACGATCGCGACTGCCACCGCGGGAGGCAGGTTCGCGAACCCGTGATGGTGGTGCACCTGGGCGCGGGCGGCTCGGCAAACCGGACACCTAGCCTGCTCGACCGGTCCGGCGCAGGCGGCGCAGATGAGATGTTCGCATGACATCGGGCCTGGCCTCCCTTCCGAGGTGCCCGCGGGCCCTCCGACGTCCCCGTGCATACATTGTCGCGCGCCGCGGGGTGTTCCGCGAGCTTTCAAGCGTTCTACCCGAGCGACGCGGCCATGGCTACCAGCGGCAGTGACCATTTCGGGGGATCTAATCCTATTCTGGGCTTTTGGCCGCGACACCCGGATGGCCCCATACCGCCGCTGACCTGCGGTTTTACCGGGAGGCGCGAATCATGGCGGCTCGCGGATCGGGCGATGCGCCACGGGGTCCGGCGTGTCGCTGTTTAGACTGGCGGGCGTGATGCGACCGTGATCCGCTTCGACAACGTCACCAAGATCTACGCCCAACAGGCGCGGCCCGCCCTCGATGGCGTCTCGCTTGAGGTCGAAAAGGGTGAATTCGTGTTCCTTGTCGGGGCCTCCGGCTCGGGCAAGTCAACCTTCTTGCGGCTCGTGCTCAAGGAGGAGAAGCCGACCAAGGGGCGCATCCACGTCGCGGGTAAAGATCTTGCCCGGCTTTCGTCGTGGAAGGTGCCGCAGCTGCGCCGTCAGGTCGGCACGGTTTTCCAAGACTTCCGGCTGCTGCCGAACAAGACGGTGGCGCAAAACGTGGCGTTCGCGCTCGAGGTGATCGGCCGGTCGCGCCACCAGATCGCGAAAGTGGTGCCCGAGGTGCTCGATCTCGTCGGCCTCGCCGACAAGGCGGGTCGGCTGCCGGGCGAGCTCTCCGGCGGCGAGCAGCAGCGGGTCGCGATCGCCAGGGCGTTCGTCAACCGGCCGATCATCTTGCTGGCCGACGAGCCGACCGGAAACCTCGACCCGTCGACCAGCGTCGGCATCATGCGGCTGCTCGACCGCATCAACCGCACCGGCACCACGGTCGTCATGGCGACCCACGACGCGAACATCGTCGACTCCATGCGCCGGCGGGTCATCGAACTCGAACGCGGCAACGTCGTGCGCGACCAATCGCGCGGCGTCTACGGATACACGAGCTGACCGACCGACTCGCACGTCAGGGACTAGGACCGCTATGCGACTGCGCTTCGTATTCTCCGAGCTGGGCAACAGCCTGCGCCGAAACTCGCTGATGATGGTCGCCGTGGTGGTCATCACCGCGTTCGCCATGCTCGTGCTCGGCGCCGCACTGCTGGTGCGCACTCAAGTCGGGCTCACGAAGCACTCGTACTACCAAAAGCTTCAGGTCTCCGTATTCTTGTGCCCGCCCGACAGTCCCCACCCGCAATGCCCGAGCCAGGCCAGCGAGAGTCAGGTCTCCGCCGTCGAAGACGAGCTCAACAGCCTGCGGCCCACCGTTTCGAGCGTCGAGTTCGTCGACCAAGACCAAGCCTGGTCGATCTACAAAGATCTCTTCAAGAACTCGCCTGACCTCATCGCATACGCCGACCCGAAGTCGCTGCCGGAGTCGTTCGTCGTCAAGCTGTCGGATCCGAAGAAATTCGACGTCGTCAGCACCGCGGTGTCGAGCATGCCGGGCGTCGACGTCGTCCAAAACCAAGACGAATTCCTGAAGAAGCTGTTCGGCATGATGAACAGCCTTCGAATGATCGCTCTCGTGGCTTGTGTGGTGCTCGTCGTCGTGTCGGCCGTTCTCATCGGAGTCGGCGTGCAGATGGCCGCGGCGAGCCGACGGCGCGAGACCAGCATCATGCGCCTCGTGGGCGCGTCGAACACCTACATCCAGCTGCCGTTCTTGCTCGAGGGCGTACTCGCCGGTGTGCTGGGCGCGGTGATCGGATTCGGCGCGATCGCCGCCCTTCGAGTCGTCATCATCGATCACCTGCTCAAGCCGATCCTCGGCGTGCTCGGGGGCCGGCTGGTCGGGTGGTCTGAGGTGATGGCGACGCTGCCGTGGCTTGTCGGGCTCTCGGCCGTCGTCGCCGCTCTCGCTTCCTTCGTCACGCTGCAGAGATACGTGCGAGTCTGAGCGCGTTTTCGCTCAGATCGAGCGCTCGTCGCGCGACATGTAATTCGTGCGCGAGGTCTATGTCGGACGACAACCGATCTTTGACGCTGCGCGGTCGGTGCTGGGCTATGAACTGCTATTTCGGCACGGCCCCGACGCCGCCTACGCGCAGTCAGCCGGCGATCGCGCCACCGGCAAGGTGATCGTCAACACCTTCGCCGAGCTGGGCCTCGAACGGCTCGTCGGCAACCGGCTGGCATTCATCAACTTGACCCGGCCTTTCCTCGTCGGCACGCTCCCGCTGCCGTTCTCGCCGTCCGACGTCGTGTGCGAGGTGCTCGAGACAATCACTGTCGACGACGACCTGCTCGCGGGCTTGCGGCGGCTCGTCGACGCCGGCTACCGGTTGGCTATCGACGATTTCGTGGCGGACGACGAAGAACGCACGAGCCGGCTCTTGCCGTACGTCAGCTACGTCAAGGTCGATGTTCTCGGCCAAACCGACGAGGAGCTCGCCGACTGCGTCGCGCAGTGCCGCCGCCACAAGGTCGCGCTGGTTGCCGAGCGAGTCGAAGACCACGACACCATGGCGCGCTGCCTCGACCTTGGTTTCGAGTATTTCCAGGGCTATTTGCTCGGTCGTCCAGCCGTCGTCTCGAGTCCGGGGCTCGCGCCGAGCACCGTCGCGTGCATGGAGTTACTCAACCGGCTCTCGAAACCGGATGTCACGTTCGACGAACTCGTCGAGATCGTGCGCGTCGACTTGGGTCTGAGTTACCGTCTGTTGCGCGCGGTAAATTCGGCGGCCGTCGGATTGGTGCGCCCGATTTCGTCGGTGCGTGAAGCGTTGGTTTTGCTCGGGCAACGGCAGTTGCGTGCGTGGGTTTTGCTCATGGTCGTGGCCGACGCGAGCGACGTCGTCGAAGAGCAGCTCACTTCGGCGATGACGCGCGCGCGCATGTGCGAGTTGCTCACCACACATTTTCCGACGCTGCGCGCCGACACTGCGTTCTTCGGCGGCTTGCTGTCGACGCTCGACTACCTGCTCAACATGCCGATGAGCGAGGTGGTGCAACGACTCCCGTTGGAAGAGACGATTATCCGGGCGCTGGTCGACCGTGAAGGCGACCTCGGCCAGCTACTGAACACTGTGACGGCGTACGAGGTTGCCGACCTCGATGCGCTGACGGCGTCGCCGATCGAACTATCAAACCTGGCGCCCGCCTACCTGAACGCGATCGCGTGGTCGATGTCGCTGACCGCGGAGGCGATGAGCGCATGAAGGCTGTGATACTCGCGGGCGGGCTCGGCAGTCGTTTGAGCGAAGAAACGTCGACCCAGCCCAAGCCCATGGTCACCATTGGGGGCCGGCCGATTCTCTGGCACTTGATGAAAAACCTTGGCGCTCAGGGAGTGACCGAGTTCGTCATCTGCTGCGGTTATAAGGGATACATGATCAAGGAGTATTTCGCTCACTACTTCTTGCACAATTCCGACTTCACGATCGACCTGAAGACGAACGAGTTCGAAGCGCACGCCTGCCACGCGGAACCGTGGCGGGTTTCGGTCGTCGACACAGGCCAGCACACCCAAACAGGCGGAAGGCTGTTGCGTGTGCGCCATTTGCTTGACGAGGACGAACCGTTTCTGATGACGTACGGCGACGGACTCGCCGACGTCGATATCGATGCCCTGACGGCCTTTCACCGCGCGCACGGCGCCCTGGCGACGGTGACCGCCGTCCAGCCTGCCGGGCGGTTCGGCGCGCTCGAGACCGACGGCGACCGCGTCTTACGGTTTACCGAAAAGCCGGAAGGCGACGGCATGTGGGTCAACGGCGGCTTCTTCGTCTTGCACCCAAACAGCCTCGACGTGATTGACGGCGACGACACGGCGTGGGAGGGGTTGCCGGTACGGCGCCTCGCCGCCGCCGGCGAGCTGATGTCGTACCGGCATCGCGGGTTCTGGCAGCCGATGGACACTCTGCGCGACAGAAACTATTTGCAGCGCCTTTGGGAAGCGGAGGAAGCGCCGTGGTGTACCTGGTGAGCCCAGCTGACGTCGCCAGCCAGACCGAAGCGCTTCGCGAGCGGATCCTCGAATTGACCGCCGAATATCAGCGTTTGGTAGAAACGGCGAAGACCCCGTTCGTGCCTGGCCGCACGGTGGTCCCTTATTCCGGTCGCGTCTACGGCGAGGCCGAGGTGTGCGCCGCGGTGGAGGCGTCACTGGAGTTTTGGCTGACCGCGGGCCGCTGGGCTCGCCGGTTGGAGCGCGGCCTCGCCTCGCGGGTGAAGCAAACGTACGCGCGGTTGGTGAACTCGGGATCGTCGGCGAACCTCGTGGCAGTGTCAGCGATGACGTCGCCGTTGCTCGGTTCGCGTCGGCTGCGACCCGGCGACGAGGTAATTACGGTCGCTGCCGCGTTTCCCACCACCGTGGCACCGCTCGTGCAAAACCGGTTGGTGCCGGTGTTCGTCGACGTCGACGAGCGAACCGCGAACGTCGACGTGAGGCGGCTCGAAGAAGCGATCGGGCCGCGCACGCGAGCCGTGATGCTCGCGCATACCCTCGGAAATCCTTTCGACATCGACGCCGTGAGCGCGTTGTGCCGCGAACATGGTTTGCTACTGATCGAAGACAATTGCGACGCGCTGGGCTCCGCGTACACGCCGATGTTTGGCCCCTACGCGGGCGTCGCCCGCCCGACCGGCTCGTTCGGCGATATCGCGACGAGTAGCTTCTATCCGGCGCACCACATCACCACCGGCGAGGGCGGCGCCGTTTACACGAGCGACCCGGTGCTCGAACGCGTGATCAGCTCGTTTCGTGACTGGGGCCGCGACTGCTGGTGCGCGCCCGCGAAGGCGAATACCTGTGGCGAGCGGTTCAATCACTGTCTCGGGCAGTTGCCGGCCGGATACGACCACAAGTACGTGTACTCGCATTTCGGTTACAACCTGAAGATGACCGACTTGCAGGCCGCGATCGGAGTGCGCCAGCTCGACTCACTCGATTCGTTTACCGCCGCTCGCAAGCGAAACCACGCTCGCCTCACCTACGCGCTCGCCGAAGTCGCCGACGTCTTGCGCTTGCCAGAAGCCACGCCGGGATCCGACCCGAGCTGGTTCGCCTATCTGATCGTGATACGTGACGACGCCCCGTTCAACCGTGGCGATCTCGTCACGCACCTCGAAGACGCGCGCATTCAGACGCGCATGTTCTTCTCCGGCAACATCGTCGCGCAGCCGATGTTCGACGAGATGCGCGAAGCCGGCACCGGGTACCGCGTCTGCGGACCGTTGAGTGTCACCGACAAACTGATGAAAAACGCGGTTATCGTCGGGTGCTATCCGGGTTTATCCGACGAGCACGTCGACTACATCGCCGAGCAAATCACGTCGTTCGTCAAGCGGCATCGTTGAGCGGAGACAGTTACCAATGCGCGTTCTCGTCACAGGCAGCCTTGGCTACATCGGAGCCGTGCTGGTGCCGATGCTTCAAGCTCGCGGCCATCACGTCGAGGGCCTTGACGTCGGACTCTACGACGGCTGCGACCTTGGTACTTTCAATCCTCGTGTGCGCATGTTTCGGCGTGACGTTCGCGACGTCGCCGCTTGTGATCTGAGCGGCTTCGACGCGGTGGTGCATCTAGCCGCGTTGTCGAACGATCCAGTAGGCCAGCTTGCGCCGCACATCACCTACGACATCAATCTCGACGGCTCCGTCGGCCTGGCACGGCTGGCTAAGGAGGCCGGCGTCGAACGGTTCGTGTTCGCGTCGTCGTGCAGCCTGTACGGATCACAAGGCGACCAGCCCGTCGACGAACACGCTGCGTTCGCGCCTGTCACGGCCTATGGCGCGTCGAAAGTGCGCGCTGAAGAGCGGATCTCCGCGCTTGCCGACGACAATTTCACACCCACTTATTTACGCAACGCTACGGCGTACGGGGTCTCGCCGCGACTGCGAGGCGACATTGTCGTGAACAATCTCGTGGGCTACGCGATCGCCACGGGTGAGGTTCGCTTGCAAAGCGACGGCAGCGCGTGGCGCCCGCTCGTGCACGTTCGCGACATCGCGCGCGCCGCGTGTGAGGTATTGGAAGCCAACCGTGACGTCGTCCACAACGAAGCTTTCAACGTCGGCCGCGACGACGAAAACTGGCGCATCCGCGAAGTCGCGGCGATGGTCGCCGAAGCTTTACCGGGCAGCCGGGTCGTGCTCGCTGACGGCGCGGGCGCCGACAAGCGCAGCTATCGTGTCGATTTCGGCAAGATCAAGCGTGAGCTTGGATTCCAGCCGACCTGGACTGTTCGCGACGGCCTTCGCGAACTAGCCGAGGCGTACCGTCACCACAACGTGACCCTCGACGACCTCACCGGCCCGCGCTTCACGCGCTTGGAAAAAATCCGAGAACTGCAGCAAAGCGGCCGGCTTTCCGACGACATTCGGTGGTTGTCAGCGGCGGTCGCCTGACGGCCTCGCTGCCAACTCCTGAAGCAGGAGTTCGCAGAATTCACGAACCGCTCCGTGACCTCCGGGTGTCGATAGCACGACTCTCGCTAGGGCGCGCGCTCGCGGATGCGCGTCGGCGACCGCGACCGGAACGCCGACGTAACGCAGGCAATCTAGATCGTTGACGTCGTTGCCAACGTAGGCGACCCGCGCGGGGTCGATGCCGTCGCGAGCGAGAATCGAGACGAGTTTGCTGCCCTTGTCAGAAACGCCTTGTACGCAGGGAATAGAGAGCTTCTTGCATCGTGCTGTGACGACGGGGTTGGTTTCCGTCGAGAGCACCATGACCGGGATGCCGGCGTTCTTCAACATCGCGATTCCGAGCCCGTCGCTTCGATCGCAACGCACCATCTCGGTTCCGTCTTCGAGCACCCAGACCGCGTTGTCGGTCAGCACGCCGTCGAAATCGAGGACGACGAGGTCGACCTCGCCACCAATGTTCGTCATCCGACGCGACGCAGCTTTTCCCGAACCGGGATCTCGCTGTCGTAAACCTTTTTGACGCCGTCGCCGAATGCTTGCTCAATGGTGCGGATCGCCGCCACGAGATCCGTGAACTCGGTTGGCTCGAGTGACGCGGACTGGTCGCTGCCCCACATCGACCGGTCGAGCGTGAGATGCCGTTCGATGACGCAGGCGCCGAAAGCCACGGCGGCAACAGAGGTAGCGATGCCGCGCTCATGACCCGAATATCCGACGGGCAGGCGATAACGCTCGGCGAGTACGGGAATTGCGCGAAGGTTGAGCTCGCGCGGCTGTGACGGATAGGTCGACGTGCAATGCAGCAAGATGAGCTGTGACGTCCCTAGTACCTCGACCGCGTGGTCGATCTCGGCAAGAGTCGACATGCCGGTCGACAACACGACGGGCAGGTCGTATCGCCGGTGCGCGCGAAGCAGCGCGTCGTCCGTCAACGACGCGGACGCAATTTTCAAGAACGGAGGATTCCAGGACGCGACATCCTCGAGGCTTTGCTCATCCCATGCCGACGCCGTCCAGCGCAGACCCAGCGAGTTCGCGTGCTCGTCGAGTTCGCGATGCACCTCGACCGGTAGTTCAAGGCCGCGTTTGAGATCGCCGTTGGTCGGACCGAACGGGTTTTCCCGAGGCCGGGCTAACTCTTCGGGGCTGTAGACGACGTCGACGGTGCGCTTTTGGCCTTTTACGGCGTCGCATCCCGCGGCGGCCGCCGCGTTGATGAGTTTGCGGGCGAGTCCGACGTCGCCGTTGTGGTTGATGCCGGCTTCCGCCACGACGAAGACAGGTTGGCCTTCGCCGACCGCTCGCCCGGCGATGTCGACCGTGTGTGCGGGTGTCATCATGCCTCCTTGCGGCCAGTGCTAGAAGAGCGCTCGCTCGACGGCGAAGCTCAGCGCGTGCGTGACGGCGAGATGCACCTCTTGCACGTGCGCGGTTATGGGCGACGGCACGGCGATGACGACGTCGGCGTCGGTCGGCTGGTGCGCGGTGCCTGTGACGAGCACCGTGCGCAGACCGCACCGACGAGCGGTGTCGATGGCATGCACCACGTTGGGGGAGCGTCCGCTCACGCTGAAGGAAACGAGTACGTCGCCCGGCCTGCCGAGCGCTTCGACCTGACGAGAAAAGACTCGGTCGTAACCGTAGTCGTTGCCGAGAGCCGTCACGATTGCGGCGTCGGCCGTCAACGCGGTCGCGCGCAGCGCTGGGCGGTCATGCAGCATGCGTCCGACCAGCTCGGCCGCCAAGTGTTGGGCTTCGGCCGCGCTGCCGCCGTTGCCGCAGGTGAGTATGGCACCGTCGTGGCGTAGCGCGTGCACCATGAGTTCGGCTGCTCGGGCGACCGCGGCGGAGCACGCTACGCGCGCGCGGGCAACGACGTCGGCGAGCTCGCCGAGGTGGTCGACGAACTGTTCTTCCGCGAAGCCTGCAGCGGCAGCGGAATCGGCGGTTAGCGTCATGTTCCCACTCCAGCAGTGTGCGATTGGTCGTTGTTCACACGTTCGGCAGCTTTGGGCGTCGGCTGCAGCGGTTTCGGGGCAGGAAGCATAGATTCGGCGAGCTCGGCGCGATCAAGAAACGGTGCCAAGTCTTCGAGCGGCGCGCTTATCATCGTGCCGTCCGGAAGGGCGCGGGATGCCGCCTTGGGCGAGAACTCCTGGGCGCGATCGACGAATACCTCGCACATCGTCGGGTGCTGCATGCCCATGAGTTCGTCGAGCGTTCTTGGCAAGTCTGCTAGGTCGTCGACCCGCCGATAGGGTAGGCCGTATGCGTCGGCAATTCTGCGCAGGTCGGGGAAGCTGATTCCCGTCGCCGCGTCGAACCCTATGTCGCCGCCCGGGAAGAAGCGCTGCTGTGTCTGGCGGATCGAATGGTAGCCGCCGTTGTTCAGCACGACGAGCGTCACCGGCCATTGATGGTGAACCAGTGTTTGCAGCTCTTGGATATTGAGTTGCAGACTGCCGTCGCCGTCTACGCACACGACGTGCCTGCCCGGGTCGGCGATAGCGGCCCCGAGCGAGGCGGGAAAGCCGTGTCCCATAGCGCCGCAGCCTGAGTTGCTGAACACCCGTTGGCCACGGCGCATGACGGCGACCTGCGAACTGCCCACCCCTGCCCAGCCGTCGCCGGCGACGACGGTCGCGTCGTCTGGCAGTGCGCGAAACACCGCCTCGATGGCGGCGTACGGGTTGGGCGGTGCCGCGGTCTCGCGATATTCGGGCAGCACGACGGGGTAGCGCTTACGTCGCTGGCGGCACCACGCAAGCCATTCGCGCTGCAAGGCAGTCGTTCGCCACGCGCCGTCGATCCGCGCAAGCAACGCGGGAATGAATTCCGCGAGGTCGGCGTGGATGGGTCTTTCGACATGCAAACTCGGCTTTGCCATCTCCGCGGCGTCGATGTCGACCATCACGACGTGGGCGTGCGGCGCCCACAGATCCCACTCGTAACCGACCTGGCGGATCGGCAAGCGGCTGCCCAAGATGACGACCAGGTCGGCATTTTGCACGGCGAAGTTGCCCGCGCGATCGCCGATCGTGCCCGGCCGTCCGATCAGTTCGGGCGTCTCAGCATCGAGCAGGTCGTGTCCGTTCAGCGACGTTACGACAGGGATGCCCAACCGTTCTACCAACGTTTCGAACTCGCGCTCCACGTTCGCGATGCGTAAGCCGGCACCCGCGTAAAGCACCGGGCGCGTGCTCGCTCGCAGCAAGTCGACGAGTCGTTCGACGTTGCTCGCTACGTCGGAACTGCCGCGCTGTGATTCGTCGTCGGCGTGGGGGTCATAGCGCTGCTCGTCGTCCGGGTCGACCGGCGTTGCTTGGACGTCGATCGGCAACTCGACCCAGACCGGGCCTGGCCGCCCCGTCACCGCAAGGTGCAACGCCCGCTGGAGGTGGTAGCGCACGGTCAGCGGATCGTCGATCGAGACGGCGTACTTCGTGATCCCCCGCACCATCGAGATCGCGTCGATCTCCTGGTCGCCGAACTGCCGCAACGGCAAACCCGTTGAGCGAACCAGGCTTACACGTTTCATCTGCCCGCCGACGACGACCATTGGCATCGAGTCGAGATACGCGCCGGCGACGCCGGTGATGGCGTTCATTGCGCCAGGGCCCGACGTGACGTTCACGATGGCCGGCCGGTTGCTTTGCCGGGCATAGCCGTCCGCGGCCATCGCGGCGGCTTGCTCGTGGTGAAAGCAGGTGACCTTGAGCGCCGGGTGCCGGCCGAACGCATCATTGAGATGCATGGCACCTCCTCCGGTCACCATGAAGACGTCGCGCAAACCCGCGTCGGCAAGCAGATCCGCTACGCGATCGGCAATTCTCACCGTGTTACCTCCGAACGGCCGACGGGGACGGCGTAATGCACGATCTCCCATGAGTCCTGCGCGTATCGACGAATGGCGTGCCGGTAACGGCCGCCGCTGTCGGCGATTCGCAGCGGCAACGTCCACAAGTGTTCCGGGCAGTGGTAGAGACACGTCGCCCACACCGCTTGACCGGCCGCGAGGGTGCGTTTCGCGCCGGCGAGTGCCAGCGGCTCGGCGCCCTCGATGTCGATTTTCACGTAGCTGGCACCGGTATCCGCAAGCAAGTCGTCGAGGGTCGTCATCTCGACTGTCACGAGGTTGGCGTCAGTCACGTTGGGCAGTGCGTACATGCTGCTGCTGAGCGTTCCGTCGGCGTAAAAGGTTGCTGTGCCATGCTCGGCGCCGACCGCGACAGCGTGAATTTCGATCGAACCGGCCAGGTCCTTCGGCATTTCATCGATCCGCGCCCGCAGTGCCGGAAGATTATTCGGGTCGGCTTCGACGGCGATGACGCGCCGCGCGCGTCCGCCGGTTCGGGCGAGATGCGTGGCGATGCTGTCGCCGTCGAAAGCGCCGACGTCCACGTACACGTCGTCCGGTGTAGGCGAGCAAATTCCCGGCTCGGCGTACATGTTGGCGATGTCCGCGGGCGGGCCCTGGACGCCGGGATCGAGGGTCAGCCGGTAACGCACCTGGTCGATCAGTGTCTGCCGCGATACGTCATCGTCGAGCAGATCGAACACGCGCAAGATGTCGTCGGCCGCGGCAATCATCGGATGCGGAAGGTCAAGGTCGTAGTACGGCAGGAAGTCTTCGGCATACGCCCACATCAGCGACATCCAGTGCACTGGTCGCCGCACGCCCAAACCACGAAGCTGAGCGAAAAGCTCGCCGGGATTGAACACCGTCACGATGAATGCGGCGTCACCGTAGCGCTCGACTGCCCGCGAGGGCGAAAGCACGGCCACACCATCGACCTCGGGCCCGATGACATGCGCGCGATTGTCGGCGAAACAATGAATCGCCGCGCCCGACCGGCGAAGCCGGCTTGCGACCCACCGGCCCGCGGTGCCGGCGCCAGCGAGCACGAATCCGCTCGTGCCACGTGTCGCCGCTTCAACCGGCGCGCAAATTTTCGCCACCGCGGCATCGGGATCTGTCGCCAACAAGGTTTCCAGGGTCGCGCGACTGGCGCGCGCGCCGACCGTCGGCTCCTCTAGTAGCGCTGTCATGCCTGGCCTCTCGGCGTCGCCCGGTCGGCGGGAACCGCGTACAGCACGAGTTCCCAGCAATCTTCGGCGTAGCGACGCATCGAATAGCTGTAGTCAGCTCCGCTCTCGGCGATCTGCAGCGGGATGTTCCACAGGTGATCGGCCGCGTGGTACAAGCACACCGCCCACACGGCTTTTCCTTCTTGCAGTGTCTTTCGCGCTCCCGCGAGCGCGAGCGGTTCCGCGCCTTCGACGTCCATCTTGATGTAGGTCGCACGTGTGCCGGTGAGAATCTCGTCGAGCGGGACGACGTCGACCTCCACCAATCGAGTTCCTGCCGACCGCAGACTGCTTCCGGCGGTGCCCGTCGCGTTGAACGTCGCCCGGCCGCGTTCGGCGCCGACGGCGGCGTGGTGGACGACGACCCGCTGTGCGACGTCGTCCGGGAGTTTGGCGATGCGCGCTCGTAATGCCGGAAGGGTTGTGGGATCTGCCTCTATTGCGACGATTCCAGCCGCTCGACCGCCCGTGCGCGCCAGGTGCATCGCGATGCTGTCGCCGTCGAACGCGCCGCAGTCGACGTACACGTCGTCGGACGTCGGCGCGACTACACCGGGCTCGGCGTAAATGTTTGCCATGTCAGCAGGGGGATCCTGAGCTATCGAATCGAGTGTGAGCCGCCAGCGCACTTGGTCGACCAACATTCGCCGTGATGCTTCGTCGGAGAGCTGGTCGTGGAGGCGCATGATTTTGTCCGCGGCGGCGACCATCTGGTGGGGCACGTCGAGCCCGAAGTAGGGCATGAGCGCTTCGGCGTTCGCCCAGGCGTACGCCGTCCATGGCACAACCGATCGGGCGCCGAGGTGTTCAAGCTGCGCACGTACCTCCATGGTGTGGAAGATTGTGACGACGAATGCGGCGCTGCCGTGGCGGCGCACCGCCTCGGCGGGCGACAACACCGGAATGCCGTCAACGTAAGGCGCCATGCTGCTTGCTCGATTGTCGGCGAAGCAACGTACCTCGACCCCGAGTTGCGAAGCGTTTGCGGCAAGCCAGCGGCCGACTTGTCCCGCCCCGGCCAACACGACGCCGTGCGTACCGTGCAATGCCGACTGCACCTGCGCGCGCACAGTATCGACGGCTTGGTCGGGCTCGACGTCAAGCAGGGCGCGCAACTGGTCGCGCGTCGAGACAAGTGTTGCTGTCATGCCATAGCTCCAAGAGTCGCGATGGAAAAGTTGTTGTTGGTGTCGTGCCAAGCGAGCGTGCGGGCGACGGCGTCGTCGAGCGCGACCGTTTGCGCGACGGCCAGCTCGTGACGCGCTCTGCTCGTGTCAGGTACGTAGTAGCTCGCTGGCCCGTGACCCGAAGAGCGCACGCTCGTGCCCGAAATCCTCCCGATCGTGGTGGCGAGCTCGTCGATCGTCGTCTCGACGTCCGAGCCGACGTTGTAGGCGATACCGCCGCGGCCTCGCGTGAAAACGGCGAGCAGCCACACCACCAAATCGACGGGATACAAGTACGAACGGACCGTGCGCGGGTTTCCGGTTATCTCGATCGGACGCCGAGCCAGGGCGTCAGCGACGAAATTACCGAATGCGAAATGCGCGTGCAGTGGTAAAAGTGGGCCGGCGAAGGCCCACAACCGCGCGACGACCGCGTCAATGCCCCCGTGCTCCGTCATGTTTCGCACGTGCCGCTCGGCCACCCGCTTCGCTAGCCCGTACGGCGACGCCTCGGACGTCGTCGGGAAGTATTCCGGTACCTGGCGTTGAAGCTGGGTTGCGAAACCGTGCACCGCGCCGCTGCTGGCAAGGAGAAATCTGGTACCACCTGGCGCGAGTCGTGCCACGTTCTTCGTGCCATCGACGATCGTGGCTTCGAGCGATCGCGGATCCTCCGGAACATTCGGGCAGGCGAGATGCACGATGCCGTCCGGCCGGCCAACCGCTCGCACTGCCTCGGCGCTGAGAGAGCGGATGTCGGCCGCGACAGCAGTGACACCGGCCTCCCGCGACGGGTGCCGCGCGAGTGTGACGATGTCGAGGCCGAGCCGCAGTTCACGGTTGGCATGCCGAAGCACGGCCACCACCCATGAGCCGACGAAGCCGGTGGCGCCGGTGACGAGCAGTCGCGAATCGCGCCACGAAAGCAGGTCGTGCGTCGACAACTCGACCACGGCGTCGAGATCGCGCCGATCGAGTTCGGGCCGCGCGACTTCGATCACGCGGCGCTGCTCTTTCGGTTCTGCAAATGCCGCCAGAAGTCGGGGCGATTCTTTTGAATCCACTCGAGCGCCTCGGTATTGAGGCGTTGCATCTGTGCTGGCAGCTGTTCCGCTTTTCCAGCACTGGATCGCATTCCGATGTGATGCACGTACGCTCGTGAAATCGCGTTCGTGTAGCCGGCTTTGTGGAGATCAAAACATGCGATGTCGTCGCTGTACCACTCCACATCGGCGGCCGGCGCCGCCAACGCGGCTGCGCGCGTCATAAAAGCGCAAAATGGCGACACCCGCTCTGCAATCAAGACTGTGCGCTCGCTGTCGTAACCGTCGACCTCGCCCGACCAATTGCCTCCGTTTGCCGCCCGGATGTTCTGCGCGCCTGGTGCGAAGTTCGAACGGCAGGCAAGCATGCCGACCTGATAACCGTTGCCACGAAGCAGCGCGGCGTCCTCGAAAAGTTTGACGAGGGTATCCGGCAACAACACGACGTCGTCGCTCACGAGAACGAAATCGTCGGCGTCGGTTTGCTTCATGGCCGCCCAGTTGCACGCGATTCCCGACGGCATGCCTTTCGGCCGCTCGATCAACCGCATCAACGGGTTGCGCGGCAAGTCGTCAGGTTCGCACGGGCCATCCCACGCGACCACGACCTCGAAGCCACGGGCGTACGCGGCGATCGACGCGAGGCAGACCCGCAGGTCGTCCCAGGTCGACTCCGATGCCGGGCCGCGGCGGTACGTCGGTATGACGATAGCGAGGGTCATGCATGTCTTTCGACCGTTCGGCTCAATTGCTGAGCGCAAACGCGAACTCTCGCGCCATCACCAGCAGTTCTTTCACGAGGGCGTCGTCAGCGGGAGGAGCGTCATTGGCGTCGAGCTCAACCGCCAGTTTCACGGCAGCCGCTGCGTGGTTCAAGACGAGCAGTGCCCGAATCCGCACGACGTTCGTGGCAACGCGCTCGGTGCGTGTCGTATCGGCGCGCTGCTCGACCGTTTCGGCAATGCCGAGTGCGAGGGCCGGCTCGGTGTTGAGCCGATGTGCCGCGAGCGCCAGCACGGCGCCGACCGAGGCTTCAGCAAGTTTCGGCGCAAACGCGTCGACGCGCGGATCCGGCTCGACCATGCGGCCGTGCAAGTGACGGTGCCGAGCACCGAGCGCCACGAGTTGATGTGCCTCGGGCAGAGTGGAAAGAACGCGGTCGAACTCGGCGTCGTCCGTCGCTTCGGCGAGATCGATCAGGTAGTCGTCGGGATAGCCTGCCTCGACTGCCAGATGCCAGGCGCGCCGGGCAATCCCGCGCGCCGTGCTGTTCACGCGGGCACCCGCGTGGCGCGACAATTCGGCGAACGCAAGCCACGATTCGCGTGGTCGCCCTGAAATCTCGAGCGTCTCAGCTTTCAACGCGGGGATGCGAATCCGCAAATCGACGTTCGAACTGTTGAAATTCGTCGACGTCTCGAGATGCCTGATTCTCGCGATTGCCTCATCGTCGCGTCCGAGGTGAGCGAGCGCGGTCGCCTCGATGACGCCAAGTTCAGTCTCGAACGCTTCTGTGATCATCGTGTCGCTCAGCAGCCGCAGCGCCTCGTCGTCACGTCCCACGTCCGTCAACAGCCGCGCGGCGATCGCGGTCGCGTAGCGGTGCCCGTCGGTTGCCTTGTCGAGTGACTGCAGCGCGTCGAGCATGCGTTCGAGGCCTTCCGCGCTCGACCGGGCAAGCGCCGACCTGGCTTGCTCGAACTTGATTCGTCCGGCGTCGACCGCACCGTCGCTTTCGGCGGCCGCGACGAGTGCGCGATTTCGCGCCGTCTTGTTCTTGGCGTTCCAAATCGACGGCGTGTAGCCGAGATGCTGGATGCGAACCGTCTCCGGAACCCGAACGTAGACCGCCTTTTCGCCGTGAACCGGCGTAAGCCATTCGTGGATGCGCCCTTCGAAACGCATGCGGGCGCGATCGAACATCCTTATCTGCTGGCCGGTTTCGGACGACGAAGGATCGAGGTCGTCAGAGGCGAAGCTTTCGAGGGTGAGCCAAAACCCGTGCGGGCGAAGGAGATTCGGTAGTTGCGCCGCCTCGCGCACGATGCGTCGCAACGCATGCTTATCGTCAGTAACGAGTCGCTCGTCGGCGTCGAGCACTAGCGCCCACCGGCCGTGCGCATGTTCGAGCGCGGCATTGCGGGCTTCGGCGAAGTGGTTGGTCCATGGCCGATGGAACACCCGAAAGCCGTGCGCTCGGGCGAGCTCGACGGTCTCATCGGTCGACCCGGTGTCGAGAAGCACCAGTTCGTCGACCACATCCGCGAGTGAGGCGGCTAGGTCGGCAATGTGCGGCGCTTCATCCTTGGCGATGACAACCGCGGAAAGCTCGATTCGATGCCGTGCCGCTTTGCCGCCTCGCCGAGCCGGTCGCGGCTTACCCATGACGATCTCCCTCGGTCAACCGATGCCGGCGGGCGATTGCCGACGTGTGCGCCCGTCGGTCTCATCGGTGCGAGGAGTAATCGGTTAAGCGGAATCGGAGGGTTGGGCTTTAGGGTCGCGCGGTTTCGCGTCGCCCGACCCATGCGGCACGTCGTCGTCACGTTCGTCACGAGGCTTCCCTCGGCCCGCTTTTTCGTTGCGCAGGCCGGCGGCGAGGGCCTCCACGGCGTGCGGCTTCGGCGACGCCGCCGACTGGTTGGCCTGACGCACCTCGACGAAGACCTCTTCGCGGTGCACCTCGACTTCGCGCGGTGCCTTGATGCCGATGCGCACGAGGTCAGGCCGCACCTCGAGCACGGTGACGACGACGTCAGGCCCGAT
Source organism: Actinomycetales bacterium (assembly GCA_040255675.1). Taxonomy (GTDB): domain Bacteria; phylum Actinomycetota; class Actinomycetes; order Acidothermales; family Acidothermaceae; genus JBDZVM01. Next base: position 38,953 of record JBDZVM010000002.1, on the reverse strand, counting down.
CATGATGCTCTCGCCGACCCGACGGCTAAGGACCAGCAACTGGCGCTCCTTCCGTGGCCGGCCAGGTGGGCCGATCCTACAGGCGAGCTGGTCCTGCCGGCGTGTTCCGGGCGACGTGTCGCCCCGCATCTACGCCGCGAGCGGCGCCCTTCACCTACGCCGCGAGCGGTGCCTTCAGCGAGTAGTTGCCGTCCGCGAGGATGACCTGCGCCGCGCGCCGCGACCTCGTGTTCACGACGATCGGCGCGAAAAGGTTGGCCGTCGTCGTGGCGAGGCTCTCGCCGACCGTCAAGACGACGAGCAGTGCGGCGTCGGACGACGACGACAGGCCGAGCCGCTCCGCCGTCAGGTCGTCGATCTCCGGCGCGTAGTCGGGAAAGAAGGGATAAGGCGCCGCGACGACGAACTCGACGTCCGCTGTGTCGATCGCGGTAAGGCGAAACAGTGCTTCCGTCTCGGGGTCGACTCGCACCAAGGCGAACCTGCGTGCCTGCGGAAAGCCGATCAGGTTGCCCTCGAAGTCGAGGGTCGGAACATCGACCACTGCAGCCGTCATGAGACAACCTCCGAAACGAGCATCGATGCGGTCCTATCGCAGGAAGTCGGTGAGCGAGAGTTGCAGCACTTTCGACATGGCGGCCAGTGACGCTTGGTAGCTGACTTGCTGCATCGTCAGTTGGGTGACGGCCTGCGCGGTGTCGACGTTTTCGACATCGGAGAGGTCGCCGGTGAGGGTGTCGGTGTGCTGCCCGGCGAGATTGTTCATTTGAGTAATGCGATTGTAGGAGGCGCCTTCGATGGCTTGCGCGTTCGACATCCGCTTGCGCGCGTCGATGACGTCAGCGATGTCGTTGGTGAGGTTGGCAGGGTTGCTCGAGAGGTCGGAAATAACCTTGTCGAATACGGAGAAGACATCTGAACCTGTGGGGCCGAACGCGTCTGAAGCGTTGACGTTCACTTGCACGACCGCGTTGGGGCCGACCGAGCGGTTCACTTTTCCAGTGTCGCCCGAGTACGTCACGTTTCCGAGTGCGTCTTGCACGTACGCCGAAGTGTTCGACGTTGTGCCGCCGAAGATCGGGCGACCGAGATAGGTCGTGTTGGAGATGCCGAACATGTCTTGTTTCAAAGCCTTGACTTCTTCGGCGATCGCCGCGCGAGACGACGCGTCGCTGGCACCTGTGTTGGCCGCTTGCGTTGTCAGCACCTGGAGGCGTTGCAGTAGCGAAACGCCGTTTTGCAATGCGCTGTCGGCGGTGCCGAGCCACGATAAGCCGTCTTGGCCGTTTCGTTGGTATTGCTGGAAACGGGCGAGCTCGCCGCGATATTGCATCGCTTGGTCTGTACCGACTGGATCGTCGGACGGACGGCGGATCTTGCGGCCAGAGCTCAGCTGGAGTTGCAGGTCGCTCAGTTCTTGCTTGTTCGACTGAAGCCCGGCCAGCATCGTCAACGCGATCGCGTTTTGAGTGACACGCATGCTCACGATCGGCTCCTCAGACCAAGGTCTTGTTGATCAGGGTGTCAAGAATGCCGTCGAGAACGCTCAGAAAGCGCGCGGCGGCGTTGTAAGCCTGTTGGTAGGCGATGAGATTCGTCTGCTCCTCGTCGAGGTCGACGCCGGCTGTCGAGTTTCTCGCCTGCTCAATCTGGTTGACGACGCTCGTTTGCGTGGTTACTTGCTGCTGAGCGCTTTGCGACGCCGAGCCGAGCTTGACGATCATTTGGCGATAGAGGTCGTCGGCGCCGGTGCCCGACATGTCAGCCATTTTTTGGGCGTTGCTGCCGTCGAAACTAGGCTGCGGCGGCGTTCCGCTCGGCGCGACAGCCGATGCCGCGACGAGGTCGGGGTCCGTGAGGCTCACTGTGATCGAGCCGGCTGTGGTCTTTGCCGGATCGAAGAACGGCCCACCCGGATTGCCGTTCAGGTCGTAGCCGGCTGCCTGCTGAGCGTTGACACTGCTCACCAGTTGCCCGGCGACGTCGTCCAAGCTTTGGCTGTACGTGGGCAGGATCGTGTTGAGGCTGCTCAGCCAGGCACCGGTTTTTCCGGCTGTCGCGGCGGCCGTCATGCCGGTGTCTGTCCAGGTCACCGCGACCGGTGTCGTGGTGGCCTGGTCGATCGCGGTCGCGCCGGCAACTGCCAGTGAGCGCGCGTAACTGCCCGACACCAGAGCCGATCCGCCGAGCAAGACATCGGTCGAGCCGTCGGCATTGACGCGGGTCGAAACTCCAATGTTGGAAGCCAGGTTGCGGATCAGCAGGTCGCGCTGGTCTTTCAAATCGTTAGGGGCGTTGCCGGCAGCCGTCGCGGCTACGATCGCCTTGTTCAGCGACGCGATATTCGCGGCCGAGGTGTTGATCTGCTGCACCGTCGATTGCAGTGACTCGAGCGACGACTGCCATTGCGCTGACAACGACGCCGACGCCGTGTTCAGCCCTGACGCCAGAGACTGCGCGGTGCCGATGAGCGCGGTTCGTGCCGACGCGTCGGAAGGATTGTTCGCGACGTCGTCCCATCCGTTCCAGTACGACGAGAGAAGTGCTTGCAGTCCCGCGTCGCCGGGTTCGCCGAACAGGTTTTCGATGTTCGACATGGTGTCTTGGACGCCCTGCAGGTTGAAGAGCTTGCCATTCTCGCTATTGGCCCGCTGTTCGAGAAAGGCATCCTGCAAGCGCTGGACGTCTGAGATCTGGACGCCGCTGCCGATTCCGTCTGACTTCGAATACATCGCGGGAACAACCGAGCCCCCGACGGCCGTAAACACGGCACGCTGGCGCGTGTAACCGGCGGTATTGGCGTTCGCGATGTTTTGACCCGTGACCTCAAGGGCCTTGCGCTCTGATTGCAGCGCCGAGAGCGCCGCCGTCAAGGTGCCGAACTCAGTGCCCATCAGATCGCCTCGTCGACGAGCCGGCGGCGAGGAATCGCGTCGTTGCGCTTTCCGCTGGCGGTGTAGCCGTCTGTCGTCGCGCCGCTGATAGCACGCAAGGTGTCTTGTGCCGTGTGGTAGGCACTGCTGACGAAATCGCGGTTCGCTTCGGCAAGCGCGGAGATTTCCTGCGTGAGCGCGAGGAACGCGTCGCGATGAGAGCGGAAAAGTTCGTCCCACGGCGGCGGCGCGACCTCGCTCAGCATGGAAAGGCTGGCGTTGGCCTCGAGGCCAAGACTGATCGCGACCGCGTCGACCTCGACAGCCCTTGTCACCTCGGTGAGCCTTATTTGCTCGAGCACGAGCTCGACCTCGCGAGTGGCGCGTGAGAGCCAGCGCACTTTGCCGGCGGCGAGGAGGAGCTGTTCTTCCTCGAGCTTGAACAACAAGACATCGAGAAGTTCACGTTCTCGCCAGAGGATGTCAGACACCTCGGCGAAGCCCATCACACACCTCCTTTCCGCCACGCGGCGGTCGTCAGGCACCACATCGGCGGAGCTACCTAGCAGATGAGAGGTCTTGCCCACGGGGTTTCGCGGCGTCCGGTTTCCTTGCCGCGTTGGGCCGATCAGGTGAAACGGTGCCGGCGGACCGTCGATCCACGCGGGTCGCTCGCATTTTTCTAAGCTCGTCACCTTCTGGGTCGATGAAGCACCCGGTTGGCATCAGCCGACCAAGAACGTAGGGGTTCGCCCACGGATGGACGGCCCCGGACCCGATTCAAGGAGGAATCTGACATGGGTCTTCGCATCAACACCAACATCGACGCTCTCGACGCGTACCGCAACCTGTCGATGACGCAGTCGAAGCTGTCCGACAGTCTCGCCAAGCTGTCGAGCGGCTACCGCATCAACAAGGCCGCCGACGACGCGGCCGGTCTGTCGATCAGCCAGGGCCTGCAAGCGCAGATCGGCGGCTTGAGCCAGGCAGTCAAGAACGCCCAAGACGGCATCAACGTCGTGCAGACGGCGGACGGCGCCCTCACCGAGGTCGACTCGATCCTCCAGCGCATGAACGTGCTCGCCGTGCAGGCAGCCAACACCGGTTCACAGGACGCGAGCGCAATTGCTGCGTCGCAGGCCGAGTTCAACCAGCTCAACACCGATCTCGACAACATCTCGTCGACCACCAAGTTCGGCTCGAACACGCTGCTCGACGGAAACTACTCAAACAAGGTGTTCCAGGTCGGTTCGGGCACCACCGCCTCTGACCAGCAGACCGTCACGATCACGGCAAGTGACTCGTCGACACTCGGCACCCAAGGTGTCACGCTCGGCACTACCGCCGCCATTTCCAAGGTCGCGACCGCGCTCAGCACGGTGTCGTCCTTGCGGGCCAAACTGGGGGCGATGCAAAACGGGTTCCAGCACACGATTAACAACCTGAACGTGACAGTTGAGAACCTGCAAGCGTCGAACTCGTCCATCCAGGACACCGACATGGCCGCCGAAATGGTCAACTTCACGAAGGAACAAGTGCTCCAGCAAGCCGGCGTCTCGATGCTGGCTCAGGCGAACGCCAACTCACAAGCCGTGTTGAAGCTGCTCGGCTGATTCGCCCGCCTGGGTTGGGGGCTCACAAGGCCCCCAACCCTCGGGCTTTAGCTGGTACACGGCAGCGTCTCGGCAAACGGCAGTGACTCGCGAGGTCGGAAGGGAGCATCGATGACCACCAGCAGCGTCGGTTCGTCTTCGTCGAAAATCGACGGACTGGTCAGCGGTCTCGATACCACCTCGATCATCAACGCCATCATGGCGCAGGCGGCGCTGCCGCAGAGCAACCTCAAGGCGCAACTCGCGCAACAGCAGCTCAAGCTTGCTGCCTATCAGTCCATCAACACCAAGATGGCCTCGCTGCAGTCAGCGGCAGACACCCTCGCAAACGCGGCGACGTGGCAGACCATGGCGGTGACCTCGTCGTCGTCCGCTGTGTCGGCGACTGCCGGAGCCGGTGCGCAGGCAGGTTCGTTCACCTTCGACGTGTCGCAACTCGCGACCTACCAGACATCGATCTTTTCGAATACGGTGGCGAGCACCTCGGCACAGGTCGTCACGGCCGGCACGCCAGTCACGATTACCGATTCGTCGGGCAACGCTACGACGATCGACACCGGTGACGGATCGCTCGCGGCCGTCGTCGCCGGCATCAACAAGAGCGGAACGGGAGTGCAAGCGACGGCCGTGCAGGTTTCGACCAGCCAGTACAAGCTCCAGCTCAGCTCCACTACGACGGGGGCCGCGGCGGCCTTTACCGTCGGCGGGATCTCCTCGTTGGGCTCCCTGAACGACATCTCGACGGCGCAAGACGCGCAGATCACTGTCGGCGCGGGCTCGCCGGGTGCCTACACCGTCTCGTCGAGCACCAACACCTTCAGCAACGTGTTGCCCGGGTTGACGTTTACGGTGAGCGAGCTAACAACCGGAGTCACCCTCGCCACGTCGCGAGACGATCAGAGCATTGCCGACAAGGTGCAGGCAATGGTCGACGCGGCAAACGCCGTGCTCGACGAGATTTCCAACGACACTGCTTACAACACAACGACGAACACCGCCTCGACGCTGACGGGCGACTCGACGGTCGCGCGACTTCGCGACACCGTCCTCAGTTCGATGAGTGCTGTCGTCGGCGGCGGCTTGACGGCGTCGTCCCTGGGCTTGTCGACGACGAAAGATGGTCACATCACCTTCGACGAGGCCACGTTCAAAAGCGAGCTAGCGTCTAATCCGCAACAGGTGCAGGACAGTTTCGGCCCTTCCGGCAGTTTCGCGCCCGCTCAGCCAGGCCTCACGGGCACCATCTCGCTTATCGACAGCAGCGACTCAACGGCTCCAGGCTCGTATGACGTCAAGATTACGCAAGCAGCGACAAAGTCGCGAGCGACCGTCGACACGTCGAGCGGACTCGTCGCGGGTCAGACCATCACGTTAGGCTCAGGCAGCGCCAGCGCGACGTACACCGTGCAGACGGGCGACAGCGCGCAAAACGTGGTCGACGCGTTGAACTCTCTTGCCGCGTCGAACGGCGTTTCGGTCAACGCCGTCCTTGATCCCGACGGCACCACGATCGACCTGTCGAGCAACGCGTACGGCTCGCAGTCGGCGTTCACGGTTTCAGCCGCCGGCGGGCTGGCAGCCTCTGGCGTGACCGCGGGACTCGACGTCGCCGGTACGATCAACGGCCAGCAAGCTACAGGTGTCGGACAAGTTCTCTATACCGATCCGGGCACCCCTGACGTCGACGCGCTGACATTGAACGTCACCTTGACCCCGAGCGATGTCACCGCGCTCGCCGGCGGTAGCGCCGGCAGCTTCACGTTCAGTGCCGGCTTTGCGCAACAGCTCGCAAGCATCGCCGACCGAAGCGTTGACACGTCGACGGGCACGTTGACCAACCAGATCGATGGCGTCAACTCCATGATTAGCGATCTCAATAATCAAATCGCGTCGTGGCAGGTGACGCTCGATACCAAGCGCACGGCGCTCGAAATGCTGTGGGCCAACCTCGAGTCGCAGCTCAGCAACCTCAAAGCGCAGGGCGACCGGCTTTCGTCGTCCATCGCGAGCCTCCCGTCCCCATCGAAATCGTCGTGAGCAGGTGAGCGGTAACGTGGCAGTGAACGCGAAATCTCGTTACCTAGCGGAGATTGTCGCTACGGCGAGTCCGGCACGGCTCATTGTGATGATGTACGACCGGTTGCTGCTCGATATCGTCAAAGGCCGCGACGCGTTGCGGTCCGGAGCGCGAGGCGAAGCCGATCAACACCTTCGGCACGCGCAAGACATCGTGCTCGAGTTGCGTAGTAGTTTGCACGTCGAGAAATGGGACGGCGCTCCACGGCTCGCCAGCATTTACGGTTGGCTGTTGAGAGAACTCGTGTCCGCCAACGTCAGCGCTGATGCCGACCGTGTCGACGCGTGTCGCAGGCTCGTCGAGCCGCTCTGCGAGGCGTGGCACGGTGCCGCCGCTCAACTCATGGCTGAAGCCGGCTGACGGTGTCGACTACCTGGGCTGAGGTGCTCGACAACTATGGTCGAGCGTTGCTCGACTTTGAACGAGCCATCGAGGTCGGCGAAGCAGCCACAGCGCAATTCGATTTCGCGCTCCCGACGGGTTTGGGTCCGCTTCCGCCGGCTCTGCGGCAAACCGCGACAGAGGTTGCCGAGCTTTCCGCGCGGGTCGAAAACCAGGTGCGCTCGCTCATGGCAGAAACGACGCAAGCGATGGGTGCCGTTACCCGCGCGAGGTCGCGGATGACGCGAGAAAGACCGCGCGCGCGGTTCGTCGATGTAGAGACCTGAGACGTTCGTCGAGATTCACCCGGTCGTTTCGCTAAGCCCCCAACGCCCCCCACCGATGTGAGCCGTTGAGCACGGATCGCTCACGAATTTCGCCACGGATCGGCGACCCGCGAACGCGAGTTCGAGGTTTCCGGGAGGCGAGCTTTTCGTGTTCGACGACGTCACCACGGCCGCACTGAAGGTCGCCGCCGCTGGTCTTTCCGCGCGTCAACGCGCCATCGCGGACAACATCGCGAACATCAACACGCCCGAGTACCTTGCCAAGCGCGTCTCGTTCGAATCCAGCCTCCAATCGGCTATCGGCGGGGGTGATCCGGCGTCCGCGGTCATCACGACGCGCACGTCGCTCGAACCGACTCAACTTAATGGCAACAACGTCAACCTCGACGAAGAGACAGTGTCGATCACCGACACGGGCCTGAAGTATCAGACCACGGTCGAAGCGTTGACGGCGAAATATCAACTGCTCAAGACCGCTATCGGGAGCGAGTAATGGGCCTCTTCGACACGATCGGCATCTCGGGTACCGGACTGATTACCCACCGCAAATGGATGGACGCGATAGCCGACAACCTCAGCAACGCCAACGACACCGTGCCGGGCGACCAGCCGGTATTCGCCGAACGCTTCGTGCAGGCGGCCGCGGCTCCCGGCGGCGGCGTCGAAGTCGTCGCGGCACGGTTCGGCCCGAGTACTGGGATCGAAGCGTACGATCCGCAAAATCCACTCGCCGACGCGAACGGTTTTGTGCGTCACGCCGATATCGACATGCCCGGCCAGATGACACAGCTGATCATGGCGCAGCGAGGCTACGAGGCGAACCTGTCGGTCATCAGCCGCGCTACCGAGGCGTATCAGCAAGCACTGCAGCTCGGGAAGTGACGGCGACGATGCCCGCTATTCCTCCGATGACATCGGTGACCGGTGTGCCGCCGGTGGCCGTCACCTCCGGCGTCGAACGTGCCAACCCCGCGTCAGGCGCGGAGTTCGGCAATGAGTTGACGCGTGGGATCGACGCCTTGCAGCAAACGCAAGCGTCCGCCGACAACTTGGCGACCAAGGCCGCGACCGGCTCGCTCAACGACATCACCACGTACATGATTGCCGCGAACGAGGCGTCGATTGCCACGTCGCTGACGACCGCGGTGCGCGACAAGGCGGTCGCCGCATTTACGTCAATCATGAATATGCAGATGTGACGGCGTAGATGAACTTGGACTTCAAGCGAGTAGTCGATCGCGCCCGCGCCATCTTCGCCGACTTCACAGCAGGCCAGAAGACCGTCACCGCATTGGTGCTGGTCGCGCTAATCGCCGGGGCTTACATCTTCGCCGGCTGGGCATCGAAGCCGACGTACGCGCCGCTGTTCAGCAATCTCGCGGCGTCTGACGCGAGCGCCATCACCGACAAGCTCGCGGCTCAAAAAGAGCCCTACAAGCTCGCGGACGGCGGCGGCACGATCCTCGTGCCGCAAAAGGATGTCTACCAACTCCGCCTGGACATGGCGAAAAACAACCTTCCAACCGGTGGAGTCAGCGGATTCTCCTTGCTCGACAAGGGCGGCATCACGACATCGCAATTCCAGCAAAACGTCGAGTATCAGCAAGCGTTGCAGGGTGAGCTGGTAAAGACGATCGAGTCTATCGACGGCGTGCGCGCGGCTGTCGTCAATGTGGTGCTGCCGCGAAACGACGTGTTCACGGACGACTCGACGAAACCGACAGCCTCAGTTCTCGTAACGACAGATCCGTCGAAAACGCTTGGTGCCGGCACGGTGCAGGCAATCGTGCATCTCGTGTCGTCGAGCGTGGAGGGGCTGAATCCAAACGACGTCACGGTAGCGGACTCGCAGGGGCACATGTTGTCGGCACCTGGTGTCGACGGGCAGCTCTCCGGGGCCGGTAGCATGCAAGCGGACCAGACCGCCGCCTACGAGCAACGGGTCTCCGCCGCCGTGCAAAGTCTGCTGCAGCCGCTGGTCGGCCCGGGCCACGTCATCGTCCAAGTGCATGCGAGCCTTGATTTCGACCAGCAGCAAACGACGTCCGAGAACTACATCACGCCGAGCCCTGGCACGACCCCGGTACCGCTTACGGAGACGAAGCAGAGTGAGGTCTATTCAGGTTCGTCTTCCACAGCAACTGGGATTCTCGGCCAGGACAATCTGCCCGTTCCAACAGCATCGCCGAGCCCCGGTACGTATGCCAGCTCGAGCAGCACGGTCGACAACGCGATCGGGCGTGTCGTTCAGCAAGTGAAGACGGCACCGGGCGCGGTTAAGCAGATGTCGGTCGCGGTACTGCTGGACAGCGCGACGGCAGGCAAGGTGAACGCTGACGACGTGCAAAAGCTGGTCGAGACCGCGGCGGGCGTCCAGACGTCGCGCGGTGACAGCGTGCACGTCAGCACGATGCCCTTCGACGACACGACGACCAAGCAAGTACAGCAACAGCTGGCGGCGGCTGAAAAACAAAAGGACATGAACAAGCTCATCGGCTACGCGAAAGACGGCGTGATCGGTGTGCTCATTCTTGCAGCTGCCGTGTTCTTCATGCGACGCGCGAAGAAGGCGCAGGAGCGTTCGCCACTACTGTCGACGGCCGAACGGTTGGAGCTCGAAGACGCGCGCCAGCTACGGGCGCTCGTAAGCGCGCAGCAAGAAGAGCTGGCGAAAGAGCTGACTCCAAGCCCCCGAAGCGGTGATCGGCTCGAACTCGGAATGCCGTCGATCGATGCTGAAATCGGCGAGCTGGTTGAAAGGCAGCCGGAAGAAGTCGCGCAACTGCTGCGCGGCTGGCTGGCCGACCGGAGAACCTCGTGACAGAAGTCAACGGGCTTCGCAAGGCCGCCGTCGTGTTGGTGCAGCTCGGCAAAGAGCGCTCCGCGTCAATCTTGGCGGCCATGCGGGAAGCCGAGGTCGAAGAGCTTACGGCCGAGATCGCCCGGCTTGACTCGATCGACGCGGAGACCGCGCAAAAAGTGATGGAGGAATTCGAAGGGCTCATCCTCGCGCACAAGTACTACAGCCGAGGCGGATTGGCGTTTGCCCGTGAGGTTCTCGAGGCGAGCGTTGGGCCGGAGAAAGCACGCGACATTCTGGAGCGCCTGAACGCTTCGTTGAGCGAGATGCCGTTCCAGTTCTTACGCCGAGCCGACCCACGCCAAATCATTTCGTTCTTGCAAGACGAGCACCCGCAAACGATCGCGCTTGTGTTGTCGCACATGGGATCCGAGCAAGCGGCTATCGTGCTCGGAGGCCTCGCGCCGGAACTGCAATCGGACGTCGCGCATCGCATCGCCGTGATGGACCGCACCACGCCTGAGACGGTGAAGCTCGTCGAGAGCGTGTTTGAGCAGAAACTGTCGACCATTCTCATGCAATCTGGCGAGGCGTCCGCGGTTGGAGGCCTCAAGCCTCTTGTCGACATCATCAATCGATCAGATCGGGCGACCGAGCGCCTCATCCTCGAGTCGCTCGAAGAGCGTGACCACGACTTGGCCGACCTTGTGCGCGCGCAAATGTTCATGTTCGAGGACATCTTGAACCTCGACGACAAGGCCGTGCAACTCGTCTTGCGGCAGGTCGAAGTCAACGACCTCGCTACAGCATTGAAAGGCGTTCGCGACGAGGTCAAGTCGAAGGTTTTGAAGAACATGTCGGAACGCGCGGCGGAGAATCTGGAAGAAGAAATTTCGCTACTTGGGCCGGTGCGCTTGAAGACGGTCGAAGAAGCCCAGGCAAAGGTCGTCCAGGTCATTCGCCAGCTCGAGGAAGCCGGCGAGATTGTCTTGCATCGCGGCGCGGACGATGAGTACGTCGAGTAGCGCCCCCAGCAGGGCGGAGGTGTTGCGGGGCGCGGAAGCCAGCCGCGTCAGCCTTGCCCGCATCGACGCCGACTTGCGCCTGAGCCCTTATGCGTCGGACGATTTTGCTGATCCGCGACTCGTCGACCCCGCGCTTGCGGCGGCGTTCGACGAAGCCGTCGCCGTCGCGACCGCGCGTGGCCGCGAAGAGGGTTATGCGCGCGGCTACGCGGAGGGGCTGAAAAGCGCCGAGCGAGAAAGGCGCGTCGCGCTCGAGCAAGAGATCGCGCTGATGCGCGACGCTGAAGCCGCACGAAACCTTCAGCTACAACACGCCGTGGCTGTCTTGAGCGAAGCGGCCACGGCAGCCGGAGAGCGTCAGGTAGCCGCGCTCGCCGGAGTGGAAGACCTCCTCCTCAACGCCGCGTTCGATCTCGCGACGACGCTGCTGGGGCGCGAGTTAGAAGCGATCGACGCGCCAGTTCGCGACGCGGTGCGCCGCGCACTCGCGGTATTGCCGGGCGACGTCCCGATTTCGCTCTACCTGCATCCGATCGATCGCGATTCGTTGTCGGACGTCGACAGCCTGCTCGCCGGTCGCCCAGTGCGAATCTTTGCCGACAGCGAGGTCGAGCCAGGGTCGTGCGTGGCCGAAGCCGGTACCCGTCATGTCGACGCGAGCCTTTCCGCGGCGATCGACCGGGTGAGGCAGGTGCTTTCGCCATGACCGCCGTCCTCGATCGGGATCGGGGTGCGGCGGTGTTCGGCGCACGCTGGGCGGAGATGCTCGATGCCGCCCGGCCGCGGGTGCACGGAAGGATCACGAGCGTCGTCGGATTGACGTTGCACGCGGACGGCGTCGGCGCGGCGATTGGCGATGTCGTCGCGATCCAAACGGCCGGCCTGCCGGTGCTCGCGGAGGTCGTCGCTGTTCGTGAATCCGGCCTGGCCTGCATGCCGCTCGGCGACGTTACTGGTGTACGCGCGGGCGCGCTCGTCATGCCCACCGGCGGTCCCATCCAAATTCCCGTCGGACACGGATTGCTCGGCCGTGTGCTCGACGGTCTCGGGCGGCCAATGGATGACGGGCCGTCGTTGACAGAGGTCGAGAGCGTCGGAGTCGAGGGGAACTCGCCGCATCCGCTTCGCCGTGCTCGCATCGAGCAACAGCTCTCGCTAGGGGTGCGTGCGATCGACGCGCTCGTGCCATGTGGGCGCGGCCAACGGCTCGGCGTGTTCGCGGGTTCTGGTGTCGGAAAATCGTCGCTGCTCTCGATGATTGCTCGAGGCACCGAGGCGGCAGTTTCCGTCATCGCGATGGTGGGAGAGCGCGGTCGAGAAGTACGAGAGTTCATCGAAAACGACCTCGGACCCGAAGGGCTCGCCCGCTCGGTGCTCGTCGTGGCGACCTCGGACGAACCTCCTCTCGTGCGGTTGCGCGCCGCGTTCGTAGCAACGCGCATCGCGGAGTGGTTTCGCGACCAGGGCAATCACGTTGTCTTGATGATGGACAGCCTCACCCGCTTCGCGATGGCCCAGCGCGAGATCGGGTTGTCGGTCGGCGAGCCGCCGACGACCCGCGGGTACCCGCCGTCGGTTTTCGCGCTGATGCCGAAGTTGCTCGAACGGGCTGGTGCCGCGGAGCGCGGCAGCATCACCGGTTTGTACACCGTGCTCGTCGAGGGCGACGACATGAACGAACCGATCGCTGACTCGGCGCGCTCTATCTTGGACGGGCACGTCGTTTTGACACGCCGGCTCGCGACGAGCGGGCATTTTCCGAGCATCGACGTGCTCGAGTCGATATCGCGCGTGGTCACGGCGGTGACCACCGCCGAACAGCGCGAGGACGCGACGATGTTGCGGCGATTGCTTGCCGCGCACCGCGACGCACGCGACCTCATCGAGATCGGCGCCTACGTGGCAGGATCCAACCCACTCGTCGACACTGCCTTGCGGCTGCAAAGCCGTATTGACACGTTCTTGCGGCAAGACATCATGGCTGTCACACCAGCCGAGCAGGCGTGGAGTTGGCTGCACGACTTGGTTGCGGCGTGATGCGGCCATGAAGCGCTACGTGTTCTCCCTGCATCGTGTCTTGCGGGTTCGCGAGACGCAAGAGTCTGTTGCGCGACAGGTACTTCGTGCCGCGGCTGAGCACGCCGCGCAAGCGGACGACGATTACGACATGAAGGCTCGAAATTACGAGGCCAACGTCGCGAGCGCGGCCTCCCTTCGAGGCTCGGTGCTCAACATGCTCGCTTTTCGCGACGCGGCGGCCAGGCGCGCCCGCGCCGTTCTCGACGCGGAGGAGACCCGGGAGTCGGCGGAAGCGGAGCTTCGTCAGGCGAATGAGAGCTGGGCAGACACCAAGCGCAAGCTCAGCGCGTTGGAGCACCTCGACGAGAGGCAGCGCGCTGAGTACAGGCGGCGCGAACTAGCGGAAGAACAAGCGCAGGTAGATGAAGGCACGCGTGGACGCAGGCCGGTTACTCGACCGGAGCACGACGAGGAGGCGTCACGATGAGCGTCGTCGACGACATCCAGAGCAGGATTGCCGCTATCAACCAGCTGTTTCCCGCGCTAGCGACCGCGAGTGCGCAGTCAGCGCAGCTGATCGACTCGACGTCGCGCACTTTCGGCAGCGAATTCGAGTCGGCGATGGCGGCGATGGCGTCGAATGATGTGCCTTCCGACCCCATCGGCTCGGCGCAGGCAGCGACCCAATCCATGGCCACGGGCGATGTCGTCACTGGTCAAACCGTCGTATCAGACGCCCGACGGTACCTCGGCGTGCCGTATCTGTACGGCGGCACCGATCCGAGCAAGGGTCTCGACTGCTCCGCCTTGGTGCAAAGAGCCTATGCCGACCTCGGGATTTCGTTGCCGCGTACCAGTCAACAGCAGGCGACGATGGGCACGGCGGTGCCTTCGCTCGCACAAGCAAAACCGGGTGATCTGGTGTGCTTCGGCGATCCGGCGACTCACATCGGCATCTATGCGGGCAACGGGTCGATGATTGTGGCACCGCACACCGGCACGACAGTTCAAATTCAGCGCATCACGCAAACACCGAGCACAATTCGGCGCATCATTCCAGACACCGCTGGAGTGAACGACGGCTTCGCGCCGAATGCCGTCGCGTTCGTCGCTCGCCCCGCGGCATTGTCATCGACCTCGGCATTGTCGACGACCTCGGGAGCCACGGCCGGAGCACCTTACGCGGCACAGTTCGCCGCCGCTGAACGACATTACGGGCTGCCTTCCGGATTGCTGTCGGCCGTCGCGCACGCTGAGTCGAACTACCGTCCCGATGCCGTCAGCACTGCTGGCGCGGTTGGCCTTATGCAGCTTATGCCCGCGACGGCACAAGCGTTTGGAGTCGATCCAACTGATCCCGCGCAGTCTATCGACGGCGCCGCTCGGCTGCTGAAAGGCGAACTCGACAAATACGGTTCGATTCCCCTAGCGCTTGCCTCCTACAACGCGGGCGGTCCGACTGTCGACAAATTCGGAGGGATACCGCCCTATCCAGAGACGCGCAACTACGTAAAGAAGGTAATGACTTACATGAGCGAGGCAGCATGAAAGCCATCGGACCGCTGCTGTTTCCCCAACCTGCCGGACACACCGATCAAACGTCTTCCGACACAGCAAGCGACGAGGTGTTCGGTGCCGTCATCGCGATGGCACTGGGGCTTGCGCGGCAACCAGCTCGACCGCAACCAAATCACACGTCGAATACGAACGATGCGCGAGCGCACGAAGTGCGCAACGACACGCGGCATCCAGGCACGTCGGATCACAGCGCTCCCGCGGCCCTCGCCGGCGACCACACCGCGAACGCGAAAGCCTCGCCGACTCAAGCGGGGCCCGTGAAAGGCGAAGAGTTGGCTGCCAAAGGCGTATCGAACGACGTTGCGCCACAAGTGAGCGACCAAGCCACCAAGACGAAAGCCGCGAGCGTAGCGGACGTCGTTGCCGGCGCGAAAGTGGCAGCACCGGGTGACGGGAATCCTGCCACCACAACGACAGCAGACGCCAAGACCGGCACCAACCACGTCAAACCCGCAAGTTCAACTAAGCCTGCGGGCGGCGGCACAGCGGCCCTCATAGACGGCGCGAAAATCGCTGTGCCGCTTTCCGCCGCCAACGCGACGCGCGCCGGGACCGGAGCCACCGCCCTGCCGGCTGCGTCCGGCCCGGCGCCGGCACCGGTGAAACTCGACGCGACCGTCGTGACGGGGGCGAAGGTGACGCCGTCCGATGCCAAGACCGCTAACGCCCCGCAAAGCACCGCCCCTCCTGTCGTGACGCCGTCGGTACTGCTCCACGAGGCGGACGTACCGGCGCAACCCACCGGCGTGCGGCGACAAGCCACGATTGCCGCGCATGTTCAGCAAGTGGGCGTTGCCGACGCACAGGGCGCGCCTCGCGGTCGCGATCTCGCCCCTCAGCCCGACAGCGCCACGAAGCATGACGCCGCCGCACCGCCACGGCTTGATACACAGGCTATTTCGTTGGCGACGCCGGCAGCGCAGCCGAGCACACCCAACGCGGCAATAGGTTCGAGCGCCCCGACGCCGCCCGCGCCATACGCGATCCCGGCCCAAGTCGTGTCGGTGCTGTCGCCGCTTCGGGGCGCGAAAGACGGAAGCTACACGCTCTCGTTGCAGCTACACCCCGCGGAGCTCGGACCGGTGATTGTGCGGGTCGCGGTGAACGACGGCGTGCTGTCGGTTCAGCTCACGGCCGATCAGCAAAGCGGCCACGACGCGTTGCACAGTTCGCTCTCCGACTTGCGAAGCCAACTGCAAGCCGGAGGCTTGCGCGTCGCTGACGTCGACGTCGGGGCGAGAACGGCGCTTCCTCAGCACCACACCGGGAATACGGGCGGCCACCAGTCGTTCGCGAATGCCGGCAACAGCCAGCAGGGCCAGCAAGGCCAGCAAGGCCAGGCAAACCATCGGCAGCAGATGCCAGCCGATTACGGTCACGGCGACGGGCACCCTCGCGCACCGCTGCCGAGAAGTCGCGACACGCGCGTCGATGCGAAGGAATCAGATCCACGACCGGTGGCCGGCGCGCGGGCAGCAGGTCGTTCGTCGGTCGAGGCCGCTCTCGACGTCCGGATGTAAAGGAGCATCACTATGACGAGCCCGGTCGGGGAAGTTATGCCGCAGATTTGGTCTGCCGCGACCGACGCGACGCCTATGAGCGCGCCGACGAGTGCGGCGGCGAGTTCGAGCGATGCCAGCGTCGGCGGCCTCGACAGCAACAGCTTTTTACAGTTGCTCGTCGCTCAGCTTCGACACCAAGACCCGCTCAAGCCCACCGACAGCACCACCTACATCACGCAAGAAGCGCAGTTCTCGATGGTGCAGAGCATGAACGCGTTGGCAAAGCAAAATGAGGCGCTTTTGCGAAGCCAGCAAATGCAAGAAGCGGTGAGCTTCATCGGGAAGAGCGTCACGTACGTCGATGCGAACGGCGTCGTCAACAACGGCATCGTGTCGAGCGCGTCTCCCGGGTCGGACGGCGCGGTTGTACGCATTGGAGGGGCGCAGGTGCCGGTGACGTCGATCACCGCGGTCATGGCCGCGTCAGGTGACACCACGACATCGTAATCACGCGGCCAGGTGGCCCACATCGCTTCTCCTAAACACAAACAGAAACGAGGAATTCGAATGCTTCGCTCGCTCTTCTCCGGTGTCTCCGGTTTGCGTGCACACCAGACGATGCTTGACGTCGTCGGCAACAACATCGCCAACGTCAACACGATCGGCTTCAAATCGTCACAGATCGAGTTCGAAGACACCCTGAGCCAGGCGCTCAAAGCGGCCGGCGCACCGCAGGGAACGCAGGGCGGCACCAACCCGGCTCAGGTCGGACTCGGGGTGCAAGTCGCGGCGATCAACACGACATTCACTCAAGGTCCGGCCGAGACTACGGGGGTTTCGACCGACCTGATGATTCAAGGCGACGGCTTCTTCATCGTGAACGACGGTGGCCAACAGGTGTACACCCGCGACGGCGCGTTTCGGTTCGACGCGAACGGTAATTTGACGACGGCCGACGGCGCGCTCGTGCAGGGTTGGCTGGCAACCAGCGGAACGGTGAACACCAGCGGCCCCATCGGCGGTATCAAACTCCCGTTGGGGACGTCGTTCGCGCCGGTTGGCACGACGGGTGCCACCGTCGCCGGAAACCTTCCCGCCGACGGCAGCGGGCCGTCGCCGACGAACGACCTTAAGGTGTACGACGCCAAGGGGCAGTTGGTCGACGTGACCCTTACGTACACGTGGGATAGCACCGCCAACAAATGGAGCATCAACTACAACGACCCGTCGATCGTGCCGCCGGCCACGCAGCCTGCGCCTACGGTGCTGACCTTTAAGCCCGACGGCACACTCGATACCACCGCGACGACGACGCCGGTCAGTGTGACGTTGAACGGGCAGACCGTGTCTCTCGACATCTCCGGACTCACCGCGTTCGGCGGCGAAAATACCGTTGAGGTCGTCAACTCCGACGGAAACGCCATGGGTTCGCTCGCGTCGTATTCGATTTCGCCCGACGGCACGATCCAGGGCTTGTTCACGAACGGAATGAAGCAGCCGCTCGGCCAGATCGCGATGGCGACCTTCAACAATCCGGGCGGACTCACCAAGGTAGGGAATTCCGAATACGCCGAGTCGGTGAACTCCGGCGCGGCTCAAGTCGGACCCTCGGGCACCGGCAGTCGTGGCCACCTGGCGTCTGGTGAGTTGGAAGGGTCGAACGTCGACCTTTCACAAGAGTTCACCAACCTGATCATCGCGCAGCGTGGTTTCGAGGCGAACTCGAAGGTCATCACGACGTCCGACGAGGTCTTGCAAGATTTGGTGAACCTGAAGCACTGAGCCGCGGGTTGCTGCGTTCGCGGTAGCGCGACTCGGCAATCGGCGCAACGGCGATTCACCTGGCACGCATCCGGCCGGGTGAATCGCCGTTTGTATGCGGCGAACAGGTCGGGAACGCTCCTCAGATCCTCCCGCTGCTCGCCGAAGAGGAGCCTGGCACACCACGGATTCGGTGGCCACGCACGATCTTCCATGGATGGAGGCCCGCACGATGATTGTGTTGACCCGACTCAACGGGCCTCCCTTCGCGTTGAACCCAGACCTCATCGAACGGGTCGACGCAAACCCCGACACCGTCGTCACCTTGGTCGGCGGCATCAAGTATGTCGTCGCCGAGTCGCTCGACGAGTTGGTGCGGCGCGTGTGCGAGTTTCGCGGACGGGTTATCGCGGCCGCGTATGCGTTTGAGGCGACGCCACCACGCGAACGAAACCTCAGGGTCGTGACCGACACAGATAATCCGGATCTGGCACAGGCGAAAGACGTGTGACGATGGATCCCGCCACGCTCGTCGGGATCGCCCTTGCCCTCGGGGGAATCTTCGTATCGATGATCCTCGAGGGGAGCAGTCCCGCCGCCATCCTGCTTCCCGCGCCGATGATGCTCGTGTTGTTCGGCACCCTTGGCGCCGCCATGGCCGGCGGCCTCTTGAAAGACACCACGGGTTCCATCAAGTGGCTGAAAATGGCGCTGCTGGCCAAGCCCGTCATGGCCGACGGCCTGGTCGACGATCTCGTCAAGCTCGCCGACCGCGCCCGGCGGGAAGGGTTGCTTGCGCTCGAAGATGCGGCAAGTGAAGTCACCGACCCGTTCTTGCGCAAGGGACTCGAACTCGCGATCGACGGCACCGACCCGGAGGAGCTTCGTGAAATCCTCGAAGGCCAGATTGTCGCCAAACGCAAGGAATTTCAGCAAGGTGCCAAGCTGTTCGCGGAGATGGGCGGTTATGCGCCGACGCTCGGCGTCATCGGTACCGTCGTGAGCCTGGTGCATGTTCTTGCCAACCTGAGTTCGCCCGAGTCGTTGGGCAAGCTCATAGCGTCAGCGTTCGTGGCGACGCTGTGGGGTGTGATGTCGGCGAACGTCATCTGGCTGCCGCTCGCCAACAAGATCAAGCGTCTCGGCGACCTCGCTATTCACGAAATGGAGC
This sequence comes from Actinomycetales bacterium, assembly GCA_040255675.1. Taxonomy (GTDB): domain Bacteria; phylum Actinomycetota; class Actinomycetes; order Acidothermales; family Acidothermaceae; genus JBDZVM01. Next base: position 19,866 of record JBDZVM010000002.1, on the reverse strand, counting down.
TCGTCATCGAAGGCGTGCTGTCGATTCAAGCCGGTGTCAACCCGCGCCTTATCCAGCAGAAACTGCGCGCGTTCTTGCCACCGGACTCGGGCAAGGCCGCGAAGCAGGAAAAGGCCGCGGCATGAGCGGTTCACGTCCACCGCGCCGTCGCCGCCGCGCCGTCGACGAAGAGGAGCACGGGGCCAATCACGAGCGTTGGCTCCTGACCTACGCCGACATGATCACGTTGCTCATGGTGTTGTTCATCGTGCTGTTCGCCATCAGTGTCGTCGACAAGAAGAAGTTCGCCGAACTGGCCGACGGTTTGGCGCGTCAATTCGGGGCTTCGACCAAAGTTCCTCTGCCTAACGGGAGTGGCGTTCTCGACGGCGGCAAGACGGCCAACAACGATCAGGGCCAACTCGACAACAACCCCGCGCAGCCGATCACGCCGGTTATGCACGCGCCCGTCTCCGGTCCACTTCCGGACGGCGACACAGCGCAGCAGCAAAAGCAAGAGTTGCTTCGACAAGAGCAACAGAAGTTGGACAACGCGAAGGAGCAGATCGAGGCCGCGCTAAAGGAGAAGGGGCTGCAAAGCTCGGTCAGTTTCAAGGTGACGTCGCGTGGCCTCGTCGTCAGCATCGTGACGGATCAGGTCTTGTTCGACACCAACAAGGCAGACTTGAAACCGGTCGGGCAGCAGGTACTCGACGCGATCGCTCCCGCGCTGCGAAACTTGCCGAACGACATCTCTATCGAGGGACATACCGACAATGTGCCGATTAAGGGTGGCCCTTTCGCGTCGAACTGGGAACTGTCAGCCGTTCGTGCGACGACGGTACTGCGATATCTCGTAACGAACGACGGGCTCGATCCGAACCGAATGTCGGCTACTGGTTACGCCGACACCAGGCCGGTGGTGCCCAACGACTCTCCCGCTCACCAAGCACAAAACCGCCGGGTCGAGGTAGTGGTGCTCTCGACCCTCCTGACGTCGCCCGGAGATAACTGATGGCCGCCTCGACCGACACCCGCCCGACTGCCAAAGGCGTCTCCGACCAGACGGCGGAAACGCCTCCGCCGGCGAAGAAGAAGAAAGGGAAGAAGAAGCTCGTCATCATACTGATCGCCGTGTTGGTGCTGGCAGGCGGCGCGAAGTTTATGCTGGGCGGCTCGGCGAAGAAGGGTGGCGAGGCGGCCAAGCCCAAACCAGGCGCGACGCTGGCCCTCGACCCGGTCACCGTGAACCTGGCCGGAGGGCATTATTTGCGCGTCGGCCTTAGCGTGCAGTTCACCGATAAGGTCAAGGCCGAAGCGCTTCCCGATGCGGCGATCGCCACCGACCAGATGATCAGCTACTTCACTGGGCAGGATTCGGGCCCGCTGGCCACGGCAGCAGGGCTCGAAAAGGCCAAAGCCGGCCTGAGGGACAAGATCGTGGCTGCCTACCCCGACGATCCCGTGTACGAGTTGTTGTTCACGTCTTGGGTGGTGCAGTAGCCGGCCAGCCCTGACAACCCCTGGCGGCCTTCGCGAGGGGGCGGCGAAGCGTGCCCGAAGAACGCTCAGAGGCGCCGGGCACTTGCCGATGTGTGGATCGTGACGTCTCCGTCGATCATCGACCCGAGCCGCGTGTCTCACGCGCGACAAAGGCAGCGGTCGAGCCGTGAGCCAAAGCTGTACGACTTTCGTCGTCCGAGCAAGCTCAACCGCGGCCACGTTCGCAAGCTGCACATCATCTACGAGACATTCGCCCGGCAGTTCACCACGATCTTGACGAGCACGGTGCGGGTGTTTTCGCTGGTCGAGCTGATCGCGGTCGAGCAGTTGCCGTACGCCGACTACATCGAGCAGCTTCCGGTGCCGTCGTTTCTCGTCTTGACGTCGGTCGATCCACTGCCCGGCACCGCAATTCTGCAGATCCCGCACCAGACCACGATGCTGTGCGTCGATCGGCTGCTCGGTGGCCCCGGTTCGCCGAGCCAGCCGGAGCGTTTGCTCACCGACATCGAGACGCAGTTGATGCGCTCACTCGCGCAACGCATCGTGCACGAATTGCGCTATGCGTTCGACGGCGTCGTGCCGCTCGCGCCCGAGGTGGTCGGCGTCGAGGCGAATCCGCAGTTCGCGCAAGCGGCCGCGCCATCCGATGTATTCGTCGTTGCTTCGTTTCAGATGAACGTCGGAACGCAGGAGGGCGCCGCCACGCTCGCGATGCCGTTCGCCGGTCTGTATCCGGTGCTCGAGGCGGCGTCGAGTCCGAAGCGCGGCGATCGGCGCGACGTCATCATGCGTAGCCAGGCGGCATTGCAGGCTCGGCTTCGTGACGTGCCTGTCGATGTGGCAGTGGAGTTTTCGAAGGTTGCGCTCACACCGTCACAAATCTTAGGTCTTGCCCCCGGCGACGTTTTGCCCTTGCACCAGCGTACGAACGAACCGTTACGCGTGACGTCGGGCGGCGTGACATTCGCGTATGCCGTACCTGGAAGTACAGGCAGGCATGTTGCTTGCCGCATCGTTGAACCCCCCGCACCCGAGGAAGGCTCGAGTACGCCATGACGGAGTCAAGCGTGGCCGAAGCGGCCGAACAAACCTTCAACTCTTTGCCGGACGACGGCACGCCGGCACCCGTCGCGGGGAGCGATGCCGCGAATGCGGTGCCCGCGGACGGCGCGGTCGCCGAGAAAAGCCGCAAGCGAAGCGCTAACTCGGACAGCGGAGTTCGTTCGTTGCAGGCAGCCACCGGCGTCGAACGTCTCGACCTGCTCAGCAACGTCGAGATGGAGGTCACTGCCGAACTTGGGCGCACTCGTATGACCGTGCGCGACTTGCTGTCTTTGACACCGGGAATGGTGGTCGAGCTCGACAAGGTCGCCGGCAGCCCGATCGACATGTTCGTCAACGGAACGCTGATAGCCCATGGAGAAGTAGTCGTCATCGACGAAGAATTCGGCATCCGGATTTCGGAAATCGTCGGTCCGGCGACCGAGACGGCGCGGTGACCGCGATGGTCGGTCCGGTCCTTCGCATGCTGGTCTCTCTCGGAATCGTGCTCGCGCTGATGTACGTCGCGGCACGATTGCTTTCCCGTACCAAAGGAATGGGGACGCCGCGACCGTCGCGCCGTCCGGTTTCTCTTGTCGCGCGCGGTCACCCTGTCGCGCGTGGTCAAGCAGGACGACGGGGACGGCGATCGGCGCGCAGCGACTCGCCGCTCGAACTCGTAGCGCGACAGCCGTTGGGGAAGGCCGCGTCGGTTTCGCTGCTTCGAGTGGCCGGCAAGCTCGTTTTGGTCGGCGTCACGGATACGAGTGTGCGGCTGTTGCGTGAGCTCGACGACGATGAGCGCGAGCGGGAGGAGACGCCGGCAGACCTGCTTTCACTGGTCGGCACGGGCGGTACCGCCGGAGCCGCTGACGCGGCCACTCCTGTCACGCTTCTCGACCAGTTGCGCGAACGTACTGTCCGGCGGGCCTGAACCCGCGATGAAAGCAACCGCGCTCCGGCTTCGCCGGCTCGCGCCGACCCTGGTGGCGTGCGCTCTCGGCATCGCGGCGCTCACGTGGCTTTGCGGTGTCGCGTCGGCGAGCGAACCGGCACGTGCCGCTTCGCGTGCGGCCGTCTACGAGGTTGGCCCGAGCGCGAATCCGATCGCTCCGATCGCTCCGATTTCGCCAATACCCGAACCGTCGCCCGACGCGAGCGATAACCCGGCGCCAACGCCGACGCTGAGCGCGCCGGCGGGCCCGGCAGGTCCAAGTGGTCCGGCCGCGCCCGTTGGTCCGCAATCGACGGTGAGCGTGAGCATCAACGGCGTTGACGGCAAGCCGAGCCAGTCGATCGTCATCATCTTGATGATGACGATCATCTCGATCGCTCCAGCGGCGCTGATGCTGATGACAAGTTTCACGAAGATAATCGTGGTGCTGTCGCTCACTCGAAACGCGCTTGGCTTGCAGTCGGTGCCTCCGAATCAGGTGCTTGTCGGGCTCGCGTTGTTCTTGAGCTTGTTCATCATGTCGCCCACGTTGTCGGCCGTGAACAAAGACGGGGTTCAGCCGTACCTGCACGGTCAAATGACCGCGTCGCAGGCATATGACGCTGGTGTGCGACCGCTCAAGGAGTTCATGCTTCAGCAGACCCGCAAAGACGACCTCGCATCGATGATCAGCGCGAGTCACGAGGAGAAGCCCGCGTCGTCGAAGGATGTTTCGATGACCACGCTGATCCCCGCGTTCGTGCTGTCGGAGTTGCGGGCCGCGTTCATCATCGGCTTCGTTATCTTCATACCGTTTCTCGTCATCGACCTGGTGGTCAGCTCGTCGCTGATGTCGATGGGCATGATGATGCTGCCGCCATCGATGATTTCGTTGCCCTTCAAGCTCTTGCTATTCGTCATGGTCGACGGCTGGGGGCTGATAGCCCACTCGCTGATCTCGAGTTACCACTGAGGTGAACCATGACTGATGCTGCCGTCTTGCACCTCGCACTCCAGGCGATGCTCGTCACCGCTAAGCTGTGTGCCCCCATTCTGCTGACGAGCTTGTGTGTGGGCTTCGGCATCTCGATGTTTCAGTCGGCGACGCAGATTCAAGAGTTCACGCTGTCGTTCGTTCCGAAGATTATCGCGGTGGGCGTGGCGATCCTCGTCAGCGGCAACTGGATGCTTAACACCCTTATCGAGTTCACCCATCAGTTGTTCGACGCGGTACCTGGCCTGATCAGCGGCGGGTGACGGGGTGGATATCAGCGTTTCGACGTCCCTGCTTACCGCGTTCTTGCTCGCGACAGTGCGCACGTCGGCGTGGATGGTGATCGTTCCCGGCTTCGGCACGCGGTCGATTCCGTGGATGACGAAAGCGGCCCTGTCGATGGCTCTCGCCTTCCCTGTCGCGCACCGGTTGGCGCCGCAGGCTCCGCCCCCGCAACTCGGCCCCATGCTCGAAGCGATTCTGATGAACGTGGCGGCCGGCCTGACGCTCGGCATTGTGACTTTGCTCTTGTTCGCGGCGATCCGCGGCGCGGGGGAGTTGGTCGACTTCTTCGGCGGCTTCTCGCTCACCCAAGCTTTCGATCCGATGCAGATACAGAGCGCCTCGATATTCGGCCGTTTTAATAACCTCCTCGCGGTCACCTTGTTGTTCGCGAGCCAGGGCTATCTCGTCATCGTGAACGGCGTTTTGCGCTCGTACGACGCGTTCCCGCTGCACGGCGTCGCTCCGCTCAAGGCGCTGGCCGAACTGGTCACCAACGATGTCGGCACGTTCATGGTGTCGGCCATCGAAATCGCGGGACCGCTTCTTGCCGTACTCGTCGCGGCGGACGTCGGTCTCGGCTTGCTCACCAAGGCCGCGCCGACGTTGAACGTGTTCTCACTCGGCTTTCCGCTGAAGATTCTCATAACGCTGAGCCTTATCGGGGTCACGTTCGTCGCGCTGCCCGACGCCGTCAGCGCTCTGCTCGACAAAATTACCCACGACACGGGGATTGTCTCGGCCGTGTTCTCTACGAAGTAGCGAGCTGAGATGGCAGACCGTTCGCAAAAGACCGAGAAACCGACCGCGCGCCGCCTTCGCGAAGCGAAACGCGACGGCCAGATCGCGCGGTCGGCCGATATCGCGTCGTGGCTTGGCGTGCTCGTGGGCATCTACCTGTTGCGCTTGACGGTCGAGAACACCGTTCGCCTTTGCCAAACGCTCTTCAACGATGTCGACGGCGTTGTGCAAGACCCGGATCCCGCGAAGATGCTGCACGTCTTCAGCACGGGCATGACGAAGGGAGCCATGGCCGTCGCGCCCCTTGCGCTCGGTTTGCTCGTGACCGGCCTCGTCGCTTCCGCGTCGCAGGGCGGCGTTCACCTGTCGGCGAAGGCCCTCAAGCCCAAGTGGGATCATCTCAATCCTTTCAAGGGTCTCAAGCGAGTGTTCGGCATTCGGGGTGCTTGGGAAGTCGGTAAGGCGGTCGTGAAAACCGCCGTGCTGTCAGTGCTTCTTTACCGGGCGATCCTCGAGATCGTGCCGCTCGCCCAGACAGGCGGCGTCGTCCCGCTCGGAAGCGTGGTGCACAAAGCGGGCGACGTGCTGTTCGGGTTCGCTAGAAACGCTGCCATCGCGGGGCTTGTGCTGGCCGCCGCTGACTACGCGTTTCAGCGGCGCCGGCTGCGCAGCAGCTTGATGATGACGAAGCAAGAAGTGAAAGACGAGTTTCGCAACGCTGAGGGCGACCCCCAAATCAGGGGAGCGATCCGTTCGCGCCAGATGGCTATGCGCCGCAGCCGAATGATGGCGGCGATCGCCGACGCCGACGTCGTTCTCGTCAACCCCACCCACGTCGCGGTGGCTTTGAAATACCAGAGCGGACGTGGCGCGCCCCGGGTCGTCGCCAAGGGCGCGGGAGCGGTCGCCGCGCGCATCAGGGCAGAAGCCGAGAAGCATCGGATCCCGATGGTCGAAGATATTCCGCTGGCTCGTGCGCTGTACCGGGTGTGCGAGCTCGGCCAGGAAATCCCTCATGAGCTGTTCGTCGCGGTGGCGAGGATCTTGGCGTTCATCTTCTCGCTTCGGCGGCGCGGCAGCGCGGCCGGCCTGCATCGGCCGGGCCCGACGCCGGAGCATCAGGTGGCCGCCGTGAAGAAGCGCAGGGGACGGCAACGGCTTCGCGCGCGACCCGCGCAGCCGAGCTCGGGGTCTTCTAAGGTCGTGCGCGCGCGCGCCGATGGGGCCGATGCAGACCGGTCTGCTCGCGTGCGCGGGCGGATTCTCTAGACACGTCCGAGAGGTAGCGTGCGAGCGAACCGATTCGGCCAGTTCGTCATCCCTGCAGGGGTGATCGGGATCATCGTCATGATGGTGGTCCCGCTGCCGACTGTGCTCCTCGACATGCTGTTGGCCGCGAACATCACCGGCGCGCTGCTGGTCTTGCTGGTCTCGATGTTCGTCAAGAAGCCGCTCGACTTCGCGGTCTTTCCGTCGTTATTGCTGATTGCCACGCTGTTTCGGCTGGCGCTGAACATATCTGTCACCAGGCTCGTGCTCTTGCACGGTTACGCCGGCAAGGTGGTGCAAAGCTTCGGCCACTTCGTGGTCGGCGGTTCGCTCATCGTCGGCTTGGTGATTTTCCTGATCCTCATCATCATCCAGTTCGTCGTCATCACTAACGGTGCCGGGCGTGTTGCCGAAGTCGGCGCGCGATTCACCCTTGACGCCATGCCCGGCAAGCAGATGGCGATCGACGCCGACCTCAACGCGGGCCTGATCGACGAACATGAGGCGCGCCGGCGGCGTAACGAAATCGCGGCCGAAGCGGACTTCTACGGCGCGATGGATGGCGCCTCCAAGTTCGTGAAGGGCGACGCGATCGCCGCGATCGTCATCACCATCGTGAACTTGGTCGGCGGCTTGGGCGTCGGCATCATGCAGCGGCATCTGCCCATGGGCGACGCGGTTTCGACGTACAGCTTGCTCTCCGTCGGCGACGGACTGGTTTCGCAAATCCCGGCGTTGCTGCTGTCGGTGTCGACAGGCCTCATCGTGACGCGCGCGGCCACCGACCAAGACATGGGTTCGGACGTCGTCCGCCAGATCACCGCCCAGCGGCAGGCGATTCGCATCGGCGGCATCGCCGTCATGGTGCTCGCGCTGATCCCGGGCCTGCCGAAACTGCCGTTCTTGGTGCTGGGCGGCGCCGCGTTCGCGCTTAGCATGCGGCTGAAAGAACCTGAGCCGGCCACCCAGGACGACGCGCAAGCGGCACTGCCCGCGGGGCCCGCGCCGGACTCCGCCGAGGCTTTGGTGAACGAGATGCGGGTCGAGCCGCTCGAACTCGAACTTGCCTTCGATCTCGTCGACTTGGTCGATTCGAGTCGTGGCGGCGAGTTGCTCGAGCGTGTGCGGGCCTTACGCCGCAAGCTCGCGCTCGAACTCGGCATGGTGATTCCGATGGTGCGCACGCGCGACAACCTCGACTTGGCCGCGAGCACGTATTCGATCCGGGTGAACGGGGTCGAGACCGCGAGCGGTGCGGCGCCTCCAGGCATGGTGCTCGCGATCGGTGAAAATCTGACGAACCTGCCCGGTACCGCGACCACCGAGCCGGTGTTCGGCCTTGCCGCGAAATGGTTGCCGCACGAGTTGCGTCAACAGGCCGAAATCGCCGGAGCGACCGTGGTCGACCGCGCGTCGGTCATTACCACGCATCTGGCCGAAGTCGTGCGCAACCATGCCGCGAAGTTGTTATCGCGCGAGGACGTCAAGACGTTGACCGACCTGATTCGCCGCTCCGACCCGGTTGTGGTCGAAGAACTCACCCCCGCGCTACTTCAGTTGGGCGACATTCAGCGGGTCTTGCAGGGCTTGCTCGACGAGCAGGTGCCGATCCGCGATTTGGTGCGCATCTTCGAGGCGTTGTCGCAGCGGGCGCGGGTGAGCACCGATGCCGAGGGTCTCATCGAGGCGGCGAGGGCGACGTTAGGCGCGGCCATTTCGACGCCCTACGCCCAAGACGGGCGGCTCAGCGTCATCACGCTCGACCCGCTGCTCGAGCAGCGGTTGATGGAGCGGCTGCGGCCAGGCGAACACGGCAGTTTCCTTGCGTTGGACGCCGACGATGCCGAACACATCGTTATGGAGACCAACCGGCTCGCGGAGCGCGCCGAGCAACTTGGCAACGTGCCGGTGCTCGCGTGTATGGCGCAGCTGCGCCCGGCGGTCAAGCGGTTGGTGAAGACGGGCAGCCCGAGGCTTCCCGTGCTCGCCTACGCCGAGCTCGGGTCGCAGCTTCAGCTCGAGACAGTGGGGACGGTGAGTGCGGCCCGTGCGCATGCAGCTTGACGGCCCCGACCTCGAAGAACTCTTGCTCCGGGCACGCCAGGAGTACGGCTCCGACGTCCGCATCGTGAAAGCCGACAAGGTGCGCACCGGCGGCGTTGGCGGATTTTTCACGCGCGAGCAGTACGAGCTGAGCATCGAAGTCGACGAGCCTTACAGCGGATCCGACGCGGCCGCCGCTTCGGCACCTAAAGCCTCGCCTCACGAGGTTAAGGACGAGCGGCCGGCGTCGTTGCTCGATCTCGCGGAGGCGATCAGCGACCGCGAGAGCCAGGCTCGTCAAGACACGCGGGCGCCGCGTGCCGCTGACCCTCGTGGCATGAGCGCGCTCGTCGACGCCGACGCGTTTACTCCAGGAGTGCCTGCGGGCCCGGCGTTGTCGACTGACGGCGCCTCGTTCGCGAGCATCCTGGCCGGCCTCACCGCCAGCGTCGCCGGGCCAGCGCCGTCCGAGAAAGTCGTGGAACGACCGAAGAAACAGACAATGGCGGAGCGCGAACCCGTCGTCCGCCCGACGATTCCGACTCCGGAAACGCCGAAGCGATCGCAGACGACTCGTCGCCGCGCCGAATCACGACCGGCACGCCGCCCGCGTGCCGACGTGGCTACGCGGGTTTCCCTGCGGGATCTGCGAGATCTCGGTCTGCCGGCCGCTTTGTTGCCGACTCACGACGACGGCGACGTGCTCGGCGCGCTGGTCAACGCGTTGCGTCGATTGCCGGTCGCGCCGCAACTCCCGACTGATGCCGGCGACGTCATTGCCGTTGTGGGTGAAGGTGAGGGCGCGTGGGACGCCGCCGTGCAGGTGGTGAACACCCTCGGCATCGAGGAGCGCGCGCTGGTCTACCTCACTGGCGGCGCGGCACCGACGAAAATCCCTACGGCGCGCAGGATCACCTCGCTCGACCAAATTCCGTCGCGGCTCGATCGGTGGCGCCGGCGGACGACGCCGACCGTCGCCGTCGTCGACGCGCCCATGACTGTGAAGGCGGCGTCGTGGAACCGCAAGGCCATGACGGCGTTGAAGCCCGACGCGGTGTGGGCGGTGGCGTCGGCAACCCGCAAGGCGGCGGACGTCGCCCGCTGGATCGACCGCATTGGCCGCACTGACGGCCTTGTCATCACGGACGTCGACGCGAGCAGCGACCCGGCGTCCGTGCTCGAACTCGGCGTGCCTGTCGCGTGGCTCGACGGGCGCCCGGCGACTCCGGGGGCATGGGCTGGGCTCATCGTCGACCGACTGGTGGAGGCGCGATGAGCCACGTAAGCGTCGATGTGCTATCTCTCAATGCCCTGGTATCACTGCGAATCGGCGACGACGGCATCGATTATCCGTCACGTATCGAAGACATCGAGGCCGACACGGTCGTGGTGGCCGCGCCGACGGGCGCGAACGCGGCCTTGTTCGAGACCGGCAATCGCGCCGTCGAGTTGTCGTGGGTCTCGCCCCGCGGCCGCTACCAGCAAAGCTGCGAGCTGGTCGAACACATCTCGAGCCGGCCTCGACTTTGGCGGTTGCGGCCGCTCGACAGCGCCGTCCTCATACAGCGCAGGCGCTATGTTCGAGCACGCGCCGCGGTAGCGGTGTTGCTGTTTTTCCCCGGCGTCGTCGTGCCCGGCACAACCGTCGATATTTCCGAGGGCGGCTTTCGGGTGCGCATTGCCCGGCGAAATATCGAAGAACTTACGCCCACGACGATTCACGCCACGATCGGCGGCACGCATCTCGAAATCCAAGGGCATGTGGTGCGCTCGTCGGTCACCGAACTCGGCCAAACCGAGGTGGTCGTCGCGTTCGACGCTGGCACCAGAGAATCCGACGCGATTCGCCGCTTCGTGTTCGAGCTACAGCTTCGGGCCCGAGCGGCTATGCAGGCGTGACGGCGATGAAACTCACCGGTCCAGCGCTTTTCATAGGCTTGGTGCTCTCGTGGCCGGCCATTCAACACGGCCTGCTCGACGGCACTTTGTCGACGCCCGAGATGCTCATCAGGGTCGGCATAGCGCTTGCGTTGGCGATGATCGGCCGGGCGTGCCTCGCCGGAGTCGTCAACCACTACCGGTTGCACAATCTGCTGCACAAGGAGCGCGACGAGCAGGTACACGTGCCACGGGCGGAGGACGAGGCCCGTCAAGGGTCTTGATCTCTCGTTTGGTCCAAACGGCGGACACTGAGCGCGTCAATCGACGGCGACGGCTGTCGTCGGCAGACCTTAGAATCAGCCAATGCTGCATATCGGTCGGGCAAGCCGCATCGTCTCGATGCTCGTCGTCGTCGCTGTCGCGTACGGCGCCGGTGTCCTGACCGGCGTGCTGGGTGGGTCTGATCACGACGCCGCGGCCCGCTCGGCCCGGGCGAGCGCGGCGCCGTCCGCGGCGTCCGGGCTCCTCGAGCAGGCGGCGACGACGATCCAGCAGAACGCCGCGAAGCCGATCTCACGTTCAGATCTCGACAAGGCAGCGGTCGAAGGCATGTTGCAAGCGCTGGGCGATCGGTGGTCGAGCTATTTCTCCCCCGACGACTTCTCGTCGTTCGAAGACGTGATGGACGGTCAATACACCGGAGTCGGTTTGTGGCTGCACCGCGATTCGACCGGCAATGTCACCGTGCTCAGCGTGCAAGCGGGCTCACCGGGCGACGACGCGGGCATTCGGTCTGGCGATATCGTCACCTCGGTGGCGGGGAAGTCGGTGGCGGGTAGCTCGGTCGCCGACATCGTCGCCGCGTTGCGTGGCGACGACGGTACCGAGATTTCCCTCACATATCAGCGCGGGGGAGCGTCGCACGCGGTGACGCTTCGCCGCTCGTCGGTCGCCACCGGCGACGTCAGCGCGAAAATCGCCGGGTCGGTGATGGTGATCGACGTGCGCACGTTCAGCAAAGGAGTCGCGGGCAAGGTGAAGCAGTTCGACACGACCGCCCAAACGCGGCGGTTGAAGGGAATCGTGCTCGACCTGCGCGGCGATCCGGGCGGCCTGCTCGACGAGGGTGTGAGCACCGCGGCGGTGTTTCTCGACGGCGGTGTGGTCACCACATTTACCCGGCGCAACGCGCCGCCGCTCACGCTTTACGCCAAGCCGGGCGGCGATACACGCACGCCGCTCGCGGTGCTCGTCGACGGCGGCACCGCAAGCGCCGCCGAAGTCGTGGCCGGCGCGCTGCAAGACCGCAACCGTGCCGTGGTCGTCGGCTCGCGCACGTTCGGCAAGGGATCGGTGCAAGAGCCCAAAGAGCTTTCCGACGGCTCGGCAATCGAATTCACCGTCGGGTCGTACTCGACACCGTCCGGTCGTTCGCTCGACGGCGTCGGAATTACACCCGATGTCGTTGTGGCGCAAGGGGTTTCGGCGTCCGTCGCTGAACAACAGGCGATCGAGGTGCTGAGCGGTTTGCAAGCGAACTCTCGCACGAGCGGGCACGGCTGATGCCCAAAGAAACCGGCCGAAAACTCATAGCCAGCAACAAAAAAGCCCGCCACGACTATCACATCGACGACGTCTACGAAGCGGGCGTGGTGCTCACCGGCACGGAAGTGAAGTCGCTGCGGGCCGGTCGTGCCTCGCTGGTCGACGGGTTCGGCGTCATCAAGGACGGCGAGGTGTGGCTGCAAGGCGTGCACATTCCCGAATACACCGAGGGCACCTGGACCAACCACGAGCCGCGCCGGGCTCGCAAATTGCTGTTGCACCGCAAGGAGATAACCCGGCTCATGGGCAAGACGCGCGAAACCGGCGTCACCTTGGTGCCGCTGTCGCTGTACTTCAAAGACGGGCGGGCCAAGGTCGAGATCGCGCTGGCGCGCGGCAAGAAGACCTACGACAAGCGGCAGGCACTGGCCGAACGCGACGCCGGGCGCGAGATCGCTCGCGCGCTAGGCCGCCGCGCCAAAGGCATGATCGCCTAGCGCGCCGTTTTGGTGGCCGCGAGTTGATCACGTAAACGTGATCACCATGCCCGAGGACAGGCCAGGACGCCTGTGCTCGGGGGTCTTAGCCTGTCCTCGGGTCGACTGGGCCGGGGGTTCCAGGCAGTCAGCGGCCGGGAAATCGGTCACTCGCACCGTAACGCCACATATTTGTATCTAGCGCACCACCGATCAAGTCGGTATCTTCGTCGCAGTCGATCAACGCCGCTGCGTCGGCCGACCCCGACGACAGCGCACATAAAAAGGGGGCGCTCATGCGCCGGTTTCTTTTAGTGCGGCATTTCTTCACGCGCTTTTCCTCCGGACGGGCTCTGTCGGGGCCGACCCTTTTCCCGACTTCCCGCGGGCCGGCGTTCTCGAGCAAAATCCCGACCCGAAGGGGTTCTCTTGCCCAGACTGTTTTTCGGCGGGGCGCCACGGCGGCTGCCGGCGCCGTCCTCGCGATGATTGGCGCCGGCACCTTTACCGCCACCGCGGTCGCCGCGCCGCCCGCGAGTCCTCCCGGCAACGCGGTTTCGTGGATTCACGTGTGCGCTTCGGTTCCGACGGGTGTTGCCCGATGCGGCGCCCTTCTGCGCACCGATATAGCCCCGGCAAAGCCGAGCCCGCACGCCACGATTTCGGGCTACGCGCCGTCCGATTTGCAATCGGCATACAACCTGCCGTCGAGCACCGCTGGCTCCGGGCAGACCGTCGCCATCGTCGACGCGTACGACGACCCGACCGCCGAATCAGACCTCGCGGTTTACCGGAGCCAGTTCGGCCTTTCGGCGTGCACGACCGCGAATGGGTGCTTCCGCAAGGTTGACCAAAACGGCGGCACGAGCTATCCGCGGCGTAGCGGAAGCTGGGCGGAGGAAATTTCGCTCGACCTCGACATGGTTTCGGCGATCTGCCCGAACTGCCATATCTTGCTGGTCGAGGCCTCCAGCGCCTCTATGAAGAACCTCGGGACGGCGGTGAACACCGCGGTGAGGCTCGGTGCGAACGCCGTGTCGAACAGCTACGGCGGCACCGAATCGAGCGCTGACTCCACTTACGACGCTAACTATTTCAATCACCCGGGTGTGGCCATTACGGCAAGCTCGGGTGACAACGGTTACGGCGTCGAATATCCGGCGGCCTCGCGTTACGTCACCGCGGTCGGCGGAACATCGCTGACGCGCGCGTCGAATTCGCGCGGGTGGAGTGAAACCGCATGGTCGGGTGCCGGCTCCGGTTGCTCGGCATACGACACTCAACCGTCATGGCAATCGGGCGTGGCGCCTTGCGGTAAGCGCGCGGTGGCCGACGTTTCCGCGGTCGCCGACCCCGCCACCGGCGTCGCCGTCTACGACTCGTATTCGTACCAGGGTTACAGCGGATGGCTCGTGTTCGGCGGCACGTCCGTCAGCTCACCGATCATCGCAAGCGTGTACGCGCTCGCCGGAAACGCCGGGAGCGTCTCGTACGGTTCGTACCCGTACAGTCACACGGCGAGCCTCAACGATGTGACCGGCGGCAGTAACGGATCGTGCGGTGGATCTTCGTTGTGCACTGCCGGAACCGGGTGGGACGGCCCCACTGGCCTCGGCACGCCGCAGGGCACGGGCGCGTTCTAAGATCACAGCCGGACGGCGGCGGTGCTCGTCGCCGTCCGGCATCAGCTCGCGTCGCCCGGTAGAGTGGACGACGACAACTGCATAGGGGGTGACTGGTTTCGACTTCGGACGTCGAGACAGGGGAAGCGGGCCGAGGATCGCAGTGATGATCTCGTTAACCATGCGCTGCAAAGAAATAAGCGCCAATACAAACCGCGCTGCCTACGCTCTTGCTGCCTAAGTAAGACGCGTGGCTGTCAGCCTAGGAGCGCCTCCGACCTAGGACCTGGCATCAGCAGGAGGCTCAACCGATCGGCCCGGCTGCGGGACTGATCGGGAAAGCAAACAGCAGCTGAGCCCGTCGCAACGGCTTGCCTGAAAGACCGTTGGGGCTGAGAAAGACGACGCAGGCTGCGCCCGGAGAAGCCCTTTCTTACCGCCGAAGGACCCGGGTTCGATTCCCGGCACCTCCACTACGGCATGTTCCGAAAACGTCGCGTGCTGTGTTCACAAAAGCCGATGCGTAGCGTGAGCACGGCCCGATTCTTCCGTCGATTCGGACAAGTCGAGTTCTGTCGCGGCTCGGGACGGTCTTGGCCTGTGCTGCGGGCGACGCCTCATCGTGTGAAACACGAAAGAAGCCCGGCGCGGGACGCGCCGGGATGACTGTTGTCGCGAAGGTGAAGTTGGTTCGGGGAAGCTGTCGCGGCTAACGCGCGTGCCGACGCTCAGGAGGGTCAGTGCCGGGGGGCTCGGCGGCCCGGGCCGCGGTGCGTGTGGTGTCGCCGGTCGGTAGCACGTCGCGGTAGGTGCTTGTGCGTCGACGGGCGCGGGTCGCCGGTTGGGTTTGGGTGTCGAGGTCGCGGGCGCTGTCTTCCCGCCACGCGCGGGCGATGTCGCGGTTGACTCCGACGATTGCGAACGCCAGAGCCCAAGCCTGCTTTGTCACACCGAATTTGCGGGTGTACAGCCGGTCAAGGCTGATGTATTGGCCTTTCATCCTCGCGTTCGCGTTCTCGACGATGTTCCGCCGGTGATACGACACCCAGTACGCCGTGGTGCCGTAAGGGATCTCTTGGGCGTGGAGCAGGTCGGCAGCGGTGAAACGTCGAACGCCGGCGCAGCATCTCGCGCCGTCGGGCAGTTCGACTCGGGGTGCGCCTGCGTTGAGCTTTCGGTTGGGCCGCCCGAGGATGCCGAGGCGGCCAGCGCAGAACGGGCAACGCATCCGGAAGTAGCCGTCGTCGTCGGGCCGTCCGTGGACCGAGAACCGCCATTTGGCTCGGGCGTCAAATGGCGCGGTGTAGGTCGGGAGGTCTTTGGTTGGGCAGTTGCGTGGCGGTCTGGGCAGCTCGGCTCGAAACTCGGCGGGAAGGTGCTCGCTGAAGAGGTTGCCGTCGATCACGATCCCGTTCATGACGGCTTCCCCGACACCTCGCTGACGTTTGGTTAGGTCGAAGGTGATGCTGATGCCGGCTTGACGTAGCGGGATCGCCCACGTCGCGCGATCTTCATGGGTGTAGCCGCGGTCCCACACGATGTTGTTGATCTTCTTCTCAGCGAGCAAAGCTGGCACGATCGATCGTGATTTGTGACTGCCGGCCGGCACGACGACTGCGCTGGTGATGAAGCCCGGCACTGCCGGCCCGAGATTGATCGACGAGCTGTAATCGGTCCAGGCGACGTCTCGCGCCTGCACGACGAGATGGGTCTCGTAACCGATGAACGTTCCGGCCTTGCGGTTGTTCGTCGCTGACCGCCACCCTGCACGGGCATCGACGTCTTTCGTGTAGACCCGTCGGCCGTTCTCGTCGTGACCAAGGATGAGGATCTTCGGCTGGCCGCCGCCATCGGTAGCCTTCTTTTTGCTCGCTGCCTTGTTCTTCGACGGCGCGACTTGGGTGGCGCTTCTTGCGGTCGTTGCTTCCCCGGCCTCGACCGCCGCCGTCGCATCGTCGTCGTCCGCGGTTGGCAACGGTGCGCCGTCATAGGTCAGCGAATCTGTCTCAGCTGGCGTGGAGTCCTTGCGTGGATAGTGCAGCTTTGCTGAGGTTTGCCAGTCGGTTCCGTCGACGGCGCGACTGCGAGACGACGGATACCCGTCTTCAATACTCGCGGCGATGATCTGCTGGGTGAACCACGCCATGTCGCACACTGTCACGACACCCTCGCCATCCACGCATTCGAACGTCTCAGCAAGCGCGCGGGAGATCACGGATTCCTTGTAGTGAAAGCGCTTGTAGAGATGCTTCTTTGGGACGTGCCGCACGCCCAGCATCGCGCGCTGCGGTGGTGTCATCGCGGCGAGTTGCGCCGCGGCGTCGTTCGTTCCCCCGCGATGGTCTTTCTCGAAGCTGTTCAAATGTAGGCCACCACGACCGCGAGCACCGGAATGCTGCCAGGTCGGTTGGCGTCCTCACTGGTTGCGATAGTCAGCGCCTCAACGACTTCTGCCCGCTTCGCAATTCGGCGCGCCTGATCGAACAGTGTGTTGCTGGGGGCGCGTCGGAACACGACTGACACAGGTGCGCGATGCTTTTTCTTCTTCGACGGCGCCGTCGCGGCATCGCGTTCGGATGCGCTCATCGGCGTCCTGCGAGCATCGTGCGCACGGCCGCCGCTGCCTTATCTGGATCGGGATCCAATGGGGGTACGAACCCGATGAGGTCTGAGAATGTCGTGATGCCGACCGTCCTACCGCCGCCGCCAACTCGGGGATGCGTGTGCCGATGCTGAGGTGGTGGAGCAGCCAAGTGCTTCGTAGCCGGGCGATCCGCAGGGCGGGCATCGTCGGTGGCAGGCTGAGACGGGAAAGTCGGTCGCTGATGTAAGACGAGTTCCACGAGGTGGCGCCGAACAGGGTCGGCGAGTCCTTGTAGTCGTGTTGGACGGCGAGTAGTTCGTCGGCGTACAGGTCGAGCGCGGAACGTGGACGAGTGACCTGGAAGGAAGACCGCATCCCAGCCCGAGCACAAGACTGGTGCGCATCGTCTGGGTCCGGCCGGGGCTTGGTTGCAGCCGCGCCTGCCGCCAGTACTCGGCAATCTCGGCGCTGCCGCCATATCGCTTCGGTGATTGGAATTCCTACGCGGGCCAAGTTCCGCAGCGCCAAAACAGGTTCGACGCTGGCCAGCCACGCGTTGGCGCTGCACGACCAACCGGACGAACACAATCGACAGTCCGGCACGAAGTGCGTTGCGGCGCAGGCAAAACAGGTCAGGCAGACTCGCTGCGCCGTTTGCGTCGCACCGCCTTCGAACCCGGCGTTGTCGCGGCAATGCGTGTCGCAAAACGCGAGAGCTGCGCCGCGAGCGGTGGAAACGAGCAGCACTGATCCTCCCACAAAGACACGAATGTTGTGGCTGTCCGCGATGCGCTGACTGTGATCCCCGGCCGGTCTCGTGGCGTTTGGCAACCGGTTGCCTTGGAAATGCATTGCGCACTATCGATCGGACGGCTTGCGCCGACACGTCACTGTCGGAGCGGCCGGAAGAGGGCTTTTATCGAAGGCTGACGGCGGCGATGTTGCGGCGGTACGTGTCAGCGAGCAGCAGAATTAGGTTGACCGCGCACTTGTGATGCCAGCGCCAGCAACCTTCGACGTGCGGACCCTCCACAGTGCCGTCTTTGCCGACCTCGTCGTCGCCACCCAAGGCGAGCAGCCATCGGGTCCGGGCAGGTTCCAGCAGCACACGTCGCGTGTCGGAAGGGGTCGGACTGCCTGCTTTGACCCGGTCGGTGATTGCCGTGAATTCGTGGGTGGACATCAGACCGAAGACGGCGTGGTCATCTCGTCGCGAGCGAATCCGTCCACGCCCGGCGGTGTTTCACACGTCGCTGTCATCTCCTCGATGTGTGCCTTCGTTCAGGATGGCGACGAGTTTCGCCTGGTTTTCCAGCGCCTCCGTTTCGGTGGCGGCGAGCCATTCGACTTCGATGTTGATTTCGCTGATGCTCAGGTCGCGTAGCACGGTGCCGAAGATCACCGGCGGCGCGTCGGGGTCGTCACTGTGGTCGATGCCGAGCCACATCGTCGCCACGACGTACTTCCCCTTGTCGCGGGCGACAAGCCGGTACAGCAGAGGTCGTAGAAGATCGGGCGGCCACGGATTGTGAAGACGTCGTCGCTCACGACGCGGCTCGCATGGGCCGAGCTTGTCGCCGCGCCGTTGCGGCGCCGGGAAGTGTGACCGCGCCACCGGTCGCGGTTTCGATCGCGTCGCGGAGTTGTTCGACGAGGCGCACGGCGGGCAGGGAGATGGTGCCCATCAGCGGGTTGTCGGGATCCTCGTCTTCTGGTGGTAGCAGGTGCCAGATCAGGATGTGGTCCATCGGCGCCGGCGGGTGCACCTCGGGCCGCCAATCGTCGCTCAGCGGCAGTTGAACGTATGGCGCGCCGTCGTCGTCGATGACTTCGGGTTTGCCGCTTTCCCATAGTTCGGCGGCTATCCAACGTGCGAGCCGCTCCTGCGGCCCGTCGTCCGGCGTCCCCGCAGTGGCGTCGTCCGTGACGCGATCCTCATGTGCGTCGTCTGTGCCTTCACCGGCGGTGGGGTTGATGTCGAAGTCGAAGAGCAACTGAGCGGGTCTCATACTGATCTCCTCTGTTGTCCTTTTTAGATGACGCCACGATGGTGACGCGTCTCTCTGACGCGGCAGTGGAATTTTCGTCATCTATAGATGACATTCTTACGGCCGAACAGTCCTGCTTTTCGGGCCGTTCGGCGCAATCAAAGGTGCGCTTGATGGCCCCGAATGTGCGACTGTCAGCGGCTAAGTTCATCAACCAAATGGTCGATGAGATCTTCGTGGCGGGAGGCAGCTATCGCGGACGTCGACGGCACGGAGAGAAGCGGTGCACAAGCGTTTACGCCGGCTGGAACGGACACGACAAGGACCTCAGCGCCTTGGTTGAGAGGATTTTGAAGCAGGTCAGCACGTCGTCTCAGCCCCTTGCGGAGGTCGTGGTCGCGGACACGCCGCAGGAGCGAGGCATCCAAGGACGGCTCGGGGAGGTGCTCGCACGCATCCCGACCTTCGGCGACATTTATGGCCTGAAGATATCGGCGGAGTCAGACGGTCATCGCATTCAAGTGACGTTCAGACGTCGCAGGCTCTACCCGCTGCGCCTTGTCGCTGACGGTCCAGAAACTTGGGCAGTCGACGCCAGTGCGGCGATCCGCGCGCAGCTGCGGCCACGCGCGCGGGGGCTGTGGCTGCGGGCACTGCCGATGGGGCTCGTGCTCGTGGCGTGCGGAGCGGTTGTCGTCGTGTTCGGCATCCTGCCCAACGTCCCGCGATGGCTGCCCACGATTGGGCCGTTCTTGGCGTCAGGGGGCTTGACTGCCCTCACTTTCGTTATCGGTTCCGCCTTCTGGCTGCTGCTGCGGCTCTTCTTTCCAGGGTTCGTCCTCTGTCGGCAAGGAGAGGCGCATGACGTATGGACGGGCGGGCGTCGAGTGCTCGTCGACGCGCTTTGCACGCTCATCGTCGGCCTTGTGAGTGTCGTCAAGTGTTTTGGCCCCACTTGTGGTCGCGAATTTTGGCCCCGTC
>JBDZVM010000023.1:32641-62480 GCA_040255675.1 Actinomycetales bacterium | reverse complement strand
ATCGTGCTCGCACGGTGACATATCGTGCTCGCACGGTGACATATCGTGCTCGCACGGTGGCTCGAGCGCGCCGAAGTCGACGGCGGAAAACGAATCGCCAGACGGCGCGTCGCGCCGGTGCACGACTCGAAACGGGTCTCCCCGAAGCGCCGGCAACCGTAAGCCCGCCCGCTCGACGACGGGCGCGTACCGGGGCGCGTACGTCTTGAGCGCGGCGAGCGCGTCGTCCGGCGTCTTGGCTCTTCGACACCACCCTGGCCACTCGATCGCGCAGGCGAATACGCGCGATCGGCCGAACTGCAAACATACGTCGATTGGAGTGTTGGGTGCCATACATGGGAGGCTGCCATCATCCACTGACATCCGGCAGCCCATTCACCGGCACCGCCAGCGGTGCGATCAGCGACACGATCAGCGGCAACACCGGCGGTAGGGGCGGAGCGTGGCCCTTGGCAATGCGGGGGATGTGGCTAGACGGGGGATGTGGCTAGACGGGGGATGTGGCTAGATGGGGGATGCCCAAGGAAAGCGACCACGAGGAAAGGACCCGTGAGCCAACCAGCCGATCCAACCCACCGCGCCGGCCAACCGATACCCCCGCCGCAGCGCGCGATCGGCGAGCGACGATTCCTCGACCCGCGAAACCTCGGCATCCCCGTCGTCATAGCGTCGCATCGCGCGCCGGTGCAGTTCCGACGAGACGGCGGACGTCGAAGAGCGCGGCGTGGCGCGGGCGGACTCGTGACGGCTCTGGTCGGGCTCGCCGGACAACTCACTGACGCCGTATGGGTCTGCGCGGCCAGCACCGACGAGGACGTCGCGGTCTCGGGCGAGCACAAGGGTTGCGCGATTCCCCTCGTCATGAAGGGCGAGCCGCACATCTGGCAGCCCGGCGAAGATGGCGACACACCCGTACTCGACGTACGCATGCTCGAAATCGAGCCCGCGGCGCACGACGATTTCTACACGGTAATTTCGAACCCGCTGCTGTGGTTCATCCAGCACCAGCTCTACGATCCCACGCGTTCGCCGAATATCGGCACTCGCGAACACGAAGCGTTCGAACTCGGCTACGTCACGGTGAACCAAGCCTTCGCCGACGCCATCGTGGAAGAGGTGGAGAGGCACGGCGGCAAAGCGCTCGTGCTATTGCACGACTATCACTTTTACTTGGTCGCCGACCTCATCAGGCAGCGTTGCCCCGACGTCGTCCTGTCGCATTTCGTGCACATTCCGTGGCCCGGGCCCGACGCGTGGCGCATGCTGCCGCCGGCGATGCGCGACCAGCTCATGCGCGGACTTCTCGGCAACGACGTGGTCGCCTTTCACACCGAACGCTTCGCGCGCAACTTCTTGCTTTGCGCGCAAGAACTTCTCGGACTACCTGTCAACTTCGACAAGTTGACCGTGCAAGTCGGCCCGCGAACGGTGACGGCGAAGACGTATCCGATCTCCATCGACGTCGATTCGCTCGTCGAAACCGCTCGCAGCAAAGCGGTTCGCGGCCGGCTCGACGATGTCGAGCAATGGATGGAAGCCGAAGGCGGGCAGCTCATCGTCCGGGTCGACCGCACCGATCCGTCGAAGAACATCGTGCGCGGATTCCTTGCCTTCGAACGACTTCTCGACGACCACCCCGAACTCGTCGGCAAGGTACGGTTCTTCGCGTTCTTGCAGCCGAGCCGCCTCGACGTCGCCGAATACGTCGAATACGTCGGGCGTATCGGTTCGGTGGTCGCCCGCATCAACGCGAAGTACACCCGGGGCGGCGACGCGCCGATCGATCTGCGGCTGCACGAAGACTTTCTCACCGCGGTGGCGGCGTACACGATCTGCGACGTCGTCATGGTGAACTCGATCGCCGACGGCATGAATCTCGTGGCGAAAGAAGCGGTTTCGGTGTCGAGGCGGGGCGCCGTGCTCGCACTTTCCGAGAGCACCGGCGCGCACGAGGAATTGGGCGCGTTCGCGGTCACTCTGTATCCGTTCGACGTTCAGCAGCAGGCAGACGCGTTGTACGAAGCGCTCACTATGCCGATGCCACAGCGCCGCGATCTGCGTGAGGCGGCCGCGTATATCGTGCGTTCTAACGACGTCACGAAATGGCTCGATTTTCAACTTGCCGACCTCGCAGAAATCACCGGTCTTTGGTCACACCAGTGAGGGAACCGCGCCGGCGCACCTCGTTTTCGAGTCGTCGCAACGTCTCGACGTTACGCAGGTAGACGAGCAACTCGAACGCGGGATTGTGCAGCGTCTTCAGCACACCCTTCACCGGATGTTCGATCATCGAGACCAAAGACCCGTCGCGGACGTCGTCGATGCGGAAATCGACGCGAGCGGTTCCGAGCGGCCGGCCGACCGCCTCGAGCTCGAGTTCGTGACCATCGACGAGCCGCACCGAACGCGTCTCGTCGTCCGCGCTCAAGCCTTTGCGGCCGATGCGGTAGTGCAACTTGCTACCGGGCCGCGGCCAACCGTCGTCAACATCGCGAATCTCGCTCGTACCGACGACCCAGCGCGCGTAGCTCCACCCGTCGCGCAATACGCTAAAGATCGCCGACGCCGGATACGGCATGTACCTGCGGTTGACCGCCATAGCGGCGGATGTACCCGCGGCACACCGGGTGATGCCTCCGGCATCGAACGTGAGCGGATGAGCGGGATTGGCAGCGGGTACGGCAGGCGGTGTGAGCATCGACGCGATCGTGATCGGCTCCGGCCCAAACGGCCTGGTGGCGGCGAACATGCTGGCCGACGCCGGCTGGTCGGTGTCGGTCTTGGAGGCCCAGCCCGAGCCGGGGGGCGCGGTGCGCAGTGGCCGCTATGTCGATCCCGACTTCGTCTCCGACCGGTGCAGCGCGTTCTATCCGCTCGCCGCCGCATCGCCGGTGATGAAGCGGCTTGGGCTCGAAGACTACGGACTTCGCTGGGTGCACGCGCCGTCCGTTCTCGCCCATCCGATGCGCGACGGCACCTGCGCGAAGCTGTCGAGGGATCTCGACGAGACGGCCGCCGCGGCGGACAGTCTGGCGCCAGGCGACGGCGACGCGTGGCGACGCCTGTTCGGCCTGTGGCAGCGAGTCAATCCCGCGTTGCTCGACGCGATCGTGACTCCCTTCCCGCCGGTGAAGGCGGGCGTGCGACTGGCTCTCGCGCTGCGCGCCGCGGGCGGGCTGCGTTTCGCGCGGTTCGGGTTGCTGCCCGTACGCCGTATCGCCGAGGAGGAATTTCGCGGCGCAGCCGCGATGTTGCTTGCCGGTAATGCGCTGCATGCCGATCTGAGCCCCGAGTCGGCGTTGAGCGGCATGTACGGGTGGCTGCTTTCGATGCTCGGGCAAGAAGTCGGCTTTCCCGTGCCCGCCGGCGGCGCCGGTGAGTTGACGGCGGCGTTGGTGCGCCGTCTCGAATCGCGCGGTGGCAGCGTCACGTGCAACCAGCGAGTGGTCGAAGTCGTGGTGCGCGAAGGTCGCGCGGTCGCCGTCCGCACCGCTGACGGCAGCGAAATAACGGCGGAGAAAGCGATTTTGGCCGATGTGCCCGCGCCGACGCTCTACGGCGACCTGGTGTCTTGGGAGCACCTCCCGGCCCGCCTACGCGACGATCTTCACCGTTTTCAGTGGGACTACGCGACCTTCAAAGTTGATTGGGCGCTGCATCGCAAAGTGCCCTGGACGGCGCAAGCGGCGCGTGACGCCGGCACCGTGCACCTCGGCGACAGCATGGACGATCTCACCCGGTTTGCCGCACAGCTGGCGATGGGCGAAGTGCCGTCCAAACCGTTCCTGCTGGTAGGCCAGATGACCACGAGCGATCCCAGCCGCTCACCCGTCGGCACTGAGTCGCTGTGGGCGTACACCCATGTGCCGCAAAACGTCCGCGGTGACGCCGGCAACGACGGCATCACCGGCGTGTGGGACGACCGCGAAGCGAACGCGATGGCCGACCGGATCGAGGCGCACATCGAGTCGTTCGCCCCCGGTTTTCGCGACCGCGTCAAAGCGCGGGTCGTACAGTCGCCGCGATACCTCAATGCCGAGAACGAGAATCTTGCGAACGGGGCGCTCAACGGGGGAACGACGTCGATCCACCAGCAACTCGTCTTCCGGCCCATGCCCGGGCTCGGGAGATCGGAAACCCCGATCGGCGGCCTGTTCCTCGCGTCGGCGTCCGCTCACCCGGGAGGCGGCGTACACGGTGCCTGCGGTTCGAACGCGGCCCGCGCGGCGCTCGCGGAGCACAACCAGGTGGGGCGAATCATCGCCGCTCCCGCCAGAAAGATCGCGGCGCGCATCCTGTTAGAACGCTAAGAAAGCCCGCTTCTCAGACAAATCGTGAAATCTTGCGCAACACTCGATGTAGCTGATCGAGTCTGTCGGCTACCCGGCTGTCGCCACGGCGGTGCCGTAACTCGTCGGCGACGAACGAAATGCCCTTCATGGCGACCGGGAACGCGATCATGATGATCACATTGCGCCGCACCTTCAGCAGTCGTCGGACCTGCACAGATCGTGCCTCGCTTTCCAAACGGCTCGTCAGCCACGCTACCCACTCGCTACGCACCCGGTACCCACTCGGGCGTCACTTGCGCGCGAGACCGGAGCGGCGCCCGCGCGAAGTGGGTATCCCGATCTCATGCGCTCACGCGAAAGAACGAGACTGAGGTGATCTACCTCGTCGCGATCATCGCCGCGCTCTGCCTGGGGCTCGGCTTCGTCCTGCAACAACACGCCGCGCACCGCGCACCGCCGTCCGACTTCTTACGCTTTCGCTTGCTGATCGACTTGCTGCACAAGCCGATCTGGATCGCGGGCATCGTCGCGATGGTCATCGGCCAGTTGCTCTCGGCCAGCGCACTCGCGACCGCCGACATCTCACTCGTCGAGCCGTTGCTCACGGCGAACCTGCTTTTCGCGTTGATGTTCGCCCGGCTGATCTATCACCAGCCGCTCGGGTTGCGCGAATGGGCCGGCGCGTTGTTGCTCTCCGGTGGGGTCGCCGCGTTCCTGGTTGGCGGCCGTCCGAGCGGCGGCAATCCCGACGGTGATTCGTTGCTGCGCTGGGTGCTAGCGATGGGTATCGGCCTGCTCGCGTGGGTGTGCGTTGTCGCGGCAAGGAGGCACAGCGGACCGCCACGCGCCATGCTGCTCGCGACCGGCGCGGGATTGCTTTTCGGCATCCAAGACGGCCTCACCAGGCGGACGACGCAGTCGTATCACGGCAACCTCGCGGCTGTTTTCGCGCAATGGACGCCGTACGTGCTGGTCGCGATCGGCATCGTCGGCTTGCTGCTCGCCCAAAGCGCGTTCGAGGCCGGCTCGCTGCAGGCATCGCTTCCCGCGTTAACCGCGTCGGAGCCACTTGCCGGAATCGCCGTCGGCATCGTCGTATTCCAGGAAAATGTGCACGTCGACCCGGGCGCCCTCGGTCTGGAAGTGTGCGGGCTCGTCGCGATGCTCATCGGAGTGCTCTTGGTCGGCACCGGCGGTACGTTCGGCAGCATGGAAGTACGGCGCGCGCTGGCGGGCGCTCGGGCTCGCAGTACGCACCGACCACACCTGCATGTCGCATCCGTGACGCACCGGCCGCATGCCGCCCATCCGACCAAGAACGCGAACCACGCCACAGGCGCGCGATCGAAAAGAATTCAGGCAGATCGATAACCCGTGGCTCGAAAGGAAACGTCCACGTGTGCCGCAGCATCAAGACCTTGAGGCCGCCCTACCTCGCCGAACTCACCGACGCGGACGTCGAAGCCGCCGCGTTGCAGTACGTGCGCAAAGTAGCCGGCATGCGAAAACCGTCGATGGCCAATCAGCGGGCCTTCGACGACGCGGTGCGCCACGTCGCTGCCGCCACCCACGAGTTGCTTTCTCGGCTGTCCGTTCGCGCGTCCGCCTCCTAGGCGGATAGGCCCGCGCCGCCTCGCAAGGCGGACCGCTCGGTTTATTCGGCGTGACTGCCTGTACTGGACGGCGCTTGGCCGCCGTCGCCGACCCAGACCGTCTTCTGGTTGCAGAACTCGCGGATGCCCTGCGCCGACAATTCGCGACCGTAGCCCGAGTTCTTGACTCCGCCGAACGGCAACTCTGGAAACGACGTCGTCATGCCGTTGACGAACACCGCGCCAGCGTCGAGTTCGTCGATGAATATCGACTGCTCTCGGGTATCGCGGGTCCACGCGTTGGAGCCCAGACCGAACGTCGTGACGTTGGCGATTTCGACTGCCTCCTCGATCGAGTCGACGCGATACAGGCCGGCGACCGGACCGAACACTTCATCGAGGTACATCTTCATGTCGGGGGTGATGTCAGCGACGACCGTCGGCAAGTACCACCAGCCCGGGCCGTCGCCCCGTCGCCCGCCGCAAAGAATCGCCGCGCCTTTGTCGGCCGCGTCGCGCACCTGTTCTTCGACGTCCGCCCTGCCTTGTTCGGTAGCCAGCGGACCGACGTCAGTGCCGTCGACCATCGGATCGCCGACAACCAGCGCCGACATCTTTTCGACGAACGCGTCGCGGAAAGCGTCGTAGACGTCGGTGTGCACGATGAACCGCTTCGCGGCAATGCACGACTGGCCGTTGTTTTGGCACCGTGCGACGGTAGCCACCGCGGCCGCTTTGTCGACGTCAGCAGACGGCATGACGACGAACGGGTCGCTGCCACCGAGTTCGAGCACCGTCTTCTTCAGGTTTCGCCCGGCACTCTCCGCGACGCTGCGGCCGGCCGCTTCGCTACCCGTGAGAGTGACCGCTTTGATACGCGGATCGGCGATGATGCCGTCGACGGCAGAAGCGCCGACGAGCAGCGTCTGAAAAGAACCTTCCGGAAAACCCGCCTGCTTGAACAACTCTTCCAAGAACAGCGCGGTTTGCGGCACGTTGCTGGCGTGCTTCAAGACGCCCACGTTGCCGGCCATGAGCGCTGGCGCGGCAAAGCGCATCGCCTGCCAGAGCGGGAAGTTCCACGGCATGACTGCCAGCACCGCGCCGAGTGGCTGGTATCGCGAATACGCCATGGTCGCGCCGACAGCGTTCGGGTCGGCCTTTTCGTCGGCGAGGAAATGCTCCGCGTGCTCGGCGTAGAAACGACAAGCCTTCGCGCATTTGAGCGCTTCGGCTTTCGCGGAGGCGAAGGTCTTGCCCATCTCGAGAGTCATGACGCGCGCTATGTCATCGACCCCGCGATCGAGGATGTCGGCGGCGGCACGCATCCACGCTGCTCGATCGGCAAACGACGTGCGCCGCAAGACTTCGAAACCGGACGCCGCACGCGCGAGCCTTGCGTCGATCTCACGTTCGGGCATCGGGTCGAACGACTTCACTACCTCGCCGGTCGCCGGATTCGTCGTCGCGATCGCCATGTGGTTCTCCTACTCCATCGGGACTGCGTTAATTTCCTACCCGGGGCATGTCAACAAGTCCGGGCGGGGCGCTCGCGAGCGTGCGGTTGATCGCCGCTGCTAACTCGATCGCCGACTCGGGAGTGAGTTCGACCGCAATTCGACGTATACCATCGCCGCCGCGCGCGAAGAAATCGACGTTCACACTGTGATCGGCCATCGCGTGGACGGGATGGTCGAAATAAACGATCGCCTTGTCGATGGCGGCCCAGCCGTCGCCAAACTTGGCGCTGCCTTCGACAGCGACGTGCTCAGTGAGATAGGTGCACACGGCGGATTTCCTTTCAGCCCGCGAGAAGTCTGCCGTAGAAGTCGAAGATCAGTCGCCAACCTTCGTTCGCGGCCTCGACGCGGTAGCTCGGCCGGTCGCTCGCGAAGAACGCGTGCCCTGCCCCCTCGAACACATGGAATTCATGGGGCATGCCCTGCTCGGTCAGCGCTTTGTCAAGTTGCGCGACCTCGTCAGGCGCGGGTGCTTTGTCGTCAGCACCGAACAAACCGAGCAGCGGACACGAGAGGTTCGCTGCCAGCTCGACGATCGGGCGCATCTTTAGGGGCGAATCAGCCGCTGGGGCGTTCACCACGTACGCGCCGTAGCAGTCGACAGCCGCGTCCAGTTTCAAGCTGCACGCGGCAAGAAACGACTGCCGGCCGCCCGAACAGTGCCCGATGACGCCGACCTTGCCGTTCGCGCCGTCAAGTGCGCGCAACGCCCGTGCCGCGCCCTCGACATCGCCGACAAGCCGCTCGTCGGGCACCCCGCCCCGCGAACGCACCAACGCGGCGGCGTCGCTGGGCTCGGCTCCGGGTGCCTCACGGCTGTAGAGATTGGGCACGATCGCCGCGTATCCGTGATCGGCGAACCGCCTCGCGTATGCCTTGGACGTGTCGTCGTAGCCGGGCAAGTGATGGATCACGACGACTGATCCGAACGAAGGCGTATCAGTGGGCCGCGCGAGATAAGCCTCGATCTGATCGCCGCCGTGGCCTTCGATCTGAACAGTCTCCGCGCGCATGTCATGGTTCATGCGTCCGGATGTTAATCCTTAGCTGACGTCGCCGCGTCGGCAGTGTCAGCTATCTCACGTCAGCTCGGGCCGCGCACCCACCACTCAGCCCGCTTTACGGCTCTCTGCCTGGGCCGGCAAGTCGGGCAACAGGTCGTTCGCGCGCGGCTCACGCGACCGGTTCACGTCGGAAGGTCGCGGGACGACGCGAAGCTCGTCCGGCGCAAGCGGGTCGGGCTCGCCGGCCTCGCCTTCGGCGACCACTCGGCACCACAACGTCGCGGTGTCGCTGCCCGACGGACATATCGCGTTCAACCGCCGCGATGCGCGTTCCCATCGCGTGAGTTCTTCCCTGCGCGCACGACGGATCGTCCGCACGAACCCGATCGTCATCACCAAGCACCACCCCCACAGCACCGAGTCGCGATGCCGCGAACCCGTGGCGCCCGACGCTCAAAGGCGCCGGGCATCCGCGCGCCCTACGCTCACGATGTACCGCGACAGCCGTCCCTCAAACGCCGCGCCGCGGCAGGCCTCAAACGCCGCGATCGACGTAGCGGTGAGATCCCGCGAACTCGAGTGCGCCGTCGTCCATCGCCAGTTTCGTCGTCGGCGCGGACGCCGCGACGCGGTGCCGTTGCGTCGTCCGGTGTATCCATCCGATGGTCATGGCGACGACGGCCG
This sequence comes from Actinomycetales bacterium, assembly GCA_040255675.1. GTDB lineage: Bacteria > Actinomycetota > Actinomycetes > Acidothermales > Acidothermaceae > JBDZVM01. The sequence continues at coordinate 53,388 of JBDZVM010000023.1, read as the reverse complement.
TGGCGCATACGGACATGGTGAACCAGCTCGGCGCGTCGATCAGTTTGAGGCCAGAGGCAGCGAGCACCACGGCGAGGGTGGGGCGGATGAAACGGTTGCTGCCTCGAGCCGAAAGACGTGCGCCGGCATAGACGGCGGGAATCGCGCCGACGAGCAACGAGCCCGCGATTCGCACCTGGACATCGCCGAAAAGGCAGTGCCCAAGCGCGGCGGCTCCGACGACCGGAATCGCTTGGACGAGGTCGGTGCCGACGAGTTGGCTCGCGCGCAGTCGCGGATATGCCAGCAGCAGCATGCCGGTCACGAGCGAACCCGCACCGACAGAGGTCATGCCGACGGCGACTCCCCCGGCGACGCCTATCACCACGGTCAGAATCGGCCGGATCGTTATCGGGCTCGCGTCCTCGGGACGGCGGCGCGCAAGCCACGACTTCACCGACATCGAGACGACGGTCAAGAGCAAGGCGGCACCAAGGAAAACCTTGATGTCGTCTTGCAGGCCCGGGCCGTCGCCGAGTGTCTTCAAGACGAGGACGCCGACGAGAGCGGCCGGCACCGCCCCTATAACGAGCCATCGCACCAAGCGGGTGTCAACCGTGCCGCGCCGGAAGTGCACGACCGCGCCGACGGGCCGCATGAAAAGCGACGCGACAAGATCGCTGGAGACCGCGGCAAGCGGGGCCATGCCGAAGAACATGATGAGGATCGGCGTCATCAAGGCTCCGCCGCCCATACCGGTCAGGCCGACGAGAAAGCCGACGACGAGGCCAGCCGTGATCAAAGTAAGAGATAGATGCATGAAGGTGGTCTGCTTTCGGACGGAAGACGGTCGGGGAAACGACCGTCAACAGGCCGCGCTGCAGACGCGCAAAAGATCGACATGCCGGCGCTGGACGAGCCGGCGGCACACGGCGGCGTGGAACGCCGGAGAAGGCACGGCGGCGTGGAACGCCGGAGAAGGCACCGCGGCGTGGAACGCCGGAGAAGGCACCGCGGCGTGGAACGCCGGAGAAGGCACCGCGGCGTGGAACGCCGGAGGCCGTAGGACGGCGCTCGAGCGCGAGGTTGCGGGCACGATGGCGATCATACGGGCCGGGCGGGGGTATGCGCTACATCTCCTAGAGATTTTGTCGGCAAATATCGATTGGGCGCTCGACGTGTTACGCTCAGCCAGGTTGCAGTTGCAGTACTCCTCGACGTCACCGGCGCCCGCGGATTCTGGCAGCGGGCGCTTTGGTCTCGGGTCACTCCGGCAAAGTGCAGCAACCCGGGCTTGAAAAACCGAGAGCCCGACCGCCACAATCCGACAAGTTCCCGTAGTAAAAGAGGAGTACCCCCGTGGCACAAGGCACCGTGAAGTGGTTCAACGCCGACAAGGGCTTCGGTTTCATCAGCCCCGACGGCGGCGAAAACGACGTGTTCGTTCACTTCTCGCAAATCCAGTCCACCGGCTACCGCACGCTCGAAGAGAACCAGCGTGTCGAGTTTCAGGTGACTCAAGGCGCCAAGGGTCCGCAGGCCGAGCAGGTCCGCGTCATCTGACGCCTTCACCCGGCCTGGCGGCGTCGACGCCGCCCGCTGGCAGGGGAGCTTCGGCCGCGCGGTAAACGCGCGGCCGAAGCCCAAAAATCACCCTCAGCGTCGCCACCACGGCGGCCACGTCACGCCCGAGGCTTCGATGCCTGACGTACTCGAGGTCCAGCGCAAGCTTGTCGTGCAGTTGATGTTCGACGTAATGGCGATCGGGATCGTCGATGCCGTCGAGTTCCGTCGCCTGCGACACCGTGAACTCGAGTTGTCCTGGTCCGGTCATGCCGGGTCGGACGTCGAAAAGCGCGAGTTCCGCTTGCGTGTAGTAACGCACGAACACCGGGGATTCGGCACGCGGGCCGATCAATGTCATGGTGCCGGCGAGCACATTTATCAGCTGCGGTAACTCGTCGAGTTTCGTCTTACGCAACAAACGTCCGATCGAAGTGACGCGGCCGTCGGCGGTTCCGCTCACAGCCGGTCCGCGGCGATCGGCGTCCGCCACCATCGACCGAAACTTCAGCATGCGAAACTCGCGGCCGCCACGCCCGACCCGAACCGCCCGGTAAAACACCGGACCGGGCGAGTCGACGCGAATCGCGAGCGCGACGATCGCGAACAGCGGCAGCAGTAAGACCAGAAGCAGGCCGGAGAATACGACATCCGCAACTCGACGCATGGCAGTATCGGCAATACCGCCCGTCATCGAATGTCTCGCAAGACCAGAAACGGCTCCGCCGCGGCCAGGCCCACCACGCTTCCCCAATACGACGCGCGTTCGCGCAACGCGCGAAGCGAGCGGGGATGCGGATAATCCCGTAGCTCCGACCCGTAACACGACATCGCTGCCAGCTTGGTGTCGAGCGTCGCGGCGACGTCGACGAACATCGTGGGCCGAAACGGGGTCCCGTCGACGCACGACGACCATTCGGTCGACGACGGTGTTTCAAAGGCGGCGAGCAAGCGCAAGTGCGGCATGCGGTACGGCCGGCACGCCGTCCATACCGCCTGCGCGACAAAAGAATGGTCGGCGTTCACATCACGCTTGAAATGGGTGTAGACGACGTCCGGGTGAAGCTCCGCGAGAATCTGCTCGATGTGCTGCGTGAGATCGATCATCGCCACCTGATCGAGTCGCTGATCGGGAAAAGACTCGAAACGCACCGAGGTAAAGCCGATGTGTTGGGCGGCCGCCACGCCGCCCGCCTGTAATTCGCCGACCATCTCGGGCGAGTATCGGCTCAGCGCGCCATCGGCGAGCACGACCGCATGAACGTCGTCGTCCATGGCGGCGTGCTTTGCCAGCGTGCCACCCGCGCCCAAAATTTCGTCGTCCGGATGCGCCGCGACGACAACGACGTTCACCGCGAACCTGCCTCGTTCACGACGGGCCTGTCCCGTTCACCGCGGGCCGATCGCGAGCCCGGCCAAGGCCGCGTCGGCCGGACGTGGACCGAGGCCTCGCGCCCACGCGGCGACCGTGGGGCGCACCTCGTCGAACGCGTCACCCGCTGCCATGCCCGCTTGGGAAAACCATTGCGCTGCGGGCATTTCGGTTCCCGACCAGCCAACGGACAGCAGCCGTACCGCGCCGTACCGGGCGGCGACCAGCACCCCGCCGTCGACACATCCGAGCAACGTGCCGGGCGGCGGCAACGCCGCGAGAGAAACCTGCCAGACCGGTTCGGCGCGCCAAAACGTCACAAGGTCGCCGCGCGCGAAAGAAAAGGCGCCGGGGTAAGGATGGCTGAGTGCTCTGATCCAGTTGTGCACTTCGCGAGCCGATCGATCCCAATCGGTGATTCCCATGGCCGGAGTGCGTTTCGGCAACACGTCGGCGGTGCCTTGCCACTGCCTGCGCGGCGGTTGCCTCCGCCGCGGCGCCCGGCCTTCGAGCAATGCCGGCAAATGCCTGCTCAGCATGGCGACACCGGCGTCGGCAACTCGGTCGTAGACGGTGCCGCACGTATCGTCGTCCGAAATCGAGATGAGCACTTGATCGACGATCGGACCAGTGTCGACACCGGCGTCCAGCATCAACATGGTTGCCCCGGTGCGCGTTTCACCGTTGATAATCGCCCAGTTCACCGGAGCCCTCCCGCGATGCCGAGGCAGCAACGACGCGTGGAATCCGACGCAGCCGTGACGCGGAATGCCCAGCACTGGAGGCGGAACAAGACGAGTCCACCCGACGACGACCATGAGGTCAAGGTCGAGATCTCTTAATAGGCGCACGGTTGCCGACGCCCTCAAATCGAGGCCCCGAAAGGCCGGGATGCCGTACCGCTCGGCAATTTCGCCTAGATCGACGGCACCGGCCAACCGCGGCGCATCGGCCGGATCAGCCGTGAGGACGGCGACGACGTCGACCCGGGCGTCGGCAACAAGTGCCCGTAACATCGGCAACGATTCGTGGACCGCGCCCAACAACGCAATCCGCCCTCGACGCCGGGCGCGCCGTACCTCTTGTCGCGTCGCCACGTCCGCTCCCTCCGGCCGATGCTCCCCCAACCGCGGAGGCGACGGTCGAAACTATAGGAGCGCACGCGTTTCGTGCCATCGTTTCTCCGCGGGACATTCGGTCACGCTGCTGACGGAGTAAACAGTGCGTATTACCTCAACGACGCTCGGTAATCAGCTGGATGATCTCGTCCGATTGGCGGAAATCAGCTCTTATTGGGGAGACATTTCTGACATAGATTGACTGAGAAGAGCACTGGCATCGTCCGATCTGAGGACAGACCGCCAGCAGAGGGGAAACGGGGTCTGACGCGACTACATGGGGAGGGACGTCGTGGTCAGTGATGAACGATCGGCATTATTCGACGCGGAGTACGGCCGCCAGTCACGGCAACCAGACAGACGGCCAAGGGAATGCGACGATTTTTCGACCTGTCGCGAACATTCGGATGCGCCGCAATGAAGATCCTCATTTGCGACAGCCACCTGCTTTTTGCCGAAGCGCTACAGACATTGTTCGTACAGCGAGGATACGAAGCGGCGACCGCACCGAGCCCGAGCGCGGCCGCGCGCATCCTGGAATCCGATCACGACGTCGACGTCGTCGTCATGGACGTCGCGTTCGCGCAACCGGACGACGAAACGGCTGAGGCATTCGATCTCGCCGCGAGCAACGGACGCGGCGCGCCAACCCATCAGCGCGAGCGTCGCGACGCCAAAGCGGAGAGTCGTGGCTGCGCCGAGGCAGTGCGAGCCGTAGTGGCCGCCGACCCGCGGGTTCGCGTCGTCGTCGTCACCGCTACCACCGATGCCGAGGCGCTCCAGGCGGCGGTAGCGGAGGGCGCCATCGGCGTCGCGCACAAGGCGCAGCCGCTCTCCGACCTGTTCGGCATCGTCGAACGCGTCTACGCGGGCGAGGCGGTCTTGAGCGGCCAACTCATGCGGGCCGCGCTGGCGCGCGCGCACGCGGGTGAGCACCCGGCCGCGGGATTCTTGACCGCGCGCGAACGTGAAGTGTTGCGGCGGCTGACGCGCGGCGAAAGTACCCGAACCATCGCGCATGAGATGGGAATCGCCTACAGCACCGCGCGAACCCATATTCAAAGCGTTCTCGACAAACTAGGCGTGCATTCTCGTCTGGAGGCGGCCGCCTTCGCCGCTCGTCACCAAATCTGACGCCTGAGTTCGCGTTGGCGCCGTGGTCGCCCGACGATAAACATCGTCGAGAACCGCGCCGAGGTGCTCGGTGTCGAAGCGGTCGCCGAGGAATTGCTTCGCTCTGCGCGCCCGAACCTGCGCGGCGCCCGGTTGATCGAGCGCGTAGTCGATAGCGGCAGCTAGCACGTCGGGCCGCCGCGGTGGAACGAGCAGGCCGGTCTCGCCGGGCAGAACGACGTCCGACACCGCATTGACGGCGGTGGCGACGACGGGCACTCCCGCCGTGATCGCTTCCACTACAGCGCACGGCAACCCTTCATACCTGCTGCTCATCGCGAACACATCAAACGCGGGCAGCAGTTCGGGTACGTCTTTGCGTTCACCCACAAGTAAAATTCGGCTTTGGAGTCCGTGCCGCTCGATCTCGCGCTCGGCAGCGCCGCGCAGCGGGCCGTCGCCCACCCACACCGCCAGCGCCTCGCGGTGACGAAGCTTCGCGACCGCGCGCACGAAATCCTCAGGCGCCTTCTGGTAATCGAGCCTGCCGACCGTGCCCACAACCGGCGTATCGGCGGGCAACCCGAGCCGCGCGCGCGCATGCGCACGACTTTCTGGCGTGCATTCGATGACATTGCCCTCGATCGTCACTACTGTCGTTCGCAGTTGCTCGGGTTTGGCGATACCACGCCTGATCGCCTCGACCGCGACGGCCGATCCAACGGCCAGCACCGTGTCGGTGCGATGCGACAGATACCGTTCCGCCAACACATACGCGTTGCGAACCAGCGGTGACTGAAATTCGTGGAATGGAAAACCGTGGTAGGTATGCACGACAAGCGGCACACCGACCCGCCGCGCCGCTAGCCTTCCTACTCCACCCGCCTTGGCGCTGTGAGTGTGGACGACGTCAGGCTGCCGATCGCGCAGCAATCGCGTGAGCACCCCGACCGCGGCCCGGTCGTTACGCCACGAAAGCTGAGGAACGAGTTCCGGAACAACGGTGACGTCGAAACCAAGCGCTCGCGCCTCGTCGACGAGTCGCCCGCCGCCGGTGACGAATGAAATGTCGTACTGCCCGCGGTCGAGACCGATCGCGCCGCGCAGTGCCACGCCGCCCGCGCCAGCCATGAATCGAGTGATGACGACAACCACACGAATTCTTCGATCACTGACGGCTCTCAATGGTGAAACGCCTCCTCGTTCAACAGTTCACCGAGCACGGCAGGGACGCGACGCGACAAAGTCACGACGTAGCACGGCAGCGCGGTCGCGAGTTCTACCGCGACGTGCTCGACTTGCGGTTGCGCGGGTCCAACCCCGGTCGCCGACGCGAGCGCCGCCGCAAAGGCCCAATAGCGGCGTAACTCTCCCGCCATAAAGGTGCCGGTAATCAACGAACGTGCCACGACGTCAGGTCGAACGCGTTTTACCGATGGCGCGGGTACATCGGCCAGTCGCACAGCCGCCACCCGGTCGGGCCGCAATACGCTGGCATGCGACGCGGCGGGCCACGCCGCCTCACGTCGTCCGTGTGTGGTTCTTCTTCCCTCGGTGCCCTCGACACGAATGGGCTCGGCCAGCCCGTAAACATCGACGCCGTCACTCACCGCGACGTTGTCGCTCGTTGCTATCGCACCATGCGCCAGTTCACGATGGAGCAGCGTCGACTTGCCCACACCACCAGGGCCGGCGAGCGCAACGACCGCCGGGCCGGCGGTCAATGCGGAAACATGCAGCGGCGCGTGCCCGTGGACGCCTGCCCACCACAGCACCGGGTACTGCAACAGCACCGCGCGCGCGATGAGCAGAAACCTTGTGCGCAGTGCATACGCCGCCAGCCTGATCGTTGGCTTTGGCACATACCTGGCACGCACGAGCAAGACGTCGTCGCGCGGCCGCACCAGCAACGAGAAACCCGAGGCGCAAGCGTCGTCGAAGACGATCGCGCCGCCGTGGCGCACGACACCTCGTGTTACCGCGGCAGCGCCGGCCTCGACAAACGGACTTCGCTCCTTCTCGATGACCACCTCGACGGTCGCCCGTGCCGGCTCCGAATCGACCAGGCAGCCGCCGGCCGCTTCGACGATCAACGGCCAAAAGCGTGGATGCAAGCACTCGATCGCGACGGTTTCTCCGGCTGTTCGCAACCAGCCACGCATCAAAAGCCATCCGGATACGGCACCGCGAACGGCGACATGCGAGATGCCGGCTCAGGGCGCGCGAGTTGCGGCCGATATTCGGGCAGCAACTCCGCGAGATGCGCCCGCACCAACTGTGAATGGTTGCCGTCCGCCGCCACGAACAGTTTGCTCAACTCCGAGCCGAAGTCATCTGACACTTCGGGAGGGTTTACAGCCGAGATGCGCGGATGCGCTGTCGGCGTCAAAACGTCAGCGCCACTCGCGAGAGTCTCTTCGAGCTTTTCGCCCGGCCGCAATCCAGTGAACTCGATACGGTAATCGGTAATCCCCGCTTGCCTCGCGAAATTCCGCACCAAATCGACGATCCGAACTGGTTCTCCCATGTCGAGCACGAAAATCTCGCCGTACTCGGCCATGGTCGCGGCACCGAGCACCAGGCCGACCGCCTCCTCGACCGTCATGAAGAAGCGGGTGACGTCAGGATGCGTCACCGTCACTGGCTGCCCCCGCCGTAGCTGCGATTCGACAACGGTCAAGAACGATCCCCTGCTGCCAAGAACGTTTCCGAACCGAACCGAACCCAGACTTGTTGCCCCCACCGCATTCGACGCGACGACCAGTTCTGCCAGCCGCTTGGTCGCTCCGAGCACGGATGTCGGATCGGCCGCTTTGTCGGTGCTGATCAACACGAGCCTCTCGGCCCCGCAATTGATCGCGGCTTCGACGAGATTTTGGGTACCGAGTACGTTCGTCTTGACGCCTTCGCACGGATGCCGCTCGAGCAGCGGCAAGTGCTTGTGGGCGGCCGCGTGAAAGACGACGTCTGGTCGAAAGTCCTGGAACACCTGGTCAATGCGAGTGCGATCACGAATATCAGCGATTACGATCTCGTCGGTGTCAAGGAGCGCTTCGCCGGTGATGTCGAGCTGCAACTGATGCAGATTCGATTCGTCGTGATCGAGGAGGCACAACGCCGAAGGCTCTAGCCGCGCGACCTGACGGCATAGTTCGCTTCCGATCGACCCGCCCGCGCCGGTCACCAGAACCCGCTTCTTCGTAACGACGGGGCGGGCGTCTGCGTACGCCACTTCTCGCTCCGGCCGACCAAGCAAGGTGTCGAGGTGCATGCGCCGCAAATCAGACGCTCGCGCATCGCGCTCGATCACGGCAAGGAACGACGGCAAAATGCGTACATCCGCACCGGCCGACGTAGCCGCGTCGGCGATCTGCGTGATCCGCTCCCGTGGCAAGCTCGGGATCGCGATGACAACCACGTCGATTTGCAAGCGATCGACCAGCCCTCGCAACGTCGAGATGCCGCCCAAACATGGCAGGCCCGCGACAACGCGCTTGCGCGGATCGTCGTCCACGAATCCGACCGGACTCAGCCCGACGTCCTTGACAGCGCGCAAATCACGCACCAAGGTGCGACCCGCGGTGCCCGCACCGACGACAAGCGTTCGCCGCCCACCTTCGCCGGTCGGGTTGAGGTACGTCGAACGCGGATGATGCCAGATCATACGAATCCCCCTCTACGAAAGCCGTAACCGTGCGCAGGCATCGAGCAGGCGGCTGCTCACGTACTCGATGTCGCTTGCCAACAAGGCCGGATGCAACGGCAGCGAAATCAGCCGCGGAAACACCGCGTCTGCTTCTGGGCAGCAGTCACATTCGTCTTCGCCGAGCAAGGAGCGGAAATAGGCGAATCGGTGCGCCGGAATGAAATGCACCGAGGTGCCGATTCCCGCGCTCGCAAGGGAATCGATGACGGCGTCTCGTGAGGCGGCGAGCGCTGGCGACAACCGCACGATATATAAGTGCCAGGCGTGGATTCCGCTGCTCCTGTCGGGGCGTGCGGGCCGGGAAACGAGGTTGCACCCCGCGAGCGCGTCGTCATAAGCGCTTGCCAAGCGTGAGCGCTCTTTCTGCCACGAGGCGAAGCTCGGCAGCTGGCCTCTGCCGATAGCTGCCTGCAAATCAGTCATGTTCGCCTTGATGCCGTCGACGTCGACGTCGTATTGCCATGACCCGCCGGGACGATAACGAGCCCACGCGTCTCTCGACATTCCGTGCAAGCGCGCCTGGGCAACGTGCGCCGCGAATTCTGGATCTTCGGTCGCGATCGCCCCACCCTCGCCGATCGGAAGATTCTTCGTGGCGTAGAAGCTGAAACAGGTTGCCTGCGATATCGACCCAACCAGTCGCGTTCCGACCGCGGCGCCGAGCCCGTGCGCGGCGTCCTCGACGACTCTCGTCAGCGGCAGGTCGGCTGCCGCCGCGAGATCGTCGACAGGAGCCGGGTAACCGGCCATGTGCTGCACCACCATGGCCGAAGGGCGTTGTCGCGACGCGGCCGCCGCGACTTGATCGGGCCGTGGCACCAACGTATTCGCGTCAACGTCGACGAATACCGGCCGCAAACCGGCGTGGACGATAGCGTGCACGGCACCGCAGAACGTGAGGGTCGGAGTGAGAACCGCCGCATTCGCGGGAAGGCGTAGGGCGCGCAGCGAAAGCTCGAGAGCCGCCGTGCATGAACTCACGGCCACGACGTGCGACGCGCCGATCAACCGCGAGAATTCCCGCTCGAACGCCAACGTCTCGCTGCCAGTCGTCAACCAGCCGCTCGACAAGACCGCGTTCACGCGTTGGCGCGCGGCGCGAGTGACCACTGCGCGCGCGAAGGGAATGTTTCGGACGGCGACGTCAGCGGTTTCGGCGGTCATCGGGCGATACCCCTTCCCATCAAAGCGGGTCGGACGAGCGGCCGCCCGAGCGCGTCTTCGTAGCAGCGTGCTGTCGTCTCGAGCGGATCGCCGAAAAGGGGACGCCGGCGGTTCCGCAGGCGCCGATGCAAGCCGCGAGCAATTCCCATTTCCACCGCCGCGGCTACGGCCTCGGGTAATTCAGACGCCATGCACACGTAACCGTTGACACTGTGCATCACCGAATCAACCGCGAGGTCTGCCTCCGTCGTCACAATCGGCACGGCGACGAGCGCCGCGTCGACTACCGGATGGCGGGCCGCCAGCAAAGTGCCGTCAGCGACGAAAACATCCATCGCGGGAAGGAGATTGCGTCCGTCGTCAGGCCCGACGATCATTACGTCGTCAAGGGCGTCACCTCGCGGCACGCATGCTTGGCCGGTGTCGACCCAGACGGTCGCCAACGAACGGTGCGCGCCACCACGATGCAACTTGCGAAGCGCGTGAAATCCGTCGCAACCGACTGGCCCGAACCCGAAGACCGCCCGGCGTCCAGGAGTCAGTGCTAACGCCTGCCGTGCCGTGTTCCGCGCGACCAACCACGCGACGTCGTCGTCCGCCGCGAATGGCAGAACCGGCAGGGTCACGACGTGCTCAGGACGCGCGCGATGAGTCTGAATCAGATTCATCGTCGCGCGCCGGCCATGCACCAGCCAGCGCACCACGTCGTGTCCCCGCGCGCGCCTGGAGAGCACGCGTGCGGCGAGGCGGTGCCTTAGAGAATCCACCGAAATCACGGCCGGCACTCGTGACAGGTCGCGCGCCGAGTTCAGCAACCGCGCCGCTTCGACCCCGACGACGTGCACCAGGTCTGACGTCGACAGTTGTTTCGACACGACCGAGTCGGCTGGCCAACGCATCGACGGCAACTGAACCGTCGGAAGTCCCAGCGCCCGCGCGTGACGTAGCGGCACGCCAGCGGGACCGCAAACGACAGGCGCGACCAGCTCGCGTACCGCCAACCGCTGCACTGTCTGAAGGCACGCACTCGCAACGCCGGCGACGTCTTCCGTGCCGACGGCCAGCAATATCTGACGCGGATCGTTCATGACCGAGCAACCTCGATCGCGCCGATAACGGGCCACTCACTGCAGCTCAGCAGCTGTTCAACCTGGCAAACCGCCGACCTGCGCTGATGGCGAGCACCAACAAGCACGACGCCCGCGCCGTCCGCCGGCGCAAGGGACGACGACTCCAGCGTCAGCACCGTATGCGGTCCAGGTATAGCCGACGATGCGAGTTCGCCAAGCCTGGGTTCGGTCAAGACGCGGCCATCCGCCGTCGAACTGCCGTGCACAGGCGGCGGTGCCGGCCGCGGCGGCTGATATTCGCGGAAATCCTGTGACGACTTTCGCGACATCGCCAGCAGCCGTTCCTTTCGAGCCTTGAGCAACGACTCCAGGCGCCGGGCAAACTGATCAGGGAGGGCGTCATCCGCACCGAGAACGACGACATCGGTGCCGAGACGTTGGGCAGAAAGAACGAGCCTGTCTATCGCCGCGATGGTTGCCGGATCGTCGGGCGAGACGTCGGCGCTAATGCGCCCGAGCGTCGGTGCCCCGAAACGACGCGCCAAGGAGCCGGCGTCCGTCCACGTGGGTCGGATCGACTCCATCACTGCCGCCGCCAGGAGCCAGAAAAGCAGGGCACCGATCACGCATAGTCCGGCAAGAAGCCCACGGTCAGAACTTTGCTTCACTCCGAGTGGGGCTGGCTCGTCGACCACCGACGCCGGCACACTTTGCGCCTGCTTCGCTAGGAGTTGCCCGCGCGCGGCCGCAAGCGCGTTCATATTGTCGGTGATTGCGGCCAGCTCCGCCGTACTCGACGCCGACCCGGTAAGCGCCTGCGGCTGCACTTGCGCATACTGCGTCATGGCCTGTTGAAGCTCGGAATCGATCGACGCGAGCGTCGCCTTAAGCGACGCGGAGTTCGTCGCGTTGACGAAATTCGCGGTCGCGTCGGCAAGCGACCTGCAAAGGACTGCGGCGACCGCCGGATCGGCGTCCTGGACAGAAAGCTGCGCGATACCCGAGTCGCCTACGCTGGTGAGATCGACATTTCCTTTGATCTGCTCGACTGTGCGTTCGACGTGCGCGGTCTTTATTGCCTGTCCGAGAATTTGGTTGCTCGTCGCGATCGCGCGGGCGCGATTGACAACAGTCTGCGCCTCCTGCGAAGAATTCAGCTCCGGCCCGAGCATGATACGTGCCTCGGCGCGAAAACTTGGGCTCGAGCGGTGCGCCGCGACGAAAAACGCGGCGATACCCACGATGACGGCCACGACGAGCAGATACTTGCGCTTGAAGAGAAGCCGGTAAACGGCCTCACCTGAATCCATGATTTTTGCCCCGTTGCACGCCGACTCTTGGATTTCGACCACGCTGGCGCCGGAATCGGCGACAGCACACGACCTGACGTTCGGAAGCTATGACGCTCCCCGCCGCGCGGAATCAGGCCAACGTACGAGCATGCCTACGCCGATTGAAGCGGGGGCCGGCGCTGGCCTTCTCGTTGTCAACACACCACCAGGAGTATTCGGCGACCGCAGGGCAATATCAGGCGCCCGCGTCGCCTCCACCACACCAAGGCGTCGAAAGCCTGCCGGCGCGGTGTCAGGCCGCATGCCGACGCTCAGCGCGACAGCGACAGCCTCAAGCGCGCTGTGCACGTGGAGCTTCGCGAGCACGCTCTGCGCGTGTGTGCGCACAGTGTTTAGCGACAAGCCAAGCAGTTGCGCGGTAGCGCCTCTGTCGAGGCCGGCGAGCATGCACCGCAGCACTTGCCGTTCCCGTGGTGTCAACGCCGCCAGGGGCGTGCGATCGGGCGGCTCTCCGCCGCTCGCGGCCACAATCGTGTGCAAAACTGTGCCGAGAAGATGCGGCGGAAACCACGCGTGCCCGCGGGCCACGCCACGAACGACGTCCGCCAGCGTCGCTGTTGGGCTTTCCTTCGAAACCCAACCCAGCGCACCTGCCCAGATCGCCTGAAGAATGCGGTCGACGTCGGCAACGCACGTCACCATGACGATTTTGGGAGGCGCGGCCGTCCGATGGAGTTCGCGGGCGATGTCGACGCCGTCCGCTTCACCCACATCAGCGTCCAGCGTAACGACGTCGGGTCTGAAAGTGCGTACAAGCTCGAACGCGCGCGCGGCGTTCGTGGCTGTTCCGACGACAGTGATGCCGTCCGCGAGAGTCATGCTGCCTGCTAAGGCCTCCGCGAACATGCGGTGGCCGTCCACGACAAGGAGTCGAACCGTCATGTTGGGAATAGTGCGACATCGCACAGTCGCGCCGCATCATGCCGTTGGCGGAGTTCTTCGGAGCCGGACGACGATATGCGAATACCGCAATTGCGGGAGGAATCCAGAGTTCTCGATATGTCGTACGTGAGGCTCGTCACGCATGGAGCCGGATCAACTACCTAACGCGACACGTCGACCGGGGCGCCTCGTACGTCGGCAGCGCCACCGAGCGCGAACTGAGCGCGGCGGATTCGTTCGAAGGCGACATACAGGCACGCTGTCACAGTCAGATACGCGGCCGAAGACGCGAAGGCCGCGCCCATTGCGTGATGAGCCGGTATAAGGACGATGTCGAGTACCACGGTGACGACGACGCCGAGCCCAACGGCGAATGAGTTCGCGCCGGGCCGGCCACACCCGAGCAACCACGCGCTGAGCACCGCGCCCACCCCGTCGGTGACCAAGCCCGCCACGAGCACGTACGCCGGTGCGATCGCATTTCGGAAGTCATTGCCGTACAGCCGAGGAATAAGGGGCGCGACGCAGGCGGCGACCACCAAGGCGAGGCAGACCATGAGAACCAATGCCTTTGGCATCAGGCGCCTGGCCTCACTCACCGCGCGCTGCGCACCTTCACGAGCGAACTTGGGATAGAGGACGTAATTGACCGCGAGAGAGGGGATCCGCAGTAGTTCGGCGAACTTCGACGCTACCGCATACGATCCGACGACCGCGGGCCCGGCGAAGCTTCCGAGCAAAACGAAATCGAGCCGGAGATTCAACAATGTCATGACGCCGCCGATTTGGCCGCGCATCCCATAGGAGAGCACCTGCCAGATGGTGTGGCGAGAGGGCAGCTTGGCGGCGGTGAAGAACCGCTTCCGGGAAAGATAAAACCAGCCATACGCGGCGGTCGCGACGTCCGAAATAAGAAGAGCCCATATTGTGGCGGTCAGGGGCGCGAGCGGCAGCACTACCAGCACACCAATAGGCGGCAAAAAGGTGAACTCTTCCAGGGCAATGAGTCGATTGGCGTATCGCATGTCACCGATGCCTTGGGTGCACGATTTTGCCGTGGCGACGAAGAGTTGGGTCGCCACTGTCACACCCGCGAGAGCGAGTAACGGCATCGAGGTGTCGCGAAAGAACACGCTTCGCAAGACGGGCAGCGCGGCCATCCAAGCGAGGGTCGCGAGAGCACCAGAGAGGAGGGCGATACTGACGATTGCCCACGGCACCTCGTTGCGGTCGTGCCGTTGCTGGGCAAGGAAGTACGCGCAAGCGGTCGGAAGGCCGGCGGACGCGACCACACCGACGAGCCCGGGGATCACCCGCAGCAAGGCGTATTGCCCGACGGTGGCCGGACCACCGACACGCGCTACCACGATCGTCGCGATGCCGAGCGAAACGAGCGCAATCGCGCGGGCGACGACGTTACCGCCAACGTGACGCCGAATTCCTTCGTTCGCGTCGGTCACGGTACCCGCTCGCCAGACATGGCCGCAAGAAGGGCGAGAAATACCCACAAATGACGAAAGTGCAGCACCTCGTAAAACATGCCCGACGTCATGAAGACCAATGCGCAGGCAACAACCGCCGATGGCGGCCCAATACTTCGCACCATGAGCCGCGCTCGGTGCTTTCGAAGCAGCGCACGCAGTTGCCAGACCACCGCGACGAGAAGAAGCACTAGCCCGAACACGCCGATCGGGCCCCGCTCGATGAGCGCCGCCAGATAATCGTCGTGAGCTTCTTTGGGATACGGGTATTGCTCGGCCTCGAGGCGCGGTTTCGTCGAGCCGGGCCCGCTGCCCAACACCCCCCCGGTTCGAAATAGCCGAAACGACTCACCGACGAGCGTCTCTCTCGTGCTCAGGCTTTGCTGCTCACGGCCGAACGAGTCGCGCACGATCGGCGACGAACTGTTGTGAGCCGCGGTGCCGAGCTCGTGTTGCCAACGCGTGACGGGCGCTAGCGAAAGAAACAACAACGCCGCGGCCGCGACTGCGCCGAGGCCCACGACGACCGGCCAGTTTCGCCGAAGGCAAAAGTTCGTCGCTCCGGCCGCGAGTGCCCCGACGACGAGGGCGACCACCGCGCCGTTCGACCCGGTCAGCAAAACCGCGACGACGACGACACCGGTCGCCAAAAGGCGGCGGCCTAGCCGGTGCGGCCACCGCGCGATGTAGAGCACGAACAACGAGGCCACAAAATAGTTGCCCGCCACGTTCGGGTCGCCCATGGTCAGGGTTGCGCGCACGCCATAACGCTGGCCGCCGCCCGCGAGTGCCGAAATATGGCCGATGACGCCGATGATGAGCAGACACGCCCACACAAGGCCGGAGACCGCCCAGGTGCGCAAAAGCAAGGTGCGCACCCGCGCTGCCGCGCCAATGCTCGCGATCGCGCCGCACACGACGAGCAGGATGAGATCCTGCGCCACCGCGAGCAGGCCAGACCCGGGAACCGGCCCGGCCAGAGCGCCTAACGTACCGCCCAGGGCGAAAACCGCGATCGGCGCGGCATAAGGCAGCTTGAGCGCCAGCCGGCCGCTGAACACTGCCAGCGCGGCCGCCGCGACCAGCACGAAGCCGGGCAAGTCGACCGGGCTGGTATTGAACGGACCGGACGGACGTAGGAGAGGGAGCGCGGCTACATATGCCGCCGCCGCGCCGATCGCCAATCGCGAGAGAGGTGACCGCCCGCGCATCTGGCGCAACGCCCGCCCGGCGTTTTGGGGCCGCTCGGCGACAAGAGCGAAGCGCGCGCCAGGGGCCCGCGGCATCGCCGTCCCGGAATGCGGTCGTTGATTGCGGAACGCGGTCAGGTCTGCCACGGCGCGCTTTCCCCGAGTCTGTTGAGCAAGTCGAGGTGCTGACGCGCCCATGTTTCGTCGTCCGCCGTCGCCGCGATGTCAGCCAAGCCGAGGAGCATGAGGCCGGGCCAGAAGTTCGACTCTGCTCCGAGGCGGCGCAAGTTCCGTTGCACGAATTCGCGCACGAGCTCCGGAAACCAGCCCAACCCTTCGAGGGCGTATCTGACGCCGGCCCCCCATTCGCCGGCGACCACGTTGTGCCCGCGCACGCGCCGTCCGGGCTTTGTCCGGCGATCGAGGTACAGCGCGTACGTCACGGCGAAACGAGCGACGTCACGTATGGGTTCGCCGACGAGTTGACCCGATTCCCAATCCACCACTCCCGTGATGCCGGAGTCGTCCGTGAGGATGTTTCCGATCCATAGATCACCGTGAACAACGGCCTTCGGGCCACTCGAACGACCAAGGTGGCTTGCCAGGGGAACGAGAACGCGCATTGCGCTTTCAATTGCGTCGTCGGGAGCGAATCGGCTTCGCAACGCGCGCACGACGTCGTCGCCGTACCCGACGGGCCCTGTTTCGCGCGCTGTCGCGGCCGTCATGCGGCAGAGCCAGGCGTCAACCCACGAGAAATCACGCGTGGCCTGTGCCCGTGAGCAAATTCGACGGCTCCGGGCGTAACGCGAACCGAGCGAGATGCCAGGCAGTGCCTCCACGACCATCGCGCCGTCAGGCAGCATGGCTTCGAGAGTCGGATACCGGCGGGGAACGGTACGGAGTATGTCGTCGGAATAACGTGAGTGGATTTCGGCGAGCAGAGCGGCTTCCCGCTCTACCGCTTCTCGCGACGCCGGCGTCGTCGGAAGTTTCGCGGCGCCCCACGGGCTGGAGCAGCCGGGCCAAAACAAGAGCGCGGTGGTCTTCGGATTCGGGTCTTTGGACATCGCAAGCACAAGCGTTTTGACGTCGGGAGCTGCCAGCGGATCCCACAGCAAGGACGATGCCTGCCCCACTGTCGCCTTGCCGCCGGCCGACGCCGTGTTCGACTTCATGCACGGGTTCCCACGACAAGACGGCTGCCGAATACCGCCGATCTCACGTCGGTCGAGAACAGCATCGCGACGAGCGGCATCACGTGACGCTGCACTCGCGCACGCATCGACGGATTCATCGGGGCGACAAGCAGTGCCCGCGCCGCATAGCGGGCGGTTTCTGGTTCGTCTTGAACCAATGCCACTGCCTTGTCTAAGGTCGGAAGCGCAAGATAGCTCCGGACGACGCAAACGCCGCCGCGGATCGCGAGGTTCCGGCAGCGGCCGGCTGAGAATGGCCAGGTATCGCACAAAACGACAGGCGTGCCGGGCGGTAGCCCGCGCAACTCGGCCGACAGCTTCGATCGCCAGCGTGGGTTGTGCTCGACGTGAAACCAACAGGCTTTCGACGGAACGACCTGCCCCCACTTCGCGCGGATGGCCTCCAACCGTGAGGTTTCTACATTCGCTGTCATGTGAGATTCGCAAGGGGCCGCAATCTGGCGATGGGCCGGGCAATTTTGTGCCGAGTCAAGATGCCGAGCGCTTCGTCGATGCCGCGGTCGTCGAGATGGGCGATCTCCTCCGGGGCACCGTCGTCGTAACGAAATCGCAGAGTTACTCGATGTTTGGGATTCGACGTGGAAATTCCCCGCTCCGCGAACGCGTCGATCAGAGTGCCCGCGCCATGGCACGCGGAAAAGAGGCTCGCCGACGCGTTCGCGCCAGGTGCGCACAAATACGACGAGGTTCGGTTCGTTCCGGGAAGCAACAGCGGCTGCCCGGTGACCGCGAAACGCGGGTGGTGTTGCATCTGCGACGGCAACCACGCCCTGCAGGCGTTGTGACGGTGGACGACGGCCCGCTGCCCGTCGACTTCTTCCTCGTAGATCGAGTTGTGCGGAGAGTCCGTGACGAGGCTCGTCGCGGTAACACCCAGCGTGCGGCGGGCAATATTGCTCAGCTCGGCATAGGTGGTGAGGCGAAATGCCCAGCCGTAGTTCATGGCGGCCGCATTAGCGAGCATCAGCCGGCGTCCCTCGGTCGAGTCGAACGGCACCGCGGGATAGTTTCCGGTGAAATAAAGCTGGCGGCGGAGCGCGAGGAGTTTCCGCGAGCGCGCCGACGCGAGGTGCGCGAGCGGTTTTTGCACCGCCATCACGGCTCGCACAGGGCGCGGATAGCTCTTGCGCCGTCCGTACATACGACCAAGGAGGCTGGTCAGCATTCCGCCGCCCGCGTGATACTGCAACGTGAGCTGACCCGCGCGAATTCCTAAGGTCTCGGCCGCGATGGGGTCGATCACCTCTTCTACTTCCTGCAATTCGACGAAGTGGTTGCTCGGCCCGATCGCGCCAAACCGAAGGCGGGAGAGCTCAAGTATCAGGCGAGGCAATTCTCGCCGCATGCGATCGGCGCCGCCGTACGGATCGGGATCGAGAAAACCACCGCATTCCATCGCCGCCGCGTCGTCCGGCGTCGCGTCGAATCGATCGACCGCGAAACCAGCGCCTTCCGTCGCGCATCGAGCGACCTCACGCGCGGAAAGCTCGCGTCGCATCGACCGGGGAAACGGGAAACGTTCGCGAACGGCGCGAAAAAACGCCTCAATGGCCGGCCGTTCTGGTCGCACGCCTTCGAGGGCGATCAACGCCATGCCGCAGTTGACCGACGCACTCGTAAAGATCGGCCTGATCGTGTCGCGAGTCGCGACGGCGATACTCGACGGCATTTCCATCGAAGCCTTGTGATGAAAGTCTGGCAGGATTGCCGCCGGCGCCACGAGATCTAAATCGGCGAGCCCCTCCGCCAGGTAGTCGACCAGGCGCGGATCGGCAGGCGCGTCGTGGCTGTCGAAAATGCGCAACCGCTCCGCGCCCTCGACCGCGCCTCGGAGCCGACCGGCCGTCGTTTCACTGATCGCAAGTTCTTCGGGCACGTTTCCCCCTCTGCCGCCGCGACTCCCACGCACGGCGATGAGCCGAGCCTGTGGCGGACGGACGGCGGACGCATCCCGCATTCGCGCGTGGGCGACTCATCCGATGGCAGGATCCATGCCCGGGAGCCCGCCAAATGACGTAGAACAGCTTCCCGTCAGCGCGGTATGCCCCGCGCTCTGACGCATCGCAGCCTGAGACCGATGGAAGGAGACTTCCGTGATATTGGCTGGCATTTTGGTAAAGATCCCCCCGAAGGTGATTGCGGCGGCGGCAGCCTTATCGGCAGCGGTTTTCTTCCCGATGGCATCGGCGAACGCCGCCGACTCGACGCTTTACGTAGGCGGCACTGGCTGTTCCGACAGCGGTTCGGGAACGCAGACGCAACCGTACTGCACGATCTCGAAAGCCGCGTCGGTCGTAAGCCCGGGTCAAACCGTGCTGGTCGCGGACGGCACGTACGGCGAAAGCGTGACCATCACGAAGTCGGGCACCGCTTCGTCACCGATCGCGTTCGCCTCCGCGCCGGGCGCCAACCCATTACTCACCGGAGGGGCACACGGGTTCTATCTGAGCGGGGCTTCCTACGTCACGATCACCGGCTTTACGATCACGCGTACCAGTTCGAGCGGAATTTACGTGAGCAAGTCGAAGAACATCACCATCTCGGGCAACACCGTCACCTACTCCGGCTTGCCACAACAGGGGGCAACCGCCGCCGGGATTCAGCTGAGCGGCACCACCAACTCGGTCGTGTCGCACAACACGGCCGACCACAACACGGTCGCGGGCATCTACCTGACGAATGCCAGCACCGGCAACACCGTCGAAGGAAATGAGACGAGCTGGAACGCCTTCGGCTACGTTCGCAACGCGCCCGGTATCGACGTCCGCACAAGCGGAAACACCATCGTTCGCAACATCAGCCACGACAACGAAGACACGGGCCTGCAGTTTTACCCCGGCGCGAACAACAACCTAGTCGCCGGCAACCTGTCGTTTCACAACAAAGGTTTCACCACGGTGCAGCTGACGAACTGCAATCACCCGAGCACGGGTAACACGAGCGGCTGCATCACGGGCGACCACGGCATCGACGACTTGAACGTGACCGGTAATCGCATTATCGGCAACAGCGTGTTCGACAACGTTTCGGCGGGCATCAACGTCGAGGGCACGTCGGGCAACTTCACCATCGCCAACAACATCAGCGTTGACAACGCCATCAACTGCCCTAATGGCGCGGGCGGCACGGTGAAATGCCCGCGTACGCAAGGGAATATTCGGGTCGACCAAGACTCCACCACGGGCACGACGCTGCACGACGACCTCGTTTTCTTGCACCTTGCCGCTGGCCAGACCGGCGTCATGATGACGTGGAAGACCACCGGGTACGCCACGCTGGCGGCCTTCCAATCGGCGTCAGGCCAGGAGGCGGGCGGCCTGCAAGCCGACCCGCTGTGGAAAGCGCCGGCGAGCGGTGACATGCATTTGTTACCCGGGTCGCCCGCTATCGACTCGGCAGATTCGGGCGTGAGCGGAGAGTTGACGAGCGATATCGAAGGGACGGCGCGCATCGACGATCCCGCGACGCCGAACACTGGCACCGGACCGCGCACCTACGACGATCGCGGCGCCTACGAGTTCACACCTGGCGGGAGCC
>JBDZVM010000023.1:30522-32541 GCA_040255675.1 Actinomycetales bacterium | reverse complement strand
CGTCACCGTCACCGTCACCGTCACCGTCGTCCAGCCCGTCTCCGTCACCGTCACCGTCACCGTCACCGTCGTCCAGCCCGTCTCCGTCACCGTCACCCACACCGACGCCCTCGCCAAGCTCGACGCCGGCGAATCTGGTCGGCAACCCCGGCTTCGAGACGGATACCTCAGGCTGGAACGCGGGCTCAGGCGGCTCGCTCGCACGGACGACGACGGCCGCGCATTCGGGCAGTGCGGCAGCGGCGATCACGCCGACATCGTCTGGTAGTGACCCGCTCCTCAATGACAGCCCCGACTGGAACAAGGTCGCCCCACCGGCCGCGACCTGCACCGCGACGGCGTGGGTTCAGGGGCCGGCGGGGGCCACGGTCAATATCAGGTTGCGCGAATACAACGGTACCGTGGCCGCCGGGTACACCGCGGCGAGCTTTGCGCTGCAGGGCACGACGTGGATTCAAATCACCGTGACAGCGACCGTCAATAACAGTGGCGACGACTTCGATCTGAATATCTACGGAAAATCCTTCGCTGTCGGGCAGGTCTTGCTCGTCGACGATGTCAGCGAGGTGTGTCAATGAGTCCGCTACGTACCGCCTCGGGAAAGTCGGGCGCGCGCCGCGCCGTCGCCGCCGTTTTACTGAGCGTCGTCACGGCGGCGTGCGCGGCGCAGCAGGGGGCGAGCGCCGCCAAGCCGACACCGCAAACCGGCGCGGCCGCGTGTAATTCAGCACGCGGATTGGTGCAACAAGCCCTGCGGATGAATATCGCGCAGGGATCAGCCGCCCAATACGGCCAAGCTGTGAGTCTTGCCGCTCAAATTCGAGCGCTCGCAGACGCGACGAACGACAGCGTCGTCAAGGAACAACTCGAGTACGATGCCGACGCGGTGTCGGCGCTCGCCGCCGCCGCGCAAGCGGGCGACACATCCGCCGCGCTCGGCGCACAAGCCGTATTGGCCGGCTTCACCCGCGCCTGCTCGGCAACAAGCGTTCCCTAGCTCGTGAGCGTGACACGAGGCCGCCGATTCGTCACCTGCCTGCTTTTGCTCGCCTTTTTCGCGGGATGTAGTTCAGGTCACGGAGCCGGAAAACGTCTGCCATATCCGAAGCTGGCACCCGTTGCGGCTGACCCGAAATTCGCGGCCGCCGTAACAGCCGCCCGCGACCACGGTTTGCGCGTCTGGCTCGAGAGCGATCTGGTCAAGCAATGGGAGGCTGGGCGCGCTTCGTTCAACCACGCGGTCGCGCAAATCGCGAGTTTGGCCGCGCGGCCGGGCGTGGTCGGCGTCAAGATTGCCGACGAACTCGGTGACAGAGACGGCCTGCAAGGCCGTGACCTCATGCGTTTCTTGCGTGACTCGAGAGCGGCACTGAGCGTAAACGCGCCCGGAAAGCTAATTTTGATCGACATCATCGGCTACGAATTGTCTTGCGCTCCAGGGATTTCGAACGTCGCGTCACAGGCGGCGGCGTGTGACGCCCATGAGCGCAAGGCCCATCCCGGCGTGACACTTCAAACTCTTCAAGGCGTCGTCGATTCTGGGTACGTCGACGTCATCGATCTCACGACCAACATGGCTGAGCCGGCGGTCTATCACAGCTGGGGAATCAGCCGCGCCGACGCTCAACGTGCCGCATTCGCCGAGGTACGGCGGCGCGGTTGGGGAGCCAAGGTCCGGATCCAAACCCGCAAGGCGCTCGCCTTTCCCACCGACCAGATACCGGACGCCGAGACGGCGGTCGCGCTGGTGCCTGACTTTGTCGACGTCCCCCTCTCGGCCGGCGCGGCGGCGGTCGACATCTGGACGTTTAGCCAGGTCTACGACGGCCGACTCGTGCATCTGATGAACCCGGGCCTCACGACGAACGCCCTTTGGCAGGCGCTGTGTGCCCGGCGTCGGGCGGGCGATGTCTTGTTCACGCATTATTCGCCGACATTTCCGTTCGGTCCGAGCGTGGACGCCGACATGGCGGCGATCGCGGAGGCGTTCACGGACGTGTTTGTCGCCGCCGGGACGGG
>JBDZVM010000023.1:0-30422 GCA_040255675.1 Actinomycetales bacterium | reverse complement strand
CTAGGCCGGACCGGCAAATCAGCACCGCCGGGACGGGCTAGGCCGGACCGGCAAATCAGCACCGCCGGGACGGGCTAGGCCGGACCGGCAAAGCCCGGAGGCCGGGAGCCTGTGGATGAACCGGTGTACAACCGGTGGACAGCGTCCGGAAACCGGGGGACAACACGCCCGCGGCCTGTGGACCGAAAAAAGTCTAAAAATTCCTTGGCTCAAGGCCTTGCCAGCGCGCCCGCATGTCGCTAGAAATCTTCCACACCACCGATCGCGGTGGCAGCAACCGAGAGGTTGACCGGGAAGCAATCGACGAGGGCTTCGGCTACTCGAGACGAGCCGGCCGGTCGGCTCGCGCAAGACGCGGCAAAGGGGCCAACCCGAGACCGCGCCGGGGCGGGCAGGCTTCGCGGGCGCACGGTTCAGAAACCGGAGGTCCGCGGCGCAGGAAGGCAACTTCCGCGCCGACAGGGATCAAAGGCGGTCGAGCCGTGGCTGCGTCTGACGATCGGCGGCCGGTCGGCGGCGACGTCGACCAGTGAGGCCCCTCTATCTCATACATAGAGGGGCCTCACATCTGTCTACGGTTGATTTTTCCGCACACGCGCCCGATACCGGCGCGACGACACGCCGCCAATGTCGGCGTGATCGCGAAGACTTTTACGTCCTGGGTGCCAAAAAGTTCTCGTGATCACGGGAGACGCAAAGAAGGCCTAGGCGCGATAGGCCCCGGGCCGAGGCTGAATCCAGGGTTCGTTCGCATAACCTGATTCCCAAGGAAATCGGCCGTCGCGATCGTCGTAGGTCAGTTGAAACGCGGGTACCGACGCCGCGTCGGGCCGCTGATAATGCCGATTGGCGCCGAACAGGATCTCACCTGGATTCGGTATCACCTCGACGGTCACCCGATGCGGCCATTCGTCGAACGTGAGCAACTGGCCAGGTAGCAAATTTTCGCCGCATTTGACGCGTCGTCCGACGTCGTTCAGCAACGCCGAGGCGCCCGGCGGAGGCGCTCCCAATACCACCAACTCAGGGTGCGCCATGCCGAAAAGGCCAACGGTGTAAGCGATCGAGGTTTTTTTGCGATGCGGCTCGGCCATCACGTATTCGATGAACCAGCCGTGCTTGCGGATCGCCGCGGCGACCCGGGCGTCTTCTTGGTCGAGCCATGCGGTGGTTTGCGGATCGCTCATCCGTCCCCTCGTTTCGTCATGTGACAGCCAACAGTGCACCTGAGCAAGAACAGTCTGGCGGAGTGCGGCACCACGCCGCGCAAACAATCCACAGCCCAAGCCCGCGAGATCGCTCTGGTAAATATCGACGCGCGCGCACCAGACTTAGCTCGCCGTTCGGCGCCTTCCGCTACGTCGCGCGCACCAAACGGTTGTGCGCCGAACGGGTGATCGCAATCAGGGAATCTCGTGCGAGACTATTCAATGCGGGCGTTCCTCAGACCGGGAGGCACATCCTGTTCGGCACAATCACAATCCAGCTTCAGGTCGACGAAGACGGATCGATTGCGATGTCGTACATCCTGAGTGGCGAAACGAGCGCCACGAAGGTCCGGCACAGCCGGCTGGCACCAGACACCGTTGCCGCCGACGTTGCCTCCGTGCTCTCAAAGGCGGTGCCGCTGCTGACGCCGCACTCGCCCCGCCCGCCCACGCCACCCGAGTTTTACGACATCGGTGAGCTCGACAGCGATACGCGAGCGGAAACGTACGCGTCACTGCGCCGCCTCGCCAGCACCGGTTGAATTTCCGGACGACGCCGCCCGTTGCCGCGTCGTAAGCCGATAGTTCGCCATCCTTGTCAACGTGCGAGGGCCTTCGTTGGTCTTGCTCGCCGTAGGGACAGGGAGGCGTTCTGGAGGCCGGTTGGGAGCAGCTCGCGGCCGAGGCATCGCCTCGGCTGCTGAGGCTTGCCTTCCTGCTCGTCGGTGACTCGACGCAAGCAGAGGATCTCGTGGCAGAGGCAATTGCGCGTTCCGTGCGGCCACTTCGGCGGGGCGCAATCGATGACCCGATCGCCTACCTTACACGCGCGGTGGTGAACCTCTGCAACTCCTGGCGACGCCGAAAGGCCCTTGAACGCCGGTTGCTCACAGGCATCCGCGGCCCCGACCACGCATTGTCCATCGACGATCAGCTCGCCAGCAGATTCATGCTGATTGCGGCTTTGCGGAACTTGCCGGTCAGGCAACGCGAGGTTCTCGTGCTGCGCTATTACGAAGACTTCAGCGAAGCGCGCATTGCCGACGTTCTCGGAATATCCGCCGGCTCGGTGAAGACCCACGCGTCACGCGGCCTCGCCGCATTGCGCGCGGCACTGACAGAATCTGAAAGAAGCACGTGATGACGCTCGAAGAACGGCTACGCGAGGAGCTTCGTGCCGCCGCCGCTGAGTTGCGGCCACCCGACATCGTCGGCGACGTACGCAGACGCCTAACCCGGAGGCGGCGCCGGCATGCGGCGCTGGCCGCGACCGCTTCAACGGCCGCCGTCATCACCGCCGTCACCATCATGACGCTCCCCGGCCACGGAAGGGTCACGTCACCCGCGCCGTCACCGAGTTCACCCTCCCTGTCGTCGTCTCCACACCCTTCGACGACCGGGGCCGCGGCCGTGACCGGCCCGCCGACACTGGTAGACGCCGAGCACCACCGCACCCTCGCACCTTTACGGTCGATCGCCTTGGCGCCGAACACCCAACTTGTGCCAATGACACCTCAGATGTCGTTGGGCGCGTCCGACGACGACGCGGCCTTCGTGCTCGCGGAGCCCGCGGGCACGACCGACACGTCGTCAAACTCGCGACTGCTCCGTATCGACGGAAACGCCGGCACGGTCACTACGGGCCGAGCGTTATCGACGTTCACGTCGTCAACTCCGCGAAGCGTCATTGTGGCGTACGGCCAAGTGTGGGTCGGCACGTCAACCTCGTTGCTCGGCTTTGACGAGGCGACGCTTGGGCTAACGCATCAGTTTCCACTCCAGGTCGCCGACGGGGCCAGTGACGCCGTCGGCGCGCAACTTGCGGCTGCCGGCGGCTATCTTTGGGTCACCGCCGGACGAAATCTAGACCGACTCGATCCAAAAACCGGCGTCGTAAAGACCATTTCCGCGACACACCCACGAGATGAGTTCTTCGGCGTGACGGCCGACGTGAGAGGCACGACGCTGTACACGACGGAGGCTCAGCCGCGGAAAGGTGACGGCACCATGTCGGATTACCTGGCCACACTCAGGCGCCGCGATCCAATCACGGGAGTCGTTCTCGCGTCGAGCAAGCCGAACTACTACTGGTTGCAACTCGCGGGCATCGTCGACGGCAACATCTGGCTGCGACTCGCTCGTCCCGGTATGAGCGGTGATGTTGCCGAGGTCGACGGCACGACGTTCGACGTCCGGGGCGGTTTCGCGGCTGACAACACCATCGACGTCGTGGTCAGCGGCGCCACCGCGTGGGTGAGCTCGGGCGCGCTCGAAATGAACCATCACCTCGAACTTTTCGGGTGTGTCGACAAGACGGGCAATGTCGCGGCAACCTTCAACATCGCCGGATTACCCGATGCGGACTACGATTCTCTGCCACCGCGGACGTACCGTCCGACTTTCCTCGCTAGCGGCGAGCACGTCATGTTTACCGCGGTCACGGACGCCGACGGCACTACTTCGATCGTTGTTTATCCGGCAGATCCGGCTTGCCGTCCCTGAGGAGGTGCCGTCGACGCGCGCACGACGAGTTCGCACCGAATCGGCGGCGTTTTCGTTCGTCGTCCGGCCAGTTCGTCGAGCACGATGGTCGCGGCGAGCCTGCCCTGGTCGAACAGCGATTGCGACACGGTTGTCAGCGGCGGCACAGTTCGAGACGCGGCGACGACGTCGTCGAACCCAACCACCGACAGCTTCGCGGGCACGGCGACGTCAGCTTCCGCCGCGGCGGAAAGCGCGCCGATCGCAAGCACGTCGGTGACACCGAAAATCGCGGTCGGACGCCGGTTCTCCAACAACTCGCGGGCCGCTTGCGCGCCGCCGTCCTCGGTGTTGCTGTCGGCCTCGACGACGGTGACCGCGTCGGCATCGAAACCCGCGGCACGGACGGCGCGGACGAAACCCGAAACACGTTGCTGCATCGCACGATGACGGCCCCGGACGACGACCGGCTCGCCGGGCTCGGCACCGTTGCCGAGGAGCGGCCGGCCGACCGAAATCACGCCGAATTCCCGATGGCCGAGATCGAGCAAATGCTGTGCGGCTTTCGCGGCAGCACGTCCGTTGTCGACGCCGATGCGGGCAACGCCGGGGATTGGGGAAGCGCCCCACGAGACGACAGGCAATCGGCGTCCGAGCACTTCCGCGACGGCTGGGTCGTCGGGCAGCAACGAGGCGAGTACGAACGCGTCGACGAGAGCGCTACGTACCTGCGCATGCTCGGCGTCGTCAATGGTTGGCAGCAGCAGGAGTGCCTGGCCGGCGTCGCTGAGGCCGCTGGCAAGGCCGTGCAGAAACGCGACCATGCCAGGGTCGGTGAACGCGTACGGCAACCGCTCGGTGAGCAAAACGCCGACCGTGTCGGTGCGGCGCCGCCGAAGCGATCTGCCGGCCGGATCGGGGCCGGAGTAGCCGAGCTCGCGGGCGATCCGCAGCACCTTCTCGCGGGTCTCGGCCGAGAGCTGGTCGGGTCGGTTGTACGCGTTCGACACGGTCATCGGCGACACCCCCGCCGCGCGCGCGACGGTCTGCAGGGTGGGGCGTTCGTCAATCACGTGCGAGCCTTTCCGGCGTCCTGTAACGTTACAGTAGGTCGTCCCGCGGCGGGTCGGCCGGCTGGAGATCTCGCGTGACGTTACATGAATTGTGGACGGGGTTCGGATATCTCGGCGCCGCGCTCGGCGTCGTCATGGTCGTACCGCAGATCGTCAGGATAGTCCGCCATCCGACGTTGGCGGGCGTCTCCACCGTGTCGTGGGCGGTTACCGCGCTGACCTGCCTGGGCTGGATGGTATACGGCATCCGTACCGACAAGCTGCCGCAAGTCCCCGGCAACCTGCTGCTCGTCACCGGCGCGACTGCCGTCGTGCTGCTCGTGACATACGGACCGTCGAGATCGCGACGAGCGTTGCTGCTAGGCCTCGCGGCGGCTGTGCTGCTGGCCATCACCATGACGATCCCGGCCGAGGACGTCGGTTACTTCTCTTTCACCCTCGGGCTTTTCGCCTCGTGGCCGCAGCTTTTCGACTCGATCAACAGTTGGCGAGCGCACGCCGTCTCGGGCGTTTCGGTCAGCACATGGACGTTGCGCGTTGGATCACAGATCTGCTGGTTGACCTACGCGATCGGCACACCCGATCTCGCTGTCGAAATCGCCGCCGTCGTGAACCTGTCGACGGCCGTTGTCATGGTCGCGCTCGAAACAAGCGCCCGCTCGTCGGCGGCCGCGCAAAACGCGGCTGCCGCGATCTGACGCGCTCGGCCGTCGCTATCGCGAGACCGTCGCTATCCGCGCGCTGAGAATCAGCGCGCGGCGGCGTCCGCCTTCGGCTTCGAAATCTTCGAACCTGGACCGGGGAAGAACACAGCTTCGCGACCGTCGTTCCAGCGCACGACGTACGGCGGAGCGCCCTCCGCGCCACGTACCTCCGTGATCACACCCATGCGGTCAGGTTCTCCGACGTTGCGGCCGTA
This sequence comes from Actinomycetales bacterium, assembly GCA_040255675.1. Classification (GTDB taxonomy): domain Bacteria; phylum Actinomycetota; class Actinomycetes; order Acidothermales; family Acidothermaceae; genus JBDZVM01. The sequence continues at coordinate 24,741 of JBDZVM010000023.1, read as the reverse complement.
GACAGAAATTTCGTCGCCGACCTGTGCCTGCATGACTCTTCCCTCCTGCAGAAATTGCCACGCCGGGTACACCGGCTACCTCGACCATCCGATAAGAAATGCCGGTAGTCAAGCGCGGCGAAACGCCACTACTGCAGGTACGACTCGACCTCACCGACCGGCCGCGATTCGGCCGCGTCAGGGTCGTTTCCCGCGTCGCGCAGCGCCTGTCGCTGACGCAAGAGATCCCAGCATTGGTCGAGTGATTCGCCGAGTTGACGTAACCGGTCGCGATCGCCGTCAGACTTTGCCGCGGCGGACCAAATCGCGTGCTCCTCGTCGACGAGTCGTTTGATCGTGTCGTGAATCGCTTCGTCGTCCATGGTCGCTCCTCTGCCCGGCCGCGAACATCAGCACGTGAGAGACAATCCCCACTTCGCCTTGCCGGCAAGCACGCGGCTAGAAGCTCACAACATCGGCCGCCGACAGCGCCGACCACACCGCGAGAACGACCATGATGCTGGCGCTCGCCCGCTTGACTCCGGTGATCGGCAACTTCTGCAGCAGCCGACTTGCCAACACGGCGAGGCCGGCCACCAACCACAACGCGGCAAGAGCAGCGAGGCCCACCTGGATGGGCGCGTTGTAACGCGCCGCCAAGTTCGCCGTCAGAATCTGCGTAAGGTCTCCCCACTCGGTGACGAACACCACAAGGAACGCGGTGCCGAACATGCGTCGGCGTCCGACGATATCGACGACGCCGACGGCTTCCTCGGCATCGTCTTCTTCCTCATGGCGCAAGACGTACCACGCGCCGCCCAGGAACAGCACAGCCGCCAGTGACGCCACTACCGCGTGCGGAGCGAGCGCGATCAAACCACCTGCCGTCACGGCGATCGAGACGTGCACCAAGAAGCCGGCCGCCGCTCCCGCCCAGACCGCGGCCTTGTGGCCGCGTAGCGCCAGCACGAGGGTCGCGAACATGCTCTTGTCGGGCAGCTCGCCCAAGAAGATGAGCACGAAAACGGTGACGACGATCGCTACGTGCATGACCACCAGTCTCTGATGCTCACCCAGCTGCCTGTTCGGCTGCGGTTCGGCTGTCCGGCGGACACTACACCACCGACCCACCGGTAGATCGCGGCGCGGCGTCGAGGGATATCGTCGCGGTTGACGGACGGCGGACCGCCACAGGGCCGCGCGCATAGGGGCGGTGATCTGCATGCAACCACCGACGCACTCGGCGCCTTCGGCACATGAGATCCGGCGTGCGCTCGCCCGGGCGTCGTCCGGGAAATCCCTCGCCGTCGACGAAGCGGCCGCCTTGATCGGCGCGAGAGGCAACGACCTCGACGCGTTGTGCGACACGGCGGCGCGCATTCGCGACCAAGGCGCACTTGCCGACGGCCGTTCGCGCGTCGTTACCTACAGCCGCAAGGTATTCATTCCCCTCACTCGTTTATGCCGAGACCGGTGCCACTACTGCACGTTCGCCACCGTGCCGGGAGACCTGACCGCACCGTTTCTTCGCCTCGACGAGGTGCTCGACATCGCGCGGCGCGGCGCGCAATTAGGTTGCAAGGAAGCCCTTTTCACGCTCGGTGATCGGCCCGAGGCGCGGTGGACCCAAGCTCGAGTTTGGCTCGAAGAAGCCGGCTACGACAGCACGCTCGCCTATCTGCGCGCGTGCGCCATCGCGGTGCTCGAAGAAACCGGTCTGCTGCCGCACCTCAACCCCGGTGTCATGAGCTGGACCGAACTGCAGCGGCTCAAGCCCGTCGCGCCGTCCATGGGGATGATGCTCGAAAGCACAGCCGAGCTTGCCGCGCATGCCGGAAGCCCCGACAAAGAACCGGCGGTGCGGCTACGTGTGCTCGAAGACGCCGGGCGGCTCGCGATCCCGTTTACTACGGGGTTGCTGGTCGGCATCGGCGAATCGCCTCGCGATCGAGTAGAGACGGTGCTGGCGATCCGCGCCGCGCATCGCCGGCACGGCCACGTGCAAGAAGTGATCGTGCAAAACTTCCGCGCCAAGCCCGACACCGCGATGCGATCGATGCCTGACGCCGACTTCGACGATTTTCGGGCCACCGTAGCGGTTTCACGTATTCTGCTCGGGCCGCGCATGCGGGTGCAGGTGCCGCCGAATTTGGTCGACCTCAACGAGGTATCGGCGCTGCTCGCGGCCGGTGCCGACGATTTCGGCGGTGTCTCGCCCCTCACGGCCGACCACGTAAATCCTGAACGGCCGTGGCCGAACATCGACGCGTTGGCTCGCGTCAGTGCCGAGGCCGGCTTCACCTTGCGCGAACGGCTCACGATCCATGCGCCTTACCTTCGCGAACCTTGGCTCGATCCGCGACTTCACCCGCACGTCAAGGCGTTGGCCGCCGACGACGGGCTGGCCGCCGACGTATTACCGCTCGGCGCCCCATGGCAGGAGCCGGACGACGGCCTGCGGGCAAGCGGCAGAGGAACCGGCCGCACCGACTTGCACGAAAGCATCGACTCGGTCGGTCGCACGACCGACAGGCGGGGCGACTTCGACGAGGTCTACGGCGACTGGAACGCCTTGAAAGAGCAGGTGCCAGCGGCGTTACATCTTGCCGACACCGACGTCGCCGCCGCGTTGCGGGTGGCCCGAGACAATCCCGCTGCCTTGACCGATGCGCAAGCGCTGGCACTGATGTGCGCCGACGGTGCTGATCTCGACGCCGTGTGCGCGCTTGCCGACGACGTCCGGCGTGACACGGTCGGCGACGACGTCACCTACGTCGTCAACCGCAACATCAACTTCACCAACGTTTGCTACACCGGCTGCAGATTCTGCGCTTTCGCGCAACGCCGCAACGACGCCGACGCGTATTCGCTGTCGCTCGAAGACGTGGCCGCGCGCGCGAGAGAGGCGTGGGACGTCGGTGCCACCGAGATTTGCATGCAGGGTGGCATCGACCCCGCCCTTCCGGCCGACGCCTACCAGCAATTGGCGCGGGCGGTGAAGACTGCCGCGCCGGGGCTGCATTTGCATGCCTATAGCCCGATGGAAGTCGTCAACGGCGCGTCGCGCATGGCGGTTTCCATCGCGGAGTTTCTGACATCGGTTCGCGAGGCGGGCGTCGATTCGCTGCCGGGTACCGCCGCCGAGATTCTTGACGACGAGATTCGCTGGATACTCACCAAAGGAAAGCTGCCGGCCGCGACGTGGATCGAAGTCATCACGACGGCGCACCGCCTGGGCATTCCGACCACCAGCACGATGATGTACGGCCACGTCGACCAGCCGCATCATTGGGTCGCGCACTTACGCGTGCTACGAAACATCCAGCAAGAGACCGGCGGCTTCACCGAATTCGTCGCGCTGCCATTCGTGCACACCAACGCCCCGATCTATCTCGCGGGCGTCGCGCGGCCCGGCCCGACGGTGCGCGACAACCGCGCGGTTCACGCCGTCGCGCGGCTCATGCTGCATGGGTTGATCGACCACATTCAATGCTCGTGGGTCAAACTGGGGCCGGAGCTTTGCCAGCGCGTACTGGCCGGTGGTGTCGACGATCTGGGCGGCACGTTGATGGAAGAAACCATCAGCCGGATGGCCGGGTCTTTATACGGCTCGCGAAAGTCGGTCGAAGAACTCGAAAAGATGGTGCTCGAGGTGGGGCGTCGTCCGCGTCAACGAACGACCACCTATGGCACGGTGAGCGACGAACGACACGCCGCCGCTCGGCGTCACCTGTCATTGCTGGCTTGAGACTTCGAAGGTTGTGATGGAGCCACAACGCATCGGCATCATCGGCGGCACCGGTCCGCAAGGCAAGGGTCTGGGTTATCGGTTAGCGTCGCGCGGCCACCGGGTCGTCGTCGGCTCGCGTTCCCGTGAACGCGCCGAGCAAACGGCCGCTGAGATCGGCTCCCGGATCGAAGGCGCTTCAGTGCGAGGCCTTACCAACGACGAAGCCGCCGTCGGCACTGAGCTCGTCATCGTCGCGGTACCGTACGAAGGCCATGCCGAGCTCATCCAATCTCTCGCCGATGCGCTTTCGGGAAAGATTTTGGTCAGCTGCGTAAATCCGCTCGGCTTCGACAAACGCGGGCCTTACGGGTTGCAGACTCCCGACGGCAGCGCGGCCGAAGAAGCCGCTCGTTTCGCGCCGAACGCCCGCGTGGTCGGCGCGTTCCACCATCTGTCCGCGCCGAATTTGTGGAACGACAGCCCGCATCTCGCCGACGAAGACGTGCTCGTGTGCGGTGACGACGCCGACGCCAAAGCCACCGTTGTCGAGCTGGTTCATGACGTCACCGCCGGCCGTGGTGTCGATGCGGGAGCCTTGCGATTGGCGCGCGTTCTCGAGCCGCTCACCGCCGTTCTCATCAGCGTGAACAAGAAATACCGAGTTCGCTCGGGAATCGCGCTGACCGGCTTGAGCGAACCTACTCAGCGGTAGACGACGAACGCGTCGACCGGGCGCGGTGGCCGTTTCGGTGGTTGCTGTGCCGCATAGCCGATCGCGACCGCACCCATCGGATCCCAGTCGGCCGGCACGTCGAGCACCGAACGCGTTACGTCGCGACGAAACATCGTGCTCGAAACCCACGCGCTGCCAAGGCCTTCCGCGGCCAGCGCGATCAAAAAGTTCTCGACACCGGCTCCCATCGACACGACGAACATCTCACGCTCGGCGGCAGCACGTCTCGCGTCGGGATACGCGTGCGCGCCAGAAGTCACAAGACACGGGACGACGAAAAGCGGCGCGTCACGCAAGACATCACCGCGCTTGGTACGTTTGGCAATCTGTTCGTCAGTGAAACCGTCGCCACGCAGGTCGGTGATCCAGGCCGCGAGCAGTTCGTCGAGCAGTTGCTTGGCGCGCTCTTCGACAACGACGAATCGCCACGGGGTCGTGTGATGAGGCGCGGGTGCCGTTACCGCGGCGGCAATTGCCCGTTCGACGACCGCTCGGTCGACCGGTTCGCCGCTGAAGTTACGCACCGTGCGCCGGTCGAACACGGCTTGCCGCTTGGCTTCGGCGGTACCGAGGCGAAACATGTCTTCCTCGGCCGGTCGCACAAGCGCTCTCGCGCCGATGCCTTGCGTATCAGGCGAAAACGCCAGCCCACGCACGACCGCGACCGGAACACCGGCGAGTTTCGACTTCACCAGTTCTGCCGTCGCCGCTATTTCGTCGGCGATCGCGGTCACGGTTACTTCGAGGTTTCGCCCATACGCATCGACCTTTCCTCGATAGTCGTCGAGGACGGCGATGCCGGCGGCACCGATCGCGACGTCGACGAGACCGTTGCGCCATGGTCTGCCCATCGTGTCGGTGACGACGACGGCGACGTCGACGTCGAGTTGGCGGCGTAGGCCTTCGCGAATCTTTTTTGCCGACGCGTCAGGGTCTTCGGGCAGCAGCGCGACCGTGCCTGGCGGCACGTTGCTCGAATCGACGCCGGCGGCGGCCATCACGAAGCCGTGCTTTGTTTCGACGATGCGGGTCTTTCCGCGTCGCGCGACCACGCGAACCGTCTCCGAATCGATCGCGGCTTCGCGATCGCCGGGCACCAGGCGCCCTTCGGCTTTGCTCACGACCTTGCTGGTGACGACGACGATGTCGCCGTCACGCAATCGCGGTTCGGCGACCGCGATGAGCGCGGCGAGGTCGTCGCCCGCGACGACCTCGCCGAAACCCTCAACACCCCAAATCCGAAGTGACACCGCATGAGCATATGTCGGATCTCCCCCGTCTGACGTAGCCCGGTCAGCCGCCGACGCGGGCGTCAGGCGCTGGCCCGTCGAACAAGGTCGTAGCGTCGGGCCCAATCACCCGCACCGCGTCTTTGGCCGAGTCACCCTCGAGCGGCGAGACGGCGACACCGGGCGCGAGCAGGTACATGTCGCCGTAGTTCACGCCGTCCGGCGCGTATTGGATCGACTTCACGTCAGGCGCGGCGACGGCGAGCAACCGAGGCACCTCGTCACCCGGCGCGGCGACGAGCAACACTGTCGTCCCTGCGCCGAACGGCTTGTCGACGACGAAATCGGCGCCGCTTTGCGTCTTCATTGCCATGCCCCAGCGCGAGCCATCCGACGTTTGCGCCACGAATATCAACTCAGGCTGAGCCGACGGCTCGTAGATCTCACCCCACAGCGGGTACAGCGTGCCTCCGGGGTGCTTCGCCGCCCACGCGGTTTGAAACGCGGCGAGCGTGGCGCCCGTCCCGACGGAAGGATCGCCGCGGTACGCCCACAGGTGCGCGGGATCGATCGTCGGTCCAGCCGGAGTGGGTGGCGGCGTCGCTTGGCCGGACGGCGTGGTAGGCGTTGGCGTGGGCTGCGCGGGCTGTGTCGCCGCGTTGGACGGCGTGGGCCCTAGAACAGGCTTCTTATGCGCGGATCCACCGACGACGAGCGTGGGCACGACAACGGCGACCGCGATGACCGCGGCGACCGCACTGCCGACGGCGGCGGCGACCCGATTGCGGTGCATCCGCTTGGCGCGGGCTTCCACGCCGGCGAACACGTCAATCGGCTGGGAAAGCCGCTCCGCGCGGTTTCGCAACGTCGCGCGAACTTCGTCTTCCGTGCGAGTCATGAGGTCACCCCAAGCATCGAAGCGGCGTCGTTCGGAAAGTCGGGAAGGGAGGTGTTCATACGCCGGCTGCCGTCGCGCCGAAGCGGTCTGACGTTGTCGGTGCGGCGGTGTCGAGGGCCGATGTCGTCGTCGTCCCGCAAGCCGCTGCTGTCACGCAATTTCGCGAGTGCGCGAGCGGTGGTCGATTTAACCGTGCCGACCGTGACGCCCATGATTTCGGCGGTTTCCGCTTCGGAAAGGTCTTCGTAGTAACGCAAAACCACGATCGCGCGTTGCTTGGTCGGCAGGTTAGAAATCGCCGTCCACAACACGTCGTGCAACACGACATCGTCGGTGGCGTCGCGACGATGTCCAGATTCAGGAACCTCGTCGGTTACGATCTCGACGGCGTGCCGACGACGGCGCCACCACGACGTTCGGGTGTTAATCATGATGCGCCGAACGTACGCGTCGACCGACTCGCGTTCTCTGATCGAATCCCACGCGAGATAGGTTTTCGCCAGCGCGGTCTGCACCAGATCTTCGGCGTCCGCCCTGTTGCCCGTGAGCATGTACGCAGTGCGCAGCAGCGCGGCGGAGCGCGCCGCTACGTAGCCCTTGAAGGCTTCGCGACTTTGCTCGTTCACGTCGAGGTTCCCTTCGCCGTCGGTTGTGGCCGTTGGTCAGCCGCGCTGCAAGAGACGCGATCTCGCGGCGAAAGGTTGCTCAGATCTTCTCGGACGACGCCTCGGATCGCGTACCGTCGTGACATGCCGTCGCTTCACGACTCCTCCCCGCTGGCCGACGTCGCAATCTTGCGGACGTCGCGCGGCGACGCGGTCGTCGCCGCGTTGCCCACGATCGCGTACGCGGGGGGCGCGGTCGCCAACTTGCGGATCGCGGCGATCGCGGGCATCTCGTGCGCGCTGGTCGTCGGTGTTTTCGCGGCTCGCCGTCGTCCGGTAGCCGCTCTCGGCGGGTCGTTGGCCGTCGTGTTCGCGGTGCTGTTGGCGCTCGTCACAGGTGAGCCGAAAGCGTTCTTCCTTCCCGGAATCTTGCTGAACGGCGCGTTGGCGGTCGGCGGTTTCGGATCGTTGTTCGCGCGGCGGCCCGCGGTCGGATACCTGCTGGCACCGGTGTGGCCGCGCTTCACGGGCTGGCGTGGCGACCCCGAACTGCGGCGGATCGCCGGGGCGCTCACGGTCGTGTGGTCGATCGTCTTCGCGTTGCGCTTCGCCGTGATGGGCGGCTGCTACCTCTTCGACGCGCCGCCGTCCGCCCTTGCAGTCGTGAAAATCGTGCTCGGCCTTCCGGTCGCCGCCGTCGCGGCGGCAATCTCGTTGCGCCTGGCAACTGACACAACACGAGAGCCAGTTACCTCGCCGGCTCACTAGCGTCAGCGCAAGAGCAAGCCGATGCGGCCCACGTCGTCGATCGCGTCGTCGGCGACGAATTCGACGCGCCCGCCGGCTCGCACGACGTGCTCGACGATTTCATCGACTGGGTCTGAAATGACGTCAGGACTCGTCGCGTGAGCGCCCGTCGCGTCACCGCCCGTTGCATTGGCTGCGTTGGCGCGTTCAAGCCGGCCGTCGACCTCCACCGACGGCTCGGCGCGATAGCTTTCCTCGACGACGAGCAGGCGGCCGCGACCGGCACGCCCGAGCTTCCAAACCTCGTCGATGCCCGTCACCGCGGCGCCCGTCGCGACAGCGTTCGACAGCTCTTCGATCGCCCGCGCGCGCTCACGTTTGAGTTCGTCGCGCATCCGCGGCCACACCAACGTCGCGAGCGCGTTAGCACTGAGTTGATCGTGCGCCCCTTCGACGTCGCCGACAACGTGCCGACGATGCGCGCTCACCTCAAGGAACATTTGGAGCGAATGCCGCACACCAACGAGCACGATCGGCAACTCGTCACCGCGACTCGCCCTGGTGAGCGCGGCGTCGACGTCGCGGTAGAAGTTTCGCCAAAGCTCCTTGTCGTCGCGGCCTGGTGGAAGCGCGAAACGTCCGTTCGTGGCGCGGCGATCACGCGGCACGATCGACGCCGCCATCGGGAAGCCGTCGAAAATTTCGACCGCGACGTCGCGTGACGCGTCGAACAATCGCGTTGCCCGATCAGAGATCACGAGAATTCGATAGCGCGGACTGCGCCGCAGCCCCTGCACGAGATAGCGCGTCGTCGGCGTCCGGCCTATCGAAACGCCGTCTTGCACGGGAAACGGCACGAGCCGCGTTTCTCCGTACGTTGCCGTAGCGACAACAACGAGTCCGTGAGCGCCACCGCTAAGGTCGATGTCGGCGGCCAGTTCGTCGAGCTTGCGTAAGATCTGGCGCGCCTGCGACCGATCACCCATCGCCGACACGCGGTCTTTGGCTTCGGACATGAGATTACGCACCCGAATTCGATCGGCGTCGTTACCCGGGAAGCGCGGATCGAGTGCCACCGTAATCGTCACGACCGGCACATCGTTCAATGTCAGCAGTTTCTCGACGAACTCTTGCACAGCGCCCTCCTTCGCCTTGAAAAATCGATTCTCGCGAACCCGCGTGCGAGTGCGCTAGGGTCAATCGTCCCCCTGCACGCGGCGACGACTCCTATTTCGCTAAACCGGCCATGTCGGCGTACGACGACGGCGGCACGAGATCGAGACCGTCAGGATTGTCGAGGTAGCCGGGCCCTTTACCCGGCACGCCGGTGTGCCCGTACTGCCAGACAATCCGATCGGCGCGCGGGTCGATCACGACGACTCGGTGGTTGCGGTCGTCGTTCAAAACGATGTCGCCGTTCGCGAGCCCGTGCGCGAGCGACGGGTGGTCGAGTCGATCGTTTCCGGACGCCGAATCCCAGCGCCACAAGACCTTTCCGCTCGAGTCAAAGACGACAACCTGGCCCGGCGACGAGTAATCGGCCGTCACGTACTCGCCGGGTTTGTACTGGTTGCTGTCTGACGGGTAAGCGACAGCTGGCAGATGCGCCGTCCAGTAGACATGCCCGGCGAGGTCGATTTCGTCGACCCACGAGCCGTTTATTTCGGTCACCAGGATGTGTCCGTCGCGCAAGGCGAACGCGCCGTTGGGGCTGCCGAACGTCGCCGGGGGAGCGTGCCGGCAGGCGCCTGGTCGGCCCAGCTGCCACACCGGCGCGCCGGCACCCGGTTGCAGTTCGATCAAACGGCAGTTCTTGATGTCAGCGAGGATGACGTTCCCATCAGCCAGCATCATCGCGTCGTCCGGGTTCCACAACAGCCCGGGTGTGGAGCCATGCGCACCCGGAATGCCGTAACGCCAGGCAATCTTGCGGCTCGCGATATCGATTTCGGTGACGACGAAGTCGTCTTCTTGCGTCACGATGATGCGCTTGCCGTCGGGCGTGAAAAAGGCATCGTCTGGCACGCGAAACGTCTGCCCGGGCGCGAGATCGCCAGGGCGCGGCCATTGCCACACCACGCGTCCGTTCGGGTCGACGACGACGAGACGGTTGTTGTCGCGGTCGGCGATGAGGACGGGCGCGGGCAATGCCGACGGCTCGGAACCCGGCGCCAGCGCACCGGGTTCGCCAGCGTTGGGGGACGGCGGAAATGCCGATATCACTGAGGAAACCGACGGGAGCACGACGTCGACGCGGCTCGGTGCCGGGGAGCCGCGACGCGGGGTTGGTTTCGGCGTCGGCGTCGACGTACATGCTTGGGCAACGGCCGCCGCCACGAGCACAGCGAGCGCGACCCTAATGCGGAACACGTGCGCGGTCGGCGGCTTCGAGCGCCCGTCGTGCGACGATCTGCTGCCAGGTAATCGTGCGCTCGTAGCGTGACCGTCCGAAGAAGGTAACGATCCACGAAAACAAAGCGGCGGCTCGATTCTTGAATCCTGTAAGGAAAACGAGGTGGACGACGAGCCACAACAGCCAACCTGGCCAGCCCCACACCACCACGCGACCCCGCTGGCCGACCGCGTAGAACCGGGTGATGGCCGCTAGGTCGCCCAGATCGATGTAGCGAAACCGCCGCGTCGCCGTCTCGCCTTCAAGCCGGTGACGGATCACTGACGCCGCGTGCAATCCCGACTGGATGGCGACTTCGGCGAGCCCGGGCAGCGAATCGAGTGCCATCAAATCGCCGACGACGAAAATCTCGGGATGCCCGGGTAGCGTGCAATCCGGCCGCACTTTCACTTGGCCGTGGCGCGTCAACTCCGCGCCGCTTTGCTTGGCCAGCAACGCGCCGAGCGGCGACGCCTCCACGCCCGCCGTCCAAATCTTCGTCATGGCCGCGATGCGGCGGCGTCCGCCGTCCGGGCCTTGAATCTCGATGCCGTCGGCGTCGACGCCGACAACCATCGCGTTGGTCTGGATTTCAACGCCAAACTTTCGCAAATGGTGGGCGGCGCGCTCCGAAAGCCGCTCGTCGAAAGCCGGCAGTATTCGTGGTGCTCCGTCGAGCAAGAGAATTCGTGCTTGCGCGGTATCGATAGCCCGATAACTACCGCGAAGACTTTGCCTCGATAGTTCCGCGATTTGCCCCGCCATTTCGACACCGGTAGCGCCGGCGCCGACAAGCGCGAAGGTAAGCCACGCTTCGCGACGCCGCGCATCAGGTTCGAGCTCGGCCATCTCGAAGGCACCGAAGATTCGGCCGCGCACCTCGAGCGCGTTGTCGATCGACTTCAGCCCGGGCGCGTGAACGGCGAATTCGTCGTGGCCGAAGTACGACTGCGCGGATCCCGTTGCGACGATCAGGCTGTCGTAGGGCACGACGGTGCCTCGCCCAAGTGCCGTCGACGTCACGGTGCGCGCACCGAGATCGATGTCGGTGACCTCGCCCAGCAGAACGCGCACGTTGCGCTGCCTGCGCACGACGTCACGCACGGCGGGCGCGACGTCGCCTTCGGACAGGATGCCGGTCGCCACTTGGTACAGCAGCGGCTGGAACAGGTGGTGCGTCGTCCGGTCGATCAGGGTGATCTCGACCGGGACTTTACCCAGGCGCCGGGTGGCGAACAACCCGCCGAAGCCCGAACCGATCACCACGACTCGATGCTTTTGTTCGCTCACCATGTCTGCGATGTTGGAACGGCGCACTTCGCGGCGACAAGCCCGTGCGAGGTCAGATTCTCATCACGGCAAGGTGGCGGGCTATCCGATGCTGACGGTCCGACACCGTTATACCGTCAGATCCGCCCTAACTGACGGTATGCTTTCTCCATGCCGTCACATTCACGGAACGTGCCTCGGGCCGAGCCTGCCTCTCCCCGGCCCGAAACTGGCCGATGGCCGAAGATCGACTACGAAACATGCGAGTGGGCTCCGAAGATTTCTCGCGATTTACTCACGCAAGCGCAGCGCAATCGGTATCTGCAACCCTACCGAGCCGCCGTCGTCCCCCTTGTCGGGCACCTGCGCCCGCCCATAACAGCCGAGGTCGCGGCGCTCGCCGATGAAGCGACGGTTGAGATCGCACGATTCGATAACGAGTTCGGCCACGAGGTCATACCGTTCTCCAGCATCTTTCTCCGGTCAGAATCCGCGGCGAGTTCTCAGATCGAGAACTTGAGCTCTGGCGCCAAAGCGATCGCGTTAGCCGAACTCGGCAGTGCCGAAAAGCGCAACGCCACCGAGATCGTGGGCAACGTCGACGCAATGAAAGCCGCGCTCGCGTTGGCCGATCGTCTCGACTCACAGGCCATCTTGCGCATGCACGAAGCACTCGTTGCGCGGCACGATCCCGAGATTGCCGGCAAATGGCGCGCCGAGCAAGTCTGGATCGGTGGTACCGCAATTGGCCCGCACGAGGCCATGTTTATCCCGCCTCGCCACGAACGAGTTCCACGGCTCATGGGTGATCTCGTCGACTTCGCGGTGCGCACCGACGTGCCGACACTCGTCCAAGCCGCTGTAGCGCATGCGCAGTTCGAAACCATCCACCCGTTCCCCGATGGCAACGGGCGTACGGGTAGAGCACTCGTGCATTCGATACTTCGCCGACGCGGAATCACCGAAAACATCACCGTCCCCGTCTCGGCCGGCTTGCTCACCGACACTCGCCGATACTTCGACACTCTCACCGCGTACCGCGAGGGCAATCCCTCGCCGATCGTCGAAATGTTGGCGCATGCATCTTCTTCCGCCATTGCCAACGCGCGGCATCTCGTCGCCGACCTTCGTCGAATCCGCCAGGGCTGGGAAAGCAGAATCAAGCAACGTCGCGACTCCGTCGCATGGCGTCTTGTCGACCTCGTTCTGCGCCAACCTGTAGTTGACGCCAGAACGATCGCATCCGGGTTGAGTATCCGAGCTGACAACGCCCAACGCCCCGTCCGTCCGCTGGTCGAGGCAGGGGTCCTCAGCGAGTTCACGGGCTTCGGGCGCAACCGGATGTGGCAAGCCCGCGAAGTTATCGACGCTCTCGATGCTTTCGCGCTTCGAGCTGGTCGCAGAGCGGCTACCTGATCGCGCTGGCAGCTACGCGTGCACGGGCCACGGCCCGAGGCTGTCGAGGCCCCATATACCTACCGCGATGCCGGCCACGATGGCGATGGCGACGACGCATTGCCTGGCAAGGCGGCCGCGTAAGGCGAGAGCTCCGAGTGTGCTGGGGCCGCGCCAATCGCGCACTCCCAGCCGGAGGCCGTCGACGAGGTGTCCGAGAACGTGCACAGTCATCGCCGCGAACCATACGACGAAACTGGCTTTGTGCCAATACAGCAAGGTTTCGCGACTGCCCGCGCCGACCGTGCCTAACGCGACTCCGGTGCCGAGGAGGAGCACGGTGGTGAGTATGACGATCGGTCCGAGCAGCCGCAGCAACACCGGCGGCGGACCTTTCCCGCGATATCCGCGATGGCCGGTGTAATAACGAGCGAATCGATAGACCGTGCTGGCCATCTTCAACGCCACGGGCGGGATAAGAGCGAAACCTACGAACACGTGAACGCTGATGAGCGACCGCAATGAGAGCAGCGTGACGCCCTCGACGGCAAGTGTGACGAGCAGCACGACGGCCAGCGAGGCGGTCAACCTGGCGTTGCCCTCGACATTGCCGGTTACCGCCGGCCCGACTCTCTCGCGCACGGCCACAGGATCACTCACCGCGTCGAAGCTATGGCCGAAATCTTAGAAATACATGAAGTTGCGCCGCCGTCACGAAATTGCAAGGTTCGCGGGTGCATGCTACAGGCGACGAAACTGCTGTCAGGAGGGCCACGAACCAATGGCCAGTAGGCGCGCGCCCGAAACCATCGCCAGGACGACGCCTTCGCAACCAGCATGGAGCGCGGGCCCGGCCATGGCGCTACTTCCGCTGAGAATCTTCCTGGGCGTCACCTTCTGCTTCGCGGGCCTGCAAAAGCTCGCGAACCCTTCGTTTTTCTCCGCGAGCAGCTCGTCGTCGATTCAGGCGCAACTGCGCGGTGCCGCGCACCATAGCCCGATCGGCGGAATGCTCACGACGCTCAGCCCGCACGCCACCGCCATCGGGATACTCATCGCGTTCGGTGAAATCGCCTTCGGTGTAGGGATTTTGGCCGGGCTGCTGACGCGGATCGCCGCGGCGGGCGGCCTGCTGCTCTCGTTTTCGCTTTTCCTGGCGGTGAGTTTTCACACGAACCCGTACTACACCGGGTCAGACATCGTGTTCGTCTTCGCTTGGCTGCCGTTCGTCATCGCGGGCGGCGGCCCGTATTCGCTCGACGCCTACGTGCGCCGCGTCGCGTCGAATCCGCGTCGCGTGGTCGGCCGGCCGTTCGAAGGCCCAGACGTCGAACGCCGTCGGCTCGTGACAGCCCTCGCGGCCGGACTCGGCGTCGCCACACTGATCGGCACCGGCGTGATCGCGGGTATCGGCCGGATGCTTCACACGCCGTCGAGCGCGACCGCGGCTCCGACGTTGGGAGGGGCGGCATCGTCGCCCGGTGGATCGGCGTCGCCGTCGTCAGACGGGTCGTCGTCCCCGTCGCCCGCTTCGCCATCCCCGCCGTCCTCGTCCACTACCGCGCCGTCCGGCACGAAGATCGGTCCGGCGTCGGCGGTGCCGGTCAACGGAGCCGCGATGTTTCAAGACCCGGCGTCGGGCGACCCGGCGATCGTCGTCCAGCCGAAGCGCGGTGTTTTCGTCGCGTTCGACGCCGTGTGCCCGCACGCCGGCTGCACGGTCAGTTACGACCGTAACGTCTTGTATTGCCCGTGCCACGGCTCGCGCTTCAACGCGGACAGCGGCGCGGTCGAGATCGGGCCGGCGCGAACGGGTTTGCGCAAGATTGCGATTAGCGAGCAGCCCGACGGCCAGCTCTACGCGACCTGACGCTTCACGAGCACGAGCGCCCGGCTTGCCGTCCGGCCTCTTTTCGGGCCAGCTCTTTGTAGGGTGTGCACGGGAGGGGTCTTGCGTGCGATTGTTGATCGCCGAGGACGACGCGGCGCTTCGCGAAGTACTCGTCCGCGGGCTACGAGAAAACGGCTACGTCGTCGACGCGGTCGGCGACGGTGAGACTGCCCTGGCTTACCTTTCCACGTACGACTACGCGGTTGTGGTGCTCGACTGGAGAATGCCGAAACTGAGCGGCTTTCAGGCGCTCGCGAAATTTCGCGCACGCGGCGGATCCGCGCCGGTGCTCATGTTGACGGCGCTCGACCGCTCGGCCGATCGGGTCGCCGGCCTCGACCAGGGCGCCGACGATTATCTAGTGAAACCGTTCGATTTCAGCGAGCTGCTGGCGCGTTTGCGCGCGTTGCAGCGTCGACGTTTGACGAGTCGCGATCCGCTGTTGCGTTGCGGTGACGTCGTGCTCGACCCGGCGTCGTACGAGACGACGGTTGGCGACCGGCCCGTCGTCCTCACCGCCACCGAGCGGGCAATTCTTGAACTGCTGCTACGACGCACGCCGGCCGTCGTCACGCGCCAGTCGATCGCGATTCACGCGTGGCCGTCGGAGGCTTACGGCATCAGCTCGAACACGATCGACGTCCATCTCGCGCGGCTTCGTGCCAAATTGGCGGGCGCCCATGCGCAGGTCGAGACTGTGCGCGGCGTCGGCTATCGGATCACACCGTCGTGAAGCATCGGCTGGGCCCGGCATTTCGGGTAGCGATCGTCGCGACCGGCGCGGCCGTCGCCCTTTACGTCGTGATCGTGGCTGGCATCTTGCTTCTCGTCTCGCATCGTCTTGTCTCCGAAACCGATGCGCGGCTCAGCGCGCAACTTCATGACGCGGTGTCGCAGCAGAGCCTGTCGACGTTGTCGGCAGCGCATCCTCGTGACGGTGACGAGGACGACGCCCCCATTTACCTTTGGCACATTTCCTCGGCCGGCGCGCTTGCGGGGAGCAGTTCCGGTGCACCGCCGCTGCCGCCGCCACTGTTACGCGGAGATGTTCGATTCCCTCGTGCAGAATCCTTTGGCGGCAGCGGCTTTAGGGTCGATGCTTTGACACTGGACGACGGTTCGCGGCTGGTCGCGGCCGAAAGCCTCGCGCAAGAACACCACGTAAAGAACCTGATTCTGGTCGACGCGCTTCTCGTTTCACCGCTCGTCGTCGCGGGCGTTTTCGGCAGCGCCTTTCTCATCGGCCGCCAAGCGTCGAAGCCGATCGAGCAAGCCCGCGTGAAACAGCTCGAATTCACGGGTGACGCGTCACACGAGCTACGCACGCCGCTTACCGTGATCGAGGCGGAAGTCGGCCTCGCGCTCAACGCGAATCGCAGCGCCGAAGGCTATCGGCAATCACTAGAACGAATTTCAGGGGAAACGCATCGGCTGCGCAGAATCGTCGAAGATTTGCTGTGGTTGGCCCGATTCGATTCCGAACCTCCGCCGCCGCACGCCGAGTTCGTCGACGTAGCCACGATCGCGCAACTGTGCGCTGACCGGTTCGACGCCGTCTTGCGCGCCCGGGATGTCAAGCTCGACCTCTCGACTCCTGCCGGCGAACCCTCGCTCATCGCGGCTCCGCCGGAATGGATCGACCGGCTCATCGGCGTACTGCTCGACAACGCGATCCGTTACGCATCTTCGCCTGGTCGCATCATGGTTCGAGTTTCGTCGACCGACGGTCGCGTCGCGTTGACGGTGGACGACGACGGGCCTGGCATCCCGCGAGAAGAGCGCGCCCGGCTCTTCGACCGATTCCACCGCTTGGCGGAATCTTCTGGCGAGGGCGCTGGCTTAGGGCTCGCCATCGCCGACGCCGTCGTCCGTAGCACGCACGGACACTGGACGATCGCTGATTCGCAACTAGGCGGCGCCAGCATCACGGTGAACTGGCGCAGCCCGCGCATGCCGACGTCGTGACGACGACTTAGTCGATTCCGTCGACGACGTCCGCGAGGTGGTCGCCGATAGCCAGCGACGACGTCGCCGCGGGCGAAGGCGCATTGAGCACGTGAAGTATCCGCTGGTCACGCCGAATCGTAAAGTCGTCGAGCAATTCGCCACGACGGGTCATTGCTTGCGCTCTGATGCCGATCGGGCCGCGTGCCAAGTTCTCTTTACCAACGTCCGGAATGTATCGGGCGAGCTCTTTCGCGTATGCCTTGCGCGACACGTCGTGACGTAGTTCGGTATACGCGGCTGACAGATGCCTCGCGCCGAACGCCCAAAGCCCGGGGTAACCGAGCGCCGACACCGCGTCGGCGGCCCTGAAACGCCAGCGCTTGTAGTCGGATCGGCTCAATGCGAGAAACGCGTTGGGGCCGGCCCAAACCTGGCCGTCGATGCGGCGAGTCAGGTGCACGCCGAGGAACGGCAACCTGGGGTCGGGCACCGGGTACACACTTCCTTTGATGCCTGACGCGAACTCGTTGTCGAGGGCGAACCATCCGCCACGAAACGGCACGATGCGCACACCATCGGCGGCGTTTCCGGCGAGTCGGTCGGCTTGCAGGCCGGCGCACGCGACAACGGACCGCGCCGACAAGACTTCTTCGCCGGGCCCCGTCAGGTAAACCCGGCTGCCGTCCTGGCGGAAACGGTCGACGCGCCACGACGTGCGGATGTGCACGCCCGATTCGGTGAGCTCACGCGCGAGGCTCTTGGCTACCAGCGTGAAGTCGACCACGCCGGTTGTGGGCGAGTGAATCGCGGCGACGCCACGCACCAACGGCTCCACGCGCGGAATCTCGCTCGGCGTTAGGCGACGAATTCCCTCGACGCCGTTCGCGGCGGCACGGTCGTACAGCGCCGAAAGCGCGTCTAGTTCATCGTCGCGGGTGGCTACCACGATCTTGCCGTTACGCAGGAGGGGGATCTCGCGCTCGGCGCAATACGTTTCGAGAAGCTCCTTGCCTCGCCGGCAAAGCGTCGCTTTGAGCGAACCGGCCCTGTAGTACACGCCCGCATGCACGACGCCCGAGTTATGGCTCGTTTGGTGCATGCCGAGTTGCGGCTCGGCTTCGACGAGGGCGAGCCGCAGTTCGGCGTGCCGGCGCGACAGCTGCCATGCGGTAGCGAGGCCGACGATACCGCCGCCGACCACGATCAGTTCGTATGCATCGTCCATCGTCAGTTCAAAATCGTACTGTGCCTAGCCAGCGACGATCTGCATGAGTTCCGAATAGTCGCTCACCACGTCGTACCTGACAGCGTGATCTTGCTTCTCGCTGAGTGCGGCGAAGAACTTCCGGGCGCACTCGATCTTCTGCTCTTCGATGCCTCGCAACTGCAACGTCGACATGGAGCCCTTTGTCTCCGCGACGAAGTAAATGTGCTTGACGGCTCCCTCGGTGAAAGCGATCGCCCAGTCGGGGTTGTAGTCGCCGATTGGCGTCGGGATGAAGAAGCCTCGGGGGAGCTTCGCGTAGACGGCGACCTCGTCGCTAGTGTCGAGGTTGGTGACGAACGCCCGCTCGTTTTTCGAGTCGGTGACCACGTAGTCATAGATATGTTTTTTCAGCTTGGCGCCGGCATGCGTGAAGTCTTGTTTCGTCTGGTTCTCGGTGAAGATCGCCGTCTCGAAGCGGTCTTCGACCGTGTCGTAGGTGAGGTGCTCAACGATGACCGTGGCTTTCTGCTCGTTGACGAGCCGTGCGGCTTCGGTGATGAACTGCTCAGGGTTGAGCCGGAACCTCGCGAATGTTGCCGGCGCGACGCCGCGAAGGATCGCCGCGACGGTTCGCCGCGTGAGCTGCGTCTTTTCAGTGATCTCGCCAAGCAAATCGTATGGCACTTGCGAGCTAGCCGTGGTTGCCTCAGTGTGGGTGGCTGTGTGCTCGACGTCGAACGCCTCGCCGTTAGCGACGTCGTCGACCTCGAGTGACTCGCGCTGGCGCCCTATCTGCACGACGTACTGCATCGCGGCCACCTGCAGATGCTCATCGAGCGCTCGAATGCATTTGGCGACGAGTTCAGCGGAATCGAACTCGACCTGATAAACGCCCTTGTGGTTGATGCGCGACCAGAGCGCCTGAAACTCGCGCCTGGCAAAGTTGGCTTCGTTGAGCGGTATCTTCTTCGGCTTGCGGTCGTCGACCGGCACGGGCACGCCGAGCTCAAGGGAGTCGATGAGCTGCGCCACCTGGTAGTAGTACGGCTGAAGCCCGGCCGGGAGAGCGGGTATCTCTGGCAGGCTTGCCCGGTCTCGCCACTTGTCGGTGAGCTGCTGCTCGTAGTCGATGAACCCGTTGACGGTGAGCCAATATTGCAGCTGTTTCGCTTGGTCGGCAGTGATTTCGTGGACGACGCCTCCCGCGGCGTCGAAGACCGGCTTGCCGGTGAAGAAGGCGGCACTTGCTTTGCGCGGGCGATCCGATAGGGCGGCGTCAAGCTCCTTCTGTAACCCGGCAACGAAGTCGGTGTACGACTCGTCGGTGACGACAGTCAGCTCGTTGATTTGATGCACCGTGGCAGGGTTGTCCATGCGCTCACCGTGCTGATCGACGCTAAGGCGCAAACCTCGCCCGATTTCTTGGCGCCGCGAGATGGTGCTGTCGCTCTTCTTGAGCATGCCCATGACAAACACGTTGGGATTGTCCCAGCCTTCGCGCAGGGCGGAGTGGGAGAAGATGAAGCGCACCGGCTCGTCGAACGACAGCAAGCGCTCCTTGTCTTTGAGGATCAGGTCGTATGCGTCGACGTCAGTGGATTGCCCGGCTTCCTCCCCGCGACGTACGACCGAAGGATCGACCTGATGCATAGTCTTCTTGTCGATCGAGAAGTAGCCTTGGTGCACTGACCGAGCTGGGTCGCGGCGCAGGTATTGGTGGTAAGCCGTCACGTCGTCGTACTCCAGCTCGCCAAGGAACTCTTCAACGATACGTGTGTATTCCTCCTCGAATACTCGGGCGTAGTCGCCAAGTGTGTCTTCGCGGTCGTAGTCACGGTATTTGGCGACCTCGTCGATGAAGAACAGCGAGAGCACTTTGACGCCTTGCGCGAAGAGTTCACGCTCTTTGTCAAGGTGTGCGCGAATCACTTCGCGGATCTGAATGCGACGCTTGGTTTCTTCGGTGACGTCGCGGTCGGCGAGCTGGCCCGCGACGACGACGTCCCCGTTGCTGAGTTCGATGACGTCTCGGTTGGCGTCGATCTCGGTGACGAACAACCCTTTGTATGCTTCGATACCGCCTGAAATATCGTGTAGGTGTGCTCCGACGTCGAGGCGTTTCACCTGCCGTTTGATGGGCCCGCCCTTCGTCTGCACTTCGATCTCAACGCGCGCTCGCGGCTTGGCGCCTTTGGCGATTTCGATGGCGTCGAGGTAGAGGTAGGCGGTCGAGCCTGCGAGGCCCTTCACGGTGATGCCGCGAACGGCGATTTTCTTGACTAGTTTCTGGTTGTAAGCGTCGAGGGCATCGAGGCGATGCACCTTGGTGTGTTCGTCTTTGTGGGTGGCCGAGTACCGCAGCACCATGAGGGCTTCGAATTCGGCGAGCGCCTTCAGCGACTTGGCGGCGCCGATTTTCTGCGGCTCGTCGATGATGACGATTGGCCGGTTCGCTTTGATCACGTCGATGGGCTTACGCGATTGAAAGTCGTCGAGCACGTCGTAGATGCGCCGCTGATCTTTGCCGGTCGCGTTGAACGCCTGGATGTTAATAATCATCACTTGCACACCGGCGTCGGAGCTGAACCGCTGCACCTCGTGAAGCTGGGTGGAGTTGTAGACGAACACGCGAGGTTTGGTGCCGTAGATCTGCTGGAAGTGCTCGGCGGTGATATCGAACGATTTCTTAACACCTTCGCGGATCGCGATCGACGGCACGACGACGATGAACTTCGACCAGCCGTAACGCTTGTGGAGCTCCATGATTGTCTTGATGTAGACGTAGGTCTTGCCGGTGCCCGTCTCCATCTCAATGTCGAGGTTGGGCGCCGCGGGCGCCGCCACGCTTTGTGTCAACTCGCGCGAAAGCGGCAGGTCGCGCGAGCGTTGGACCTCGCGCACGTTGGCTAATAATTGCGCCGGGCTCAAGGCGATTTCGGCGTTTCGCAGGCCCGACTCGGCGAAGGCGGCCGCCTCCATGCCGGCTTTGCCGCCGCGGCCGGGGTCGATCAAATATGACACGCCGTTGTGCTTCGGTTGGCCGGCGAAGACGTCGACGACGGCGTCGACCGCCTCGGTCTGATACTGCTGAACCTTAAACTGGATCTTCATCGGAGGCCGTCTCCTGGTCTTCTTCTGCATCTCTTCTGCATCGTCGTCGCGCAGAAAAGGCATCGCCGCAGTTCAGAGGCATCGCTGGCCGATGCCGGACCCAGCTGCGGCCCGATCTGTCTTGCATTCTTTTCTGCGCTCATCGCGTCAGCCGCCAGACTGGCAGCTTGCGCGAGCCCACGTTCTCGATCTTCCGACCACGCCGGAGTCGGGTTAGCAGGAGGCTCACCTGGCGGTACTTCTCTTCGCCGTCGAGCGCATCACTGAGCTTGTCCACCAGGAAGGAATCGATCTCTGCCCGGCTCGCCGTGCCAAAACTCGTCAGATACTCGATGACCAACTTCTCGTAGTGTTTGTTATCAAGCGCTCGGGTCCGGATGTAATCGGCCTTGCCCCCAGTCGCAGCGGCGACGGCAGCGCTGACATGTAAGTGTGGTTTCCGGCCCTCGATGAGCTTCGCGCGCCGGAGCCGCTGTACCGCATCGTCGGCGATCGGAAGCTTCTTCTGCACGCGATCAAGTGCGAAGACGTCGCCGAACGGCAGATCAGTGCGCACCATTAGGAGCTGTGAGTAGGCCTCGTCGATCACCGCTCCGGGGATCGTTAGCTTCACCTCGCCGGGAGTCGCGAGGTCGTAATCGGGCAACGGCAGGAACCGCCGCACCTGGTCTTGCACCATGCGATGGATGCCGTAACCCATCTGATCGATCAGGTTCAGTTGCGTCATCGCCTCGACCAGGAACGGGTTGCGATAGCCGCGCGGCATACGGCCCTCCAGCGCGTACTCGTCGGGGGCGCCGTCGTAGAACTCACCGACACTGATGAACTCGAGCCGGTCGACGTACTCGGTGACGATGATCCGGGAGTTCGCGCGATACTCCTGATGCGCGATGCAGTTGTAGATAGCTTCCAAAATGCTGCGCTCGTCGTACTTGCTGATTTCGCGGTAGATCAGCTCATCTGGGGGAAGCAGCCGCACCTGGACGTTGCGGATCCGCTTCGACAGTGCTGTTGCCGTCAGCAGGAACGGCAGGTGGAAGTGTTCGTAAGCCTGCTCTTCGCCCCGCAGGTTCCAGGTGAGCTGAGCGAGATGCGGGTTAAGCAGGTGACGGGAGTCGTCGGAGCCGAGCAGAAGCAGCGCGGCACGGGTGATGCTGCCATTCCTCGTGAGTTTCGCGCGAGCTAAGAAGGTGGCATCGTCCCAAGCGGTGATGTCGGCTGCCGGGATGCGCGAACCATGGCGCTCAACAAATCCCTGGCGAGCGCGCGCGATGGCGACCTGGTCGAGGTCGGCGAGTGTCGCCTCGGGGACGACGACAGCGGTCCAGTCGTGCGCGAGGGTTTGGCCGCGAATCTCGTCGAGCTTGTCGAGCGCAAGCGGCACCACGCTTTCGCCGGCGCGCGCGTAGTAATGGCCGTTCCAGGCGATCGGGATGCCACGTGGCGCAGGTGGAACCCCCATACGGACGACGCAACCGTCGAGGTCGGCGACCCCGTGAATGTTGCAGAAGACCCGTCGAGGTTCCGCTCCTTCAGCGATCTGCACTATGAGGCTCTGCAAGGATCCTAGCTCGGGGCGGTACCCCGTGCCGACAACGTGTGGCGTCTTGTTGTTCTCCCCGAAGACAAGCCGAGCGGAGCTCGTGCCACGCAGGTTCGCCTCGCTGAAGAGGGCCGAAATATATTTACGGATCTCGGACGTCGAAAAGCCGTCTCCTGCTTCGTTGAACTCGACGACTTCGTCGTCCCAGCCCGCGATCAGGCGGTCGAGGGGGGTGGTGAGTTCTTTTGTCATCACGGACATATGCCGGATCAGATCGCCTTTAGTTCTGTTGCGGGCGAAAGCTCGCGAAAGATTTGCTCGGCGTTTATGCGAGCCGCATCGGATGCGAACGCGGAATCGCGGAACACGACGCGTCCACCTTCTGGCTGCTCGGCTGCTCGAAGCGCTAAGGCTTTTACGAGTTCTATGGTCACCTCCGGTTCGAAGCAGGCGATGAGCGCCAAACCTCCGTCGACAAAGTAGACCTCGCGTCCCTCGATGTGTTCCACACTGATCGGCAGGCTCAGCTCAAGACCCCAATCAAGCAAGACCTGAAACAACAAGTCTTCTCCCGTGCGGCCGGACTTGACGCTATCCTCGAATCCCGAAAGTGCCTCCTGTGCAGTCTCGTCTGGGGTGCGCAACACGTCCGCCATGCTGGTTGTGTCAATCTTCAGCGTGCGAAATCCCGTATCTAAAAGGGAACCCGCCAAGCCCGCTTCCTCCGCGATCTTTATTCCAGCTCGTCGGATACGCTCGCGCGAAACCTGCGGGATCGAACCAAAGCCGGCCTCGAATGCAGGAGAGCCGTCGGCAGTCTCCTCGGGGAGTTGCACTGTAATCCACTTCCGATAGCCTCCTCGGCGCGCGTTCAAATTCATCACCGCATGTGAAGTCGTTCCGGAACCAGCGAAGAAGTCCAGCACAATGGAATCCTCGCGCGTCGCAATATTGAGTATGGCTTCGATCAGCTTCGTCGGCTTCGGATTGTCGAAGACCCCGCCCGCAATCAGATCCCGCAACTCCGTGCTACCGGTGCGCGTTCTCCCGAAACGTTCGTCTACGAACAATGAACGCGGCTTCACTCCCTCCTTCTCGTAGTTCTTGGTGTATACATGTCCGTCCTTGAACACAAGCTGATTCATCTCGCGCTCGACCCGCTCACGTGACCAGCGCCATATCGCATTCGGACGCCCGGGGTCCCTATGGCTAAGTCTGTAAACGACGCCATCCGGCCCAACGAACTCGTAATCGAGCGATCTTGAATACTGGAGATTCTGTTTATCAAGCCGTTCCAGTGCATACCGCCCATGGTCGTCTTGCTGGCTGTACGACGTCGTCGCCTCACCATCGGGATCGAGTCCGATCGGCGAGGCCCCGACAATCCGTGCGAAACAGACAATGTACTCGTGGTCGACAGCGACAGCACCGCTATCGTTGGCACCACCACTCTTGCTCTTCCAAACAAACGTAGCTACGTGGTTGGCCTCGCCAAATACCTCGCCACAGAGCTTGACGAGATTGTTTACCTCGTGGTCATCAATCGAGATAAAGATGATTCCGTCATCGGCCAGGAGGTTCCGAGCTAGCTTGAGGCGCGGGTACATCATCGTCAGCCAGTCGGAGTGGAAGCGGCCGTTCGATTCGGAGTTTGCGACTAACCTTGCACCATAGTCGTCCACCTGACCCGACTTGCTAAGGTACTCGGCTGCTGTCCTCACAAAATCGTCGCGGTAAACAAAATCTTTTCCCGTGTTATAAGGCGGGTCAATGTAAATAAGTTTAACCTTGCCAAGGTACGACTCCTGCAGCAGCTTCAAAGCGTCCAGGTTGTCACCCTCGATAAACAAATTCTGGGTAGAATCGAAGTCGACCGACTCTTCGCGTACCGGTCTCAGTGTCTTCGCGATGGGCGCGTTGGCAGAGAACAGCGCCGCGCGCTTGCCGGGCCAATCGAGGCGGTACCGTTCCTGCGGTCCTTCGACGATGTGATCCGAGAGTTCCTGCCGCAGCAGGTCGAAGTCGACAGACCTGACCGGATTACCGTCGGCGTCGAGGCTTTCGG
>JBDZVM010000001.1:144895-242170 GCA_040255675.1 Actinomycetales bacterium | reverse complement strand
CGGGATCTCGCTCGCGAGTCGTCTCGTCCGTCCTCTTGCTGCCCCGCCCTCGTAGGGCAGCAAGAGAACTGGATTGGGCCAGGTCACAGCCCATGCGTGATCATGGTTCAGAACGCGAACCCGCGCTTTCCGGAACGGACATTTCGCATCCGTGCTGGTCACGCGCCTGCTCAGCCCTGCCGCGGCTGTGTTGTCGCCGGAGCTCTGTGAGTCGCGTCCGCAACGCGTTCTTCGCCACCTTGCTGAGGTTCAGCGGGGGATCCAGCCTTCGTAGGACTTCGCCCTCGACGCGTTCCAAGCTGTCCGCGTCGTCGACTGGGACGGCGACGACACGCAGGTTCCGCCTCATCCAGTCGGTCAACGCCTGCTCGTCGACGCCATCCCGGCCGGCGGCCTCGGCGAGCACGGAGCCCAAGGTGAGGCGAAACGTCGAGAACTTGCTCGGTCCGCCTAGGTGCATGCCCTTGACGCGGCCCCAGAGGGTGTTCTGCGACGCGGTTCCGCTGCGGCTCCGTGTCGCTCCCGCGAGGCCCGCGTAGACGAGACCCGGACACACCTTGTGCCCGAGCGCTCTCGTCAGGTCGGCGGCGCCCTCAGCGCTCACCCACCAGCTGTACACGCCGGGGCAGCGTAGCCCTGCCGGTCCGGCGGCGACGAACTCCGCTGGTGTCGCCGCGGCGGCTTCGTCACTGAGCTGCTCCATAAGTTGTGCGACATCGGGTGCAGTGTCATGAGTCGCACCTTCCACGCTGTGCCTGTCGAACCACACGAGTCGCCGCCCCTGCGTTAGGCCGTGCAGCGGTTCCAACACAACGGCGCCCCGGTCCCGCAGGCGACTCCGGATCGGTGCCAAGTAATCCTCGCCAGCGAGAACCTCGACCCGCTTGGCCTCTAGCGGGCCGGCGAACTCCCGCAAGCGTTCGACGACGATCGCCGCCCATTCGGCGCGGTACGCCCGCGACGTGTCGGCCAGCCGAAGGTCGTATGGCTCGAGAATCTCATCTGGTTTTACGAGGCGGTGCTTGGCGGACAGGATGAACCATGGTGCCCCAGACCGTTCGGCGTACGCGCGCGCCTTTCGGAACGGCACCGACACGTATAGGTCTCTCGCGGGCACCGGATGGTTGACCTTCGTCTTGCCACAACTGATGAGCACAATGTCGGCCGGGGCTTCATTCGCTCCATGTCGAGCATCCTCAGGCGCTAGCACCCGCGTCGGCAGTAACGTCGCTGAAGATGCTGGTTGTGGCCGCTGCCGCGTCACCGTTCCCACGCGGATGAAGGTAACCTCATCACCCACCTTGACGCTGGTGGTCCTGAAGCCCGACCACCCGGGACGGTCACCTGCCCAGAATGCCCGGTGCTGGTGGGCGGACTTGGGTAGCCCGCCGACGAGAATGTCTAGCTCTTGCCACGTAAGCGTGACTGACGACTCGACCGATGCGAGCTTCTCCCGTAAAGCACTCCATTGGGCCACGCCCGAAGTATCCTCCCGGCGCATCGCACTGTCAGCCTGAGGACTGTAACGCAAGCGTTCATACGGGCGCGGCTCGGTCGGACGTCGTCGCCGTCGTACGACACGGCCGGACGCGGTATCAGGGAGGCCATGCCGCATCCGCTTGCTCGTCAGCCATTTTCTCGTGCAGTTGCCAGGCGACGTATCCTCCACCTGTACACAGGAGGCTGCGACCCGAGCACACGAACCTCAGCGGTCGGACTTCAGGCATGAAGGCTTCGTGTGGCTTGATAGCTCCGCGATTCATGAGCTTCTTAGTTGAAACGACCCCACGTAACCCTTGTCACGAGCCACGCTGGCTCCCATTTCAATGTTCCATCTGGTTTGAGCATAAACTCTGCTGGATCAAAAAGAGTGTCGAGAATTTCGACGATCGTGATTTGATCGTGCCGCAATGAGAGGGGATGGTTGCTTCGATCGCTCTCGAAATCCCAGAAGTGGTATTTATCTCCACCAGTTTTTGACACGCGGGAAAGACCGTAATCCATGGGTGCGCAACGACGAGATTGCAAACGACCACCGTCTTCCTTCGATGGCCAGGTGACACGCACCTCGCGCAACGCGTGGATAGCAGCGATTATCTCGCCGTGGTTCTCCAGCAAGGTTGTCTCCCTCCCTATGGTTGATCACGTAGCGGCGAACGGAAATACTACCGTGCAAGTGGATCAGCCTGGGGTATATGA
This sequence comes from Actinomycetales bacterium, assembly GCA_040255675.1. Classification (GTDB taxonomy): domain Bacteria; phylum Actinomycetota; class Actinomycetes; order Acidothermales; family Acidothermaceae; genus JBDZVM01. Next base: position 239,971 of record JBDZVM010000001.1, on the reverse strand, counting down.
CAATCTCTCGATCCCACCGACCGTCGCTAGCAGTGGATGGTCGCCGGCGCATCACCAGCCGTGTCAGGAGGCCGCAACCGAACTTGCTGCATGGCTGGTGACGCTGGCGCTACCGATGTCCGCGGATGCCGTCGACGATCAGCACTTTGGCATGCAGCAGGCCGCCTGCCAGGCGAGCTGTGCTCCTGTCGCGGCACCCGCCCATCGGCACCTCATCGGTTTCGACGTAATGGGATGCCGCGTTCGGATCGGTTGTGTCCGTGAGCCGCCCGATCGACGTGTCGCGCCGAAGCTTGCTGCACGGCGAGGACTGAAGGTTCCGCGCTAGGACCGCCGTGCCGCGCGGTCACTCAGACGAGGCTTTCGCAGGATCGGCAGGCCGTGTCGGCATTTCGTGAAAACATGCGAGCATCACGGACAGACCGTGTAAGCGGCTGCAAGGAGGCGTGAGAACAGCGATGGTCGACGACCACCAGTTATGGTTTCGCGCGTACGCTGATGACTTGGTGCACCGTACCGAGTCGTGCGACGGAAGCGCGTCCACCCGGCGATGGCACGCGTGGTGCGGTGTCGACGCCGGCTGGGACGACGTCTCTTGGGCGGGCCCCATCCTGCCCGCCCGCGGCGTCCAATGCCCCTTGTGCGTACGTATTTCGCCCCCTCCGCGGAACGCCCCCGGGTCCAGCGGCCGTCGCCTGCCTGCTTCAGACGAGCGCACAGCGAAGCAAGATCAGGACCGACGATTGGCCGAACAGCTGTCGCAAGCGCTGGGCCGGTACGACGACGCCCTTCGCAGCATGTCCCGACTTCTCAAGATGACAGGCAGCACGGACGCTGAGCTCGTTGCAGTGGCCCGCCGCCGGGTCGCGACCGTTCCGAAAAGAGTGAAGAGTTCAAAATCGCATTCGTCGAGTCTGCCCGAAAGCTACGAGCGCGGCTGGGGTCGATCCGTGCGTACGGTCAGCGGGGGCCTCCCTGGTCTCGGCAAACGTCGCTGACAGCCGGGTTTAGATGGTCGGTCGCGCAACAGCGACTCTCGCATTTTCCGTGTCTGATCGTCGTGCAGGACGGCCGCCCTTTGCATCCCTCGTGGTCCGCCAGGGAAGAGCGGCATGGAGAACATAGTGACTCTGCGCCAGCAATGCCGGCCCGTGCCGACTCGACGACCGACGCCGTGGGCACGAGGGCAGCGTTGCCGTGGCCTTGTGAGTGACCAGCGTCCTCATGCCGTGGTGCGCCTGCCTCCAGGAGCCCGCTTGCTGCGTTTGACGACTTAGGCGATGCCGATGAGCCCCCGCGCCCCAATCACGCCTCGCGGTGATCTGTATCTAATTGCCGCAGCATCTCGCCTGGCAGATACACGAAGCTTTGCGGCACGGCGGGCGATGGCTGCAGTGAGGACAGCGCGCACGCGGCAAGCCGGCGTGGCTTGTCGACGACGAACGCGACGGCTTCGCCGGAACCGTCATAGTAGCGGTCGAACTCCGCCTGATCGATGCACGCGCTGCCTCTAACGCGAGCCCACAACCGTTTCGGAAGGTCCCGGATGGTGTCTGCTACATCGAACGCGCCGACGATCCGCTGGACGGGGCTGGTCGCGTAGATGACGACGGTACGCACGTCGGTTGCAAGCCCGCGCTTGCGGAGCTCGACGGTCTTGCGACCGTCGAGAATTGCCTCCGCGTGGCGAGGATGGATGGCCATCAAGGCGACTCGGTCAGCTGGGTCCGAAGCCATGCAACGCCTCCTGCTCGTACGGTCACGATTGTCTGCGGTGCGTCGGCGAGCACGTGTTGGCCGCACAGTTCCCTTAGTTTCCATGGTGGGTCGACGAACCGATCTTGCCTGAAACGTATGACAAGGGGCTTCCTGACACGCTGGCACATGTCGACGATCTGCGCGGGAGCGTACACCGTGCGGCCGCCGACGTAGGTGATGATCTCGTCTGGGTCGCTGCTGCGGAGCAGCCCGTCGACCACACCAACCGCAGTTATCGCCTGCACATCGTGCGAACGGTAGAACAGCAGCGTGTCGCCGACTTCCAACCGCGTGTTGTTGCTATGGCAGATGTAGGCCTTGCGCAACGCGTTGCCCCAGGGGTGCGTGCGAGGGATGGTCTCCATGCCGGGGATGATGTCTTGTCCGGAGTCGGTGATGACCGGGGCGTCTGGGAACAGCTGCTCATGCCAGCGAGGTTCGATCGGCACGACGTACACCGGCTGGCGAAGCGCCAGCGCTGGAGGCCCGTATCTTACGTGGTAATCGAGATCCGTTGAGCTAGCTTCAGAGCCAGGTCGACGCTGTTTGACGAGCACGAGTTCGCCGAGTGCGGTCCGGTGCCCGGTGATGGCGAATCCGAACGAGTCCAGCAGTTGGATGAGCAGTTCGTACCGCGGCAACACCGTGACGTACAGGCTCCCGGCGCCCTCGTCGTGTGCAGTGGCGAATATGGCCTTGAGCAGCAACTCGCCGTACCTCGACCCGGAGTGCGCCGCGTCGACCTTGAACGTGGACAGTTTCAACACCGGCGATCGCAGCTCCGTGTATTCGGCGTGCGACTCGCGCTTGAGCAGCGCGAGCGCGGCGTAGCCGTCGTCGTCGCGAATCACGAAACACAGCCGCCCATCCTCATCTGAGCGCACTCGGTCCAGCCACGCGTCGAAGCCGGGATAGTCGGCCCGGAGCGATCCGAAAATCGGGTCTGCAGGATTCAGCGCGTAGCTCGGTATCCGCTGCACTTGCGGCGGCGGCGGTGAGGCGCCGCTAGCAAGATTTCGCAGCAGTGTTACCGCTTCGGCGACTGTGAGGACGGCGTCGCCAAGCTCGGCTCGAGTGGCGCGCTTGCGCAACGGAATGTCTTCGCTGATCAGGTACGTCGCAGCCCGTGCGTCCAGTGCCGCCAGCAGCCGCAAGTCTTTGTGATCATTGGACCCGGACGGGCTCGAACCGGCCAAGGCCTCCAACCGTGCGGTGACCGGCACCTCTGTCAGCTGCCGGTACTTGCCAGCCTCGGCGAGGCGCTGCGCTCGCCGCAGTGCGTCTTTGTCCTCACGAATGTCGTCATACGTTGCCGGATGCAGCAACAACACATGGCCTTGCTCAGCCGCCAGCCGCAGTAGCTCAGCGCCCGGTTGCAGGCCACGCTCCATCACCCCCGCGTACGGCTCGACTGCGATGAACACGTTCGTGTCAAGCAAAAAGCGCAGCTTGGTGACGCGACTGCTCCCGGCGGTCCCCGACCTCATATAACCAATGATCGCCTGCCGCCAGCTCGAAACGGCGTTTTCACGCCAATCTCGGGAGCGATGCAACTGCCTCGCCGTCACAACCTCCTGGGACGGGTGTGTCGAAAGCCGCGAAACCGGGCCAAACACACGGGTGGAGTCGCCGAGCGTCGCTAGAAGATGGCGACGTTCCCGCTTGATGTGTCAGGCAACCTGGGCCGTCCCGGGTGGGGCAGTCGGAGGGGAGGAACGCAACCACGTGCCCATAATTGCTGATCCGAGGGCACCGGCGGAACGGGCTTCATGTAGCTGCAGGGCCGAGACGCAACGGTTCGGGAAAGCTCTCAGCTGCTCAGTCTCCATGCACACTCGCGAAAGCGGCAGCCCTGCGGCCGGTGATACACACCGTCGGGCCATAGGTGCCGCCGTAACGCCCGACTGAGGCCGTTGCCGACCGCCGGTATGGCACCCGAGTCGCGTTGGCACACGCGTAGGCCCGGCACGCACTTCAGTTGGCCTGAGCTAGTCGCTGCACCACACGAACAATGGGGCGTTGATGGTTGTCTTCAGATATGCCTGGGTCGATGCCAGTAGATCGAGCTGCTGGGTCGATGCCCCAGATATCGAGAGGCCTGGCTGCACGATTACCATTTCGACGCGGCGTGGCAAGACAAGTGCCTTGTCTCGTATCTCGTACAACTTCCTGACATCGCCAACTTCGAATGGGGTAACTCCATCGCGTTGCCGCTTCTTACGTGCCCGGTCGTCCAGGGCACGAAAGAATGGTTGGAGATCGCTGCGGCGCCACATGATCGACTTTTGAGCTTGCCCACATACCTCGTACAGGTCTGCAACCCGAGCCCCAGGTGCATCACCGTGTGAATATTTGCAATGGATCAACCGGACGAGCAGACCCTGGCTGTCGATTCGTAGTGCCACGACGTCGGCAATCTCGCCGGGGCCATCGTCGTCGAGCACGACATCCCAAGGCTCTTTCTTGGCTTCGATGATCGCCCGGCGCTGGATCGAGTTTACGAGCTTGTCTTTAGTCTGCGATTCAATTTGGAGATTAGTACCGGTCCAGTCCAACGGCGTGAGCTGAGTGAAGTCAAACGGCGGCCTATCCCAAGTTGGCTTGTAAATCAGAGCGCCCTCGATTATGCGATCATCATCAAGCACGAAGAGGAGACCATGCTCGTTCAGCCAGGAACTGAGAGGCTGCTCCGAGCGGGCCCGCAGAACGGTTACCTCAGGGCCATTGCTGCTGTGGTAACGAACTCCCGCTTTCTGCACGTCCGCTTCGTAGCTCACTGCCCAGGCACCGGTCTTGACTGTGAACCTGAATACGTCGCCCGTCTCACCAGTGTCAGGGACGAGGTCCGTATAAGCGGCTTCAAAGACTCTACCGTCGAACGAAAGCCTTAGGCTATGCGCGAGCATTGCATGGACACTCCACGGCCACTCAACAGCGAGCAGCACGCCTTCTGGCCGATGATTCATCGCTTCGGGAAGGATGAATTGGCCGATCACCTTGTCGATACTGATTGTGTCATCGAGCAGCTTGCCGCCGACGTCATCACACCAGTCGCACCAGTGCTTCAGGCTCTGCGCGGTCGCATGTGACCAGATACGCCCCTTCAACGACGCGCTGATGCTCACACGTTCGCCGTTTCGGTATCCGCCCCCCGAGATATTGGTCTGTGACTTCGTGCCGGCCTCGGCTTGGGAGAAACTCGCCGTGACGTCAGACCCGACGTGCATCGAGAAGCGGCGGAACTGGTCGTGCGCGTCGAGCACACCCACATTGGTGGGTACGAGCCGTTCTATGTCGGCCATCACTCGATAGACGGTCGACCCCGTAAACCGGGATACACCGGCTCCCGCGACGGCTGCTGCGAGGTCCTCGAAGACGCCGTCGTTCGCGGAGTTGTTGATGTACAGGAGACGCCGCGCGGCATCAAAATAGAGCACGTAGAGCTCGTAGGCGACCTCTTCGATCGTCTTGATGTCACCCCAGCGGACTTCGCCGCGCCGCTCCACGACGCACCAGGCGACGCCTGCCTGGACGTTGAGGCCGATCGGCACCGTGAGGAGGTTTTCCTCGCCGAAGTAATCGACAATAGCTTGCGGCTCCCACCGGTTCGTCGGTGTGCGATAAACGACCGTGCTCAGCTTCGGCAGCAGGCTTTGCAGGGTCACTTCCTCCGGCAAGCTGGTGAACCCGTCCTCGAAGTCACTGACGTCCTGCTGCTCGTCGACTGCCCTCTCGGTGAGATTGCGCAGCACGAGGTTCCAGTCCGCATCCTCGGCATACAGTTCCCGTAGCCGTCGATCGACCTCGATATCTGTCCTGCCAACGAATACCGACGCACCACCGAAGTTGCCGTGCGAGGACGTCCGGGCAAAGCGCCCGATGAACTGAAGCGTGACAGCCAGACTCTTCTGCGGATCGTGAACGGCTGCCACCTTCAGTGCAGGCAGGTCGAAGCCTTCACCGAGCATGTTGACGCACAAAATGATTCGCGACTCGCGGCTACGAAGCGCCTCAAGGGCTTCGCGTTGTTGCCGCTTCGGCATGTGGCTGTTGATAATGACGGGCTGGAGCTCAGGTGCCAGCTTGCCGTAATAGGACTGGATAGTTTTGGCTCGATTGATGCTGCCAACCCTCGCCATCAGAACGTGGTCATACCCGGCATCGAGATCTGCTCGTAGTCTTGCAACGCTCTGTTCAGCGAGCGCTCTGTCGACGTCGTCGAAATCGATGACCGCAGTGTAGTCGATCTCTGAGAAGTAACCCTGCGCTTGTGCTTCGCGCAGTGGAAAAGAATAGATGTTGCGGCCCTGCAGATGACGCCCATCTTCGCGGAACGGTGTCGCAGTAAACTGCACGACATCTTTTCCAAGGAATGCTTCCCTGACTGCGGACCAACTTCGCGCCGCCACGTGGTGTGCCTCGTCGATGAACAGGTTGCTGCAGACGTCAAGCAGCGCCTGAAGCGCCGCAGGACTGCTTGCGGCCAATGCCGGTGGCGTGGCCACGATGACATTGCACGCGTCGGCAAACAAACCCGCGTCTTCCGCGTCCATGAAACCGTGTCGAACCCTACCCACCACCGGCCGGAGGGCCCCACTAGTGACAATCCCGAGCTCCTGGAGTACGCCAAGCGTCTCAAATTTCCTCGCCACCTGTTCGCGCAGCGCATCGGAGGGCACCAGCACAAGCAGTTTCCTCAACCGCGCCGCCACCAGTAAAGCGAGCATCGTTTCCGTCTTGCCGGTTCCCGTCGGCATCACTACCGTGGCAGGCACCGCCCGCTTGGTGGTCCAGTAGCCAAGCACCGCGTGGACCGCGCCAAGCTGCGGCGAGCGCAAACCAGGCGAGTGCTCGGTGCCTTCGTTGAAGGTGATGGCGTCCTTGTAGCTGCCAAGCACTTTTGCGGGCGAGGATCGCGCAACCACCGAAGGCAGGTGCCACGAAGCGTTCTTTAGTTGGTCACCTGGCTTAGCCCCAAGTGGCAGTCTGACCCAGACATCGTCCTTGCTGAGTGGACGGTCAGGCGTCGATCCTGACCACGCGCCGTAGCTATTGCGGACCTCCAGTGCTCCTGCAACACCTGACACAGCAACGAAACGACCTAAGGGAACGACGAGCTGCCGGATCGGGTTGGCCGAAATGTCTTCTGGCTGTGCCCAGACGCTCGGGGACAACCAGCCCGCCTGCTTCGAGGCCGCGGTGTAAGCGTGCTCGCTCATTGGTGAGAAGTGTCCCACGACATGGGGCCAAACCGGGTCTGCCTACGACACGTTCCAAAGCATCGCCGGATGGATGCCCGCTTGCACGGAGGCGACACCCACTCCGTCAATGCCTGCGACGTACGCCGAACATGTGGAGTGGAGTCCAGTGGGGTGTTTGCCTGCTTAGGCATTGTGGGGCACAGCGACGCCACCACGGTGCGCGACGCACCCCGCCAACCGATCGGGGCGCCGCGTCACCGACCCGGCGTCCGAGCCGGGCGGGACGTCTACGGTCCGGGAGGACCGATGAAAAGCAAAACCGCGCCATCGTTCACCTTCAACCCCAGCGGCCGCGATGATCTGCGGCGACGACGTCGGCTTCAGCATCTCCTCGAGGTGCGCGACAAGCTCGCGGTGACGGTCGCCGCCCACGAGGTGCATCACCTCGACGACGCCGATGAAGCCACCCAGCTGCTGTATGCGGTCGAGGCCACCATGCAGCGCGAATTCCCCGCGCTTTACCCGCGGCTGTTCGACACATGGTTGGCCCGAGACGCCGGCCTCGCGCACGACGGCACAACGCAGGTGCTGGAGTGCCCGATCTGCCAACGCGACGCGGCACCGCGACAAGGTGCGCAAAGAAACCCGGCGGCGGCCTGATGGCGCGCGAGTCACGCCGCTGCTGGGCGAGCGTCCTGGAGGCGCCCGTCACGCTGTTGCACGCCGTCGGAATCCAGTTCGGCCATGCTCGCCCAACGGACGCGTGCCCCGTGTGTGGATGCGCGATGGGTGGCCACGTGGCCGTGCTGCCCGGGGACATCACGGCAGAGACGTTCCTCGATCGCACCGGCTGGGTCGAGTGCGAAAACTGCGACGTCAGCTGCGGCACGTGGGCGCTCGCGCCGCGTCTTTGGTAGCACCGAATCGGGCGGGGTGAGGTAACCCCTCACCCCCGCCCGGTCATATCACGCCACTTCGTCAGCCGCACGAAGTGGGTAGGGGACATGCGCGTGCAGCGCAGTCTCCAACCGGGCGATCCACTGCTGTTGGCGGTCCCAGCGCGCATCGCCGACGCCGCGGTGTTGCCGGCCGGCTAACACGGTCGCCGCCGCGCGAGCAAGCCGCTCACCGCGTTCGGCTGGCAGTTCGACGCGCACTAGTCCGAACGTCCACGGCTGATGGGTGGCGTCGTATTGCCGCAGGTAGCAGCTGATCCTGTCGAGTTGCCCGCGGCGCGCGGCGGGCAAGACGAACGCACGACTAGTTTCACCTTCGGCGAGCGTGTGCACCGACAAATGCTCATCGGTCAGGTACTGCTCCTCACACGTCTTCACCAGCCCGATCACTGCGGCGCACCCTCGGCGGCGTCGTCTCGTGCAAGGTCACGGAGTGGGCCGTCGAGCACGACCCATCACTCCCCCGCCGATGCCAGCCCACGCTTGAGCACCTGTTGCTCGAGGTCACGGCGGGTGCGGTCGACCCAAGCCCGCACATCCAGGTCGATCCCGGCGTCGTGATTGGCGTCCACCACCTCGACGTCGCAACCGCCGGGCAATGACCGTGCCCACACCTCGTCACGGTGCGAACACAACACCACCAGCCGGAACTCGGCGACGACGACACGGTCGGCGTGCGGGTCGATCGTCCCAGCCGCTACCGCCGCGAGCTAGACCGGACGACGATCGGGGCGCATCGTCAACAACCGCACCGCCTGAACGCCGTCGACAAAAGACGCGATCGGCAGCAACGGCTGGTCCGTTACACATCCTCCCTGCTGGGTGGTCGCCTCGACGCGCAGCCGCGGGCCGCCGGTACCGACGCCGCGGTCCAACAGCAACGGCTTGACGCTTCGGCACAACGCCTGCACATCGACATGACCATCGCCGGTCACGCCGCGCACCCCCGCTGTACTTGGGCTTCGGCGTAGCGCAGGTCCTGCTCTGCATCGATGCGGACGACGGCCGCGTCGAACGCTTCCTCGACGGCGGCGAGAACCTCCGTTACCACGCCGAGAGAGTCGCCGGTCGGGTCCTGCGGTCGTGCCGCCAGGAGCCGCCGTCGCAGCAAGGTTAGGTCGCACGCACAGGCGATCAGCTGCCTCCGAATCCACTTCATGTCATCGGAAACGGGTGCCGCCGGGCAACAAAGTTTGTGCGTTGAGGGAACAGCCATGTGAGCCTCCGGGTCTTGGAAGACGGTCGAGACCTGCTCAACAACACGACGAATCTCGACGAGCCCGGAGGCGCCCTCGACCACTTGCGATACGTCACCGGCACGAGCGTGCCGCCTATATGCGGCTCAGCATTGGGTAGCGCCGCAAGCGTGCGCTGGTAGGCCGCAGCAGCTGCAAGCTGGCCGAAGATCTCGATCTCCGCGACCAACTGACTGATCCTGTCGCCGAAGCCGAATATGGTGTGAGCCGTCGCCGGCGTCGATCCAGGCAGGCGTGCAGGCCGGGTTCCGGAGGGATACAAGTTGAACAGCACGAGCCACAGCCGAATCGCCGCCTTGATCTGGGCGATCGCCGACGATGTGCTGCGCGACCTCTACGTCCGTGGCAAGTACCGCGACGTGATCCTGCCGTTCACCGTCCTTCGTCGTCTCGACAGCGTCCTGGAGACGACCAAGGACGCCGTCGCTGACACCAAGGCGGCGCTCGACTCCGCAGGCATCGTGAACCAGGACGCCGCGCTCCGGCAGGCCTCAGGACAGGACTTCTACAACACCTCCGGCTTCACCCTGAAGGACCTCCGCTCGGTCACCAACGCCTCCCGGCTCAAGCTCGACTTCGAGGCCTACCTCGACGGTTTCTCCCCCAACGTCCAACAGATCCTGGACAACTTCGAGTTCCGCAACCAGATCCCGCGCCTGACCAAGGCGGACGCGCTCGGAACCCTTTTGGAGAAGTTCCTCGACCCAGATCTGGACCTGTCGCCAACGGGCCTTGACAACCACGGCATGGGCACCGTCTTCGAAGAGCTGGTTCGGCGGTTCAACGAGGACAACAACGAGGAGGCCGGTGAGCACTGGACCCCCCGCGACGCCGTCCGTCTCATGACCCGCCTGATGTTCGAGCCGATCGCCGACCGGATCCAGTCAGGGACGTACTTGCTGTACGACGGCGCGATGGGTACCGGCGGCATGCTCACCGTCGCGGAAGAAACCCTGGAGCAGCTCACGGCTAAGCAAGGCAAGCAGGTCAAAACCCACCTTTTCGGGCAGGAGATCAATGGTGAGACGTACGCGATCGCCAAGGCCGACCTGATCCTCAAAGGCGACGGCGAGGCGGCCGACAACATCGTCGGCGGCCCCGAGTGGTCGACGCTGTCCAACGACGCATTCGCCGGCCGCGAGTTCGACTTCATGCTCTCCAACCCGCCGTACGGCAAGAGCTGGAAGACCGACCAGGAACGCATGGGAGGCGCCAAGAACATCCGCGACCCGCGCTTCCTCGTCGAGCACGCCGGCGACGTCGAATACTCGCTGGTCACCCGCAGCAGCGACGGGCAGATGATGTTCCTGGCCAACCTGATCTCGAAGATGAAACACCACACCGAGCTCGGAAGCCGCATCGCCGAGATCCACAACGGCTCGTCGCTGTTCACCGGCGACGCCGGGCAGGGCGAGAGCAACATCCGCCGCTGGATCATCGAGAACGACTGGCTGGAGGCCATCGTCGCGCTGCCGCTCAAAATGTTCTACAACACCGGCATTGCCACCTACATCTGGGTGCTCAGCAACCGCAAGGAGGAGCGCCGCAGAGGCAAGATCCAGCTCATCGACGCGACGGAGTGGTACACACCGCTGCGAAAGAACCTGGGAGAGAAGGGCGTCGAGCTGGCACCGGCGGACATCGACCGCGTGATGCGCACCTTCCTCGCCTTCGACGCGGCCGACGACGATCAGCACTCCAAAATCTTCGACAACCGGGACTTCGGCTACTCGAAAATCGTCGTCGAGCGGCCCCTTCGCATCGCCGGCGCCGACGAGGGGCGCCTGTACAAGTCAGGTGAGATCAAGGAACTGAAGGAGAATGGCAAGCGCGACGAATCCGCGCCGGCGATCATCAAGAAGGTCATGCCGGCCGGCACCCGAGCCGATCCGCCGCACGGCCTCTTCGACGCCATCGTCGGCGGCAAGCCGCGAGCCGTCCAGTACGAGGCCGACTCCGAACTGCGTGACACCGAGCAGGTTCCCCTCAACGAGCCTGCGGGCCAGTGGCGCGACGGGGTCGAGGCCTTCCTCCGGCGTGAGGTGCTGCCCTACGCCCCGGACGCGTGGGTCGACACAAGCAAGACGAAGATCGGATACGAGATCTCGTTTACACGGCACTTCTACCGCCCGGCGCCCATGCGCAGCCTCGCCGAGATTCAGGCCGACATCCGCGCGCTGGCGGCCGAAACGGATAACCTCATCGCGGAGATCGCGGGGGAGGCCGGGTGAACGACGTCGACCGGAGCATCGACGGCGTGGCCAAGACGGTCGCCGAGGTGCTGGAGAAAAAGAAGTACTCCATCGACTACTACCAGCGCGAGTACAAGTGGGAGTCGAAACAGCTCGCCGAACTCGTCACCGACCTCACAACGAAGTTCCTCGACCTCTACGAGCCCGGCCACGCCCGCAAAGACGTTGCGCAATACCCGGGCTACTACCTGGGCTCCATCATCATTTCCCAGAAGGGCAGCCAGCCGTTCATCGTCGACGGTCAACAGCGCCTGACCAGCCTGACGCTCCTGCTCACTTACCTCCGGCGCCTGCAAAAGGGCCGCGACGACGCGGTCGACATCGACCAGCTGATCTTCTCCGAGAAGTTCGGCGAGAAGTCATTCAACCTCGACGTCCCCGACCGGACCGACTGCATGGAGGCGATTTTCGAGCACGGGGAGTACGAGCCGCCGGAATACGCGGCTGAGTCGGTCCGCACTCTTGTCGAGCGGTACCGGGAACTCGATGGCCTGTTCCCCGATGAGATGAAGGAGAAGGCTCTTCCGTTCTTCATCGACTGGCTAAAGGACAGGGTTCAGCTCGTCCAGATCACCGCGTACACTGACGACGACGCCTACGCGATCTTCGAGACGATGAACGACCGCGGCCTGAAGCTGACGCCCGCAGACATGCTCAAGGGGTACCTGCTCGCCAACATGCAGGACGGGCAGCCCCGAACCAAGGCCAACGACCTCTGGCGCAAACGACTGCGGGCCCTCGATGACCGCGCAGACGACGCGGGATCGGACTTCCTCAAGACCTGGCTGCGCAGCCAATACTCCACCAAAATCCGCGAGCGCAAGAAGGGCGCTCGGCCCGAGGACTGGGACCGCATCGGCACTGAGTTTCACCGCTGGCTTCGCGACCACCACGAACGCGCCGGGCTGATCTCGCATCAGGACTTCTACGACTTCGTCGCCCGTGACTTCGATTTCTACAGCCGGCAGTATGAGCGGATCGTCGAAGCATCCTCGGGTGCTTTCAACCCGGGCAGTGGGCTCCGATTCCTCCGCTACAACGCCGACCTCGGGTTCACCCTCCAGGACCAAATGCTGCTGGCGCCACTGCGGGCGGACGACGACCACCAGACGATCGAGCGCAAGTTGGAACTCGTCGGGCGCTTCACCGACATCCTGCTGGCTTGGCGAATCTGGAACTTCCGGGCGACCGCCTATTCCACGATGCAGTACGCCATGTTCAACTACATGCGCGCCATCCGTGGCCTCGCTATCAACGAGCTTGCCGAGACGCTGCGGGACTTTCTACTCAAGGTCGACGAGACGTTCGACAGCAACGACGACCTATATGTCCACCAGCAGAACCGCGGACAGCTGCACAAGGTCCTGGCCCGGATCACCGATTACGTCACCGTCGGCTCCGGCCAGGCCTCGAACTACATCGAACTAACCAACGGCGCGAACGTGAAATACGAGGTCGAGCACATCTGGGCCGACCACCCAGATCGCCACACCGACGAGTTCAGCCACGAAGCCGACTTCGCCCGCCACCGCAGCCGGGTCGGCGACCTGCTCCTGCTACCAAAGCAGTTCAACGCCAGCTACAACGACGAGACATACGCACAGAAGCGGCCCCGCTACTTCAGTCACAATCTGCTGGCGGCGAGTCTCGACCCGCAGACCTACGAGAAGAACCCCGGCTTCCTCACCTTCGCCAAGTCCAGCGGACTCCCATTCAAGCCGTACGACGAATTCAAAGCCGGTGACATCATCGAACGTGGCAACCTCTACCGCGAGATCGCCAAACTGGTTTGGAATCCCGACGATCTCGTAGCAGTCGCAGGCGAAGTCTGATGATGAGCGGGCTCTTCAACCCAACGAGAACGCCAGGAGGACGGCCCGGCTGGGGGCGGCGGTCGTTGCGGACTTTGCTCACCAGCCGGTCCGAGCGCAATCGGCCAGACCTACCGCTCCTGACGGTCGCACGTGAACGCGGTGTCTTTGTCAGGACCATCGAGGACGACAATCACAACGTTATCCCAGAGGACCTGTCCAACTACAAGGTCGCTCGGCAGGGCGACTTGGTCATCAACAAGATGAAGGCGTGGCAGGGTTCTCTTGGTCTCGCACCTATCGACGGCATCGTGAGTCCCGCCTACTTCGTCTTTGACATTGACGTCGAGGTCCCCGGCTTCGGTGAGCACCTCCTCCGCAGCAAACCGATGGTGGCACAGTTCGGGCGGGCGTCAGACGGCGTGCGCGTCGGCCAGTGGGACCTCAACGTCGCACGGATGCGGAACATCGAGGTCGCCCTACCCGCGGCCGATGAGCAGGCAGCCATCGTGAAGTACCTTGCCCACGCCAACGCCCGCATCGACAACGCCATCGCAGCCAAACGCCGGCTCGTTGGGCTTCTGAGGCAGACGCGGCGGGCCCTGGTCGACGAACTGGTGCTTGGCATCGGACGTCGAGATATCCATTCCTCATCTGCGCCATGGCTAGCCACTGTTCCTATCGGCTGGGAGTGGAGACGGTGCCGGACGCTCACGACATTCGTTACCTCAGGATCGCGGGGCTGGGCGCAGTACTATGCGGACGATGGCGCGATCTTCCTTCAGAGCGGGAATCTGGGACGCGACCTCGAGTTGAAGCTCGACATCGTGCAGCGAGTTGAGCTTCCGGATTCGACCGAAGGAATCCGAACTCGCGTGCACGCAAACGACGTGCTGGTCTGCATCACGGGCGCACTGACCGGGAACGTCGCCCTCGTGCCAGACACTTGGCGCGAGGAGGCATACGTAAACCAGCACGTTGCGCTCATGCGACCGCGGCCCGCAGTGGTGTACCCACCGTTCCTGGCTCATGCACTTTCAAGCCTAACCAGCCGACTCCAATTCAAGGGCAGCGAGTACGGAGGCACAAAACAGGGTCTTGGGTTAGATGAGGTCAAGAATGTCGAGATTCTCATGCCACCGATGGGAAACCAGATCGAAATCGTCGCTCAGATTCGTCAGCGCTCCTTGAGGCTGGATCAGGCAATCGCTCGCGCTCGACGTGAGATGGACCTACTGAATGAGTTCCGCGAGCGGCTCGTCGCGGACGTCGTCACCGGCGGGGTCGACGTGCGCGGGATCGCCGCCTTCCTGCCGGATGATGACCTTGTCGCGAGGTCGGTCGATTTGGACATTGACGAAGATGCTGAGGCGACAGCCTTTGACGACGTGGTCGAAGCGATCGGGGGCTGAACTTGCGGCTGAACGAGGAGAGCTTGGAGGCGCTCATCGTCCGACAGATGGTCGACGGCGGGTGGATCCAGGGTGCGGCCACGGATTATGCGCCGGCGTACGCCCTCGACCTCCCACAGCTCTTCGCGTTCGCCGAGGCGACTCAGCCTGACCTTGCTGAAACGCTCTCTCTGCACGAGGCGACACCGACGCGTCACGAGTTCCTAGCGCGCCTGCAGGGTGAGATCACCAAGCGCGGTGTCGTCGGAGTGCTTCGCAACGGCATCGACCACAGGCAGCACCACGTCGACTTCTTCTATCCGACGCCGACGCCTGGGAACGCCAAGGCCACCGAACTCTTTGCTGCGAACCGTTTCACGGTGACCCGTCAACTGCACTACAGCTCAACGGACGCGGCGCTCTCACTCGATCTCGCGGCATTCGTGAACGGCATTCCGACATTCACATTTGAGCTGAAGAACAACATCACCAAGCAGACCTTCGACGACGCGGTGGAGCAGTACAAGCGCGATCGCGACCCGCGCGAGCTGCTGTTCCAGTTCGGTCGATGCGTCGCGCACTTCGGCCTCGACGATCAGCAGGTGCGGTTCTGCACGCATCTCAAAGGCAAGCAGTCGTGGTTCTTGCCGTTCGACAAAGGCTGGAACGACGGAGCCGGCAACCCCCCGAACCCCGACGGCATCAAGACCGACTACCTCTGGCGTGAAATCCTCGCCCCCGCGAGCCTGGCCAACATCATCGAGAACTACGCCCAGATCGTCACGAGCAAGAACGAACGCACCGGCAAGAAGACGTCTGCCCAGATCTTCCCTCGTTACCACCAGCTCGACGTCGTCCGCAGGCTGCTGGCGGACGTCGAAACCAACGGTGCCGGACGTCGCTACCTGATCCAGCATTCCGCGGGTAGCGGCAAGTCGAACTCGATCGCGTGGCTGGCTCACCAACTGACTGAGACCAAGCACGGCGACCACAACGCCTTCGATTCAGTAATCATCGTGACCGACCGCGTCATCCTGGATGCCCAACTCAAGGAAACCATCAAGTCCTTCATGCAGGTTCGCTCCACCGTCGTCCACGCCGAACACTCCGGCGATCTCCGGCGAGCGATTCAGGCTGGCAAGAAGATCATCGTCACGACTGTCCAAAAGTTTCCCTACATCCTCGACGACATCGGCAAAGACCATCGCGACCACACTTTCGCGATCATCATCGACGAAGCCCATTCCGGCCAAGGCGGCAAATCTGCGGCGGCAGTGTCGATGGCGCTTGCAGTAAAAGGAGCCGCCGAAGAAGACGAAACGATCGAAGACACGATCAACCGCATCATCGAGTCCAAGAAGATGCTCCCGAACGCCAGCTATTTCGCCTTCACAGCGACGCCGAAAAACAAGACGCTCCAAATGTTCGGCGTCCCAGTGCCCACGTCGGAAGGTACTGGTTACCGCGCGTTTCACAGCTACACGATGAAGCAGGCCATCCAGGAGCGCTTCATCATCGACGTGCTGGAGAACTTCACGCCGGTCCGTAGCTACTACAGGCTCATGAAGACCGTGGAGGACGATCCAGAGTTCGACGTGAAGCGGGCGTCGAAGAAGCTGCGGGCGTTTGTCGAAGGCAATGAGCACGCGATCCGGCTCAAGGCCGAGATCATGGTCGACCACTTCCACAACCACGTCATCGCCAAGCGCAAGATCGCCGGCCAGGCCCGAGCGATGGTCGTGACCAGCAGCATCCCCCGCTGCCTCGAGTATTTCCACGCCATCCAGGGCTACCTGGAGCAGCGCAAGAGTCCCTACAAGGCGATCGTCGCCTTCTCAGGCGAACACGAGTACAAGGGCGCGAAGGTCACCGAAGCCAGCCTGAACGGCTTCCCTTCCAAAGGCATCGCCGATCGGATCCAGGACGACCCATACCGCATCCTGGTATGCGCGGACAAGTTCCAGACTGGATATGACGAGCCGCTGCTGCACACCATGTACGTCGACAAGACTTTGTCTGGCGTCAAAGCGGTGCAGACATTGTCACGGTTGAACCGGTCGCATCCGGCGAAGTACGACGCGTTCGTTCTCGACTTCGCCAATGACGCGGACGACATCGAGCGCGCCTTCGCGCAGTTCTACCGGACCACGGTGCTCAGCCGGGAGACAGACCCCAACAAGCTGCATGACCTCGTCAACGAACTCACCAGTTACGGGCTCTACACCCAGGAAAGTGTCGACCGCTTCGTCGAGTTGTACTTAGAAGGCGTGAACCGCGATCGACTCGATCCGATCCTCGATATCGCCGTGGCCGAATACATCGAGATGCCCGACGAGGACGATCAAGTCGCCTTCAAAGGTAGCGCGAAGGCCTTCGTGCGGACGTACAACTTTCTGTCGGCCGTCATGCCGTTCGGTGTGCCCGCCTGGGAGAAGCTCTCGATCTTCCTCGAGCACCTCATCCCAAAGCTGCCGGCTCCACGCGAGACCGACCTGTCCGCCGGCATCCTCGAAACCATCGACATGGAGTCGTACCGGGTCGAAAAACGGGAGACCATGAAGATCGCTCTGGCTGATGAGGAGGGCGTCGTCGAGCCGGTACCGACCTCCGGGGGCGGTCGTTCGACGAACCCGGAACTGGAGCGGCTCTCCAGCATCCTTCAGGCCTTCAACGATCTGTTCGGCAACATTGAGTGGACCGATGCCGATCGTGTCCAGCGGCTCATCACTGAAGAGATTCCTCGCAAAGTGTCCGAGGACGAGGCATACAAGAACGCAAAGAAGAACAACGATCCGACCAACGCACGCGTCGAGCACGACCGTGCCCTGAGCCGGGTGATGATGGCGGTCCTGAAGGACGATACCGAGCTGTTCAAGCAGTTCAGCGACAACGAAAGCTTCCGTCGATGGCTCTCCGACGCCATCTTTAGGACTACCTACGGAGAGACGGCATGACGCGGCACCCTGGCCATACCTCGTTTCGGACAACCCGCATGCTCGGGTCAGACCGATCCCGCTGCGAACGCGACTAAGCGATGAGTCGGCGCCGACATTCCAAAACGGAATGCCGGCGCCGTTTGCGTTCGTGTCGTCGCTTACGCCGCGCGTACCTGTGCTCGAGCTGCAGCGCACAGCCCACAAGTTGGATGACCCATCTCGGCTCTGTGAGCGAGTTCGGCGTCGTGTTGGACCCAGCTCACCCATCGTTGCTCGTGGGTCGCCGGTGATTCGTTCTTGATCAGCGCTTGCGCGTCGGCGACGCAGCGGAGCAGCTCGTCGGCGCCGGCGACGTCGTGTGCGGCGTACTCGGCCGCGCGAGCCGCGAGGCAGTCGCGAATCTCCAACAGCGTCGCGAGACGCCTCGACGGTCGATCGCCAAGGTAGGCAACTTCGGCTTGGCCCGTGCGATGGCGACGGACATGGTTGGCGGACATTCGTCCTCCTGATCGTTTGACGCCCAGGCGGCCGATGCCGCCCGTGACGCGGAGCCCCTTCGGGCTCGTTCGTCTCCGTTGCGGCCGCAGCCTGCAGCGCAATCCCGTGGGCGAAGCGGCCGAAAGAATGCGCAGCAACCCAATGCCACGGCTCGCGCGGCGGGCACTGTCAGCGGCGTTTGGCACCCATACTGACGATCTTCAGGACATGCTCCAGGCCGGCCTGCGGGACCGCGACTGCCGTCCTCGTAGCGGCGAGCACGGGTGAGCTACATGAGACGCCCACCTGTGAGCGAAGGCCCGATCCCGTACGCCGACGCCGGCTGGTGCGGCAGCTGCGCCGCATGCGCGACCGCTCGACGCCATCCGATGATCGCCTGCGGGTGCCCGATCGGTCGGCGAAAGGGATGCGACCGCAGCCAGTCGGAGCCCGTGCCGCTGATCGCGACGGTTCGCCGTCGCGGAGCCGGCCCCGCGACGCCGTCCTGCCTTCACGCGGTTGGCCGGCGGCTCGAGCACGCGTTGTTCAACCGCGCCCCGCTGCACCTGCTGCCGCTGCTCAAACCCACTCACGTGTTGAGCGAGGCGGTCGCCGTGGCTAACCGTGACCGCAGGCAACGCGCCTGCGACCAAGACGACGTCAATCAGGCGACACTGACCTACCAGCAGGCGCTCGTTCTAGTGGCCAGCCATCTGCAGCACTACGTGGCCACGGGCGATCTGACCGCGGCGACAGTGTCGAAGATGACCGCCGACATGGCGGCGCTGACGCGCAACATGACCGACGGCCGGCACCAGCCGTTCGTCGCCGCAACCTCGAGCGCGGACGTCGCGAAGTGGATCGACTCCACCCTTGGCGGCCCCCGTCGCAACGGAGAGCCGGCGGCAGCGACAACCCGGCGGCTGCGGCGCAGCGCGGCCCGACTGTTCTTCAAGACCCTGCGCCAGCTCGGCGTGTACACCGGCGACCCCACCATCGACATCTCGGTGCCTGAGGCGAATAGCAGCCGAACCGTTCCTTTGAGCGACCT
Organism: Actinomycetales bacterium; assembly: GCA_040255675.1. Lineage (GTDB taxonomy): Bacteria > Actinomycetota > Actinomycetes > Acidothermales > Acidothermaceae > JBDZVM01. The sequence goes on along the minus strand of JBDZVM010000001.1, from coordinate 220,882 downwards.
CGACCTCGTATACCTGCGACTGGCGTGCGTCATAGAGGCGGCCGAGACGCGTCTGCCCGCCGTCCTCGCCCTGTTGGAGTCTGGTGCGACCACCGGGGAGGTCGCAAAGGTCCGCGTCCGAGATGTCGACCTCGCACTGGCCACCGTTTTCTTGCGCGGGAACAAACGTCGTCGGGCACGGACGAACCCGCTCTCGCCGTGGGCACACGCGCAACTACGCCTGCGCATCCAATCCCTTCGCGCGGATAGCGCGGACGACGACACGCTGCTGGCGTACGGCGGCGACGAAGGCGAGGATTCAGAAACACCAGGGGTTTCGGCTGCCCGCGCGGCACACCAGCTGCTCGTGCTCGCGGAGCTCGTCGGCGAGCCCGGCGTCCGGCCCGGGTCGATCCCGGCCGCGCTGGGCAAGCGGGTGTGGGACACGCACCGCGGCATCGGCCTGGTCGCTCGAGTGCTGGGCTTGCGCAGCATCAATGCGGCCGCGGCGGCGATCGGTGTCGACGTCGATGCGGAAGTGCGCGACGCCGAAGCGCGCCTTCGCCAATGCGTTCTCGGCAACCATCCGGCGGCCAGCTACCAGCGCGGAAGGAAGCCGCCGCATCGTCGCGGGCGCAAGAGCCGTATCAGTGCCTCATCACCCGTGCGGCCACGCCCGGCGACTGGCGGACGACTGGTTCGGTCAGAGGACTTCGGCCCACGGTCGGGCGACCAATGAGTTCCTCGCCCGTCTTGCAACGGACGGTCCCGACCGAGCCCACGCCGAAGGGCGGCCGAAAGGCCAACAACACAGCCAAAGACCGGTCGGGCAACTTCGGCCGGATGAAGGCCGTGCTGGACCAGCCCGTCCTGTGGGAGTTCGCGGCGACCATCCCGCCCCAATCGCCCGAAGGGGGTCGGCGCAAGTTCCCCGAGATCGGCTACGTGGCCATGCCGTCCCTCGCGGCGGGGTACGGCGGCTTCAGCACGGCAGAGGCAAACCTCGCCGAGGATGAGACGTGGGAGGTTTTCTGCAAGAACGTGTGCAAGTACCAGGCGATCTACCGGCCGGACGACGAGCCGTTCGACCTGCGCGCGCTGCTGGCCGCTACACCGCTCACGGCCCAGAACTACTACGACGCGCGGGCGGGGTGGCTCAAGCCGCATTACCCGCGGCTCGAAGCGATCTTCGAAGAGTTTGCCGCCCGGGCCGCGAAAGAGGTCGGCTACGCCGATCCAAACAGCTGCGGCTCGTACAACGACCTCACCCGCGAGCGGACCATGGTCGGCGACGGAAAGGTTACCCGCGAGCCCGGCGCGCGGTACCGCGTGCTGTTGTCCGAGGAGGAAAACTCAGAACTCGAGATCACGAAGAAAACCCATGTGGTCGATCGACGCGCCACAGCTGACCGGGGCAAGACGGTTATCGTCGCCGCCAAAGACATGGAAGGCGACGCCCACCTGTACAACACGGGGAACGGCCCGGTTGTCGGCTTCAAGACCGTTCGCGTAGAGACGCGAACCGACGAGACGAATAGCACGATCATCCTCGCGGTCCGTCGGCCGAAGTCCAAGGACGAAGCCGCCTGCGCCGTGGAAGCGGCGTGCGACGTGAAGAATCGCTTCCGGGCTCTCTCGGCATTGCCTACGACACCGCGTTGCGGGGAGCCCACATCGCCGCGCTCGCGCGAGCCGGCCTGGTAACGATCGCACCGGTCGCGGCCGCGGAGAACCCCACCGGCAAGCGCAATAGCAACTCCCGTAAGGAAAAGCGAGGCAAGGCGGGCAGCGTCGTCCACAACCGGCTCGACGGCGTCGAATGTAGACACGAGCTTTGGTACGACGGTGGCCAGCTGTGCGAGTTGCGCATCGACGCCGTCGGCAAGAAAACGCTTGCCAGCCTCGGTGATGCGCGCATCCTAGACCGGCCCAACAAAACCAACCACCGGATGTATCACGAGTGGGACATCTATTGCGCGGCTGGGTTGCCGACGGGCAGCCCGCCGGCGAAGGTCGCCGTCGCACGCTGGGCTATCACCGAGAACGACTCGCGCTTCAACGTCGCCGAGAACCTGCGAGCGTACGCGCCCGGCGGTCCCGGCTACGGCCAGTACTACGGCTGGCGTCAAACCATCGAAAACAACAACCACCAATCCGATGCCCGGAAGGTCCAGCGCCGTGGTCGCAGCTCCACTCCCGAGTGGAACCACATCAACGAAATCGGCTGGTCGATCATGATCAACGGCGTAGCGCTACAACGCGCCCGAGCAAAGAGACAGGGCGTCGAGGACTCGCCTCCCCGCCAAGCACTCGCTGCCTGAGCCATCGACCACCTTCGCCGCACCAAGACCCGGCGCCAGCATGCCCGAAGGGGCCCAACCTTCCCGGTTGGGCCCCTTCCGCGCGTCAGGACGGCTGGCCGGCCGCGTCCGATAGCCTGATCGGACAGCCTGGGAAAGCTCGGCGAGCACTAGATGATCTTGATAGCGAGTTCTCTTGTGCTCACTCTTGCTGCCCTCGCCCTCGTAGCTCAGGGGATAGAGCAACGGTTTCCTAAACCGTGTGTCGCAGGTTCGAATCCTGCCGGGGGCACAAATGATCAGGCGTCTGACCTGCGAGAACACGTAAACAGCGTAGATCACGTGCCAGGAACGTGCCAGAACGGGCTCAGCAGGGGCGCTTCGACGGTCGCGGGCAAGCCGTCGTATCGGTCTGTCCGACCCTTGGTTCGTGGTCGTCAACCGATGTGCTTCTCTGGCTCCGGCGTGCTTGGCGGGCTGCCACAGTTACCGGCCCGATAAGCGACCGCCGCGTACTGGAAGGCTGCGGCGGTGTAGGCGTTCGCCTGGTCAATCGCAGCGTTGGCGCCGGTCACGGCCGAGCTGACCGCCTTACTTGCCGAAGCGATCGCCTGATCGACCTCAGCGCCAGTGGGGGCGTTCGGCTGATAGGACGGCAAGACCACAGCGTCTTTCTGCAGCTGGGCGAAATCGGACCGCAGGGCAGTGATGTCATTGCGGACCGATGTAACTGCACCCTCAACCTGGCCCGCATCGTATCCAATGACATCTTCAGTGTCGTATTCCACAACGTCCTGGGCGTCGTAGCCGACAACGTCCTGGGCGTCGTAACAGGTATTGTCCCCGCTAGATGAATTGGATGCCTCGGTCAGCACCTTTTGCTCGTCCTTAGCGGTCGTCGCCAGATCGGCTTTCTCGGTCTCGAGGTCCTTACTGAACACCCCGACTGACGCTGCTACAGCCGACGCGTCCTGGTCAAGGCGGTTGATATCGTCACCAACTGCTTTGACGTCTCGGTCGATCACCGCTTGATCATGCTGCACAGTGGCGGCTTGTGACGCTTGAACGTTTGTCTTGTTCACCTGCTCCTGCAACGTGGAAACGGCCTGGTTGAATTCAGCAGCGGTGGCCTTATGAAAGGTCTCGGGCAGCAAGCTCCCGTCGCTTTGTGGCACGTTCAGCGTGAAACTGCTACCGGAAAACGTCCCGAATTGCGCCGTCTCCGAATCGAAGCTCAGACTAATTTGTGGGCCGCTGAGCTGGCCGTCGACGTCGACCGTCTGCGCCGAGACACGTTCCGCGGGCGCTGTCCCGGCAGCCTGATCAAACTGGGCGGTGCCGGTCAGCGACGTTCCCTGCTTATGCCACTCGATGAAGGCCACCCAGCCCGGTCCAGCCGCCAGATAGCCAGTCCCGACCGGTTCCGCCGTCTGCGGCGGGTTTGATTCCGCGTCGACCGAAGACGTTGATGTCGCAGCACCAGCGATAGTCATCGGTGGGCCCGAGCAGGCCGCGCTAAGCATGATGGCTGCCAGAGCTACGGAAGCCCCGATACGCGATCTCATGATTTCATCATCGACCTCTGATCAGGCTTCTGTAATGAAGACGGTGGTGTGGCGAGCCGCAGCAGCAGCCGCGCGGCCGGAGGCAGGCGCGCTAAGGACGCTGCCCGACTCGGACGGTCACTTGGGCTTCGATTGATCGATAATCATCTGCGCTGCGGCGACTAGGTCGTCCCTGAAGCAGGAGGGATGCTGCACGATGATGTATGACGCGAGTAAAGCCTCTTGCCTCGCGGCTATTTTGTCGCCCGAGAATGTAGGCACGTTACCTAACCAGCCCGCGAAGTCCCCGGGCGAGTAAGACGCGGTGGGGTTGTAATTCGGGTTCGGTCGGTCAGCGGCGGTTGCGCTTGCCGAAGCGAGATGCTGGTCCACTTGCTGCATGGCCTGTTGGCATGCTGCAGCACTAGCGCCGGCGGACACCGACGCGTCGTGCTTTGCACAAGCGGCAACCACCAGCAGCACGGCCGTCGATGCAATCATGAGGAAAAACTTCACGGCCCTCGTCCCTCCCACGAACTCGGCGATTTCGCCGGCATCGATCTTACGCAGCCTTGCCTCCGCTGGCATCGGCGAAAATTGGCAAGAGCCCCTGCGTTGTCGACGCCGGACAGCGAATCGGGCGCCCACGAAAGGGAAAGAGGGCCGCTGCCCGGCCTCGACGTTCTACGGGTCGAGCGGCGCGCGTCGCGAGTTCGCGAGCGCCGCGGGGATGACGTCGCCTTTTCGGACGACGGTGTACGCGCCGGGGCCGAGGTCGGGCCGGTCGATCCGCAGGTCGACTGCTGCGTGTTCGACCGGCCGCGACGGCGGCGATTGCGGTCGCAGTACACGGCGAAACTCGAAATCCCCGGCGTCGGTGATCCCGTCGAGCACGGCGAACGCGCCGGGCCGGGCGAGCGCCACATCGGCCCGCAGGTAGCAGAAAATCGCGCGTTCGCCGGTGTCGACATAAAGCTCGTTGATCGGCTGCACCTGGAAATCGGTGCGCATCCCGACGAGCAACTGGTCCCACTGCGCAACGTAAGCCTCGGTCGCGTTGCTGGCGGTGCCGTGGTCGAGGTCGACCGGAATCGCGGTCGTGTCGAGCCGCGACAAGTTGTCGAGGATCGCCGGGGGCCGAAGGTACTGCCCGGTGGTGTCCTTCAACTTCGCCAGGTCGACCTCGGTGCGCACCGCGTGGATGCTCGCGTTCGGTTCGAAGTTCGCGCCGCGCACCGCGCCAACCGCGCCGACGAACATGTCCCACGTCGGCGCCGCGCCATTCGTCGCGACGTCGACGACGGTGACGCGCGTCTGGTTACGCAAATGATTGATGCGCCACACACCGGTGCTGCGGTTCGCATCGAACCCTACGACTGGCCCGACTACATCGGCGCCGTCAGACCGTCACCATGAACCCGGTCGCTGGCGAAAGTTATTCCTCCGCAGTGTTTTCGCTGCCTTTGGCTGCTCGCCGACGGAAGTACTCTTCGACCTCGTCCCACTCGCGGGGTGGTGGAACACCACGCGCGGTTCGCTGCCAGTAGCGGGTTTGTGGGCGTTCATCGAGCCGGTTCTGCCGCCGGGCGCGTTGCCGGTTCCGCTCGCCGAGCTCAAGTCTGGCGACCATGTCGACCTCCAGACATGGGGCATTCATTGCGAGGGTGAACGCGGAGCGGCAGCATTTCCGTGCTTCGCGCAGCGGACTAAAAATATTTTCTTTGTCAGAAAAGGTACTTCTGCCGAATCACATCCTGACGATCAGCGAATTAGTCGTCGAGTCGGGTCACGACGGAGCAATTTCTCGTAATTGGCGAGGCCGGGTGCGACCCGCCAGAGGCTCCGGCCGCTGCTCGGTAGCAAACCCGTTAGTCATGGCAGGGATTGCCTGCGGTCGGCGCTCACCGAGCCGGCCGTTCCCGCGAATGGCAAACTGATCGGCGGCGGCCAAGGCGGCCGATCGACCAATCGAAAGGTGCAGCGTGATGACCCTTCCCAACGGCAGCCCGTGCGAGATGTACGTCGACGGCAAATGGGTCACAGGCTCCGCCGGCTCGTTCGAGGTGCTCGATCCGTCGACGGGAAGGCCGATTTGCGAGGTACCTCGGGCCGGGGTCGACGACGTCGAGGCGGCGATCTCCGCTGCGGCCGCCGCTCAGCCGGCGTGGGCGGCGACCTCACCGCGGGATCGGAGTGAGGTGCTGCGCCGGTCGTTCGAAGCGATGCTCGCCGCGCGCGACGAGCTCGCCTGGCTCATGTCGCTGGAGATGGGCAAGTCACTGGCCGACTCCCGCGCCGAAGTCACCTACGCGGCCGAGTTCTTCCGCTGGTTCGCCGAGGAGGCGGTACGGATCGACGGCGCGCTGCGCACCGCCCCGTCCGGCGCGAACCGCATCCTGACGTTCCGCAGGCCGGTCGGTGTCGCCCTGCTGCTGACTCCCTGGAACTTCCCGGCCGCTATGGCCACGCGCAAGATCGCGCCGGCGCTCGCGGCTGGCTGCACCGTCGTCCTCAAGCCGGCCGAGGACACTCCGCTGACGGCGCTGCTGGTCGCCAAGCTCCTCGGCGAGGCCGGCGCGCCGGTCGGCGTGGTCAACGTCGTGACCACCGATCGGCCTGGGGAGATCGCCGCAGCCGCCCTGGCCGACGCGCGGGTCCGCAAGCTGTCGTTCACCGGGTCGACCGGTGTCGGGCGGCTGCTGCTGCGCCAGGCCGCCGACCGTATCGTGAACACTTCGCTGGAGCTCGGCGGCAACGACCCGTTCATCGTGCTGGAGGACGCCGACCTGGATGCCGCCGTGGATGGGGCGATGCTGGCGAAGACGCGCAATGGGGGACAGGCGTGCACGGCCGCCAACCGCTTCCTGGTCCAAGACTCCGTGCTCGATCAATTCTCGGCAAAGCTCGCCGCCCGGATGTCGCAGCTGCGCATGGGCCCAGGTACTGACGAGAGCACGCAGCTTGGACCGATGGTGAACCAGCGCGCGGTGACCGGGATCGCCGAGAAGGTTGAGCGCACGATCGCGGCGGGGGCGCACGCCGTGCTTGGCGGCACGCGGCACGATGGGCCGGGGTTCTTCTACCCGGCCACCGTTCTGTCCGGTGTCCCCCGCGACTCCGCAGCCGCGACTGAGGAGATCTTCGGGCCGGTTGCGCCGATCATCGCGGTTCGCGACGAGGACGACGCGATCGACGTCGCGAACAACACCGAGATGGGCCTGACCGGCTACGTCTACACGAGCGATCTTGCGCGCGGCCTGCGGCTATGCGAACGGCTCGACGTCGGCATGGTCGGCCTCAACCGCGGGTTGGTCTCCGACCCCGCCGCACCGTTCGGCGGCGTCAAGCAGTCAGGGCTCGGCCGCGAAGGCGGTTACGAGGGCATCGACGCGTACTTGGAAACCACGTACGTCGCGACGAGTTGGTGAAGCCGCCTCACCGGCGCGTGCCGCCGCGGTGCCCAGAAACGGTCATGACTGACGCAGCTGCGGTGTAAACGCGGTGCTGCAGCGCTTTTCGGCGCGCCAGCGGCATTGGGCGACGGCCTGTGCCGACTCCTGGTAGTTGCGATTACAGCAACATTAGACGGCGCCTGTTGAAACTAGATGGACCACTGGATATGGTCCTGAGACCAACGACACTGACATTGCGCACGTCGGGAGGCGATTTGCCATAGTCATCGCGATTTTTGGAAGCAGTGGTCGTAATCGCGGTATCCCGGCCGACCAAGCCGTCGGAAACACTATTCCGGAAGTAATGGCGATGAGCGTGAAGAGCCGCATTGCTGCGATCGGTCGACTATATACGCGCGACATCCGACAAATGGGGGCATCCCGTACGGATTGTGTCTGTTATCGCGGCATCCCGAAAGCATTAGTAGGTCCGGAAACGACCCATCGGTGTACTGCGATTGTCTGCCGTGCCGGGATTCGCCTAAGTGGCCGTCGGTTTAGCCAATCCGGCGATATCAGCGACACCTGAACACCGGCCGTGGATACGGAAATCACTGACCTAGGCCAATCCGAGCATCTGCGTGACGAAGAAAAACGAGTAGTCCGGTCCACCTGGCCGACGCCTTAGGGCGAGGCCGACCGATCAATCTTATGGGAGATTAGATGTCAGAAAAGTTCGCCCGGTACCTTCACAAGTCGCGCTCCTTGCGGCGCGAGAACTCGTCGCATCGAGCACGGGTGGTCTTGGCTGCCACCTTCGCCGGCGTGGTCGCCCTCAGCCTCGCGGCGTGCGGGAGTTCGTCCGCGTCGCGAAGCAGCAACCCGAGCGCGAACACCGCCGGCGCGACTCAAGCGCCGTCGGACGCCCCAACGACCAGTGCCAGCACGTCGGGCAACGGCCAGAAGATCACGGTCAACGCTGCCGCATTCCCCGAGGGACAACTGATGGCGCACGTCCTCGCCGACGCGCTCGACGCGGCCGGGTTCGAGGCATCGATCGTGCAGACCCAGGGCCGCGAGGTGTCGATGCCGGCGCTGAGCAAGGGCGACCTGGACGTAAGCCCGGAGTACTCGAGCTCGGCGCTGGACTACTTCAAGGCGGGCACCTCGACCAGCAACGACGCAGAGAACCTGGCTAACCTCAAGAAGTACGCTGGCCAGAAGGGGATCAACGTCCTGGCCGAGGCGCCAGCGACCGACAACTACGCCTTCGGAGTTGCCACGGCCTTCGCTAACGCGCACAACCTGAAGAGCCTGAGCGACCTGGCCGCGTACTCGCAGACGAACCCCATCACCGTCGCGGGCATCCAGCAGTGTGAGGACCGCAGCTACTGCCTCGCTGGCCTGAAGTCCCTGTATGGGTTGAAGGTCAATGCCTTCAAGGTGATCGTGCTGTCGAGCCAGCAGAGCGTCGACCAGTTGCTCAATAACAAGGTGCAACTGGTCCAGTTCGATTCCAGCGACGGTGTACTTGCCGCGAACCCCGTGACGATCCTCCAGGACGACAAGGGTCTCAACCACGCCGACCACCTGGTGCCGCTGGTCAACGCCAAGGCGGACTCCCCGGCTCTGGACAACGTCCTTAACGCGATTATGCCCCGGCTGACGCAAGACCTGCTCAACGAGGCCAACCAGCAGGTGCAGGTGGAGCGCGTCCCGGTTGCGAAGGCCGCCCAGGATCTCTACGCCAAGCTGAGTTGATCTCGGTGACTTTCGCTGAGGGCCACATCGCCGCCGGCGGCGCGGGCGAACCGGGCCAGCAACCCGCGATATCACTCCGTGACGTCCGAAAGCAGTACGGCACCGGATCCTTCGCGGTTGATGGGATCACGCTCGACATCCACCGCGGTGAGCTGGTGTGCTTCGTCGGACCATCCGGCTGCGGCAAGACCACGACCCTGAAGATGATCAACCGTCTGATCGAGCCGACATCCGGGACGATCCTCGTCGACGGCACAAACGTGACCCTTCAGCGAAGAGTCGACCTGAGACGGAGCATCGGCTACGTCATCCAGCAGATCGGCTTGTTCCCCCACGAGTCCGTGCGGGCGAACGTCTCGGCCGTTCCGCGCCTGCTCGGGTGGAGTCGACACAAGCAGCGTGAGCGCGCTGACGAGATGCTCAGGCTGGTTGGCCTCGATCCTGACCGCTTCGGCTCCCGGTATCCCGGCGAACTGTCGGGTGGGCAGCAACAACGCGTAGGCGTCGCGCGCGCTCTCGCTGCGGACCCTCCGGTCTTACTAATGGACGAGCCGTTCTCGGCGCTAGACCCCATCGCGCGGGGAAAGCTCCAGAAGGAGTTCATCCGGATCCAGTGCGATCTCCACAAGACGATCGTGATGGTGACCCACGACATCGATGAGGCCATCCTGATGGCTGACCGAATTGCGATCTTCCGGGACGCCGCGAAGCTGGAGCAGTACGACAGCCCGGCCGCGATACTGAGCAATCCCGCCACGAGCTTCGTCAGGGAGTTCGTAGGTACGGAGAGGAGCGCGCAGAGTCTCGGCCGGGCAACCCTCGGCCCCGACGATCTCGGCCGGCCGCTGGAGGTCGTCGTTAGCGGCGGCCTCGAGCGGGCGAGCGGCGCCGACCGGCACGCGGGTGAGGACCCTGTGCCGTCCACCGTGGACCTCGACGAAGTCGTGATGGCGCTCGGGGCGGACGGGCGCGTCGTGGGGTGGTCCACCCGAGACCACGTGGGCGGCACCGGCGATCTGCGGGGCCGGATACGGCCTTTGGAGTCGACCGTCCCGATCGGATCGACGCTCAGCGACGCGATGTCCAGGATCCTCGACGGGGACTGCCCGTTGCTGGCGGTCGTGCAACCGGACACCCAGCGCTACATAGGGGTGCTGACGCTGCCGCTGCTGCACGCTGCGTTCCGCCGATCGGTCGCCGCCCTGCGGCAACCCGGCCGCGGAAGCGACGACGCCGTGGCGCACTCATACGCTAAGGACGTGACCGTCGTTGGGCGGCAATAACAATCCTTGGTTTAGCCTCGAATTTCTCAGGGACCCGGGCCAGCGCCAGGCGTTCATCCACAGCACCATGGAACATATTGAGCTTACGGCCGTCAGCGTCGCGCTCGGCTTCATATTGGCATTCGCGCTGGCCTTGATGGTTCGCCGGTATCCTCGTTTCGAGGGCCTTATCGTGGGGGCGGCAGACACCATATATTCGGTGCCCAGCATCGCGTTGTTCTCGTTGCTGCTTCCGTTTACGGGTCTGTCGATGGTCGGGCCGATCATCGGCCTGGTGCTGTACACACAGTTAATTCTGGTCCGCGCGATATTGGACGGCCTGCGGTCGGTTCCGGCCTCGGCGGTAGAAGCGGCCGAAGGATTAGGCTACGGAGGCGTCCGTCGGCTGCTGACGGTCGAAATGCCATTGGCGTTGCCGACGATATTCGGCGGCGCTCGCGTGGCCACGGTCAGCACTGTGGGTCAGGTCATCGCGGCGTTCGCGCTCTCGCACGGCGGTTTGGGGGAGACGCTGACGGTCGGATACTCCAACAACCTGTACAAGCAAGAGGTCGTCGACGCGGTCGTCGGGATCATCGTGATCGCGCTGGCGTTCGACGTCCTGATCCTGGTGATCGGGAAACTCGTCACTCGCTGGAATCGGATCGGCCGAGGAGCGACGTCATGAGCTGGCTCAGCTATTTGCTGGACTGGTCGAACTGGACGGGTCCCAGCGGAATTCTCGTCCTGCTTGCCCAGCACCTCGAATACACCGGCGCAGCGCTCGGCGCGACGATCGCGATCGGGCTTCCGCTCGGAATCGTCCTGGGACACTTACACCGCGGCGAGGCGCTCGTCCTCGGCCTGGTCGGAATCGGCCGGGCTGTGCCGGCATTCGGGATCGTCGTGCTGTTCGCGGTCAGCGAATGGGGCGTCAACCTCGCCACACTCACGATCACGCTGGTGCTGTTCGCGTTGCCCCAGGTCCTCACCAACACCTACCTCGGGATCGCGGAGGCGAGTGCCGGGGCGGTGGAGGCGGCCGCCGGGATGGGCATGACCGGCTGGCAGATCATCCGCCGGATTGAGATACCGCTCGGCCTGCCCCTGATCGCGTCGGGCGTCCGCAGCGCGGCGGTGCAGATCATCGCCACGGCCACGATCGCGGCGTACGCGGGCGCGGGTGGGCTGGGCCTGTTGGTCTTCCGGGGCTACGACACGAACATGCCCAAGTACCAGGTGGCCGGCGCGGTCCTGGTGGTTGTACTCGCCCTGTTAGCACAGGCGTTGCTGGCGAAAGTGCAGCAAATGGTGACGCCCGTCGGCCTGCGCAAGGGACACCGCCGGATGGCCGGAAGCGCCAATGTATAGGCGCCGCAGAGCGGACCGGCCACATGCGTAGGTGGGAAGTCGTCATCGTTGGGGCGGGCCACGCGGGGGTCCAGGTTGCGCACTCGCTGCGTGAGTGCGCCTTCCCGGGCACGGTGCTGCTGGTCTCGGCCGAAGACGAAATGCCCTACGAGAGGCCGCCGCTGTCGAAGGGATTCCTTCGCAGTGAAGTGGAGTTGGACGATTTCCTGCTCAAGCCGACCACGTACTGGTCGGCAAATCGGATCGATTTGATGCTCGGCACGCGGGTGGAGGTCGTCGACGCCGAGTCGCACCGACTGGGTACCTCGACCCAGGGCGAGATCGAGTACGGGACCCTGGTCTGGGCGGCTGGCGCACACGCCCGGCGGCCCGAACTTGAAGGGATTGACCTAGACGGGGTGTTCTCGCTGCATTCGTTCGGCGAGGCCGACAGGCTGCGCCGGCGAATTCGAGCCGCGTCTCGGGTCGCCGTGGTCGGTGGCGGCCACATCGGCCTCGAGGTCGCGGCCGCGTGCCGCAGCCTGGGCGTGGAGGTGTCGGTGATCGAAGCGGCGCCGTCCCTGCTGACGCGGGTGACCTGCCCGACCGTCTCCGAGTTTTATGAGGGGATGCATCGCGAGCACGGGGTCGACCTTCGCCTCGGCAGCAGCGTCAATGGCTTCGCGGGTAGAGGCCGTGACGTCTGCGGTGTGGTCGTATCCGGTGGCGACGTGATCTCCTGTGACCTAGTGCTGGTCGGCGTCGGCATCACACCGTCCGTCAGGCCCCTGCGCGAGGCCGGAGCGGCCTGCGAGACCGGCGTGCTGACCGACGAGCGCGGAGCCACCACCCTGCCGGACGTCTACGCCGCCGGTGACGCGGCCGAGCGCGTCATCGGGGGCGCAACGCACGAGCGGCTGGAGTCGGTTCCGTCAGCGGTCGCCCACGGGCGTTCCGTGGCAGCGGCGATCGCCGGCGCGCCGGCCCCGAAAGCCGGCGCCCCCTGGTTCTGGTCGCATCAGTACGACACGAAATGGCGCACCGCCGGACTAACCCGGGACTACGACGAAGAAGTCGTCCTGGGAGATCCGCACACAGGTGCCTTCAGCGTCGTCTACCTCGCGAATGGTCGCATGGTCGCCATCGACTGCATCAACCGGGCATCCGACTTCGTCCACGGCAGGCGTGCAATCGAGTCCGGGATGATCGTCGATCCGGACGTGCTGCGAAACCGCGACGCGAAAAAGCTCGGGTTGCTAACGAAATAGTCAGACGACGCGGTCGCAGATGACTGTCGAGTCCAATGAACGAAAGCGGGTGCGGTCGAATGGGCGGATCGTGGGAAGAGATTGACAACGGGTTGTTGAACCCGGAGTGGTACGGCGACCGGGATCGATATGTCGCGGGTTTCGCGCGGCTTCGCGCCGAGGACCCCGTGCACTGGACCGAGAATGACAGCTTCGGGCGGCACCACTGGACCTTGTCCAGATATAGCGACGTCTCCGATTACCTGACGAACGACCGGCTGTTCAGCTCCCGATGGGATACCCGCGCACCAAACTCGCCCGAGCGCCGGACGCCAGAGGTCCGGCACGCACAGGGGTGGGACGTGAGCATCTCGGCCATGGACAACCCGTTGCACAACGTCTACCGCCGTCCGGTGAACAAGCACTTCAGCGCCCCGATGGTCGCGAAGATGGCGGACTCCATTCGCGCAACCGTCGACGGGATCATTCGCGAGGTGGGCCCAACGGGTTCGTGCGATTTTGTCGCCGAAGTCGCGGGTGAGCTCCCGGTTCGCGTCATCATGAGCCTGCTCGGCGTCCCAGAATCCGACTGGGAGAAACTGCGGCGCGCCACGTCGCGATGGCGGACGCCTGCCGACCCGCGATGGATGATCGACAACGATCGCATCAAGACGTTCGACGTTGGGATCACTGAGGTGCTCGACTACTGCAGCGAACTGGCCCAAAGCCGGCGCCGCGAGCCGAAGGACGACTTCGCTACGCTGATCGGGACGATCCGGGTCGACGGTGACCTGCTCAGTCTGCACGAGATCAAGACGTGGTTCTCGGTCATCATCGCCGCCGGCCTGGAGACGACCCGCAATGCGGCCGCGGTCGGGACGTGGCTGTTTATCACGCATCCCGATCAGCGCGAACTGCTGGCCGCGACTCCGGGGCTGGTTGGTTCGGCCGTCGACGAGGTTTTGCGGTGGGTCTCGCCGTCGCGTACGCGGCTGCGAATCTGCAACGAGGACACCGAATTCGGCGGCCAGAAGATGCACTCCGGGGATTGGGTCATCGGCCTGCTGGGATCGGCGAACCTGGACGAGTCCGTGTTTGACGACCCGCTCAAGTTCGACATCACTCGATCCCCGAACGAGCACCTGGGGTTCGGCAAGGGCATTCACGGCTGCCTGGGACGTAACCTGGCGCGGTTGGAACTTAAGACCCTGTTCTCGAGGTTATTCACCGCGCTTCCGGATCTCACGCTCGCGCCCGACGCCGCCCCGTACTGGATCCCGGACTACAACGTCACCGGATTCTCATCCATGAAGGTCGAGTACACCCCGGTGGACACGGCGACGCGGTGACGGAGCGCGACAAATGACGAAAGTGCGCTTTGTCACCAGCGACGGGCACATATGCGAGGTCGACGCGGTCGACTCGGACTCCATGATGCGTACCGCGATTAAGAACGGGGTCCCCGGAATTATCGGCGAGTGCGGCGGCGAAATGGCATGCGGAACCTGCCACGTCTTCGTGGACGAGGCGTGGATAGACAGGATTCCTGAGCCGGGCAGCGAGGAACTCGACATGCTCGGAATCTTCGAGGACGACGAGCCCGGGAGTCGGCTGAGCTGTCAGATCAAGGTTCGTCCCGAACTGGACGGACTAACGGTCACCGTCGCGCAGAACTCGTGAGCGCGACCGGTACGGCGTTGCGGCGCGGGACGGGCGCGGGCGGGGTTTCGCGGCCGGAGACGGCCGCGTCGGCGTTGTCGCCTCAGGGGTGGCGCGTCGTGCGGCCGGCAACCAGCCGAGTTGGGTGGATAGCGTTTTCGCGGCCCGGGCCATGTATTCGCCGGCCGCTTCGAGTTTGTTCGTCAGACTTTGCTTGGACGCCGACACATTGAGGGAGGCAATCGCGATCCCGCGGAAGTCGTATACGGCCGCGCTAGCACCAACCAACCCGGCCTCGAATTCCTCGTCGACCAGGGCATATCCGCGCTTGCGAATCCGCGCACATTCCTCGAGAAGCGCTTTTCGCGTGCGGATGCGTCCGGTCGGAGGAACGTCCGGCAATTGTTCGGGATAGGCCGCAGTCAATTCCTCGTCTGTCCATTCCGCCAACAGGACACGTCCGGCAGTAATCGAATGGGCCGGCGCGGCCGCACCGACCCACGACGGGCGGAAGCTGTGCTGCGGAACCTCGCTGTGCAAGGTGATCGCGGCGGTGCCCCGCAGGACACATAGGTGGACCGTCTCGTCGAGCTGCAGGACGACGTGACGCATCACGTCTTGGGCCAGACCGACGAGCCGGGCCTCGGCGGTCAGGGCTGCGAAATGGTAGAGCTGCCAGCCAAGAACCCACCGCCGGCTGCTGTCATCGCGGGTCACGAGACCGGCGGACTCCAGCCGCGACAGGGCGCGGGACAGCTGACTCTTTTCACGCCCCGACACGGTTACCAGGTCGGTTAACCGCAGTCCCTCACGGGTGGTCGCCATGGCGCTCGCGAGGGCTTCCATGATGTCCATGTCCCGCGCGAAGCCGCCGACGGAACGAGCAGGAGAGGTAGTCATGTTGCGATGCTAGCAACAATCCGTGTAACTGATTGAAACCTCGGAAAGATCGTCCCTAAACTTCGCTGATGGTGGGTCATTGCCCGCCGGGCCGAGAGCGGACGCGTTGTATTGCGCCGCACAGAGGAGCCTCATGAAGATCACCGACATCAAGCTCGAACGCTTGCGTCTTGCTCTCGACCCGGCGTTTTGCGCTGCGTGGGATCCAGTACCCCGGCGCTATTTCGACGCGACGTTGGTGCGGGTGTTCACCGACGAAGGCATCGTCGGCATCGGGTCGGGGGACACGATGGACGGTTTCGACGGCCACGAAGCGTTGTTTATCGGCCAGAACCCGCTGGACATCATGCGCCACGTCCGCACAATCGAGACGATCAATTTTCACGCCGGGCGTTATTGGCCCCTCGAAGTCGCGCTGTGGGACATCATCGGGCAGATCACCGGCCAGCCGGTTGCGGCGCTGTTCGGCAACGCCCGCGACGAACTGCCGGCGTACGCCTCGTGCGGGGAGCTAAAGTCACCGCAGCAACGGGCCGAGGCCGCGTTGGCCTTGCGCGAGCAGGGTTTCCAGGCGATAAAAATCCGTATTGACCGCAGCCGCATCGAGCAGGGGGTCGCGGCGGTCGCGGCGACCCGAGCCGCTGTCGGCGACGACTTCACGATCATGGTGGACCTTAACCAGTCGTGGCGGATGGCGGGAGACGTCGCGCCGTCCATGGACTTCGGTTCCGTACGCGACGTCGTCTTTCGGCTACGCGACCTCGGCGTCTACTGGGTCGAGGAGCCCCTGCCGTACGAGGACAGCGACGGGCTTCGCGCGCTGCGCGCCCAGACCGGGATGCGCATAGCCGGTGCAGAGATGCTCGATTCGGTCGGCGACGTCCTGCGCTACATCGAGCACGACGTCCTCGACATCTACCAGATGGACGTCGTGCTCGCCGTGGGCATGCTGCGTGCGCGTACCCTGGGCGAGCTCGCGCACCTCAAGCACCGCGCATTCACCCCCCACAGCTGGACCAATGGCATCGGCCTGCTGGCCAACCTGCACGTGTCGGCGGGGATCGGCGGCGGCCCGTATTTCGAGTTCCCCTGCGACCCCCCGGGGTGGACGCCCGCGCGGCGCGACTTCATGCTCGTCAAGCCCGTCGACATCACCCCGGCCGGAACGATCCAGGTCCCGCGGAGTCCGGGCCTCGGCGTCGAACTCGACGAAGGCGCGATTGCGAAATGGAAGCGGTCATGACGGCGGCCATCGACTGGGTGAAGCGCGCGGAGTCCCTCCAGCCCGAGACCCGGCTGTTCATCGACGGGGCCTATGTCCCGGCGCTGTCCGGGCAGACGTTTCCCGACATCTCACCGCGCGACGGCTCCGTGATCGCCGACGTG
Source organism: Actinomycetales bacterium (assembly GCA_040255675.1). Classification (GTDB taxonomy): domain Bacteria; phylum Actinomycetota; class Actinomycetes; order Acidothermales; family Acidothermaceae; genus JBDZVM01. The sequence goes on along the minus strand of JBDZVM010000001.1, from coordinate 204,102 downwards.
GCCGCCGGCGACGCTGGCGACGTGGATCGGGCGGTCGCGGCGGCACGCCGAGCATTCGAGGACGGTCGCTGGCGCTGCCTCGCTCCGCGAGAGCGTAAGAGGATCATGCTGGCGTTCGCCGATCTGATCGAAGCGCACCGCGACGACCTCGCGCTGCTGGAGTCGCTGGACGTCGGCAAGCCGATCGGTGAGGCCATCCGGGTCGACGCTCAGGGCTGCGCCGCGACCATCCGCTGGTACGCCGAGGCGCTCGACAAGCTGTACGAAGAGGTTGCCCCGACCGGCCCCGGCGCGCTGGCCTACATCACGCGGGAGCCGTTGGGCGTAGTGGCCGCCGTCGTCCCGTGGAACTACGCGCTGCTGATCAGCTCGTGGAAGATCGCGCCCGCGTTGGCGATGGGCAACTCAGTGATCCTGAAGCCGGCGGAGCAGTCGCCGCTCGGGGCTTTGTTGCTTGCCCGCCTGGCTGCGGAGGCCGGCGTTCCGTCCGGAGTCTTCAACGTCGTCACTGGGTACGGCGAGACTGCGGGCGCCGCGCTCGGACTGCACATGGGCGTGGACAAAGTTGCCTTCACCGGATCGACTGAGGTCTCGCGGGCGTTCTTGCGCTATGCGGCCGACTCGAATGGCAAGGCCGTGTCGGTCGAGGCCGGCGGTAAGTCGCCCCAACTGGTGCTCCACGACGCGGACGACCTGGACACTGCGGCCAACGCGATCGCCTGGGGCGTGTTCTATAACGCCGGCCAGACCTGCAACGCCGGTTCCCGGCTGATCGTGCACGACTCGCAGAAGGACCGCCTGCTCGACGCTGTGGTCGACATTGCCCGCACGTTCGTCGTGGGCGACCCGCTCGACCCGGCTACCACGATGGGCGCGATCGTCGACAGTACCCAGCTGGACAGGGTGCTCGGCTACATCGCGACTGGGCAGGACGAGGGCGCGCACCTCGCCTACGGCGGGCACCAGTTGCTGACCGAGACCGGTGGCTACTTCATCGAGCCGACCGTGCTCGACGGGGTGCGCAATTCCATGCGGGTCGCCCAGGACGAGATCTTCGGACCGGTGCTGAGCACGATCACCTTCTCGGACGAAGAGGAGGGGATCGCGCTGGCCAACGACACCCGTTTCGGCCTGGCGGCAAGTGTGTGGACCCGTGACGTTCGCACCGCGCATCGCGTGGCCGCGCAGTTGCGGGCGGGGACGGTGTGGATCAACACCTTCGATGCCAGCGACGTGATGACTCCCTTCGGGGGTTTCAAGGACACCGGGACCGGACGTGACAAGAGTCTGCACGCGCTGGACGCCTACTCCGCCCTGAAAACTACGTGGCTCAACCTGAGCTGACGCGGCGAGGAAACGACTCTTCAGATTCGCGAACTGTCTGTCTTGGGAGGCAGGAATGAAGGTTGGGTTCATCGGATTGGGCCACATGGGTGGTCCGATGGCACTGAATCTACTGCGGGCCGGCAACGAACTGTCCGTTCACGATGCGCGTAAGGATGCCGCGGAGGCGCACGTAGCGGCCGGGGCAACCTGGTTCGACGACGCCGCGGAGATGGCCTCGAAGGTCGACACGCTCATCACGATGCTGCCGGGGCCACGGCAGGTCGAGGCGGTCATGACATACGGGAAGGTCGCGACGGCGCTGCGGCCGACGGCCACCTGGATCGACATGTCGACGTCCTCGCCCCACGTCGCCCACCGCATCGCCGAACTGGCGGGCCTGGCGGACGACGCCTACCTGGATGCTCCGGTCAGCGGGATGGCGAAGGGTGCCATCGCCGGGACCTTGCAGATCTTCGTCGGTGGCGAAGAACAGACTGTGTCGAACCATCGCCGGCTGCTACAGGCGATGGGCGACCCGGACCGGATCTTCCGCGTGGGTGGCCACGGGGCCGGCTATGTGGTCAAGCTCATGATCAACCTGCTGTGGTTCAGCCATCTCGTGGCCACGGCCGAGGTGTTGACTATGGGAGTGCGGGCCGGAGTTGACCTGAGCATCCTGCGCAACTCCCTGATGGCGAGCCCTGCCGACAGCAACTTCCTGCGCAACGACATCGCGAGCGTGCTCGAAGCCGGCGACTACGACGAGTCGTTCGCCATGGCACTCGCATGCAAAGACCTCGCATTGGCCGTCGACCTCGGCCGCGAGGTCGGGGTGCCAGCCGAGCTATCCGCTTTGGTCGAACAGCTTTACCGGCGGGCACGCGCCCAGTTCGGCGACACGGCGGGCGAGATGATCCCGGTGCGCATGTACGAATCCCTCGCGGGAATCTCCCTGCGCCTCCCGGCCCCAGCGAGCGCAGCAGCCGTCTGACTTCTGCAATACCAACTATAGAAAGGCGTCCACCGTGCCATCATCATTCTCCGTCAACGCCCCGGTACGGATAGAGTTCGGCAACGGCGCCCTCGGTCTGCTCCCAGATATGGTGCACTCGCTGCCTGCGACGCGCGCCTTCGTCGTCACCGACCCGGGGATTCGCGCCTGCGGCGTGCTCGACCAGGTCCTCGGTACCCTGCGCGACGCTGGGATCGAGAACGACGTGTTCGACGAGGTCGAGCCCAACCCGTCGCTGGCCACGCTCGACCGCGCGTCAGCCCGCGTGCGGAGCTTCGGTGATTGCGCGGTCGTCGCGCTCGGCGGCGGATCTAGCATGGACGCCGGGAAGGGCATTGCGCTCGGCGCCGTGAACACGGGTCCCGTCGCCGATCTCGACTTCGGTTCAGGGACGGCGTCGCCCGGGCTGCCGATCATCGCCATTCCCACGACGGCCGGGACGGGTGCCGAAACCAACGGCTTCGGGGTCATCGAGGACACCGGCGCGCACTGCAAGGTGTACGTCGGCGACGCGTCGGTGACGCCACGGGTCAGCATCCTGGACCCGATGCTGACTCGCGGCCTGCCTCCCGCGGTCACGGCGTCCACGGGTGTGGACGCCCTCGTCCACGCGGTGGAGTCGCTGATGTCCAAGGGCAGCAACGAACTCTCGGAGGCGTACGCCCATCGTGCGGCCAGCCTGATCATGGCGAACCTGAGGCAGGCCGTGGCCCACGGCGACGACATGGACGCGCGAGCGGGAATGCTGCTCGGCGCACACCTAGCAGGACTGGCGCTAAGCATTTCCGGCCTTGGCCTGGTGCACGGCATCGCGCACTCGGTCACGGCCCATACCGGCACTGCGCACGGCGTCGCACTGTCGTCGGTCTTTGGCGACGTCCTCGACTTCAACCTGCCCGACAGCGAGGCCGAACTGGGCCAGATCGCGTTCGACATCGGCGTCGGGTCGACGGTTCGCTCTGTCGTCGAGAACGCCCAAGCGACGGTCGCCGCCATCCGGAAGCTGGTGGTGGACGTTGGCACGTACCGCCCGCTGCGGGAACTCGGCTGCTCCAAGCCCATGCTGCCCGCCATCGTAGACGCCACGCTCGCCGACGCGGTCACTCGCAACACACCGCGCATGCCTACGAGGCAGCAGCTGCACGAGTTATTGATGGCGGCGCTGTGACAACCCCGGCCTCGGATCTCGATGGGCGGATCGCCCAGGGATGGGGCGGAGACGCGCCCAACGGCGTGCACGTCAACGTGATCCTGGCGCGGCGCGGGTCGGCCACGGCGGCGGCCATGATTGGCGCACACGTCGGCCCTTCGGCCGGGTTCACGCCGATCCTGGCCTGCGCCGGCGAGAAGCAGCGGAGCTACGAGACCATTCACCCGATCACGATTCTCTTGCCCAAGGCGCCCGCGACCGACCCGTTCATGCAGACCCTGATGTCTGGCGCCGTCCAGGTCGGCGCCAGCCAGGCCGTCCTCGATGCCGCAGCCGACGGCCTCGTCGCCGCGGACCAGGAACACATCGTCTTCGTCTCGGTCTGGATCGACCCCGACGCCGATGATGAGACCGCAGTGCGGCGATCCGCGCACGAGGCGGTCGGGGCCGCGGTTCGTGAGGCGGTGCTCGGCCGGGATCCAGTCGGCGTCCGTGCGATGATCGAACGCCGGGCGTCGCTGACGCATCCTTTTTACGGGGGGGCGTGACCCCTCGTTCCTCGCGGACGGTGAGGCATTCCACGTTCCGCGTCGCGCCGAGCCTCGGCACCACACGGCTGACGACCGGGACCAGCGCCGGGCGATGGGTGATCCTGGCAACGGTACTCGGCTCGGGGATGGCGCTGCTGGACGCCACGGTGGTCAACGTCGCGCTGCCCAGCCTGGGCCGCGCGATGCACGCCGGCGTCGGGGCACTGCAGCTCGTGGTGACCGCGTACGCGGTCACGCTGGCCTCGCTGATCCTCCTGGCCGGAACACTCGGCGATCGACTGGGTCGCCGCCGTGTCTTCGCCGCCGGTGTCGTGTGGTTCGCGGCGGCGTCGCTGCTGTGCGCGCTGGCGCCGACGGTCGGGGTTCTGGTGGGTGCCCGCGCGCTGCAGGGTATCGGCGGTGCGCTGCTGACGCCGGGCAGCCTGTCGATCATCCACGCGAGCTTCACCGCCGATCACCGTGCGCGGGCCGTTGGCGCGTGGACGGCGTTCGTAGGGGTCGCGGCCGCGATCGGCCCGCTGGTCGGTGGCTACCTCGTTGAGGCGGTGTCGTGGCGGGCGATCTTCCTGATCAACCTGCCAATCGGAGGGGTTGTGCTGTCGCTGGCGCTGTGGCGGATCCCGGAGAGCAGGGACGACGACGCCGCGGCCGGGCCGCTGGACCGCGGTGGAGCAGCCATGGCCACCCTCGGCCTCGGCGGTGCCACCTACTCGATGGTGTACGGGCCGACCGACGGGCTCCGCCCGCCGGTGGTCGTGGCAACACTAGTCGCGGTGGTCGCCACCGTCGGGTTCTTCTCGGTCGAACGTCGAGCCCCAAACCCGATGGTGCCGCTGGCCGTATTCCGAGTGCGCCAGTTCACCGCAGCGAACCTCGTCACCTTCGTCGTCTGGACCGCGCTCGGCGGGGTGTCCTTCCTGCTCGTCGTCGTGTTGCAGACTTCGCTGGGCTACTCGCCACTCGAGGCTGGAGCGGCATCCCTCCCGATCACCGCGATGATGCTGATCTTCTCGTCGTGGGCGGGAGGGATCGCCGAGCGGATTGGGCCGCGCTTTCCCCTGACCGCCGGACCGCTTGTCATCGCCGCTGGCATCGGTCTGATGATCTTCATACAGCCGGGTGTGGGATATCTAGAGGTCGTTTCTCCAGCGGTCACGGTGTTCGGCTTCGGCGTGGCGTTGACCGCCGCGCCGGTGACGGCCGTCGCACTCGGCGCGCTCGACGAGCGGCACGCAGGGCTCGCGTCGGGGGTCAACAACGCGGTCGCCCGCATGGCTGGCCTGCTCGCGGTGGCGCTGCTTCCGCCGGTCGTTGGGTTGTCGGGCGACGCGTTCCAGCACCCCCGAACGCTCGCGGCCGGGTTCCATGTCGCGATGCTCGTCACCCTGGGGATTGCAGTCACCGGTGCCGTGCTCGCCTTTGTCACAATCCCCGGCGACGCTGTCGCCAGCCAGCGCCTGCACTAGCTTGAAGCGCGCTACTTCGTCGATGCGGCGACCGGGCCGCGTCACGAAGCGGTGCGATGACCGCGACCGAAGCCGCATCGCTGGCTTCGGCCAGCCCTCCCATGCACGCTACGAGTGGGTGCAGCGGCGGATCCATCACGGTATTCGTTCGTAGGCTGGCAAGGTGAGGAAGTCGGCGAACTCATCGGCAAGCGCGACCTCCTCGAAAAGCTTGCGGGCGTCGAGGTAATGGTCACCGTCGCCGAGCTTCGCCAGCTCCTCCCCTACGACTCGCGTGACGAGAGCGGCGGTCACCGGTTGACCGTCGCCGAGCTTCACGCCGTTGTGGACCCACTGCCAAATCTGCGAGCGGCAGATTTCGGCCGTGGCGGCGTCTTCCATGAGGTTAAAGATCGCGACCGCCCCGGAGCCACGAAGCCACGACGCCAGATATTGCAGCGCCACGCTTACGTTGGCGCGCAGTCCCCCCTCGGTCACCTCGCCCGGCGTCGAGCGCGCCGCCAAGAGTTGGGCTGCCGACACGCGCACCTCGTCACGTGTGCGGTCCCGCTGATCGGGTCGGTCGCCCAGAAAAGAACTAAAGACGTCGGCGCACAGCGGGACCAGGTCCGGATGAGCGACCCACGAACCGTCGAAACCGTCCCCGGCCTCGCGTTCCTTGTCTTCGCGAACCTTGGACATGGCTCGCTCGTTCACCTCGGCGTCACGGCGACTCGGAATAAATGCCGCCATACCGCCAATCGCGTGAGCACCCCGTCGGTGGCAGGTACGCACCAGCAGCTCTGTGTAGGCCCGCATCATCGGCGCGGTCATCGTCACCGAGTTACGGTCGGGGAGCAGGAATTCCTTGCCTCGCGTCCGGAAAACCTTAATCATGCTGAACAGGTAATCCCACCGCCCGGCGTTCAGGCCGGCCGAATGGTCGCGAAGCTCATAGAGAATCTCATCCATCTCGAAAGCAGCGGGGACCGTCTCGATCAACACTGTCGCCCGAATAGTGCCACGCGGAATGCCAAGCGCGTCCTGTGCGTCGATGAACACGTCGTTCCACAATCGCGCTTCGAGATGACTTTCTATCTTCGGTAGGTAAAAATACGGACCCTTGCCACGAGCCAGTTGGCGCTTGGCACAGTGAAAAAAATAAAGCCCGAAATCGAATAGGCTCGCCGACATCGGTTCGCCGTCAACCAGCAAATGCTTCTCCGGCAGGTGCCAGCCGCGGGGCCGCACCACAATCGTGGCCAGCTCCTCCCACGGCCGCAGGCTGTAATGCCGCCCGTCCGGGCTGACGAAACTCAGGCTCCCGTCGATCGCGTCACGCAGATTCAACTGGCCGCCAACCATGTTGTCCCACAGTGGCGCATTCGCATCTTCGAAATCGGCCAGCCAGACCTTCGCCCCCGAGTTCAACGCGTTGATCGCCATTTTGGCGTCGGTGGGGGCAGTGATTTCCACGCGCCGATCGCGCAGTCCCGACGCAGGCTCTGCCACCCGCCACTCCGAGTCACGAACATCGGCCGTGTCAGCCAGAAAACCCAGCGTCTCCCCAGCCGCGACGAGCTGCTGCCGTCGCGCCCGCGCCTCCAACAGCTCCAACCGACGACCACCGTGCCTCCGCTGGAGATCAGCGATGAACGTGAGCGCCTCCGTACTGAGTATCTCCGCGTGCTGGGAAGACAGAGCGCCGCGAGGTAGCTCAACGCCTTCAGGAATGCCAGTCGAGGCCATAGGATCATTTTTCCGTATTGTGGAAGGGATTATCTGCTTCTCGGAAGCATAGCTATCATGCTGACGCAAGGCAAGACGGGCGAACCGCGATGCGCTCGGTCTCGCCGGATAGTGACGTGCCACACGTGGCCACGACCCGGTAGAACCTGCAGTCCGCGAGAACGCCGCTGCCGCACGGCAAGAGCGTTCAGGGCCGAGTCTCCTGACCAACATCACATGCGATCGCCAAGGCGGCGCGGGCGATAAGCGGGGCAATCCTCATGACAACAAGAGCGTTCAGGGCCGAGTCTCCTGACCAACATCACATGCGATCGCCAAGGCCGCTCGGGCGATAAGCGGGGCAATCCTCATGACAACTTCATCCGTGAGCCGGGCAAGCGGTCCGGAAACCGATACTGCGGAGAGCGTGGGCGCTTCAGGGATTGGGACAGCCACGCACCGGACACCGACCTCCTGCTCGCCCTCATCAACGGCGAAGCCCTGCTCACGGATCGTCGCCAGCTGCGCGAGGATCTCGTCTGGATCAGTGATCGTCGCGGGCGTGAACTTGGGCATCCCGCCCCGTTCAAGAATTGTCCGCACGCGCTGCTCAGGAAGCCGCGAGAGCATCGCCTTGCCGACTGCGGTGCAGTGCGGCAACACCCGGCGCCCGGGCTCTGTAAACATGCGCATCGCGTGCCGACCGGGAACCTGCGCCACGTACAGGACCTCGGTGCCTTCAAGCACCGCAAGATTCGCCGACTCTCCTGCTAGATTCGCCAGTTCGCGCAGATGCCGGAGACTCCATTCGCCGAGAGATCTCATAGCCGCCTCGCCGAGCGGGATGAAGCGTGGACCGAGGGCGTAGCGGCGGGCAGCGTCCTGTCGGATATAACCAAGCTTCACAAGCGTCTGTAGCAGCCGATGAATAGTGGGGAGTGGAAGCCCGGTGTCGGTGGCGAGCTGAGACAGACCGACAGCGTCATGACCGCCTGCGATACGCGCGATCAGATCGAAAGCGCGCTCGACGGATTGGACACCGCCGCCCTTGGAGTCAGCCTTCACAACGGCACCCTTCGACCACGCGGGATCTCCTCCGATCCTCTGTCTAAGGCTACCCGTCTTCGGTATGCGAAAGGATTATTCCGTGTTCAGGGCATCGAGCGAACGCCGTAGCCCACGAGACTGGGCCACCGATTTCGCGAAAAACCAGTTTGGTATACCGGACAACTGCCTCCCCTGGTAAAGCATCGCCACAGCCAGGCGACTGATCCCAGTTAGTTCGCTCTACGACGTCGCTTGCTGTCGGCGTGTACGAAGCGTGGCCTGACGACTCAACGATCACTCCACTTTGCGTGCGACCGCAGGTCAAACGACGGCTATCGTGGAACGAGGAACACTTTCCTAAACCGTGTGTCGCAGGTTCGAATCCTGCCGGGGGCACCCACTTTTCCTTATACGGCAGGGAATTTTTGCTTCTCGACTCTTGCTTGGCACTCTCGCTCCGGTTCCTGGGCGACAGGGTCAGGACCCGGTTCCAGGGATGGGCGTCGGTCGTTTCGCGGTATCGGCACCTGCCTCGTCGACTGGTCCGTGGCGATGGGGGTGCCGCGGCTCCGCTTGGCGGCGTAAAGCGCGGCGTCGGCGCGGTTGAGGAGTTCGTCCGCGGGTTCGCCGTCCCAGGTGACGACGCCGGCGGAGAAGGCGATTTGAGGTGTGGCGCGGCGGAGACGTTGAACGACTTGATAGGCGGTGTCGGTGTCTGCGTCAGGGAGTAGGAGCGTGAACTCGTCACCGCCTACTCTGGCCAGCGAATCCCCGGCGCGTAACGCGGAACGAAAACCCCGGGCAGCCTGCAGAAGGAACTGATCACCGGCGGCATGTCCGGCGGTGTCGTTGATGGCTTTCAGACCGTCAAGGTCGATCGCCACCACGGACAGCGGCCGACGGCCGCGCGCGGCGAGGGCTATCTCAGTCGGCAGCAGCTGCTCGAATAGCCGCCGGTTGGCCAGGCCAGTAAGGGGATCGCGCCCGGCCTGGGTTCGTAGCTGGGCGACGAGGCCGCCAATGATCGCGCACGGTAAGGCGAACGCGACCATGTTGATGGTCCACTGGGTTGCCATTTCCGCTCGCCAATGCAGCAGCAGCGCGACCAGGTAGGCGACCCCGGCCAAAGCCAGGTAGGCCATGGCCTGTCGCAATACCAAGAACGCGCTGACGAACGTTGAAAGGAACACGTAAAACAGCGCGGGCGCTTGAGACTCGGCGGTAGGGCCGGCGGCCCACACGGCGGCCGTGATGGCGCCGACACCCGCCAGCAAGCACCCATGAACGATCGGCAATCGGATGTGACGGCGGGCGAACCACAACACGATGCCGACCGGCAGCATGAAGGCGCCTATCGCGAGATCGACGTGTTTGTGCTCGATGGGCCAGTACGGCAACACGTCCACCGAGAGCGCGACGAGTGCGCCGCCGCCGATGAGCGCGGCAAGCCAGCCGACCATGCGCGGATTGCTTCGCTGAGGGATCTCGTCAGATGGGCCGGACAGGCATTCCGTAAACCGCCCCATCAGGCCCCTCCTTAAGCCCACGGCCGCGCCGCATCCCTGACACGCGCCGATACGCCTGGGCTTGTACTGCTTGCTCCCATATTTCATCGGCATGACACGACCGAGGTCGTCACCCAATCGGCGTATGACCCGCTGCGCCGGTCGCCTTCCCTGCGCCGGTCGCCTGCCCGACCGGCTTGGCAGCGGTGTGGGCCTTGAACGGCCCCGGCCCTACGGCGGGCCCATCATTTGCCCGGGGCGCATCGCATCGCTCGGCAAGGCCAGGCCCGGGATGGCGGTGGGGGCGATGAGTAGCACGACGCCGAGCATCGCCAGCAGAAGGGACGTTCCGTAGGTTGCGGACCGTCGCCAAGGCAACAGCTTCTCGGTCGCGATGATGGCTGCCAGCACAGCCATCCGGGTCACGCTCATGACACCGAGCGCGAACAGTGACGCCATCAGCGCCCAGCAGCACCCCACACACCACGCGCCGTTGCGCACGCCCATCCGGAAAGCGCCGAATCGACCGCCGCGCCAAGACCCGAGCAGCGCGCCAAGCGGGCTCCGGCATTTACCGAGACAGACGTTCTTCCACGGTGTGAGTTGATACGCGGCGGCGGTAAGAAGTGTCGCGGCCGCGAGTGGCTGCCCGGCGCGATCCCAAGACAAAGCGCCGCCCGCGAGCGCGACCGCGACGCCGCTAACAGCGACCGCGAGGAGTCCGGCGGCCAACCAGGTAACCAGGTAGCCAACCGGAAACAGCAACGCGGCAAGCCGCATGCGACCTCCCGCCATGCGCGCGTACAGGGCGACCGTCGGCGCGACGGACGGAAACATCATCGCGGACATCATGACGGTCCAGACGGCCAGAAACCACGCGGTGGAGCCCAGCGCCGTCCACGGACCGTTGTCCATCCCGCTCATCTGTGCGCCGCTCCACCACCAGCTGACTCCGGTGACCACGAACAGCGCGGCGACAACGGTGAGCTGGGCTCGCGACCAACCGGCGGCGGGACGGCGTCCGGCCGCCGGGCGCGGAAAGGCCGTCGCGGCCATCGTTGTCAGGCGGCCCAGGAGAAGTCGGACGTCGACAGACCGCTCTTGCCCTCGTATTCGATGCCGAAGGCACTGATTCGCGACCGGGTTGCCTCCGCCATGGTCAGGTCCGATCCGACGGGGTGGAACATGCCGGAAAAGCGGACGGGCTCGCCGGTCTCTACACCGAACGGCACGATGTCGCGGACCGTGAACTCGATCGCGTCACCAATACGAGCGCTGTGCTCCAGCCCGTTGTCAAGCACCGACATCGGTGCGCGTTCCGCGCCGAGAACCTCACCGATCAGCGGCGCGAGTGCGGCCATCGGACCGCCAAGTTGGCCGCTGAACACCTTGACAAGCTTGTCGAATTGATCGTCGCTCGCGGCATCATCGACAAAGACGCCGACCCGCCAGTTGCCGTCCGTCATGACCTTTGGCGACTCAGCGATGATTGCGACCGCGCGACCGGCGACATCGGTCTCGTCGACGCGGCCCTCCTTGACGCTGAACACCAACGTCGCCCGGCAATAGTCGTACGTCGCACCGTGATCAAACGACAAATTGCACGGGCACATCAAGTCACACGAGCAGGTCTCCATGTAGCTGCCGCGAAGGTTCCAAGACATTGCGGGACCCCCATTTTCCCAGTCGGCCAGAGCGGCTCAGATGAATGGACGGTACGGCGGCGTGCCGAGCCGGTCAATAGGGCGCATCTGATGAAGTCAGTAAAGTCATTGAGCGCGAAATGGCGTTGCGGGCGGGGGTACCCCCCTTGCCACAATGGCAGTACGCGGTGTTCGACTGCGTGGGAAAGCCGTGGCGGGGCGCGACCTTGTATCGCCAGTGGCCGTGCCGGTGCATCGGACTCCTTCGTATGGGCGCTCGGCAGCCTCGACGTCGGATGCGTGGGGCCCCGTAGCCATGAAGCGTGCGCGAGTCATAGCCACGCCTTGAGCAGGAGGATCGATGAAGTCGGTTGCCGAGTTTGCCGTGCGCCGCAGGTGGCTGGTCGTCGCCAGCTGGATCGTGCTGATCGTCGCGCTTCAGGGCATCGCCGGCGCGATGGGCGGCGCGGCTTACAAAGACACGTTCAGCTTGCCGCACACCGAGACGGCAACGGTGGCCAACCTGCTGAAGGACGCAGGTCTTAGCAACCAGAACGGCATCTCCGGCACGGTCGTCGTCAAGAACACGGACGACGCCGCCTTCACCGCCGCGCCACCGCAACTACAGCCGGCGCTCGACAAGCTCTGCTCCTCCGGAGCTCACGTCGCGGCGAGCACCACGCCGTGGCAGTCGGTCGAATGCTCCAAGCCTGGCGAGAGCGGCGCTGGCAACCCCAAACTGTTGAACACCACGCACGGCTCGAACACCGCGTTGGTCACGGTCACGTGGGAGAGCGGGCACTTCGAGCCTGCCTCGTTCAAGAGCGTCTACGACTCCCTGAAGACGCTGCGTACCTCCGCGCTGCAGGTAGAGTTCACCGGCGCCGCGTTCGCCGGTATCGGGCAAAGCGCCGATTCCAACAGTTCTGTCTTCATCGGTTTCCTGGCGGCGCTCGTCATCCTCGCGCTGGTGTTCCGCACGGTCGCCGCGACCGCGCTTCCGCTGGCCAGTGCCGCCGTCGCGCTCGTCGGCGGGCTCGGCACGATCTACATCCTCAGCCACGCCGTCCATGTTTCCAACATCACGCCGTATCTGGCCGAGCTGATGGTCATCGGCGTCGGCGTCGACTATGCGCTGTTCATCGTCACCCGCCATCGGCGCAACTTGCGACGGGGCATGCCGATCCACGAGTCGATCGTGACGGCGATCAACACGTCCGGTCGCGCGGTCTTGTTCGCCGGCAGCACGGTCTGCGTCGCCATCCTCGGCCTCATCGCGCTAGGCGTGAGCTTCTTCAACGGCATGGCGGTGGCCACCGCGCTTGCGGTCGGTTTCACCATGGTCGCGTCGCTGACTTTGCTCCCCGCGCTGCTCAGCCTGTTCGGGCTCAAGGTCTTGCCTCGCAAGCAGCGTGCCGCCGTCCGCGCCGGGCAGTTCATCGACGACCAGCCGATCGGCTTTTGGGCGCGCTGGTCTGAGTTCGTCTCCCGCCGCCGCATCGGCGTCGCCCTGGGCTCAGCCGTAGTGATGATCGCCCTTGCGATCCCCTTCTTCTCGCTGCAGCTCGGCAGCAGCGACCAAGGCAGCGACCCGAAGGGCTCGACGACTCGAGCCGGCTACGACCTGATCAGCGACCAGTTCGGCGTCGGGTACAACTCCAACCTCGAAGCGGTCGTGAACGGCCCTGGCGCTTCCGACGAGGCGTTCTTGCGGCGTGTCTCGACGGCCCTGGCGAACGTTCCGGGCGTCGATCCGACCAGCTTGGGCAGGGTGCCGCTGGCCGACGACATCGCGTTCGTGTCGTTCAAGACGACAACGTCACCGCAGTCAGAAAAGACGTATCAGCTCGTCAGGCATGTGCGCTCCGACGTGCTGCCGCCGCTGTACGAGGGCACCACCAATCACATCTACACCTACGGCGACACAGCCATCAACGTCGACTTCGCGAAAGTGCTCAACCGCAAAATGCCGCTGTTCATCGCCGTCGTGGTCGGCTTGTCGTTCATCTTGTTGCTGATCGCGTTCCGCAGCCTCGTCATCCCGCTGACTGCCGCGGTGATGAACTTGCTGGCCGCGGCGGGATCCTTCGGCCTGGCCGTGGCGATTTTCCAGTACGGCTGGTTCTCCGACAGCCTCGGCGCCGGGCCTGGAGCGCCGATCGACGCGTGGATCCCGGTCATGCTCTTCGCGATTTTGTTCGGCCTTTCGATGGACTACCAGGTATTTCTGGTGAGCCGCATGCACGAAGAATGGGTCCACACCAAACACAACCAGCGAGCCGTCACCGTCGGGCAGGCCGAGACGGGCGGCATCATCACCGCGGCCGCGCTCATCATGATCGCGGTATTCCTGGGATTCCTGCTGACACCCGGCCGGCCGATCAAAATATTCGGCACTGGCCTGGCGTCAGCCGTATTCCTCGACGCGTTCATCCTGCGCACGATGCTCGTTCCCTCGCTCATGCACAGGTTCGGCAACGCCAACTGGTTCTTCCCCGCCTGGCTCGACAAGATCACGCCTCGGTTGTCGGTCGAACCCCCGGAGGCGCGAACCACGACATCCGCCGACGAAACACCGCCCAGAAGACCGCCGCACGAATACACGGACGTCTAGCGGATCATCGCGCTCTTCTACCGAGCCACGGTTGCTCACCAATACCTGAGTGACGTGACGAACGGCACGCGAAGGTCCCTCGCAAATACGGCAATTGCCCTAAGCGACGCAGTTGCCCCGCCGATAGGCACGGCGCGACTGACCGTGCGTGCCAAGGCTCAGTCGCGACGCGCGCGGCCACCACGCGCGTGCTCATGATTCGTCGAACGGGTACAACCTTGGGGCTCTTGGGGCTGCGCCAATGACGACGTCGCGCGGCACCCGCGCGGCGAGCACAAACTCGATGCCACGGGTCCGGAGAAGCCCCGTGCCACTTGCCGTCCGCTACGCAAGTGCGATCAGCGCGATTGCGGTGCTCTACCTCGCGGGCGGCATCGGATGCGTGCTCGGGGTCGCGTTTCCGATGAGCTCACAGGCACCGATCGGCCTCGGCCAAATACTCGCCGTCATAGGTCTCACCGTCGGTCCCGCGCTCCTGCTGTTTCGCGACCGAGCCACAGCTGTGACACTGCACGCTTCTCTCGCGCTCGCGACGGCACTCGTCAGCGTGCTCGTCGCATACTCCAAAACTCCGGCAGGCGTCGTACTCACCGGCGTCGACTACATGTGCATCGGCTGGATTTCCGCATATTTCCTTCCGCGTCGAGCGGCGCGCATCCACTGCGGCTTGGCTATCGCCGGCTTCGCCTCCGGGGTCGTGACTGGTGGTGTCGACGGGCTCACCGTCCCTGCCCTTGTGATCGGGGCGACCGTCGCGGCGTCGGCTGAAATGCTCGCGTTTTTCGTCACCCAGCTGCGACGCCAGGCGGCATTGGATCCCCTGACCGGGTTGGCCAACCGCGCATGCTTCACGGCCGCCGCCGAGCACGAGGTGGCGATGGCTCTTCGCGGTGCGCGTGGCTTCGCCCTCGCCATGCTCGACATGGACGATTTCAAGGCGGTCAACGACACCCGGGGGCACCTCGCCGGCGACGCGCTGCTCATCGAACTGGCCAACACGTGGCAAACCCAGCTGCGCCACACCGACCTTCTCGCCCGCTTCGGCGGTGACGAGTTCGCGCTGCTGATGCCCGCCACGAAAGTGCTCGAAGGCAAGAGAATTCTTCGCCGGCTTCGCGACGCCCATCCGGCGAGGTGGTCAGCGGGCATCGTCGAATGGGACGGCGATACCAGCCTCGACGAAATGCTGCGCCGCACCGACGCCAATCTCTACGAGGCGAAGGAAGCGCGCGACCTCACGCGGGAAGCCTGCTCTGCCGAACGACAGCACTTCATCGCACCGTAAAATCGCGCTGACGATTCGAATCGCGCCGATTCGGTTGTGACGTCCGGGTGTGACGCCGGGCACACGGGTGCGCGTGGTTAGCTGTCGACGTGTCGTCGCCCAGCTCCGGCTCTTTTCGTGTAGTGCGGGGTGGCGTGCTGGCCGTCGTCAGCGTGGTGCTGGCGGTCGCGGGTCACGCGCTCGGGGGCGCGGCTCTGCCGTCGTCCGGGGCGATGTTGTCGGCACTTTGTTTCGCGGTGCCGGCGTGCTGGCTGTTCGCTTCCCGTCAACGGCGAACGCTCGGCGTGACCTTGACGAGCGCCGGCGTGCAGCTGACAGCGCACGGCGTCTTCGTTCTCGACGGTTGTCACGTGCCCGCGCATGACGGCGCGACCGTGCGCATGCTGGCAGCGCACGGCACCATCACCTTCGTGGCCGCGAGGGCCTTGGCGCGGCTCGACGCCGTCATCTGGCTGTTCTACCGCTACCTCGTGCACCACCTCACCGGCTGGAATGTTTCGTTCGTCTCGACTCCGGACGACGCTGTGCCCGTGCCTGTCGTCGCGGCCGGCACCTCCCATCTCGACGACAGGCATTCCTGTGCCCTCAAGCGGCGGGGACCGCCGTTGTTCGCGGCTGCCTGAGGCGGCCCTCGCGGCGTTTACCTGTCCCTTCTTGCGCGCGGCCATCGAGATTTTTCGCGTGCGGCTTCGAGAGGTCTTGTCATGCCACACATCCCGACTGTGCCGCGCCCTGATAGGCGCCGGCTCGGCTGTCGGCTCCTCGCGCTCGCCGTCGCCGCCGGCGCACTGATGTTTGCCGCCGCTCTTCCGGCCGCCGCCCATGTCACCGTCAATCCGAATGAGGTCGCGGGCGGTAGCTGGGCGAAGCTCACCTTTCGAGTGCCTACGGAGTCGGCTACCGCAAGCACCATTCAACTGACGGTTACGTTCCCGACCGACCACCCGCTGGCGTCGGTGAACCTGAAGCCGAAACCAGGCTGGACGGCGACAACCGCGACCGCCGAACTGCCCGCGCCGGTCAAGGTGCATGGCGCCACGCTGACCAAGGCAGTTCACACGGTGACGTGGAAGGCCGACGGCGAAGGCATTTTGCCCGGCCAGTTCGACGAGTTCGACATCTCGGTCGGCCCGCTACCCGATACCGGAACACTCGTGTTCGACGCGGCGCAAGCCTACAGCGACGGCAGCGTCGTCAACTGGGACGAGACGACGCCCGACGCAGACCACCCGGCTCCGACGCTGACACTCGCCGACCCGCCGGCCGGCGATTCGAGCGACGAGATCGCCCGAGGCTTGGCGATCGCGGCGCTCGTCGTCGCGCTGGCGGCCGTGGCGCTCGCGGCGCTGCGGCCTCGCCGGTCAGACGCACGCGGGTCCGGATCATGACGAGCCTCCGTCGCATCGCGCTCGGCGCGGCGACCCTCGCCGGGGCCATGATGGTCGGGTTGGTTTCGGCCACCCCGGCGTGGGCGCACGCGTACCTCACCGCGACCTCACCCGCCGACGGCGCCGCGCTGGCGAGCCCGCCTACGCACGTCACGTTGACGTTCGACGAGCCGGTCACTCAAGTGCACGTGGCCGTCGAGGGTCCCGACGGCCTGCGCTGGGACGACGGCCAGCCGGTCGCGGTCGACGACCAGGTGACGCAACAGCTCTATCCGCTCGGGCCTGTTGGAAGCTACGAAGTCAACTACCGCGTGGTGTCGGTCGACGGGCACACCGTGCACGGCACGGTCGAGTTCGACCTCACCGCGCCCGGGCCGGGCGCACCGCCGCCGCAGCCGACATCCGCGGGCGCAACTTCCGGCGGCGGGCTGTTGTGGCTAGTGATCCCCATCGCTTTGGGCGCGGCGGTCATCGCCGGGTTCTGGTACTACCTCGGTCGTCGCCGCGCGGCCTTACGCGCCGCCAGTTCGAGCCGTCGAGGTGCCGGATGAGCAACTCCACGGGTGGGCGCTTCGGCTCATCCGGCCGGCTTCCGGATGCCTCCCGCACGCCCAGGCTTGCGGTCGCGGGAATCGCGGCCGCCGCGCTGGTGGCCCTCATCGACGCGCTGCTCATCGGCGGCGGGCGGCCCACGCCCGCGCCGCCCGGCATCCCCGACCCGGGCGCGCTGACCGGATGGGCGCTGCCAATCTGCACGCTGATCACGAACGTCGGCCTGGTCGGCGCCATCGGTGCCTTGACCGTCGGCGTCTTGCTCGCGCCGGCGGAGCCGAACAAGCGCGGGCAGCCGGCAGAGCTGTCCGGCGTCGGCTTGCGTTGCCTGCGCCACGCTTCGCGGTGGGGGGTGGTGTGGTTGGTCGGTGCGCTCGGCGGGCTCGTGTTCGGGCTCTCCGACGTGGTCGCGGCCCCGGTCGGCGCCCTCACCCCGGGCATGATGCGCGACTACCTCGGCGTCTCGCTCGGGCAAGCGCAGCTGGCCAGCATTTTGCTGGCGGGGGTCGTCACCCTCGGTGCGCGGACGGCGTTCACCCTCGGCGGCGGCGCGTTCGTTTCCTTGTGCGCGCTCGGGGGGTTGGTTCCGCCGGCGCTCACCGGCCATGCCGCCTCGGCGGGCAACCACGACATCGCAACGTCGAGCCTTTTCGTGCATCTGCTCGCGGCGTCCTTGTGGGTCGGCGGCCTTGTCGCGATCGTGCTGGTGGGGCGTACATCGCGGCGAATTCTCGCCGGGCTGCTGCCGCGGTTTTCCACCCTCGCGCTGTGGTGCTACGTCGCGATCGGCGTCTCGGGAGTGGCCAACGCGTGGGTGCGCCTGGGCAGCGTCGAGCAGGTGTGGAACACCCGGTACGGCTGGTTAGTGATCGGCAAAGTCGTCGCGCTGGTGGCGCTCGGCACGTTCGGTTACCGGCATCGACGCCGCTACCTGCGCCCGATCGCCGCCCAGCGCGTCGTACCCGGTTTTGTCAGATTCGTGGCGGGCGAGCTCGCCATCATGGCCGCGACCGTCGGCCTGGCGACCGCGCTGTCGCGCACGCCGACGCCGGTGCAACCCACCTCGACGCCGACGCGGGCCGAACTGCTGATCGGTTACCCGGTACCGAAGATGACGCTTGGGCGGCTGGTGTTCGGCGGGCGGCCCGACGTGCTCTTACTCGGCGGCATCGTCACTGTCGCCGTCCTGTATTACGGCGGGGTGCTGCGGCTGCGGCGCCGCGGCGACCGGTGGCCGGCCGGACGTTCCATCGCCTTCGGCGCGGGTCTGCTGCTGGTCGCGTACGTGCTGTGCGGCGGGTTGGCGGTCTACGGCCAGGCCACCTTCAGTGCGCACATGGTGCAGCACATGACGCTGACCATGGGCGTGCCGATCCTGTTCGGCATGGGCGCCCCCATCACGCTGGCGCTTCGCGCGCTGCCTGTCCGGGGCCAAGGCGGCAGCCGGGGCGCGCGCGAATGGCTGCTGGCGGTGCTGCACAGCAAACCGGTGCGCCTGCTTACCCACCCGCTGGTCGCGCTCGGCCTCTATATCGCGACGCTGTACGGGTTCTACTTCACGCCGGCCTTCGAATGGTCACTGTCGCACCACAGCGGGCACATTCTGATGCACTTACATTTCCTGGCCATCGGCATGTTGTTCTTTTGGGTCGTGCTCGGAATCGACCCGGCGCCACGAAAGATTCCGCATCTGGGCCGAGTCGGCTTGCTGTTTGCCAGCATGCCGTTCCACGCCTTTTTCGGCGTCGCGATTATGATGAGCTCCACGGTGCTCGCCGAAAGCTGGTTTTCGGCACTTCGCTTGCCGTGGGTGCATTCGCTGCTTGCCGACCAGCGAACTGGCGGCGGTATCGCATGGGCCTTCGGCGAAATCCCGACTGTCATCGTGCTCGCCGCGATATTCGTGCAGTGGTACCGCGCCGACGAACGAGAAAACTCCCGCCGTGCCCGGCACCCCGCGGCCGAAGACGCCGATCTCGCCGCGTACAACGCTCGCCTCGAACAACTGCACCGCGATTCCGAACAGTGAGGGTATCGATCTCGGTATTCAACCCATCTGCGCAGACAACCCTTCGTCATAACGCTCTCAGCGTCTTCGCGCGCCGAGGCTCCTTGTCCTATACGGCAGCCGCAGTAGGAGGAACCGTTGTGAGGGTTACCGAATTCGTTCCCCTGGCCGACATCGAGCATCAGCGATGCGGTTGTGGGGCGCAACGGCAGCCAGGTGAGGTCACGGGCGCCGAGGTATGTTCGTTGCCTGACCCCAGGCCGCATCAATGGGCGCCCCGACCGTCGGGCCCAGGCACACCCAGGCCTTCAGGCTTCACCTCCCTCTATCCGGCCACGTTAGGTGAGCCGTACGCCGCGCGTGGGCCTGAAGGATCCGGTCCACTGCGTTGGGTGCCCGCTCGCCGCGCGCCGTGCCCGAATTGCGCTGGGCGTAGCATCAGGCCGGTAAGCAGCCAGTTCGACGAAGTTGTCCCGCACTGGCCTGCGCGGCGCTAGCCTGAACGACGAGGTGGGACCTAATCAGTGGGTGGGAAGTGCCACAGTTGAAATCTCGCGACAGCTTGTACGGTCTTATAGCTCTAGCAATTGCTGGCATTGTCGTGGTGCCTACCGTGGCGTCAGCGAACGCGTTGACACCGGGAGACCTCGATCCGACATTTGGAGTCGCAGGAGAAGTCGCGACGGATTTCGGAGGCAGCGACTCCGCCTCCGCCGTCACTATCGACAGCGACGGCAAAATAATCGCGGCCGGGACCACCCAGGATCCTTCGTCGTGTCTGCCATTTCCGTTCGACTGCCGAAGGGAAATCGCGATTGCGCGCTACAACGACGCCGGCTCACTCGACACCAGCTTCGGCTTAGGTGGAAGGGTAATAACCGACTTCGGTAGCGATGTCGACGTGCGTGCAGTCACGACGGAAGGGGACGGATCGATCGTTGTCGCCGGCGATGTCAGGCTGACCACCGGAAGGCATGCCATACTCGTAGCACGTTATCTTCACGATGGGTCGCCCGACGATGGCTTTGGCAGCAACGGCTTCGTGACGACGTCCGTAGGCATCGAGGCCTTCGGATATGGGGTGGCAATCGAATCCGACGGCGATATCGTCGTCGCTGGACACGTCGCTTACGACACGACAGGCGATTTCCTCATAGCGAGGTATCAAACGAACGGTTCGCTCGATAGTACGTTCGGAAGCGACGGTGTGGCAGTGGTTGACTTCGGCGTCTACTCAGACGCGTTTGCGGTCGCCGTTGAACCCGGCGGTGCCATAGTGGCAGTCGGCGACGTCGGAAACAGCTACCCGTCGTTCGGTCTCGTCCGCCTCACGTCCAACGGCTCGCTGGACCCTACGTTTGGTTCCAATGGACAAGCGACCACGACGTCTGGTGCAGCTGCTTATTCCGTCGCCTTGTTACCTGACGGGAAGCTCGTAGTCGGCGGATGGGGTTACTACCTCGGCGGTGAGGCTTCCACTCTGGCGCGGTATCAACCCGATGGCACTCTCGACCCGACATTTGGTGACAATGGCGTTGTAGTCACCAACGTCGGCTCCGGGTCTGCGATTTACGGAGTGGCAACCCAGACAGACGGCAAGGTTGTTGCGGTCGATCAGACCTCAAGTGCGGTGACGGCGGTTGTCCGGTACAACGCTGACGGCCGCCTCGACCAGACCTTCGGAGTCGACGGTATTGTTACGACCGCTTATCCAAGCGGAGGCGAAGCACAAGCACTCGCGCTGCAACCCGACGGAGCGATCGTGACCGCCGGTTACAGCGGCTCTGACTTCGAAGTCGTCCGATATGTGGGGCTTGTCGACACCACCGCTCCAACGGTAACTGCGGCAGTCGACCGCCAGCCCAACAGCGACGGCTGGTACAACAAGCCGGTAACAATCACTTTCACTTGCGCGGACGCTTTGTCGGGCGTCGCAACGTGCCCAGCGTCGGTCACGATCAACAGCGACGGCGCAGATCAGATCATCACCGGCACCGCGTATGACAACGCCGGTAACACCGCGAGCGCGAGCCTGACCGTCAACGTGGACCAGACCGCGCCTGTAGTCGGTATTCCAACATTCTCGATCCAACCAATGGCGGTCTCGGACACCACCGGCGTCACGGCGGCCGTGTCCGACGCATTGTCCGGCGTGGTGGGCGGGGAGATATGGATAGGCACCGACCCCGGTATAGGGCAGGCTACCCCGCTGGTGTCCTCCAACGGCACACTCAGCGGCGCAATCTCCGGGCTCGCCGCCGGCCTCTACCCCGTCGGCGTCCGCGCCGTCGATGCTGCCGGGAACTGGTCGGCATCTTCTACCGCGCTGCTGGTGGTCTACGACCCGAACGGCGGGTTCGCCACCGGCGGCGGCTGGATCATCCCCGGCGGCGCAACCTCAGAGACCGGTGACTTGCTCCCTGGCCTGGACGGCACTTCCAAAGCGAACTTCGGGTTCGTCGTCAAATACCAAAACGGCCAAACCACAGTACCGGGCGGCAACTTCGAGTTCCACTACAATGCCGGTGACTTCCACCTTAGCTCCACCGGATTCCAATGGCTCGTCGTCACCAACACCCAGTGGGCACACTTCCAAGGCCAAGCCACCATCAACGGTGGCACCACCAGGTACCCGATCCGGATCGACGCCCGCGACTCTAACAAGTCTGGGACCCCCGACCACCTCGTTTTGCGCATCTACGCCACTGGCACAGACCCCAACACAGCAACCCCCATTTACCAAGCCTCAGGAGACGTCACCGGCGGCGATATCACTATCCACAACGAAGTTTCGTAGTTCCTGCGCCAGACGCTGGTTGCGTCAACTTCAGCCGTCCCGGCCGTCCGTGCCGTCGTGCTGCCCGACGAAGCGGGGCCTGGCGGCGTCGAGACCGAAAAGCAGTTGCGGCACGCACAAGGCGAGCAGAATGGCGAGCGGTAGCACCCAAGTGCCGGCGGCGTCATGCACGGCGCCGACAACCAGCGGCCCGAGTGCCGCGATGAGATAGCCGATTCCTTGCGACATCGATGAAAGCTGCTGCGTCACCTCAGCTGTGCGAGTTCGCAACACCATCAGGATGAGCGCGAGGGGGAAAGAAGCCCCTTGCCCGATACCGAGCACGATCACCCACAGTAAAGGCAAAAAGGTCGGCGCAATCAGCAACCCCGACAATCCCGCCGCGATGAAGCCGACAGACACGCACATCGGTAAAGCCTGCGTCCGCAGCCGCGCCGCGATCGAGGGCGTGACCAGTGCGATCGGCGCCTGCACGAGCGAGGACACCGACAACAACGCGCCCGCTCGCACGTCGCTGAACCCGTGATCTTCGAACAATGTCGGCAGCCACGTCAAGATGGCGTAGAACCCCACCGACTGGACGCCGAAGAACAGCGTCACCGACCAGGCGATCCGATCACGCAGTAAGCGTTTGAACGGGGCGGGCGGCTGCAGGGCGGTGCCTGAGTCGACCTTCAGCCACGGCATCCACACGACGAGGGCGGCGGCCGCGGGTGCCGCCCAGATGCCAAGACCCCACCGCCAGCCGCCGCCGACGGCGTCGGCGAAAGGAACGGTGAGACCCGCGCCCAGCGCGCCCGAAGCGATGACTCCGAGCGTGTACACGCCCATCATCGCGCCGGTACGCGATGGGTAGTCGCGTTTGATGAGCGCGGGCAGCAACACGTTTGCTGCCGCGATTCCGCCTGCCGCCACGAATGTTCCGAAAAAGAGCAACCCCGTGTGTGCACCGACACGAATGAGCAGGCCCGCGACGATCGCCGCGCAAAAAGC
Source organism: Actinomycetales bacterium (assembly GCA_040255675.1). Classification (GTDB taxonomy): domain Bacteria; phylum Actinomycetota; class Actinomycetes; order Acidothermales; family Acidothermaceae; genus JBDZVM01. The sequence continues at coordinate 181,058 of JBDZVM010000001.1, read as the reverse complement.
GGCGATCGCCCTTGTGAGACCGAGTTTTCGAGTCATCCACGGCCCGAGTGGAGCGAGCGCGCCGAAGCAGACGACGGGCAGCGCGGTAAGCACCGAAACGGCGACGGCGGAAAGCCCGAGACTTTGGCGAATGTCGGTCAGTACCGGGCCGACGCTCGACACCGGCGTCCGCATGGCCGCCGCGACGACGAAAACCGCCGCGACCAGCCACGCCCCGCGGAAGCGCGAGCGAGATTGCCGGTCGGCAGCGTCGTCGGTGCCGCGGCCGTCCGCTGTCAGCGTCGTCCGCACGTCAGATCGGGCCCGATGGGGCTCTTTCGCGCCTCGATCCGGTTGGCGCTGCCCCGCGGGCCCTGCCGCATTCACCGAGCCATCATGTCAGGCGCGCCGCGACCGGCCGTCGCCGTCGGCGAGACCGCGACGCGCGGCCGACCGGTCAAGCCCCGATCGAGGACGTGTTGAGGATCGCTTGGAGCGCGACAAACACCGCGACGCCGACGACGAGAAAAGCAAACCAGCGGCGAAGCCGGTCGGAGTCGACGCGAACACCGAACCGCCCGGCGAAGAACGCGGCAAAAAGCGCGGCAGCCGCGAACACCGCGGCCACCGTCCAGTCGATCGAGGTGTTTCGCAGATGAGCCGCAAGCCCGGCAGCGGAGTTGATGACGATGACGACCAACGAGGTACCGATCGCGATGGCCATCTCTAACCCGAGCAACAAGGCGAGCGCCGGCACGATGATGAAGCCGCCGCCGACCCCGAACAGGCCCGTCAGGAAGCCGACGACCGCTCCGGCGCCAACCGCTTTCGGGAGGCAACTCCGCCAATTGATCGCGCCGTCCAGTGCGATGCAGGTACCACGCCGCTCGACCCGCCCCCACAGCATGCGGACCGCGACCGCGACCATGAGAGCCGCGAATCCCAGGAGCAGGATCCTGGCGGGCATGAGCCGGTTGACCGCCGTCCCGGCGAACGCGGTCACGACGCCTGCCGCACCGAACACCGCCGCGATCGACCAGCGCACCTGTCCGGCACGCGCGCGAGGGAGCGCACCCATACCGGCAGACACGCCGACGATGAACAGCGACGTCGTCACCGCCCGCGGCACGGATTCGCCGACGCCGTAGACGAGAGCGGGGACGGCGAGAATCGACCCGCCTCCGCCGAGGAGCCCGAGCGCGGCACCGATCAGCACTCCGAAGGCGGCGGCGGCAAACATCTCGCCTAAGCGATACGGCCGGGCGCGCCACCTTTGGCGACGACCGGTAACCCGGCGCGCGACCAGGCACTCATGCCGCCGGCGACGTTCGACACGTCCCTGCCCGCGTCAGCGAGTATCGCGGCCGCGCGACCCGAGCGATGCCCCGACCGGCAGATGGTTAGGATCGGCTTGTTCGCCGGGACTTCGTCAAGCCGCCGTGACAACTCCGCCAATGGCAGGTGGCGAGCATTCGGCGCGTGCCCTGCCTGCCACTCGTGCGGATCGCGCACATCGAGCAGCACCGCGCCGTCGTCGGCGAGCCGCGCGGCCTCGTTCACGTTGATCTTCGGGTACGACGCGCCGAAAAGTTTGCCGAGGTTCACCTGATCTCCCGCGTGGTTTGGTCGAGACGGACGCCGGATTTCGCGGCGTTGTCGTAGTCGTCGTCAATGAGCACGATGTCGCGGCCGGCCGCCGCAAGCATGGACGCCGCGATCGACGCCCGATATCCCGCGGCACAGTGCACCCACACTTCGGCGTCCGGTACGTCGTCGATCCGGCCGAGCAGTTCGTGAAGCGGGATGTGGACGGCGCCCGCAACGTGCCCCGCATTCCACTCGAGGTTGCGCCGCACGTCGAGAACGACGATGTCGCGCCGCGACCGTGTCGGTTCGACGTCGGCGAACGTCGCAGTTTTCATAGTTGCCAGCGGCTTTTCTGTCGCCCATTGCGTCGGCGAACCGAGCACGGCGGCTGCCGGCCGATCGATCCCGATCCTCACAAGTTCGCGCCACGCTTGGTCGACCTCCTCCGGTGTCTCGCCAATCAAAGTGAGCGGCATCTCCCACGGAATAACCCAGCCGAGATAGGTGGCGAACGATTCGTCCAGACCGAAGCTGAACGAGCCTCGCAAGTGTCCGGCGACGAACGCCCTGCGGTGGCGCAGGTCGACCACCCATTCGCCGGCATCGATCCGCCTGCGCACGTCGGCGACGTCGACCAGCCGCGCCGGCGACAGGTCGGGCGGCTGGCCCGGCGCGTTCAGATTGGCGGGTGTCATGCGCGCGTAATACGCCGGGTAGGCATCGAGCCCGTCAAGCATCGTGCGAATGAACGCCGCCTCGTCGTGCGTCAGCGCCGGATTCGTTCGCTTCTCGTTGGCAATCGTCGATGCGGACGTCGTTTCATCGGTTTGGGTCGCGGCGCAAAAACTGCCGAATCCGTGTGTGGGAAACACCTGCGCGTCGTCCGGTAGTTCAGTCGCGAGCCGGCGAGCGGACTGAAATTGCGCGTGAGCCAAGGCATCGGTGGCGTCGGGGCCGAGCAGGTCGGGTCGGCCGGTGGAGCCGAACAACAGTGATCCGCCGGTAAACACGCCAACGGGATTTCCGTTTTCAAGCAGCGCGTATGACAGGTGCGTAAACGTGTGCCCCGGAGTCGCCAAGGCCTTCAACGACAACGTCGGAGTGACCGCAACGACATCGCCGTCGGCAATCGGCTCTCGCTCGAAGGTGACCGGGTCTTCGATGTTGACGTGGTAGGTGGCACCCGTCGCGTTGGCTAGCGCGCGCCCGCCGGTGACGTAGTCGTTGTGGATGTGGGTCTCGAACACATGCCGTACGACGACACCACGCTCCGCGGCTAGATCGAGCACGCGATCGATGTCGCGCTGGGGGTCGATCACGAATCCAACGTTGCCCTCGTAGACGAGGTACGACCGGTCGCCGAGCGTCGGCGTCTCGATAGGCACGATCTCCATCACGCTAATAGTCCTTTGGACGCCGCGAAAGGCAGGCCGTGCTCACGAGGTAAACACGCCGGAACGACGCACCGAGCAACATCCTCATCGCCTTCTCAATACCCCCTCGGGTATCAAGGTATCACCGGCGAGAAGTGCTCGAGCAGCCGCCGCGGGCTCGTGCCGAGCGTCAGGTCAGCGAGTCTTGACGCCGGTCAGGACGGCGAGAACGTCTCTCATCGAAACGATCCCGACGATTTTGTGGTCGCGCATGACGGGCATGTGCCGAATGCCGTAATCGATCATGTTATGCGCGACCGCCGTGATGCTGTCGCGCTCCTCGGCCCAGATCAGTTCTGGACTCATGGCGTCGCCGGCCTCGACGGTGCGCAAATCAGCGCCCGTGGCGACCAACCGAACGACATCCCGCTCCGATAGCACGCCGACGGGCCCGTACGGGGTTTCGACCACCACGGCACCGATTTCGTCAGCCGCCAACGATTCGGCCACCGACGCCAACGACTCCCCCACGCCAACCGTGGCTACGAAGCGAGTAACGATGGTGCGCACCGGGTCGGTCGGACGAACTACCTGCGGCGACAGCTGCGATTGGGTAGTCATGGCCATGCACCTCTACTTCTGCGCCTCAGCTTCTTTTGCGCGTCGCCGAGTTGACGACGCAATTCCATGTAGCTGTGAAGAAAACGAAGCCGCCAGCGACCAACGTCCCGGACGATGGGGGCCGAGGTCTAGCCGGTCATCGCGGCAACCGTCGCTTGCTGTCAAGCGCTGAGCGAGCCGGCGAATCGTGGCTCGTGACCAACGCGTCTTCTTACCGAGCTTTCTGTCACTTCGGACGCTAGGGCCCGGACACGAAAGACCGCAGTGTCGCGGCGTCCTTGCTGCGACGATCAACGGAGCCTACGATCGGCGCCACGGCAATGCGCCGGCATCAGCTGACTCGGAGGCTGGAATGCTCAAAGGCTTCAAAAACTTCCTCATGCGCGGAGACGTCATCGTAGTGGCGGTAGGCCTGGTCGTCGCCCTCGCTTTTAGCACGCTCATCAGTGCTTTCACCACGTTCGTCATCAACCCGCTCATCGCCGCCGCGCAAGGAGGGAACGCCATCGGTCTAGGCTGGCAACTCGGCGACAAAGGCAACAAGGCGACGTACCTCGACATCGGCTCGTTCATCTCCGCAATCATTTACTTCATCATCTTCATGGGGGTCGTCTACTTCCTGATTGTTGTGCCGTACAAGCACATACGGGCGCGCCGAGGCCAAACTGTGTTCGGGCCAGCGCCCGATGTGAAGACCTGCCCAGCATGCCTTTCCGACGATCTGCCGGCCGCCGCCACGAAATGCAAGTACTGCGGCACCGACCAGGTGCCGCCGGCCTAATTGTCAAGACGCCGCCTCGTCAGGAGCCACGCGCGCCGAACCGTCGATAAGAATCCGCTCGTACAGCCGCGCGTAATCCGCCGCCATCCGAGCCATGCTGAAGCGCTGCTCGGCAACCGCGCGGCAGGCACGGCGATCGATCGACACCACACGGTTAACCGCCGCGACCATCTCCGATTCGTCGGCGCATAGGAATCCCGTCTTGCCGTCGTCGACGATCTCGGGCGCGGCGCCGTTCGGAAATGCCAGTACTGGCGTGCCACACGCGAGCGCCTCCGCCATCACGAGCCCGAAGGGCTCAGGCCAACTGATCGGGTTGATCAGCGCGGTCGCCGACCCGAGTAACGTGACTTTTGCGTCCGTGGTGACTTCACCACGAAAATCGATGTCACCTCCTAGTAGCGGCCTTACCGTTCGCTCGTAATAGGAAAGCTCCGCGTCTGACTGCATCTTCGAGACCACGACAAGTTGCCGACCAGCCGCGCGAGCAATCCTGATGGCTCGATCGACACCCTTGTCGGGCGACATCCGCCCGATGAAGAGCAAAAATCCCCCGGCTCCGTCGCCGTAGGGTTGCTTGTTCAAGTCGATGCCGTGGTGGATCACCGCCGCGGTGGGCACCTCAGCAGCCGAATCGCGTTGCGAATTCGAGATCGCGACAATGTCAGCGGTATGAGCGATTTCTTGATAGATCAATCGGGTTTCGCGTGTGTAACAGGAATGGTTCGTCACGACGATGGGAGGCAGCTGATCCATGCCCGCGGCCACCAGCGGGCCGATCATCGTGTGATCGTGAATCACATCGGCGTCGGCAAGCGCGGCATATCCCGCTAGTACATGCGCTAACTCTTCAGTCGTCGTCCCCATCGGCTCCACAGCACGAGGAAAGTGCCACCGCCGGGCCACTGGACAGGTCGACGCTTCGACGGTGAAGAGCAAGACCTCGTGCCCCATGGTCGTCAAGCCACGCGAGAGATCGTCGATTACGGCTTCCGTCCCGCCGTACAGCATTGGGGGAACAGGCACCCACGGCGGGGCTAGCATGCCGACGCGCATGAGTCTGCCTTTCCACGCGGAACGACATCAGCTAACCGCCGCGAGACCTCTCGAAAAAAGGACCGAAGGTCCGTAACTCACGCTGCGTAAGGCATCAATGAAATCCGCGAGCCTGTCGTCGCGAGCTTCAAGAACGAGAGGGCAACTGCCATCGACGTCGTTACGAGGCCCCGACTGAACTCCGTCGGCACGTGTCACATGATCGGACGACGTGTCTCCCCTCGTGTGATCGTCAATCTAGATAGGAACGCGCGCACAAGGTAGCGCCGACTCCTCCCGCCGAACGTCAGCCGCGCGGGGCTATGCCGAACGCGGCGGCTTCGGTCGACAGCGACGACATGCTCAAGTTCATCGCTACACCCAGCGAGCCGACGCCGATCGACATCTCGGAACCCGCGTGAAACTCGGCAGCGGCTGATTGCAGCCCGCTGAAGACCTGACCATATCCGGGCACCGCGTCGAGCACGCCGGTCTCGATCGACGAAACGAAGCTCCCGTCTCCGGTGACCATGTGCGTCACGTCCGCGGCCACGCCCTCCCACCGCAAGCTGTCAACCGCACTCGAGACCACCGTGAGCGAGGTTCCGACCATCTCGCCGTCGTCGAGGACATGCAGGCCAGTCACCCCCTGAGCGCTGTCCGCGATGTTCGCCAGCATGGCGTCCGCGGACGTCGTGTACGCGTCGACGATCTGAGCCGGATCCCCGTTCGTGATGGCGTCGACGACGCGGCCCGCGAGAGCGCTTTGCACGTAGTCCTCGGCGCCGCCGAGCGCGCCGTCCGCGGCATCCTTCGCGAGGTCGCCGACGGCTTGCGTCCCCGAGCCAGCCGCTCCGCCGCCCGGAATGACGCCGAGTGCGTCCTTCAGGGCGTCAACTTGCGACGCCGAGGCGTCCTTGAAACTGTCGACGGCAATTTGCGCGGCGTCGCCGACGGAGCCACGCATCGATTCCGCGGTCAGCACCAAGCTGACGTATCGGCGGAAGGCTTCGACCTCGGCCGCCGACGGCGTGCCGCTCTCGAGTTGCGCCTGCCAGGCCTCCATTTTTGCTATCGCACCGGGAAAGTTCCTCCCCGCGTTCCCGCGTTCGAGGTTCTGAGCGAGCCGAAGCGCGAATGTCAGTGCGGCCGGGGTGGCGGCGACATCCGAGGTGAAGGCGAACTGAGCCGCCCGCGGGCGTGGCGGCGCGGAGACCGGTGCAACCGGGCGCGCGGCGCTCGCATCGCGCTGTTGATCGGCGTTGGCACGCAGCGTCGAAACGGCTGTGCGAAGCGAGCTCACCACGGCCGCGATCGATCCGCTCAGCCGGCTATCCCACTCATGTCGGAAGCGGTCCGCGGTCTCGCCGTACCACGGCGAGGTGTGTATCGCCGCGCCCAGGCTTGAACGCTGGGTGTCGAGCGTTGATGCCATGTTCTCTACTCGCAGGGCGAACGAGTCGAGCGCATCCGGGTCGGCCCCCAACATCAAACTGCTCCGATCTCTCGTCAACACTGCTGCCGGTATCCTCATTCGGAGGCGCCGTGTGATCAGCAAGCTAGCGCACCGCAAGCTCGATCGGTACGGGTAATACTCCCCGTCGACGTCACACCGCGAGATCGAACCGGTCGAGGTTCATCACCTTGGTCCACGCGGCGACAAAATCGCGCACGAACTTTTCTCGGGAGTCGTCTTGCGCGTATACCTCAGCGGTTGCGCGAAGTTGCGAGTTCGCGCCGAACACGAGGTCGACAGCGGTCGCCGTCCACTTCAGCTCACCCGTGGCTCGGTCGCGACCTTCGTAGAGGTTCTCCTCCGACGCCGACACCTTCCACTCGGTGCTCATGTCAAGCAGGTTCGTGAAGAAGTCGTTCGTGAGTACGCCGGGCCGCTCGGTGAAGACGCCGTGTGCCGATCGCGCGAAGGTCGCTTGCAACGCCCGCATGCCGCCAACCAACACTGCCATCTCCGGAGCGGTCAGCCTCAGCATGTAGGCACGATCGACGAGCAGCGTCTCGGGCGACAACTTCTCATCCGGCCGCAAGTAATTGCGGAACCCGTCGTGGGTTGGTTCGAGCACCTGAAACGATTCCACGTCGGTCTGCTCTTGCGAGGCATCGGTACGTCCGGGTGAGAAAGGCACCGTGACCTCGAACCCAGCGTTTCGCGCCGCCGCCTCGACCGCCGCGCATCCGCCTAAGACAATGAGGTCAGCGAGTGACACCTTCTTGCCGCTCGCGGCCGATTCGTTGAACTCCCGCTGAATCCGCTCGACGATCGGTAGCACTTTCGCCAGCTCTGCCGGCTCGTTGACCTCCCAATCCTTTTGGGGCGCGAGGCGAATTCGCGCACCATTGGCTCCACCGCGCTTGTCGGTGCCGCGGAAGGTGGCCGCCGACGCCCATGCGGTGGAGACGAGTTGAGGGATCGACAAGCCGGATGCCAGAAGCTCGGCCTTGAGCGCGGCGATGTCGTCGTCCGAGATTAACTCGTGGTCGGCAGCCGGAACAGGGTCTTGCCACAACTGCGGTTCGGCCACCCATGGGCCAAGGTAGCGCGAGACCGGGCCCATATCGCGGTGCAGCAGCTTGTACCACGCCTTGGCAAACGCCTCGGCAAGCTGATCGGGATTCTCGTAGAAGCGTCGTGCTATCGGGCCGTAAATCGGGTCGACCTTCAGCGCGATGTCGGTCGTGAGCATCATCGGCGCGTGCCGCTTCGACGGATCGTGCGCGTCAGGCACAGTGCCTTGCGCCTCGGGATTCTTAGGGGTCCATTGCTTTGCCCCCGCCGGGCTCGTCGTCAATTCCCAGTCGTACTTGAATAAGTTCTCGAGGAAGCCGTTGTCCCACTTCGTCGGATTGTTGGTCCAGGCGCCCTCGAGCCCGCTCGTCAGCGTGTACGGGCCGCTGCCGGTACCGGCCGTGTTCTTCCAGCCGAGCCCCTGCTGTTCGAAAGGTGCGGCCTCAGGTTCGGGGCCGATGTATTGAGCATCGACGGCACCGTGGGTTTTGCCGAACGTATGGCCGCCGACGATAAGCGCGAGCGTCTCTTCGTCGTTCATCGCCATGCGGCGAAATGTTTCGCGAATATCGCGTGCGGCGGCCAGTGGATCAGCATTGCCATTGGGGCCCTCAGGGTTGACGTAGATCAAGCCCATCTGGACGGCGCCAAAGGGCGCGGAAAGCTGACGATCGCCGCTGTAACGCTCGTCGCCGAGCCAGGTGTCTTCGGGGCCCCAGAAAATCTCTTCTGGCTCCCAGATGTCTTCGCGGCCGAACCCGAAGCCGAACGTCTTGAATCCCATGGATTCCATGGCGACGTTGCCGGCGAACACCAAAAGGTCGGCCCAGGAAATCTTTCGGCCGTACTTCTTCTTGATGGGCCAAAGCAACCGGCGCGCCTTGTCGAGGCTTGCGTTGTCGGGCCAGCTGTTGAGCGGAGCGAAGCGCTGGGCACCCTGACCGCCTCCGCCGCGACCGTCATGAATTCGATACGTGCCGGCGGAATGCCAGCTCATACGGATGAACAGCGGGCCGTAGTGCCCGTAGTCAGCCGGCCACCAGTCTTGTGACGTCGTCATCAACTCGACCAGGTCGCGCTTGAGCGCCTCGAGGTCGAGCGTCTTGAACTCCTTGCGGTAGTCGAAGTCCTGACCGACCGGATTCGACAGCGCGGAGTGCTTGTGCAGAACTGAAAGGTCGAGCTGGTTGGGCCACCAGTCGCGGTTCGTGCGCGGGCGGATTCGCGCGGGAGTAGGGGAAGGGATTACCGGGTTTTCGGTTTCGCTGCCTCGATCAGACATCTCCGGTCTGCTCCTCTCGGGCTCAGCTCTTTTCGCGATTGGTCGTGGCGTTCGATCGCGCACACTCGGCGCAGATGCCCCAATAGGTGACCTCGGCTTCGTCGACGGCGAAACCTCGGGGCAATGCCTTGGGGGTAAGGCACGGCGCCGCACCGGTAGCGCAATCGATGTCGATGGTGTCGCCGCAGCCGCGGCAGACGAAATGATGGTGGTTGTCGCCGACGCGCTTCTCATAGCGGGCCGGATGGCCGGGCGTCTCGATGCAGCGCGCCAGCCCCGCAATGGTCAGCGCGGCCAAGACGTCGTACACCGCCTGTACCGAAACGGTGCCGAGCCGGGCGAGAACCTCACGGCGGATCTCGTCGGCGGTGGAGTGGCCCCTGCGCCGCTCGATCACCTCGAGGACGGCGAGCCGGGGCGCCGTGACACGCAAGCCCGCGGCCCGCAGGCGCGTCTCGAGGTTCCGTATCTGGCTCACCATGGCTCGACCCTAGAGCACATCGGTCGAAGAGTTCAATATTCGGAATGATTCCAGATCGTGGTCCTGCCGTCTCGGTGCTTGCTCGCGTGCAATTAGTAGGTTCGCCGTCAAACAGATCATTCTTGTGGTTATGCCTGTTTCGAGATCGTGCGGAGAGCACTCGTTACCGAAATTTTCACCCCGTGCGGACGTGAGTAGTTCCATTTGAGGGTGGCGTAATCGACGTCGTTGCGATAGAAACCAGCTAGATCGCGAACCGCTCGACGGGCCGATCATGCGGGCGCGAGCATGGAGGGGTCATGGGGCGATCGATTCATAATTTGGGCGGGCTGTTCGGCGTGCGGGGGCGTTGGGGTTTTGCCGTCGTCACAAGCTTTGGACTGGCGGCGACGGCGATCGCGGCTTCGGGTGTCGCCGCGCAAGCGGCGCCGTCCACGAAGTATTACACCGCCGCTGTCACGCCGACGAGCGTCGATAGTCTCGCCAGCCAAGAGGCGTTCGTCCTCACCCTGACGAATTGCGACACCCACACAGCAAACTGCGGTCGCTCCAGCCAGCAGACGTTCGGCTCCGCCGACATACAAGTCGACCCAAGCTTCACCAACGTCTCCGCAACGACGTCGGCACCAGGGTGGTTCGTCGTGCAGCCCGTTGTAGGTGGGCTCATCGAGCTACGCAGCGCCAACAACGTTGCCGTTGCCCCGGGTTCGTCAGTGACCGTCAACGTCACCGCTGATACGCCATCGACAGGGGCCTACACCTGGCCAACGCAGGTCAAGCAGTCGAACAATTTTTCCGGAACCGGCAACGACTTCACGATTTCCGGCAGCCAACCGCAGGTGTTGGTAGGGTTCCCCGACCATCTGGTGTTCGTGACCCAGCCGTCGAACGTACAGGTCACGACGACAAGCTCGACGTCCTACATGTGCCCGGCTCCAAGCGTCCAGGTCGTGACGGCTGACGGCACGCCGGTTACCGTGGGTGACACAACGGCCCGCCTTGCTGCTGATACCGCGTTCGGCGATCCCTCGCTCGGTGGCCCCACCACCGCGAATGCGGTCTCCGGCCTCGCCACCTTCGGTGATTGCACGACCGGCCTGTACGCGAAAAGTCTTGGCGGCGGCTATCAGCTCAGTGCGACCGCCACCTGGACCCTCGGCAGCTACCAGACTTCTCTCGCCACGATGAAAGACTCCGCTCCGTTCGACGTCGTCCAATTGCTGACGAAATGTCAGGCGGCTGTTTCCTGCAACGGCAGCACGGCCGGCAAGCACACCGAAGTCGACGTTTCGGCGTCGTCCGCGACGACTACCGACGAACTCGAAGTCGCCGTGGGTATCGACTCCCTCGCGAACACCACGTGTCAGCCCTTTAGCCTGCCGAGCGGCCTCGAGGTCGTCAGGGTGCTGGTCGACCACCGCGACAAGACCGTCGTGATTACGTTCGACAAGTATCTCGTCAACCAGATACCCGACAATGGCACGCCGCTCTTCGACGTGTGCATGGCGGCGCCCTGGGGTGACTGGGCCACCGACGGTGGCGGATCACCGACCTTCAACACGGTCACCGGCGAATACGAGGGCGTGCTGCCTACGTGTGGCGCGGCCGGGCTGATGCCCTACAACCCGTGTGTCGCCGACCGAAGCAAGCACGCGGCCAACGAAATCGTCGAGATCTCCATTCCCTACGAGCCGGGGCGAGCCGATCCGAAGCTATGGTGAGCCCGTCTGTCACGGCATGACTGACATTGGGCGCGCGACCCTGACGATGCCGAGCTGATCGAACAGCCTCGCACGCTCGGCTGACATGACGTCGTCGGACGCCAGCCCTGCTCGCGCCCGAGCCATAAGCAACGCGTCTAGCGTCCACGCGACCTCGTGCAGCGCACTGCGTTCACGGGCAGCCTGCAGGCTGATCCGCAACGCGTCAAAGGCATTCTCGCGATGGCCGAGGTACGCCAGCGCCAGGCCACGAACCCGTTGAAGCGAGGGAATCTGGGCAAGCAAACCCGACATCGAGGCGACACGCTGTAAGGCGGAATCGGCGGCGCGGAGTGCCTCGTCGAAGTCGCCTCGCAGCAACAGACATTCGGCGAGCCGAGCATCGGTCTCGAGCAGCTCTGCCTGCTCCCCGTAGCGCAGGTAGTCATCACGGGCGGCATGCAGCAGCTCCATCGCCACCGCGAAATGTCCGCTCCGGGCGGCCAGCCGCCCACGTTGACTCTTCCCGAACGCGATAAAGGACGGCGCATTCGCCGCGCGCCAAACGAGGTCGGCGTCACGCAACAGTGGTTCGGCCTCGGCGAGATGGCCTTGGTCGGACAGCACCTCGGCCATGTTTCCGAACTCGACCGCCGCGGTGAACTGGTCGCCCGCGCGGTCGCACGCGAGTTTCGATTCGCGATAATGCGCGACGGCGTCGTCCCATCGGCCTTCGAAATAAGCGCGAATCCCGAGCTGGTTCAACACCCGGGCTTCTTCCCACGGCCGGTTGCCCATGGCCCGCCAAATTTCCAACGCCCGCGTCGCGTGCTCTCCGGCACCGTGCGTACCCAGCGTCATTTCACAATTGTCGAGCCAGGTCAGCGCGGTGGCGAGCGCATCGTCCGCACCAGCCGCCTCCGCTAAGGCGACCGCCTCGCGTAGCGACTTGATCGCCTCGACGTCACGGCCTTGCCAATGCCGGATCAAGCCTCGCTGGGCGCGAACCTGCGCTCGCAAGGTCGTCGACGCGGCGTCTCGCGCATCCGCGAGTTGTCGATCCGCCTGGGTCAAGAACCGCGTGGCACTGCGTAGCTGGCCGGCACGATCGGCGACGAGAGACCGCTTGAAATGCAGGCGGGCGCGAGAAACAGCGTCGTCGCGCAACGGCAGCGCCACAAGATATGCACGCATGGCGTCGGCGAAAGTACCAAGCTTGTACCGGGCGTCGCCGAGCGCTTCGGCGGCTTCAGCAATGTCGGACGACGCAACCCCGGGTGCGCGCGCGGCGGCTTCGAGCGCTCGCTCGTATAACTCCACGGCCTCGACCTGCGCATGCACCTGCGTCGCCCGATCACCCGCCTTACGGGCGTAACGCCAGGCAGCCGAATAGTTTCGTGCCTGCAGGAAGTGCATCGAAAGCAGATCGGCGACATCGTCGGCCCGGTCTTCGGCCAGTCGCTCGATCACATCGCCGGCCAACCCGTGCAGGACCTGACGTCGGCGATAGGGCAAGCCTTCGTAGGCGGTATCTCGCGCGAGAGTATGCCGAAAATGTAAACCCGCGGCGTCCGCTTGCAGGAAATCCTTCAGCGGGGCGACGGGGTCGGCGAGCTCGAGACCGATCGTGCGCAGCATCTCCGCGAACACGCGCTCGTCGATCCGGACGCCGAGAACAGCCGCGACGCGCAAGATGGTGCGCTCAACCGGCAGCAGGCGATCGATCTGCGCGGCCACCACGCCCTCCACGGAGTCGGGCAGCGAAGAAACCGTGCCGCCGCCGCGCATCGCGGCTAGAAGCTCCTGTAGGAACAGCGGATTTCCACCGGACCGTTTCGCCAGTAACGCCATCTCGTGCGGAGGTAATGGATGCTCCTCGCTACCCAGCTTGACGAGCGAGCCCACAGCCTCGTTAGGTAACGGTCGCAGCACCATCCGCCGAGCGGAGGGGATGACGGCGCCGATGTCCTCGGTCGCCTCACCAGAAACTGGCCGAGTCGTCGTCACAACGAGCCAGCCACGCGACACCGCAACGTCACGGACGCGACGCAGCAGATCACGTGACGCGTCGTCCATGAGATGTATGTCTTCGGCGACGATGAGCATCGTGCCGGGCACCAGCGTCGCAAGGAACTGAACCGCATGCTCCTCCCGCCGCGACTTGCGGAATTTCGGCTCCAACGCGTCGACTTCAGTGGTCGAGTCGACCTCCGCGCCGACGATCGCGGCGAGGAGGGGCGTCCATGTCAGCAGGCTCGGCGCCGTCCGTGCCACGACGTCGACGAGAGCCGCCCCACACGCCGAGGGCGCGGCGTCGTCGGCCACACCGAGGAGCTGACGAAAGGGTCGGCGAAATGCCGCGTACGGGGTCGTGGCGTGATACTGGTCGCAAGTCAGACTGAGCACAGTCGCGGCATGCGCACGCTTGACCAACTCGGCGACGAGTCGCGACTTGCCGATGCCGGGATCCCCCTCGATCTCCCACACCTGCCCCGTTCCGCCGCGTGCCTCGGCCATCGCCGCCAGCAACTGCGCGAGTTCGTCGGCGCGCCCGGCAAACGGCAGGTCGATCCGTGCCGAGATCACCGCTGCTCCGAGGGCCTCACGCACTCGATAAGCGGTGAGCGGCCGCGACTTTCCCTTCACCGTCAGTGGTGGCAGCAGATCAGTCGTATAGGCGGTGCGAGCCCGAGCCATGACTGCTTCCGAAGCGTAAACTTCTCCGGTTCCCGCCTTCGACATCAGTCGTGCCGCGACGTTGACCGCATCGCCCTTGACCGAATAGGTGCGTCGGAAAGGGGGACCGAACTCACCCGCGAAAACGCGGCCGCTATTCATGCCCGCGCGAAGACGTAACCGCCCGCCGGCGTCGAGGATTTCTCTCACCACGGCAAGCATTCGGTCTTCTTCTTGTCCGGCACCACGCGGTGCGCCGCTCACTAACATCACCTTGACGCCGTCCGCGCTGATGTCCGTCTCCCAGAACGTGACCTCATGGCGCTGCGCTGCTTCCTGGCAGGTACGGATGACATAGTCGATGGCGTCGGCAACGCCGTCGGGACCGCTTCGCGCTGAGATCGCTTCGACGCCGGAAAGTTCGACGAACGCGACAGACACCAACCGGTGCTCGCCATCGGTCTCACCGGCGAGCAGGTGATTGCTTGTCACCTCGGGCAAGCAGGCCCGCACGTCGATTCCGGTCACATCCCGGTGATGCACGCGCAGGTCGGGAAGTACCCGAGGCGACCGAGCGAGCAAGAAACCCGTTTCCTTGGGCCGGCCGACGTGGGCGGGGCGCAGCAACCCAGCCGTCTCGGCACTGATAACGATTTCGCCGGCGGTCGCGGCCGCCTCCATCTCGACCGTTCGTGTAGCAGCCTGGCCCGCGAGCACCAGTTCGCGGTGCAAGTTTCCGACGAAGAAGAAGTCGAAGACCCCGGTGTGCACACCCGCTGACATTCGCAGCTGAATCTGTCCGACAGAGGTGCGCAGCCGGCCCACGGTACGCAATGTGCGACGCATTTCAAACGCCGCGGTACATGCGCGCCGCGCGTTGTCGTCGCCCTCGAAGAACAACAGAACGGCGTCGCCACCCCATTTCACCAGCCACGATCCGTAGTCATACGCAACGGCGAGCAAAGCCGCGAAGGTGACGTCGAGCAGGTCGCTCATTTCCTCGGCGCCGATCTTGCCTCGTGCCGCGAGGCGTTCGGTCAGCCGGGTGAATCCCGAGATGTCGACGAAGACCAGGGTGCCTGTCGCGACTCGATGCCGCCGGTCGGGGCAATCTCGCAACCAGTCGAGGGCAAAGCCCGCGACGAACGGCCGCAACCGCTCAGAGGCATCCATGATTCACCCTCTTCGGACGCCGTCGCCTGTGAGCACGGTACTGCCCTTCATAGCGGGGAGCCAGCCGACCGCCCGGATGACACCGCTGCGCGGGCGCTGCCTGGAAAATGCTCGACGAGCCGGCTGTAGGCAGCTGCGACATCCGGCGGAACGTCGACGTGGTCGATGAAATTCGCGCCGCGGGGTCCGTAGCCGTGTTCGTCGTCGCGCAGCCGGCGAACCTCGCCGAGCACCAGCGACACGAAGCGCTCGAATGGCCAGGCGGGTGGCTCACCGGGCGCGGCAGACACCACGCCGTCCGCGATGCACGGCACGAACGGCGCGAAACTCGCGAGCCGGGCGAGCGGCCGGCCGGCCCACGCTCGCTCGAACGCGGCATGGCTACGCCTTTGCATCGTCGGGTCTTGCACCAACACGACACGCTTCACCGGCGACGAGCCATCGAGCAAACGTCGAGTGAACACCGCATTTTCACCGCAGTTGGTCGAGCGGTCTTCGATCGCGATGAGCTTTGCCGGGACGCCTAAATAATTCGAGAGGACGTCGGCCAGCATCGCCGCCTCCGAGCGCCCGTGGGTAGCAACGGCCCCGTACCGGGGATGCGCTTGTAACGCGTCTACGAGGAAGCGAGTCGAGTGGCCAAGGCCACCGGAAACGACGACGCGATCCGCCACACCCGCGCGAATTGCCGCGGCGGCTACCTCGGGCGCCCCAAGCACGCCGCAACCGGCGAGCACCAGCACGTCGAAGGGCTCGGCCACAACCGACCGATCAAGGGCGGGCACATCACGCCGAGCCAAGAAACCCGCCACCACGGCAAGGTCGCGCTCAACGTCACTCATGTCTCCATGCTGGCCCGGACGCCGCCAAAGCGCGATTTTCGGTCATGGCCTTGTCTCCCGAGCGCATGATCCGAAGCGATCCGATCAGCACGACACTGAGCGGTACAAGTTGGATCAGCGGCGTCAAGGCCGGGACCCGGTCCGCGAGCAGCGCTGCCGAGATAGCCCCCGCGATCAGACCACACAAGATTTGCAGGCTGTCGAGAACCTCGCGTAGCTGACCGCCCGACACGAGCCTGACGATCACTGTCGTCAAGGTGCCCGTCATGTACGTCGTCGACAATCCGGAGACGCCGAAACGCTGCACGCTGCTTCCTTGCACTCCGAGTGCTAACGCATTGCCAGCGAGGAGCGCGAGTTGGACGGCGCCAGCCGGCGCTGAGCCAGTCATCCA
This sequence comes from Actinomycetales bacterium, assembly GCA_040255675.1. Classification (GTDB taxonomy): domain Bacteria; phylum Actinomycetota; class Actinomycetes; order Acidothermales; family Acidothermaceae; genus JBDZVM01. Next base: position 164,610 of record JBDZVM010000001.1, on the reverse strand, counting down.
CCAGCCGACCGCGCACACGAGGAAGACGGCACATTCGACCGCCAGCGCGCGCGTTACCTGCCGTGGCCACACCGGCTGCCCTTTCTCGGCCTTTCCCGCGAGGCGACCGCCAAGGACGCACCCGACGATATACGACACGACGGCAGCCACGATGTGTCTCGCGAGCGTGCCGTCTTCTTGCGCGACGGAAATACCGAACAGCACCAGGTTGCCGGTCATGACGCTGGTAAACGCTCCGCCAAGCGCAAGGAACCCGATCGCGTCAGTGGCACCCGCATTGACGGTCAGAACGACGACCAGGGCATGACGAAGACGGTCTAGTCGCGCGCCGTCACTCGCAGTGATCGAGGCCACCTGCTACTTCCGTAGTCGTCGACGTTCGGTCTTGCGTGCAGCGCAACTGTCGCAAAGAACTTCGCCGATCTACCGCAGACCAGATGCACAAGAAATCTGTTCTTTCCCTGTGCTAGTTGCACGTGGATGGCCCCCGCCGGCCTGCCTAGCGTAAAGGCGCTTGGGTCGCATGAGCCACGTGAGCCGTGTCTACCGTGTTTCTCGCTCGGCGACCCGCACTACCGGCAGTTCTTCGACAGGAGGAAGGCGATCTCACCATGACAGAGCTGCTTTCGAAGGACGAGTTTCGCAGCGCGCTCGAGGATGCAATCAAGGGCCGCGAGGCGAAAAACGCCTCCTTCAGCCTCGCGTGGGCCGAGGGCAAGCTAAAGCGCCACCACTTCGCGCGCTGGGCAGAGAACCACTACCAGTACGTCGGCCCGTTTGCGGACTACCTCGGATACATCTACGGCAATACGCCGGACCACTTCACCGAAGCCAAAGACTTCCTGCTGCAGAACATGTACGAGGAAGAAGTCGCGGACATTCGGCACACCGACCTGCTGATTCGCTTCGCCGAGGCGTGCGGCACTACCCGGGAACGGGTGATGGATCCGAACAACGCGAACGCGGTCACGCGGGGCCTCCAGGCGTGGTGCTACGCGACCTCGATGCGCGAGCACTTCGCGGTTGCGACCGCGGCGATGGTCGTCGGCCTCGAATCGCAGGTGCCAAGCATCTATAAGAAGCAAATCGTGCCGTTACGCGAGGCGTACGGCTTCACCGAAGACGAAATCGAGTTCTTCGATCTCCACATCACCTCCGACGTGGTACACGGCGAGCGTGGCTACCAGATCGTCTTGGAGTGCGCGAATACGGTGGAGTTGCAGCAGCGTTGCCTGCAGTTCGTGCGATGGGGCGCCGAAATGCGCTACTCGTACACGAAAGCGCTGTACGACACCTACGTGGCGCCTGACCTCGTCGCCGCTTGACGCCCGCGGTGGTTCGGACCGGATGGGTGGTCGCCGCTGACTCAGGTCACCGCACCGTCGAATGGTGGCAGGCCGCCCGATCCACCCTCCGATCCAACCGGTCCAGTCTTGACCCAAGGAGCATGTTGTGGCTGACTGGCTCGCTGTAGCCGAGCTGTCCGAACTGAGCCGCCGAAAGAAGAAGCAAGTCGAGGTAGCCGGCGAACCCGTCGCCCTCTTTCTTGTCGGCTCGCAGGTGTTCGCATTAGCCGACACGTGCATCCACAAGCAGCGGTCGCTCAGCAAAGGCGTGCTGTTGAACGGATGCGTCGTCTGCCCGGGTCATCAGTGGGAGTTCGATCCCGCCACGGGCTACGAAGCGACGCAGGACCGGTATCAACCGTCCTACGACATTCGCGTCGAGGACGGCACCGTCTTCGTTTCGACCCGCCCTCGCGAAAATCCGCAAGAGCTGCGCGAAGCCCTCACTGCTGGATCGAGCACATCATGACAACCTTCGCCATTGTCGGCGCCGGCCAGACAGCAGCCGTCGCAACCCGCACGCTGCGGCGACGTGGCTTCGACGGGCGCATCGAGGTGATCGGCGCCGAGCCATACCCGCCGTATCAACGCCCGCCACTCACGAAGGAATACCTCGCCGGCGGTGACGACGATCTTTTTCTGCTCGACGAGAAATGGTGCGCCGCCAACGATGTGCACCTGCGGCTCGGGCAACGTGCGGTGCGCGTGCGTCCCTCCGAATGGGCTGTCGAGTTGGCTGACGGCAGCCAAGTGCGGGCTGACAAGGTGCTGATAGCGACCGGGGGCGCCGCCCGCCACCTGCCCGGTGTGCGCGGCGACCGCGTGCATTACCTGCGCACGCTCGACGACGCGACCAAACTGCGCGAGCTGATCAGCCCCGGAGTTCGGCTTATTGTGATCGGCGCCGGATTCATCGGCTCCGAAGTCGCGGCGACCGCACACCGCAAGGGTGCGGATGTCACGGTTATCGACACGCTCGACGCGCCCATGCAGCGTGTGCTCGGCCGCGAGCTCGGCGCGGTGTGCGCGGCTATCCACCGCGGCAACGGTGTCGCCGTCCGGCTCGGTGAACCCGTGGAGTCGGTTGTCGAGCATGCTGACGCCGTCATCGTCACCACCGCGGGCGCGCGGCTCGAGGGCGATTACGTCGTCGTCGGCGTCGGGATCACACCGAACATCGAGGTCGCGCAGCGCTCCGGTGTGACCGTCGACAACGGGGTGCTCGTTGACGAGTACTGCCGCACCAACGTGCCCAACATCTTCGCGGCCGGCGACATCGCCAACCACTATCACCCGCTGTTCGACGAGCTCATCCGCGTCGAACACTTCGACAACGCGAACAAGCAAGCAGCGGCCGCCGCGAACAACATGCTCGGCAACCCGACCATCTTCGATGACCCACACTGGTTTTGGTCCGATCAGTACGACGTGAACATTCAGCACACCGGGCACGCCCGAACGTGGGACGAACTCGTCATCCGCGGCTCGGTCGATGAATTAGATTTCTGCGCGTTCTACCTGCGTGACGGCCGCATTCGAGCGGCATTCGCCGTCGACCGCGGTGCCGACGTAGCGATGGCCAAGGAACTGATTTCGGGTCGCGTTCTCGTAAACGCACATCACTTGAAAGACGAGAGCATCGACTTGTCGGAGTTGCTCGAGACCGAGCAAGCTTGGTGAGGCGGGCGAATGCAGGCCATGAAAAGGCTGAACTACATCGGCGGCGAATGGGTCGGAGCCGCGAGCGGGCGCACCCGCGAGCGGCGCAATCCCGCGGATACTCGTGAACTCGTCAATGAGGCCGCGGACTCCAACGCGGACGACGTACACGATGCAGTCTCCGCGGTCTCCGACGGATATCGCGAATGGGCCGCGCAAAGCCCGGAGGCGCGCGCCGAGACCCTGCACAGGGCTGCCGACATTCTCGCTAGCCGCGCGACCGAGTTGGCACGCGAACTCGTGCGTGAAGAAGGCAAAACTCTCGCGGAGGCCCTCAACGAAACTCGGCGTACGCCGCTGAACCTGCGCATGTACGCCAGTGAGGCGCTCCGCCTGAACGGGCAGACGTTCCCGACAGGCGACGGGTCGATGGTCTTGACGCAGCGCCATCCGGTCGGGGTCGTGGCGGCCATCACACCGTGGAACTTTCCGCTCAACATCCCCTCTCGCAAACTCGGGCCGGCACTCGCCGCGGGTAACGGTGTGGTTTTCAAGCCGAGCGAGCTCACCCCGGCAACCGCCGAGGCGCTTGTACGAGCATTGCTGGAAGCCGGGTTACCCGCGGGCGCAATCGCCCTCGTCCACGGCGGTGGTGAGGCCGGTGCCGCGTTGGTAGCAGACCCACGAGTCGGCGCGATCACCTTCACCGGCTCATCGTCCGTGGGTGCCGCGATTCATCGTGCGACGAGTGTCCAGCAACGCTGCCAGCTTGAAATGGGCGGCAAGAACCCCGTCATCGTTCTCGCCGACGCCGACCTCGACCGGGCGGCGACGCTTATCCATCGAGGCGCCTTCGGGCTCAGCGGCCAGGCATGCACCGGGACGAGCCGCGTCGTGGTGCACGACGCCGTCCACGACGAACTCGTCGAGAAACTTGCCGCTACGGCCAGGCGTTGCGTCGTCGGCAACGGGTTGCGCAGCGGAGTCGACATGGGGCCGCTCGCCAGCGCACCACAATTGGCCAAGGTGCGCGACCATCTAACCGCCGCGACCTTGGACGGCGCGAAACTGCTCGCGGGTGACGAACCTTTGCCACCCGGCTCCGAGCACGGGCATTTCATCCGCCCGGCGGTACTCACGAACGTCCAGCGAGGCTCCGCGCTCGCGCAGGAGGAAGTATTCGGCCCGGTGCTCGCCATCTTGCGGGTGAACTCTTTCGATGAGGCGCTCGACGTAGCAAATGGTACGCAGTACGGACTTTCTGCCGCGATCGTAACCAGCGATCTAGGCAAAGCGTTGGACTTCGTCCAACGCATCGACGCGGGTGTGGTCAAGGTGAACCTTCCGACGACCGGCGTTGCCGTGAACGCGCCGTTCGGTGGTGTGAAGAACTCGAGCACCCAGACATTCAAGGAGCAGGCAGGAGACACGATGATGCACTTCTACACCGTCGACAAAACCGTGTATTTCGGCGGCGACTGAGCGCATGAGCACGCCAACCAACGACTCGCGACCGGCGCCCCAACCAGTGGCGGCGGACTTCGGCCTGGACGCCGATTTCGTGTACGTGGCGCGCTCCGGTCAGCTGCCGGACGGGTACGTGCGGCGATTCTTTCCGCGTGGGCTTGAGCTGTGCCTGGCCCGAAACCACGGGAAGGCCTACGCGGTCTCGAACACCTGCACCCACATGGCGTGTCTGCTTTCGGCGGGCAAAGTTGTGGACGACGGTATCGGCTGCTCTTGTCACGGCAGCATCTTCGACCTCGACACCGGCGAGGCCATCTACCCGCCGGCGAACAAACCCATCGTCACGTACCCGCTGCGCGAGATCGACGGGAAGATTTTCGTGCGGGTCACCGACCAAGACGTCATCGAGGGCGAGGCCAAGCGCCGCGAACTGCAGGAGGCGCGGCAACGCGCCGCGTCGACATAAGCCATGTTCGAGTGTGGTGGTCCGCCGCGCGCCGCGGCCCTTTCCATGGACGCGATGGTCGTTTCAAACCATCCAATGGTCAGCTCCACCGGACTTTCCGTGCTTCGTTCGGGCGGCAACGCCATCGACGCGACTCTCGCCATGGCGGCGATCTGCTGGCTGGTGCTGCCGGGCCAATGCGGGATCGGCGGTGATGCCTTCGCCATCGTGCGAGAACCGGACGGCACCGTTTACACCGTAGGCGCAAGCGGTTTCGGCCCGGACGGCGCGGACCCGGCGTTCTACCGAGAGCGTGGGCTTTCCGCCGTCCCGCTGTCCGGTCCGCTTGCCGTCGCTGGTCCGGGCGCGATCGCCGCGATGGCGGCGCTGCATGCTGGCGGAGCCACCCGGCCACTAGCCGATCTGTGGGCACCCGCCGCCGACGCCGCCGAGCGCGGCGTCGCCTGTACCGCGAAGACGCGCGACGACATCCTCGACAACGAGAGACTGCTACGCGAGGACGACGGGATGGCCGCGGTGTTCCTGCGCGATTGGCGCGCGCCGCAAATCGGGCAGCGCCTCGTGTACTCGGATCTGGCCCGTTCGATTCGAACGGTCGCTTGCGATCCGCGCAGCCTGTACGTCGGTGCACTCGCCGAGCAGGCGGTCGCCGCCCTTGTCGAGGGAGGCGCTCCGTTTAGCGGCGACGAATGGGCGGCCTCCGGCACGGTATTGCACGCGTCGGCGATCAGCCATCGCTACGGTCCGTTGACAGTGCACGAAACGCCACCGCCGACACCTGGCTGGATGATGCTGCAACAGGCGGCCTTGTGTGACGGGCAGCTGGCCGAATTACCCTGGCTGAGCGCCGACGCGGTGCATTTCTTGGCAAGCGCGGCTCGGCAAGCCTTTCGCGACCGCTGGAAGCGTTGCGGCAGCGACACCGACGCGTGGGAGGATCTCCTCAGCCCCACGGCCATTAGCGCCGCCCGCGGCCGGATCGCCGACCTCGACACCTCAGCCACCGCCACCGCGGTCGGGTTACGCGGCGACGGCGACACGACGTCGACTGTGGTCGTCGACTCCGAAGGGCGCGCCGTCAGCTTCATCCAGTCGCTCGCCCTCACCTTCGGCGCCCGCATCACCGTGCCCGGTACCGGCATCGTCTTGAACAATCGGCTCGGCCGCGGCAGCTACCTACTCGACGAGCATCCCAATGGAGTACGGCCGCGCCGAAGGCCACTGCACACCCTGAACGCCTGGCTCGCCACCGACGACGAAGGGCGGCTACGGCATGTCGGCAACACGCCAGGCGGTGATGGCCAAGTGCAGTGGAACATGCAACTGCTCTCACACCTCGTCGACCACGACCTAGACCCGCAGGAAGCCGTCTCAGCGCCGCGATTCACCGTCTACCCCGGCAGTGACGCCGACGCCATCGGAGCACCCGACGAGTTGATCTGCGAATCACGGCTCAGTTCGGCGACCCTTGACGCGCTGAGTGCGGCCGGTCATCGCCTCCGCGTCGTGGGTCCGTGGGACGCCGGGGGCGGCGCGCTCGTGATTTCGGTCGACCACCGGCTTGGGTGCCTGGCCGGCGGGGTCGATCCGCGCCAGAGCGGGGTGGCGCTCGGTGCTTGAGGCAGACCGCAATCCCTTACCCGTCGCGCCGCGCCCACAGGGCCGCTACATGCCCGTCGTGGTCTTCGGCGGCATCGCTTACAGCGCCGGCATGACCCCGCGGGTCGACGGCGTCTTGGTGGCCCGCGGCCACGTGGGTGCGGAGATTTCGGTTAAGGAAGCGAAACCGCTCGCGGCACGAGCCGCGGTTAACGCGCTGGCGGCGATCGCCTCCGCCGTGGGCGGCGTAGACAATGTCGTGCGATGCCTGCGCCTCACCGTGTACGTTGCCGCGAGCGCGGGCTTCACAGCGCTGTCGTCGGTAGCTGATGGCGCGTCCGAAGCTTTGTTCGACCACCTCGGTGAGCGTGGTTCAGCCGCGCGCTCGGCAATCGGCGTCGCCGAGTTGCCGGATGGGTCGCCGATCGAAGTCGAACTCACCGCCGCGATAAGGACGACGCCGTGACCTCACGCCTTCACCGCTTGGCCGTCGGCGTGCCCGTCGGCGTTCGTGGTGGCGTACCCGGCGGCGTGTTTGGCGAATGCCTCGAGGGCAGCGGCTCCCACGGCCTTGTCTTGAGCCCCGTTTCCACCGCTGACACCGACCGCACCGACGATTTGCCCGTCGTATTCGATCGGGAAGCCACCGACGAAAATCGCGAATTTCCCGGGATAGATCTGGTTGATCCCGAACGCCTCGTTGCCCGGCAACGCCGGCCCGTTCGGCGGCTCGTTGAACTTGTGCGTGGCCCGCTCATGCCCAGCGGCGGTGAAAGCCTTGGCCATCGCGATTTCCACACCCGTCAAGCGGGCGCCAGGCAATCGATGAAGCGCGAGAAGGTGGCCGCCGTCGTCACAGACACAAATCGTCTGTTTGACGCCGATTTCCTCGGCTTTGGCGCGCGCGGCTTCAAGCATCGGCAGCGCGTCATCGAGTGTAATCCGGTAGACCTTGTGCATCTATCGCTCCCATCAGCCAGGCTCGGAGGTCCAGACTGGTGGGGCACGGTTGCCAGTACAAGGGCAACTCTGCAAGGGGCAGACCACGAGTCTGTGTGCACATTGCCCAAGGGAGCTGATGTCATGAATCCGGCGATAAACTCCGCGGCGGATCGACGATGACTACCGCGCCAATCCCACGACCGTCCCGGGCCACACCGCGGCTAACGCCGCATGAGGCGGCGCCTCTCTCGCGGCCGCATGAGGCGGCGCCGCCGCGGCACGCATCGACCGGCGACCTACCTCACGACGCCGACGAACGGCTCACGCTTGATGTGTTGTTACATAGCCGGCTCTTACGCGCCGGGCCCACCCCGAGCCTGAACCCCGAACTCGCTCGAAGCGTCGTCGCATGGTGCCTGCCCTGGGAGCGGGCGCTGGCAAGCAACGACGCGCTTTCGGAAGTCGTCGTCTACGCCACGGCCGACCAACTCGACACGGACGCCCTGCATACGCTGGCGCGCCGCCGCGCGGTTGCCGTCATCGCGGCGGGCGCGGCAAAACCCTGTCTCGACGGCCCGCTGCCGGTGTTCGCGGTGCCCGAGCGAGTGAGCTATCGCGACTTCGATCACCTTACTGCCAGCCTGGTTCTCTCGCGGGAGACGCAAACACTGCGCTATGGCATCACGGTGCACCGGTCGATGGTCGAGCTCCTCTATCGCGGCGCGGGGCTCGACGCGCTGTGCCATCAAATAGCGCGGCTGTCGGGCTGCGCCGCCGCGATCCTCGATCCGCAGTTTCGTGTTCTCGCGTTCGAGCAGTCGCGCGATCGCGCGCTAGAACCAGCCGCGGTGGCCGCGGCATTTCGTGCGACCGACCCCACCACGCCAGAAGACGACGACGTGAACGCCACGCCGCGCGTGTGCGCACTCGACATCGCCGGTGCGCCGAGCACGGGGATTGTCAATCCGATCCTGCTCGCCGGCCGCCACGACGGTTGGGTGATCATCATCGAACCTGGGCGGGAGCCGCACCCTCAGCAAATCCTTCAACACCGCGTCATCGTGGAGCAAAGCGCGACGATCGTCGGTACCGAACTGCTGCGCATGCGCAGCGTCGAAGAAGCCGAGGAGCGCGCCCGCGGTGATTTCGTCCACGCACTGCTGCACGGACGGTTTTCGACGCCCCACGACCTCGAAGCGCGCGCGGCGCATTACGACGTACCGGTCGGCGCGACATACGGCGTGGTTGTAGCAGGTCACCTCACGCCGTCCGACGGCACCGAGTCGCTCAATGCGCTGTTCCAGCTCGCTCGCGATGCCACGCGATTGGCTCCCGCGCCCGGTACGCGCACCCTCGCGACGGTGGTCGGCAACGTTCTCGCCGTCATCCGTCAAGTCGACCCACCGTCGCGCGGGGCCGATGTGCCGCAGACGGCGACGGTCGCGCTTGCGCAATACGCCCGCGCGCTTGAGCGGGAGCTGAACAGGCGCATCCGCCACCCAGTCGCGGTGGGCTACGGCAGGCCGGTCAAAGGCGCGGATCGGGTCACCGAAAGTTATCGCGAGGCGAGGTTGGCCCTCGGCCTGCACCGGCGGTTAGGCATGACCGAATCGTGCGGTTTCCAGGAACTTCGGGTTTACGCAATCTTGTCTCAGCTGACCGGCAACAACCAAGCACAGGCTTTTGTCCACGACGTGCTCGGCCCGTTGCGGGCGCATCGGCACGGCAGCGCCGATCTCGAACAGGCCGTGATGACGTACATCGAGGCGGGCGGAAACCTCAACGCCGCTGCTCGAACGCTGCACATTCACCGCAACACCATGCTTTACAAGCTCGAGCGCGCCTCACGGGTCTTGCAGCTCGACCTCCACCAGGCCGAACACCGATTCACCGTCTGGCTGGCACACAAGCTCGACACCATCACCGAGACCACCGTGGCTGTCGACCGCGACCTCGACCCGCCGTAATCAACAACGGGCTCGGGTGGCGCTCCAAACCTCATCGACGAGCCCACGAAGGAAAGGGCCGGTGTTTCCGGAAGCGACGGCATCCCAAATTCCGGGCGCCAGGTTGCCTATGGCGGCAGCCCGCGCCACCGAAGGCGTGCCGAGATCGTCCAACGCCCGGGCCAGCGACAATTGCGCCTCGATCACCCGGCGTGCGACCAACTCGTTGACCCGGGCCGCGAATTGCTCCGACGTGGCAATCACGGTTCCCACCGGCCGAAGTACCCGAGCCAGGAGCGCGCGGTCGGCCTCGTCGGCGCTGTCGACGACGAGCGCGGCTGGGTTCCCCCGCTCGATTTGGCCGCTCTGGCCGATGATTTTGCACCCGACGACGCGACAGCCGTCGACCGAGAGCGTCGTCGTCGGCAACTCGGTGGCGAGGTTGACCACAAGCGTGTCTCGCCCGAGCGACGGCACCAACCATCGCAGTGCGGCAGCGACCTCAGACGCGGGCACGGCTAACAAAACGATTCCGCACCCACTCGCCGCGGCAGGATCATCGGCGACGTCCAAGACTTTGCCATCGGCGCCGAAGATTTGACTCTGCCGCCGAGAAACCACGACGGGATCGGTGCCCGAGGTACGGAGCCGCGCGGCAAGTGCGCGACCCAGGCGCCCGGCGCCGACGATGCACGTCGGCGGATCACTCATCCGCGATGCCGCCACTACCTTCGCCCGCTGGAGTCTTCGCGAGCAGGCACGCAGACCAATGCCCGACGCCGAGCTCGACCGGCGTGGGTACTTGCTCGATGCAGCGCGGCTGAACCTCTGGACAGCGAGTGTGGAATCGGCAGCCCGATGGCGGGCGCGTGGGATTCGGGAGTTCTCCCGCGATAACGATGCGCCGGCGCGCCCGCTGAGTCGGCGGATCAGGCACGGGAATCGCCGACAGCAACGCCTTTGTGTACGGGTGTGACGGGCGTTCGTAGATGGCGGTACGGTCGGCGGTCTCGACGAGCCGCCCCGCGTACATGATGCCGACCCGGTGCGAGATGTGCCGCACCACCGACAAGTCGTGCGCGATGAACAGGTACGAGAGTCCGAGCTGCTGTTGTAGATCCTGTAGGAGATTGACTACCTGAGCTTGCACGGACACGTCGAGTGCCGACACCGGCTCGTCGCAGATGAGCAGTTGTGGACGCAGCGAAAGCGCCCGGGCAATCCCGATCCGCTGCCGCTGGCCGCCGCTGAACGCGTGTGGAAAACGCCCGGCCGCGTCAGGTGGAAGGCCAACCAGCTCAAGCAAGTGCGCAACATGCGGTGCCGCGTCACGTGGACGACGTACAAGACCGTGCACGACGAGTGGCTCGGCGATAATCTCGCCGACCTTCATGCGGGGATTCAAGCTCGCGTACGGGTCTTGAAAGACGAGTTGCAGGTTGCGGTGGACGATGCGCCGCTCCCGCCCTTTCAGACGAGTTATATCGCGACCATCGAAGACGATCTGGCCAGCGGTGATCGGCGCTTTGCCCAAAATGGCCCGCCCGGTGGTCGACTTGCCCGACCCCGTTTCTCCGACGAGACCGAAGGTTTCACCGCGGCGGATTTCAAAACTCACGTCGGTGACGGCGTGCGCCACACGCCGCTGCCGACCCCAAAATCCCACATGCCCGACCGGGTAGTCCACGCTAAGGCCGTCCACTCGCAAAAGTGCCGCGGTGCGTGCTGACCCGTGCCCGCGCTGACCCGCTGTCTCGGTGTCGGCGTCCGGACCTAACTCGTCACTTAGTTGCTGTGCCAACACGCCAACTTCCTTCCTGCGTCCGCTTGGACGAGCACCGGATCGTGACTGTCGCACTGCTCAATCCGCTGCGTACAACGTTCGGCGAAGGCGCATCCCGCGGGTGGCGCGTCCATCGCCGGCGGGTTCCCGGGAATCCCTGTGAGCCGCTCGGCAACCGAGTCGGGCCTCGGCGTCGAAGCCAGCAGCCCACGCGTGTAGGGGTGGCGTGGATCAGCGAACATGGCGTCGATCGGGCCTTCTTCGACGATTTTGCCGGCGTACATGACACAAACGCGCTGACACAATCCGGCGACGACACCGAGGTCGTGCGTAATCATCAAGACGGCAAGTCCCAAGCGATCTCTGATATCCGCGATGAGCTCGAGAATCTGCGCCTGAATCGTGACGTCGAGCGCGGTCGTCGGCTCGTCGGCGATGAGAAGCTCGGGCTCGCACGCGAGCGACATGGCGATGAGCGCTCGCTGCCGCATGCCGCCGGAGAATTCGTGCGGGTATTGCTTCAGGCGCTCGTGCGGCGAGGAAATGCCGACCAGGTCGAGCAATTCGGCAGCGCGAACGTTGGCCTGTGCGCGGTTCATGCCGAGGTGGCGACGAAGCACCTCGGTGAGTTGCACTCCGACGGTGAAAAGCGGATTCAGCGACGTCATCGGGTCTTGGAATACGATGGACAACCGCTTGCCCCGCACGGCACGCAACCGGCTGGCACCGGCCGCGCCGAGCAGCGTGTCGCCCTTCCATCTGATGTCGCCACCGCAAATCTTGCCTGGCAGCTTGAGCAAGCCCATTGCGGCAAGCGCGGTGACCGATTTTCCCGACCCGGATTCGCCGACCAGCGCAACAGACTCACCAGGATGAATCTGCAGCGAAGCGGCTCGTACCGCGTGCACGACGCCACGGCGCAGTACGAAGTCGACGCGTAACCGGTCGATTTCGAGCAAGGGTGCCGCGGTGTCGCGCCGACCCTTCGACTCGTCAACCACGGCAATAGCATCACTCATATCCCACCACCGAACGTACCGGCCGATGCGGCGAACCGCTTTTCGCGTTCCTGCGGATCGGCGGCCACCCGCAGCCAACTCGCGAACATGTTGACGCCCAGCACGGTCACCGCGATCGCGATGCCCGGAAAGGTTACGAGCCACCAGGCACTGTAGACGAAGTCTTGGCCCTCGGCGATCTCCAGGCCCCACGACATCTGTGGCGGCTGAACACCGAGGCCGAGAAACGAAAGCACCGCTTCCGCCAGGATGATGCGGGCGAACTCGAGCACGGCGACAGTGAGTACCGGAGAGGTGAGGTTCGGCGCCACGTGACGAAACATGACCCGCCGCGGTCGGCACCCGATGATTTCGGCCGCCTCCACGTAAGCGGTCTGCCGCAACGATAAGACGGTGCCACGGGCGACGCGGGCGTACATCAGCCAGCCATCGAGGCAGAGCACGAGGATGACAGTGCGCACGCTCGGCCCGACGGCGGCGAGAATTAGCAGCGCAAGCAGCAACCCCGGGAAAGCGCCCTGTGTGTCGACCACTCGCATAATCAGACCGTCCACCCGACCGCCGAAATAGCCGGACACCAGGCCGACCGTGGTACCGACCGCTCCGGCGATGACCACGACCGAGACACCCACCAGGAGCGACAGTCGCGAGCCGTAAATGACCCGAGAGAGGATGTCACGGCCGAGTTGGTCGGTGCCGAGTATGTGACTCATCGAACCGCCGTGTTCCCAGACCGGCGGCGTGAGCCGGTCGGCGAGCACCTGAGCCGACGGATTGTGCGGCGTAAGCATCGGCGCGAACAAGGCGACAAACACGAACATCGCCACGATCAGGAGGCCGAAGAAACCGGCCTTGTCTCCCCAAAGCTCGCGAAGGCCTGAGCCGAGCACCCGCAGTACCGACCTACGCTTTTGGCCGGTGCCCGGCGCAGCCTGGTCTTGAACCAGCACAGCGCCTGCCACGTCAAGCCCCTACCTTGACGCGCGGATCGATGAGTTTGTAGATGAAATCCATCGCGATATTGATGACGACGACGATGATCGCAACCAGAATCACGATGGCTTGCAGCTGAGTGAAATCCTGGCCGAGGATCGAGTCGTAAGCCAGGTGACCGATGCCGGTCCAGCCGAATACCACCTCGACAACGACGTCGAAGCCGGCCAACGCGCGGACGACGTCCCAGCCGAACAAGGTGACCGCGGGGGCCAACGCGTTACGCAACGTGTGTACGCCTATCCGGCGCCAGGCGCCGAGACCTTTCGCCTCAGCTGTAAGCACGTACTGCTTGTTCAACTCATCGATCATCGAGGAGCGCACCACCATGGCGGTACGCCCCACGGTCGGGGCCGCGAGTGCTATCGCCGGCAGCACGATGGCACTCGCACCCTGACGTCCCGATACGGGAAACCAACCGAGCTTGACGCCGAACAAAATAATCAAGAGCAGGCCCAGCCAGAACTGCGGAAGGGAAAGCCCGATCAGGCTGAAAAACGTCACAGCCCGATCAAGCAGGCGACCCGGACGAAGTGCCGCCAGCACGCCGATCGTAACGGCGAGCAGCCCGGCAAACGCCATTCCCACGAACACCAACTCCAGCGTCGCGGGCAAATAAGTGAGCGCCACGTGCAATGCGGACTGCTTGCGCACGTACGACTCGCCAAAGTTGCCGTGGAAGATGCCGTTCCAGAAGTCGCCGTACTGCACGAACAGCGGCTTGTCCAATCCGAGTTGATGGTCGAACGCCGCGCGCTGAGCGTCGGTTGCTGTCAGCGGCAGCATCACCTTGGCGGGATCACCCACGATCCTCGTCACCACGAACACGACGCTGACCACTCCGAAGATGACGATCAGCCCTTGGCCGATCCGGCGGAAAATGTATCTGCCCATGCGCTGCGGCTTTCCCTTCCGCTTTTGTGCGGGACCGGCCTCAGTTCTTGACCGACATTTGCGCTACGTAAATCTGGCTGTCGGCGCGCGGCGTCCACTGCAACCGTTTCGACGCGCCGTACAGGTCTTGCACATGCAAACCGAACCAGAAAAGCGACTGGTCGCAGCCGATCTTCATAATCTGGTTGTACTCCTGCAGCCGGCTCGTCGTGTCCAAGTTGCTGCGCGCCTGATCAGCCAACTGGACGATCTGCGGGTCAGTGTTCGACGCACCGGATCCGCCGTGCGCGTAGTACGTCGTGACGGTGCGGTCGGCGTCGAACAGCGAGTTGTCGGTGTACAAGATAATGGCGTCCGGCCGTTGCGGCTGGTTGAAGAGCTTGTCCAGATACTGGTTGAACTGCAGCAACGAAACGTTCACCTTCAAACCAATCGAGCGCCACGCCTGGGCCACGGCTTGGCTAGGTCACGGTCTTCGAGCCAGCGCCCGGAGGCATCCGCAACCATGTTGATCGTCTTGCCGGTAGCGCCGGCCTCCTGGATCAACTGTTTTGCTTTGTTCAGGTCGTAAGACATCGGCTGCAGGGAAGTGTTGTAGCCGAACCACGACTTGTCCATGATCTGGCAACTTTCCGGGGTCGCGTAGCCGTCGAAAAGCTTCTGAGCCAACTCTGCGCTGTTGACGGCGTAGTTCAGCGCTTGGCGCACCTTGAGATCGGCGGTGACGCCACTTTCCGCGTTCAGGATCATGAGTGACTCGTTTTGTCCCGGCGCCGTCAGCAGCTGCGGAGCTTGCTTAGCGTCCGTCGGCAGCAGGTTCGTGACCAAGTCGGTCTTGCCGGAAAGCAGTTGGGCGAGCCGGGTGCCCGATTCCTGCGGGTAGTTGAACGTCGCTGTCGTGATACTCGGCTTGGTGCCCCAATAGTCCGGGTTTGCCGCCAACGTTATGTGATCGCCGTGCGCCCAATCCTGCAGCTTGTACGCGCCAGTGCCTACCGGATTTTGCGCCGGGTTCGAGGCGTTTGGAGCCATCATCGCGATGAAGTACATCCGCGATGGCAGGATCGGATCTGGCGACTTAGTGATGACATCGAGGGTGTACTGGTCGACCGCCTTCGCGTCGACGATCGTGCTGACCGACGACGCCAGCTCCGAATTGAACTTGGGATCGATGATTCGCTTAATGCTGTAGACGGCACTGTCGGCGTCGAAGGGCTCGCCGTCTGTAAACTTCACGCCTTGGCGCAACTTGAACTCCCACGTCGTCGGATTGACGTGCGTTGGCAGGCTTGTCGCTAGCCACGGTTCGAGTTTGCTGCCGTCGGGCGAGCGAGTAAGTAGCTTTTCGTAAATGTTGTCGTCGACGTCGCGCAGGTTGCCGTCGTCACGCGCCTGAGGGTCGAGCGTCGTGGGCTCACCGTTGATCGTCAAGGTCACGGTGGCACCCTGCACCGCCGGGGCGCCGCTGTTCTGCTGAGTCGCAGCGCCGCTGGCAGCGTTGCTCGTACCGGTGCTGTCGTTACCGCTGCCTCCATGGGCGCCGGCCGAAGATGTGCATGCCGACAGCCCGAACGCGACCGCAACAGGCGCAGCGAGCGCCGCAATGGTTCGCTTACGCATTTTGCTTCCGTCTCCTCACCTTTCACCCGGCTCGAGGACGAGCACGGGCAGGTTGCCGCACCCCCTTCGGGTGCGGGTCGAGCAGTGGCTCAAGCTCGGCGCTAGACTCGCCCGCCGCCCGTGGTCAAGTAAATGAGGACTATGCACAACCTGCCTTGGCGAATATGTGCACTCTCCCCTGACCAGGTGGCTGGTCGCGGCCGATCACAGGGCGTTGCGCACATAACGGTTCGGTCACATGCACAAAGTCGTCATGGACGGCGCTATCTCACGGCGCCACGCCAGTGGCGCGATATCACGGCGCCGCCGCGTCCGACGCCGAAACCGTCTCGGGCATCGCGGCCGGCAGTGTCGCACCGGCGAAGCTCACCGCAAACGCGACAAGCAGGAGCAGAGCGGCTCCGAGAAACAAGACGAAAAGCGCCCCGCGCGGATAAAGCACCGCAACCCACGCCGCGCCGAAGGCCGAGCCGCCGAAGCGCATCATGTTGAACACTCCGAGGGCGCTGCCCTGCCGGCCCGCCGGCGATCGGGTCGCTCCCGTCGCCGACGGTGTCTGAACCATCGCGACACCGGCACCGACGACGACCAACATGCTGCACAACGCCAGCAAGCTACGGTCGGCGGCTTCGGTGAACACTCCGACTGCCAGGCATCCGGCCATCAGCACAACGAGCCCCCATCGCATGATGAGTCGTGGCCCGATATGGTCGCTGAGAATTCCTACCACAGGCGCCAACAACGCCATGGCCGCGGGCAGTGCGAAGAACAACAACCCCGTCACTGCGCTGCTACGACCGAGCGTGCCGGTGATATAGAGAGGAACCGCAACCAGCACGGTCATCAGCGCGAACATTTGCGCAAAAGTCGCGATCGCGCTCCGCGCAAATCGCGCCTCTGTCAGTAGGCGCGGATCCATCAGCGGATGGGCCGCCAGCCTCGAGACGCCGACGAACAACGCCAAGCATCCGACGCCGATGGAACCCAACACGAGATCGACCCAAAGCGGCACAGCGCGCTGCGGAATCGCGGTCGCCGCGGCCATCACCAAAGTCGCACCAACCGTGAGGAAGAACGCGCCCGGCCAGTGCAGCGGCACCGGCCGCTGTTGTTCGCGCCGCGGTAGCGCCTGGGCGAAAGCGATCACGACCACGGTCAGCGGCGCGAGAACCCAGAAGATAGACCGCCACCCCCAGGCGTCAGCGAGCAGCCCGCCAAGCGGCGGCCCGACGGCTTGGCCGGCCCCGTTGGCTGCCGCCCACGCACCCATCATCCGAGACCTGCGCTCTGCCGGGAAAATGTCCGCCAACATCCCCATGACGGACGGCGGGATGGCCGCGCAGGCAAGACCTTGCACCGCACGCAATCCGACGAGAACGAAAAGCGAGGGAGCGAGTGCCGCCCCTATCTGGGCCAACACCATCAGCACCAAGGCGGCCGTCAGCACACGGTTGCGGCCGAAGCGGTCGCCCACCCAGCCGGTCAGTGCCATGGCAGCGGCGAGCACGAGAACGAAGCTGCTCACGACCAGCACGCCGGCTGAAACCGACGCGTGGAACGACTTGGTGATGTCGCGCAGCGGGACGTTGAGGATGTTATTGCTCAGGGTCCCGATGACGGTCGCGCCGAGCAGGGCTGGAAGCACCAGCAATCCAGGGCGCTGACGATGCGGCATGACGGTCGTCATAGAGGTGGCTCGCGGCGGCCGGGTTTGGTAGCCCAAGCCGCCTCCCCGGGAAGAATCCACGGCGGATGCGCCGCTTCACGCGAGCCTGCCGCCGCTGTTTCGGTGGCGCTACGGCACATTGCACATATCCGCTCGCAAAGCGCTGTGCAGTGCAACCCGGATGCCGGGGCAACTGAAACAGTCGACCGAACAGTCGACCGGAAATAGTCACCGGAGATAGTCACCGGAGATAGCCATTGCCAGAACCCGCCGTCGTCGTCACCATGACGGTATGGCCCACACGATCGGCATCGTGCTCTTCGACGGCTTCGAGGAGCTAGACGCCGTAGGGCCGTGGGAAGTTTTGACGTATTGGACGAGCCAGCACCCCGAAGACGGCTGGGCCGTCACAACTTTCGCCAAGAGCGGCGGGCCCGTTCGGGGCGCGAAGGGTCTCGTCGTCCTACCCGAGCACTCCGACGCAACCGTTCCAGCACTCGACGTGCTGGTCTATCCGGGCGGGCGGGGCACTCGGGCGCACCTTGACGACCCCGCGCAGCTGGCCTGGGTGCGCGACCAGCGCGCCGCGGTCGGATTGCTCACCAGCGTGTGCACGGGTTCGCTTGTCTACGCGGCCGCGGGCATCCTGGCCGGCCGCCAGGCGACCACGCATTGGCGTTACGTTGATCAGCTGGCGGCACTCGAGCCGACCGTTACGGTTCGGCCCGCCGCGCGCTTCGTCGACGACGGCGACCTCGTCACCAGCGCTGGTGTGAGCGCTGGCATCGACATGGCACTGCACCTGGTGTCGCGCCTGCGAGACGCCGACCGTTCCCGCGAGGTGCGCCACGGCATTCAATACGATCCCGCACCGGCGATGTAGGGCGATACCAGCTTCGACGCGGGTTATCGAGGCGACGCCGGGGAGTTACCGCGGGCCGCGAACACGGCAGCCAGGTCGCTGTGGTTGAGATAAACCGCGATTTGCCACGCACCGTTTTCACGGCGGAGTAAGAAATCAGAACTTAGCTCCAGCGGCGACGTGTCGGCGGCGTCGGGCGTGAACCGAGCCCGCCAAACCGTCGAGACGATGGTGTGTCGCTCGTCGAGCGGCTGCTCGCGCACGTCGACCAGGTCGAGGCCCTCGACGCCGATCGAGGCAAACAGTTGGCGTCGCGCGGGCAGCGCCGCCAGTAATGCCTCACGTGGCACCGCCGCGGCGCTGCCTGGGTCGAGGTTGAGAAACGTGTCGCGGAAAAAGTCGAGGATGTTCGTAAACTCCGGATCTCGACTGGCGGCGTCGTAACGGTCGAAAAACTTTTGGATTTCACGCCGGACGGCGAGCAAGGCGTCTCCTTCGAAGTCGGGGTGGTCTACAGCGAATCCGCAATGCGGTTCAAGAGCGGTGTCACAGCTAGGAGGCGCCGCATTTCGTCGTCCGAACAACTTTCGAGAACGCGCACCAGGCTCTGCATCACCGTGTGTTCGCGATCGGCGAGCAGGGCGCGCCCCGCGTCGGTGATGCTCACGACGGTGCGTCGCCGGTCGAGGTTGTCGCGACCTCGGCTGACCAGCGCCTTGGCCTCGAGCTCGCCGACCACCGCGGTGATCGCCTGCGACGTCACATGCTCGCGATTCGACATTTGCGTCGTCGATTGGGGACCGTCGCGCTGCAGCCGATTAAGGACGGCGATCTCAGTAAACGATGGGCCGGCACCACCGCCCGCGGCGTACAGCTGGCGCATGCGGCGGGCAATCCGGCCGATCGCCACGCGAAGATCGGTGGCAACCTCGAGTTCTTCAGCGGACGAAGGCACAATCAGTAATCTAGTTTACGTAATGCAGCTTACGCAACTTGCCGAAGCCGGCTGGCCAAACCGCGACCGTGAGGCGACGTCCGAGCCGATCGACGCTACACTTGCCGAGATGATTCGTACGCGCTGCTCAGGGCTGGTAGGGGCGATGATCCCCTGCCTGTGTCAGTGTTGCCCGGCAGTGCCGCGCGCCTAGCTCGCCGATCGCACCCAAGAAGCTCCTTTCCGATCGCCGTCGTCTGACGGCGTCGAGAAGCTGAGCGGGCGTATTCCGCGATCGTCAGCGGCGCGGCCAACGCGACAAGACCATTCGTACGTTCATCCCGCGCATGTCCGCGCCCCTCATCCCCCGCATCGGAGGACCCGTGACCGCCACCCTGCCCGATCGCACTGGGCCCGATCGCACTGGGCCCGATCGCACTGGGCCCCGTCGCGCCGGCCGACCTGACCGCGCCGCGCCCGACTGGGATCTCGTCTATCGCCGCAACTCGATCGAGCGTC
>JBDZVM010000001.1:110682-144795 GCA_040255675.1 Actinomycetales bacterium | reverse complement strand
GACCGCGCCGCGCCCGACTGGGATCTCGTCTATCGCCGCAACTCGATCGAGCGTCTCAAGCGCGACCACCCCGGACTCGACGTCCGATACGAACTTCCCGGTCTTATCGAGCGCGGCTACGAAGACATCCCTGAGGAAGACGTCGTCCGCCTGTACTGGTGGGGCCTCGCCCACGACAAGCCGAAGATTGGCACCTTCATGGTGCGCATCAAGGTGGCGGGTGGCCTGGTGCGGCCCGACCAGCTCAAGGCGCTGGCCCGCATCGCCCGCGACTACGGGCGCGACGAAGCCGAGCTCACGACCCGCCAGGGCATCCAGTTGCACTGGGTGCGTATGGAAAAACTGCCTGAGGTGCTGAATGAAGTTGAAGCATGCGGGCTCAGCAACGCCGGCGCCGAAGGAGACACCGTTCGCAACATCACCAGCTGCCCGGTCGCCGGGCTCACCGAAAACGAAGCGTTCGACGTCATGCCGATCATTCGCGAGACGGCCGACTATTTCTGGGGAAACCCCGAGTATTCGAACCTGCCGCGCAAGCACAAGTACACGTTTTCGGCTTGCCCCGCGCAGTGCAACGCTCCCGAAATCCACGACGTCGCCCTCATCGCCACCGTGCAAGACGGGCGCAACGGCTTCGGGATGCGCATTGGCGGCGGTATGGCCAACACGCCACGAATTGCCCGCGATATCGGGGTTTTCGTGCCGCTCGAAGAAACTCTCGAGGTGTTGCGAGCGGTCACCAACGCGTGGCAGAAAGACCTGAAATACCGCGTCTCGCGGGCGAAGGCGCGCATCAAGTTCATGATGGACGACTACGGTCCCGAAGGTGTGCGCGCGAAGGTCGAAGAGCAACTCGGCCGCAGACTACCGGACGGCGTCGCACCCGAGCCGACCGCCGATGCCGACCATATCGGCATCTTCCCGCAGCGCCAAGAGGGCCTTTTTTACATCGGCGTTCCGGTTCCCTCCGGCCGCGTCACCGGCACCTTGCTCGACGCGCTCGGCGATTTGGTGGGAAGCCTCGGCGGCAACGCCGACGTCCGGTTCACTCGGCAGCAAAACTTCATCATCGGCAACGTTCCGGCCGACCGTGTCGACGAGGTGAAGGCAAAGCTGGCCGAGCTCAACATGCCGGTCGACCGTTCGCGCGCATACGCCCGCTCGCTCGCCTGCACCTCGCACCAGTTCTGCAACTACTCGGTCGCCGAAACCAAAGGCAAGCTCGACGTCGTCCTCGACAAACTGACCACGAAGTTCGGCGCCGAAGCCATCGGCGACCTCGCCATTCACATGGACGGCTGCCCGCACGCCTGCGCCCAGCACTGGGTCGGCGAGATCGGGCTGCAAGGCACCACGACCCGAGTCGGCGACAGCGACGAGCGCGTCGAGGCCTACGACCTCACCGTCGGCGGTGGTCTCGGCACGCGCACGGCGATCGGGCGCCGGCTGATGCGCCGGGTGCCGACCGACGAGGTCGACACCGTGATGGAGCGACTCGTAGGCGGCTGGCTCGAAGAGCGGGCTTCGCGTGGCGACGCGCATTTCACGTTCGGCGACTACGCGAACACCCATACCGACGACGAACTTGTCGCGCTCGCCACCGGTGCCGCCGCCGCGGAAAGCGACACAAACGAAGGCGCGGTCGTCGTCCGGTTGCCAGGGCCGCTGCTCGAACTCGTCGGCGGCGCCGATGAAATCGAGGTGCACGCCGCCACCGTAGGCGAGGCGCTGCGGGCGGTCGCGAAAGAAAATCCCAAGTTCGGCATCACCGTGATGCCCGCCGGAAAGGTCGAAGCGGCTTTCCTGGTGACACTGGCCGACGAAGACATCCGCAACCTCGACGGACTGGCCACGAAGGTATCGGCCGGCGCCGAAATCGGCATCGTCATGGCGATGTCGGGCGGCTGAGTCGCGTGTCGATATAGGTGAAAGGAAAGAAACATGACAACGCTCGACACCACCGGCACCGACCGCGTCGTCTTTGACGATCTCGAAATCGGCGAGATCGCGATGGACCTCGACGATCAGGAGCCCGAAGACGTCATCGAGTGGGCATTCGAGGCACTCGGCGATCGGGTCGCGATCGTCACCGCGCTACAAGTCGACGGCATGGTCGTGCTCGACATGGCGACGAAGATTCGCCCCGACGTGCGGGTCATCACCGTCGATACCGGCCGGCTACCGCAAGAAACCTACGAATTCATCGACGAAGTGCGCCAGCACTACCCCGAAACCCGTTGGGAAGTACTATTTCCCGACACCGCCGAGGTCGAGGCCATGGTGCGTCGCCAAGGCGTCGAGCTGTTTCGAAACAGCGTGCCGCAGCGCATGTTCTGCTGCCAGGTGCGTAAAGTGCGGCCGCTCGTCAAAGCGCTGCGAGGGCTCGACGGCTGGTTTACCGGGCTACGCCGCGACCAGTGGGCGTCACGCGCCGCCATCAAGAAGGTCGAGCTCGACCACGACCACGAAGGCATCGTGAAAATCAACGCGCTGGCCGACTGGAGCAACGACGAAGTCTGGGAGTACGTGCGCGCCAACAACGTGCCGAACCACCCCTTGTACGACAAGGGATACACCAGCATCGGCTGCGCACCCTGCACCCGGCCGATCCAGCCTGGTGAAGACGACCGCGCCGGCAGGTGGTGGTGGGAGCAGAACGCGCCGAAAGAGTGCGGCATTCACTGCCCGATCGAAACCGGAAACTTCGAACACGAAGCCAAGCAAATCTTGGCCGAGGCCCAATCAGCGCACGCATGAGCACCGAGCCCCCCGCTGACATCGAGTTGTCGGACGGCGAGGCGAGCGCGGTTCGCGAAACCGCGCTCGCCTTCGCGGCCGCGCTTCCTCCCGACCGCCAGCTGCCGTACCGCTCTCTTGCCGCTGCCGCGAGCGAAGGCATCATTTCGGCGGATCAGATCGACGACCTCGAACGCGTCTGCGCGCTGGCCCTGGAGACCGGCAAAGCCCGCCAGATCGGGAAAGCGGAAGCAGAGCAGTTTCTCGCCGCCCTGTACCGGCGCACGCCCGGCGGGCAGGCGCTTCAAACGGAAGTCGCCGACGTCAACAAGGCGCTTCGCCAGCTGAACGGGCGCGAACTCGAATCGGTGCGGCTTACCTGGCAAATGCCCGGCCGCTACGGATTGAGCATCACCGTCAAAGGCATCGATCTGGTGCTTGCGATCGACCCCGCCGGAGTGCACGTGCAGACGCTGCAGGCAGGGTGAGGCTCACCGCTATGCAAGGGTGAGAAACAGCTTTTCCATCTTGGCGCTGTCGAGCGTCTCCAATCCGCCACTCTTTTGCAGACAGTACCGAAGGCCCGCGGCAACGACGGCAACGCCGGCACGGTCGAGCGCACGACTCGCGGCGGCGAGTTGGGTGACGATTTCGTCGCAGTCGCGACCGTCTTCGATCATTTTGATGACGCCGCCGATCTGACCTTGAGCCCGGCTCAACCGCTTGATCACGCGATCGAGGTCGTCTTTAGGTAACGCGACCATATCGTCTCCTTCCTGCTCAATTCATGATACGTGCCGGGGTATCGGCCGTGGGGCCGCCCTTATCCGGCAACGGCTCAGACCAGACTGTCGATTGCTCGCATGAGCCGCGCACGTGCCTGCGCGGCAACCGGCCTTAACGCTTCGCTGCCCGAGACCGTCACCATCGAGTCGGGGTCGAGCGCCTCGACTAACGCGTGTCCGGCATCGACTTCGCGGACCACGACGTTGCACGGCAGCAGCACGCCGGCCGAGGGCTCGATCGTCAATGCCTGGTGGGCCAGCGGTGGATTGCACGCCCCAAGGATGAGCTGCGGCGACACATCCAAACCCAGTTTCGTCTTCATCGTGGCAGCGACGTCAATCTCGGTGAGAACGCCGAAGCCTTCCTCCGCCAAAGCGGCGCGCACCCGGTCGATGACCGCGGCAAAAGGCATCGCGATGGTCGTGGCGATGGTGTAGTCGCTCAATAAATCTTTCCTTTCTGGCATCAGTGCGAAAAATGGACTTCAGGCAACACGCGCGCGAGCCAGGCCGGACAGCGCCAGGCGTGGTGACCGGCGACACGCAGGAGAACAGGCAGTAGCACGAGTCTCACGAGCAACGCGTCGATGAAAACGGCGACGGCGAGAATGACGCCCATTTCTTTCGGGGCAAGTGGCCCGGATAGTGCAAATGTGAGAAATACAGCAACCATGACGCCGGCCGCGGCCACCACTACCCGCCCAGACGTGCGCAGCGCTTCACGCATGGCATGTTGCGGATCGCCGGTGCTGTCGTAATGTTCACGGGCCGCCGACAAGAGAAACAGCGTGTAGTCCATTGCGACGCCGGTGAGCATCGCGCCGAAGAACAGCGGCCCCCATGCGTCAACGAATCCCTGCGGTTGGAAATGCAAAAATTTCGCGAGATGCCCGTCTTGGAAAAGCCATTTCGCGACGCCGAACGCACCGCCGATAGACGCGAGATTAGTGACGACGCCGACGAACGCGACGAGCGGCGAACCGAGCGCAACCAGGAGCAACAAGAAGCCCAACCCGATGAGCAGGCCGAACACCAGCGGAGTGCGACCCGACAGCACCTTTTCCAGGTCGTGGTTTTCCGCCGCCGCGCCGCCGACGAGCGAGCCCGCCGGCAATTCGCCGCGCAGCCGGTCGATGGTCGCTCCGGTAGCCGGGGCAGACGCATCGCTCGTGGGAATTGCGAGTGCCATCGTCCAGCCGCCGGAATTGCCGCCGGGCATGATGGCCGCGATGCCGGGGTCGGATTCGAGTGCCGCGACTGCCTGCTTTTGCGCAGCGGCAGGTGAAACGATTTGCAGCATTCCTGGCGCGCCAGGCCCGAACGCGTCGACCACCTGGTTGTAGCCGACCCGCGCACTCTCGTCGCGCGGAATGATCGCGATGCTGGGCATCCCGGTGCGCAGCGCGGTCACCGGCCACGCCAACGCGCCGAGCAACACAAGCGCCACAGCCGCCGCAAGCCAGGGACGCCGTTGCAGTAACGCTCCCCAGCGGTGCAACACCCGTTCAAGGCCCTTGCGCCGGACGACGAGACTGGGCTGCCCGCCGTCCGCGAAGGCGTCCGTCGCGTGTCGCGGTGGACGACGCGAAAGCCGAACACGACCCTTGTCGACGCGATGGCCGAGCCGGCCGAGCACGGCCGGCAACAACGTCAAGGTTGCGGCCAAAACCGCGACGACCGAGAGCATGATGCCGAGCGCCATGCTGCGAAATGCCGGGCTCGGCACCAGCAGCACTGTCGATAGCGAGACAAGCACGGTCAAGCCGCTGAATGCCACAGCTTTGCCGGCAGTGGCCATGGTTTCAGCAATGGCGCCGATCGCGGCGGCGTCGCGGTCGCCCAGGTCCGCGCGGCGTCGCAACGCCGAGCGAAACCGGACGACGATGAACAGCGCATAATCAATGCCGAGCGCGAGCGCGAACATCATCGCGAAATTCATCGCCCAAATGCTCACCGGAGCGAGATGCGTCGCCAAAACTAAAGCGCCCGCGGCGATGACCAGCCCCACCACGGTCAGCATCAGCGGCAGCCCGGCCGCGACCAAACTACCGAACGCCAATACCAGCACGGCGAGCGTTACCGGCCACGACAGCATTTCGGATTTCATCATCGCCACGTGGTTGACCCGGTTAAAGTCAGCCCACATCGCGCTCGAGCCCGTCAAGTCGACTGACACTGAGTCACTCGCGACCGCCCGCAGCGGCCCCGCAAGGTCGTCGGCCGCGCGAACCATGTCGTTCGGAGTGGCGTTCGCGCCCGCTTGAATGACGGCGGTGTGTCCGTCGCGAGAAATGCTTGATCCCTGTTGCGGCAAGACAACGGTGCTCACTCGCGGATCCGCCGACAGCAGCGCGCCGGCTCGCTCGATCGCGCGCTGCGCGGCGGGATCCGACGCGATAGCAGCGGAGCTGTCGTGCACCACGACCTGCAGCGCAGTCGAACCGAGGCCCGCGAAGTTCGTTTCGATCAGGTCGCGCGCATGCACCGATTGGCTGCCGCTGTCTTGCCAGCCGGCGCCGGCCAACGCGGATTCGACCCGCGGTGCGAACGCTCCGAATGCCACGAGCAGGAACACCCAGACGACGAGCACCACGCGCAGATGCGTTCCGGCCCAAGCGCCGAGCCGGGCGAGCCCGGACGAGCGCTGGGCGGTCTGCTGGGTGGTGCAACTCGGCGCGGCGACGGTCACAAGGGTCCTCCGGGTACGCCGGACGACGGTGGTGACGCCCGTTCGAACAGTTCGGTCGAGAACGCTAGCACATACCCAGGGGGGTATTTCGAGGCCGTGGCGGTCAACGCTCTTTCCCAGCGAGCCGTCCACGTGTACTCTCATGGGAGCGCTCTCACATAACCCTCGTCCGTTCGTGGATGGAGTAGCGACCATGAGAGATCCACGTCACCGATCGATCCGCCGGCGCGTGACCATCGCGGCGATCGCGTTCGTACCGATGAGCACGCTCCTCGTGACGGGAAGCGCCAATGCCACAGTGCCTCCACCGCCGTCCGGATGGACCACGGTATTCAGCGACGATTTCAACGGCGCGGCAGGCACCGGTATCGACACCGCGAATTGGCTCTACGACATCGGCACCAGCTATCCCGGGGGCGCCTCGAATTGGGGTACTGGCGAGGTCGAAACGATGACCAACTCGACCGCGAACGTCTACCAAGACGGGCAAGGGCATCTGGTCATCAAACCCATCATGAACCAGCGCCACCAATGGACGTCGGGGCGCATCGAAACCCAACGCACCGATTTCGCCGCGCCGGCCGGCGGTCAAATGGAAATCACCGCCTCGATCCAGCAGCCGAATCCATCCGGCGGGCTCGGCTATTGGCCGGCATTTTGGGCCCTCGGCGCCGCCGCACGACCGGTGGCGGCGACGAACTGGCCGAGTATCGGCGAGCTCGACATCATGGAAGACGTCAACGGCCTTTCCGAGGTGGCGCACACGCTGCACTGCGGCACAAGCCCTGGCGGCCCGTGCAACGAGACCACCGGCTTGGGTAGCGGTCTGCTGCCGTGCTCGGGTTGCCAAACCAGTTATCACACCTATTCGGTCATCGTCGACCGCCGCGTCGCCGGTGCTGAACAACTGCGCTTTTACACCGACGACGTATTGCAGTACACCGTCAACCAAAGCCAGATGGATTCAACGACGTGGGCAAACGCCGTCGATCACGGCTTTTTCATCATTCTCGATGTCGCGATGGGCGGCGGATTCCCGAACGCGATCTGCAACTGCACCAGCCCAACGCGCACCACGACGTCCGGCGCCGGAATGAGCGTCGATTACGTGGCCGTCTACGTGAGTTAGGGCCGATTTTGGGGGCCCGCGTGATCCGCGCGGGCCCCCAGCCCATTCACGATCAACCTCGCAACGGCTACGTTGGCGGGCATGACCTTCTCCATCGTCGGTCGTTCACCGGACGGCGAATCCTGGGGCGTTGCGGTGGCCTCGAAATTCCTCGCCGTCGGCGGGCTGGTGCCGGCTGCCAGTGCGGGCGTCGGCGCGCTTGCCACCCAAGCGAACGCCAACATCGCCTGGAAAAGAGAGGGTCTCGATCTGCTGCGAGGCGGGCTGAACGCAAGCTCCGCCGTACGGCGGTTGGTCGACGACGACGGCCAGCCCGACCGCCAGATCGGAATCGTCGATTCGGCGGGCAATGCCGCCACCTACACCGGACGCGCTTGCCTCGACTGGGCGGGTGGAACTGCCGCGAACGATGTCGCGATCCAGGGCAACATCTTGACCGGCCCCGACGTCGTCGAAGCGATGAAGAAGGCCTGGGACGGCCACGCCACCCAACCGCTCGCCCACCGGCTTCTGGCCGCCCTCCGAGCCGGCGACGACGCCGGTGGAGACCGGCGCGGGCGGCAGTCGGCCGCGCTTTTCGTCGTCCGCGCTGGTGGCGGCTACGGAGGGCTCGACGACGTCGCGGTCGACCTGCGGGTCGATGACCACCCCGCACCGGTCACCGAGTTGGCTCGGCTCCTTGATTTGAACGACTTTTATCTGTCTCCACCGCCCGAAGAAGACAGGATCGTGGTCACACCTGCCCTTGTGAGAGAACTCGACGAACTGGCGCGTGGCCACGGCAGCGCGGATTTTGTCGCCTGGATCGGCACGCACAATTACGAGATGCGCGTAGCAGCCGATCTACGCTGGATCGACCGTCGAGTGCTCGACATCATCCGAGGCACGCGTCAGCAATAGCGCCCGCCGGCAACCTCGCGCGCAAGATTTGTCATCGGATTGACACGTGCTCGCAGAGCTCTCATCACATCAGTTGCCGATGCTTGAGGGCAGGAGGAGCAATGTCGCGCGTTCTCGAGTCGAGCATCGACCGCCGGATCGCCTTGTCGCGGGCCAGTGGCGCCTCGAATGGCACGGCGAATGGCACGACCGACGCCGAGTCGATGCGCCGCCGCATAAGGCGTCGTGAGGCAGTACTCGCGGAGCTGGAAGATCGGCGTTCGCTGCGGCACCGGATCGCTTTACGCGCGTCGCGGTTCGAACGCGAGCGCGACGCGGTCCGCCGCAACCTCCTCCTCATGTGAGCGGCAACCGGCCGGCACCGGCCTCTCGATCACGCCCGCCTCGTCAGCCTCGCCGTCCTGCCCCTCGGCCTCCACACGGCCGATCGCGGCACATTCGCAGGCGCCGCAATCGTGGCGAGCAAGCCTGACGGATTCACCAACATTGCGGACGACGCCCACCGCGCGTCGCGAACGGTCCGGGCCTGGCAGCCTCTAGTTGAGCGGCCAACGACAGTAATGCCGCGTCGTCCGCTTGCCGCCCCATGAGCATGACGCCGATCGGCAATCCCTCCGGCGTGGGGCGAAACGGCAGGCTGATCGCGGGCCGACCGGTCATGTTGGCCACCGAGGTGAACGGCGTGAACCGCTTCTGATTTTCGAAATCGCGTTCCGGATCGTCGTCGTCACGTAACTCCCCCACCTTCACGGGCGGTTGGGCGAGCGTCGGCGTAAGGACGGCGTCGTACCGATCGAACGCCACGGCGAAGCGTCGCGTCGCGGTTTGCAGATTTCCGATCGCCGAGGCGAATTCCGGGCCGCTGATACGGCGTCCGAGATCGCGAAGCCAACGCGTCAGCGGGCGCAGCGGCGATTCGTCAGCTACCTGCATCAGGGTCGACGACACCGCCCACACGCGCTCGAACGCGGCCACCAGCGGCCCGCCGTCGGGCGCGGGCACGTCGTCGACGACATGCCCCAACTCGGCCAGCAGGGTGGTCGCTTCCTCATACGCGGCAAGGCAATCACGATGCACCGCCGTCTCGATAATCACCGGCTGCGCGTATCGGGCAATGCGCAACTGCCCTGGTTCGCGTTCTGCCGCGGCGACGAACGTTTCTCCAGCGGGCAACGCGGGCACCCAGTGCGGATCGCCCGGCATCGGAATCGACGTCGCGTCGAGAAACGCGGCCGCGTCAAGCACCGTGCGGGCAAGCGGCCCGTTCCACGCAAGACCGCTGATGTCGCCGCCGAGCGGCCCGTTGCTGATACGGCCACGGCTGACCTTCAACCCGACGAGACCGCAAACGCTCGCCGGGATTCGGATCGACCCCCCACCGTCATTGCCTTGCGCGAAAGGCGCGAGACCGGCCGCGACCGCTGCGGCGGAACCGCCGCTCGACCCGCCCGCCGAATAACCGAGATTCCACGGTGTACGCGCGGGCGGCGCGACGTCCGGCTCCGTGTAACACGGCAACCCGAACTCGGGTGTGTTCGTCTTTCCGAGAATCACCGCGCCCGCTTGTTCAAGCAGCGTCACGACGTGCGCGTCGACCGTCGGCACGCGATCGGCGAAAGCGGCGGAGCCGAGCATGCAGCGCACGCCCGCGACGTCAGTTAAGTCTTTGATAGCAACGGGGACGCCGAGCAACGGCGGAAGCGCCTCCGGCGCGCGCGTCATCAAGAGCCGCTCGGCGTCGAGCGCCCGAGCGCGCGCACGCTCGGGCGTCACTGTCACGTACGCGCCGATGTCGTTGTTGTGCCGGTCGATCCGCTCGAGATAGTGCTCGACCAACTCGGACGGCGAAACCTCCCGCCGGCGTACGGCGGCGGCTTGCTCGAGCGCGGACAGTTCGTGCAGCAGCACCATGGCTGCTCAGGTTACGCGCCCCACTACGCCTTCACGACCACGTGCCCGCGTGGCTTGCGGCCCAGTTGCTCTTCGATGTCGAGCACAACTTTCGTCGTCTGCAGCACACTGTCGGGGTTGAGGCTCATCGAGTCGATGCCTATCTCGACGAGAAACTCCGCCATATCGGGATAGTCGGACGGCGCCTGGCCGCAAAGCCCAGAGTGAATGCCGTTACGCCGGCAGCCTTCGACGGCGAGCCGAATCATCTCCTTGACACCGAGGTCGCGTTCGTCGTAGTCGAACGCGACAAGCGCGCTGTCGCGGTCGACGCCCAAGGTAAGTTGGGTCAAATCGTTCGATCCGATAGAGAAACCGTCGAACCGCCAGGCGAAGTCGTCGATCAGGATGACGTTATTCGGAATCTCGCACATGGCATATATTTCGAGACCGTTTTCGTGGCGTCGCAGGCCGAGTTCGGCCATGCGCTCGAGCACACGATCCGCTTCGTCGACCCGCCGCACGAACGGCAGCATCAAAATGACGTTAGTAAGGCCCATCTTGTCGCGCACTCGCCGCATCGCCCGGCACTCCAAGGCAAAGCCCTCTTCGTACGCCGGGTGCGCGTAACGTGACGCACCGCGAAATCCCAGCATCGGGTTTTCTTCGTGGGGCTCGAAACTGGCACCGCCGAGCAGGCTCGCGTACTCGTTGGTCTTGAAGTCAGACATCCGGACGACGACCGGCTTAGGATAAAACGCCGCGGCAATAGTGCCGATACCTTCGGAAAGGCGCTCGACGAAGAAGGTTTCGGCGTCCGGGTAGCCACGCGTGAGCCGCAAGATAGCCGCGCGGTCGGCCGGATCGGCCACCCGTTCCGGGTGAATCAATGCGAGCGGATGCGCTTTGATCGATTCGCTGATGATGAATTCCATCCGGGCCAGACCGACACCGTCGTTCGGCAGAAACGAGGTCTTGAAGGCAAGGTCAGGGTTGCCGATATTTATCATAATTTTCGTCGCGGGACGCGTAAGCTCGCTCATGTCAGTGCGAACCGCATGGAATGAAGCCTCGCCGCGATAGATTCGCCCGGTCTCGCCTTCCGCGCACGAAACCGTAATCCGCGTGCCCGACGGGATGAATGTCGTGCCGTTGCCAGTGCCGACGACAGCGGGAATACCGAGTTCGCGCGCGACGATCGCGGCATGGCAGGTGCGCCCACCCCGATTCGTGACGACGGCCGCGGCCGTCTTCATGACCGGCTCCCAATCCGGAGTTGTCGTGTCGGCAACCAAAATCTCGCCTGACTTGAACGATGCCAGTTGCGTCAGATTTTCGACGACATGAGCGACGCCGGTGGAGACTTTCTCGCCGACGGCACGACCTTCACTCAGCACGTCACCGTGCTCGTCGAGCACGTAGCTCTCGAGAAATGCCCGCGGCACCTGCGATGCGACCGTCTCAGGGCGAGCCTGCACGAAGTAGATCCTGCCGTCAAGGCCGTCCTTCGCCCACTCGACGTCCATCGCGATGCCGTAATGGCGCTCGATCGCGAGCGCGCCCGACGCTAACGCGAGCACGTCGTCGTCCGTGATGCAGAACCGTTCGCGACCGGCTTTAGGCGTCGGCACGTTTCGAGTCGTCTGCTTCTCGCCGCCCTCGGCGAGCACCATCTTGACCGCTTTGTCACCGATCCGCCGACGCAGCACGGCGTGAAATCCGTCGAGCAGCGTTGGCTTGTGCACGTAGAACTCGTCGGGATCGACCGCGCCCTGCACGAGGTTTTCGCCCAAACCGTAGGCCGCCGTCACGAAGACAACGTCGCGAAATCCCGACTCCGTGTCGAGCGTGAAGATGACACCTGACGCCGCGAGGTCAGACCGCACCATCTTCATCACGCCGATCGACAACGCGACTTTGAAGTGGTCGAAACCCTTGTCGATGCGATAATGCACCGCACGGTCGGTGAACAGGCTCGCGAAGCAGCGCCGACAGGCGTCGAGCAGACTCTGCTCTCCCTTGATGTTGAGATACGTCTCGTGCTGACCCGCGAAACTCGCGGTCGGGAGATCCTCGGCGGTCGCCGAACTGCGCACCGCGACGCTCAGGTCGTCGCCGTATTCGTCGCGCAAACTTCGATATGCCGCCAAGATTTCGGCTTCGAGATCAGCTGGGAGAGCCGCCCCGTACACAATCTCGCGCGCGGCTTTCGCTCTTCTCGCGAGATCGGTGACGTCGTCTGGGTCAAGGCCGTCGAGGGCGTCGTGCAAAGGTGCCCAGGCACCGGCTCGATCGAGCGTGTAGCGATACGCGTCGGCCGTGATGGCAAACCCGTGCGGCACCCGAACGCCTTCGCCCGCCAATTGGCGATACATCTCGCCGATACCGGCGTTCTTCCCTCCCACGGAAGCAACGTCTCGCAACCCGAAATCTTCGAAGAAGCGGATGTATCGATGCGTGGCCATCGCTGACCTCCTCCGTTTGAACGCCTCTGCGGTGCTTACCCAACGCACTTAAGCTTTCCTACGCGCGCGGTGCTCGTCGCCAAAGAGGCGAAGGGCCTTCCGGCCGACGCGATGCCAGGCCGTGTGGCCACGTGTCGCCAGGACCTTCGCCCCCTACTGTGCCGACCGTGCGGTGCCAGACTCGAAAGCGTCGAGATCGAAAAAGCGCGAAGGAGGGTGGTCATGGCTACCGACGCTTCGCCGGCCCCGCTCATCGTCGTCGGTATCGACGGCTCCGCGAAATCAGAAGTCGTGTTGCGCTGGGCGGCCGATCAGGCCCGGGCGACGCGCAGCCGCATGCGGGTCGTGCACGCATGGCAGTTCCCCGAGCTGCCGGGCTCCATCCCCTTCCGCATCGAGTCGGAGCTCTCCGAAGCCGCCGAGAAGCTGGTCGACCGGCTCCTCAACGACGTGCTCGACGGCTTGGCGGCCGACGTCGTCGTGCAAGAAGGCGGAGCGGTGCGTTTGCTCTTGAACGAGGCGGCAAACGCCGACTTGCTGGTGATCGGAAGCCACGGGTACGGTCACGACGGTCGCGACGGCGGCAAGCTGCTTGGCTCCGTAACCCAGTCGTGCCTCATGCAAGCGACCTGCCCGGTGGTCGTCGTCCCCGTCGGCACGGTGTTTTGAGTCGCACCACTTGAGCTGACGCCGAGCAGGCGGCAGGCCCGCGGCTCGGAAACTTTTCGCGTCAGGGCAGCCTGAAGCGGCGCGCCCTGCGCAGCAGACGATAGCCCGAACGCCGAACCCTCATCGAGGGCGCCGCTGGCGAAGCAACACCGAAGAACCACCGCTTGCCGAGTTCGATCAACACAAGGTAGGCGGAAATCATGAGCACTAGCGCGAGGAAAAACGCGAGAGGCAAGTGCTGAAAACCCAAGAGGTCGGCGAACGGCATGCTCGGCAGCAGCGCACCCACCAACACCACGCCGAGCGCCGAAAGCAATAACGCAATGCTCGGCCGGCTACGGAAAAACGGCACCCGCCTCGTGCGGATGACGAAGATGACGAGCGTCTGGGTGGCAAGCGACTCCACGAACCAGCCCGAGCGAAACAAGGCCGGCCCGGCATTGAACCCCCACACCATGACGCCGAAAGTGACGAAGTCGAAAACCGAACTGATGGGGCCGAAGAAGAGCATGAACTTTCGAATGAAGGCGATATCCCAGCGCGACGGCCGCGCGAGCTGTTCTTCATCGACGGTATCGGTGGGGATCGCGAGCTGGCTGGAATCGTAGAGCAGGTTGTTGAGCAGAAGTTGCGACGGCAGCATCGGCAAGAAACTAAGGATCGCGGACGCACCCGCGGCGCTGAACATATTTCCGAAGTTGCTCGACGTGCCCATGAGTACGTATTTAATTGTGTTGGCGAAAATCCTCCTGCCCTCGACGACGCCGTCGGCGAGCACACCCAAATCCTTTTCCAGCAAAATGACATCGGCCGCGTCTTTCGCGACGTCGGTCGCTGAATCGACCGATATTCCGACGTCGGCAGCGTGTAACGCCACCGCGTCGTTCACCCCGTCGCCGAGGAACGCGACGTCGCCACCGCCCCGACGCGCCGCCCGTACGATACGCGCTTTGTGTTCGGGACTTACTCGGGCGAAGATCGCGCTGTCTGCGACGAGTTTGGCGAGTTCAACGTCGTCGACGTCGTCGAGTCGCGTGCCCGTGACAACCGGGCCGTCGGGAAGGCCAAGCTCGCGGCAGACCTTCGCGGCCACCCTCGGGTTGTCGCCCGTCACGACTTTCAGCGTGAGTCCGAGCGCGGCCAGCCGCTCGATTGCCGCTGCGGCACTTCTCTTCGGCGCATCGAGGAAAATGAGAAAGCCCTGTAGCGTCAAGTCTTTTTCGTCGTCCGGGGTAATGCTTTGCTGGCCGGGCAGCGCACGGGTGGCCACCGCAATGACTCGGCTGCCGGCGCCGAATTCGGCGTCGAGCGTTTCGTGAGCGCTGTTGGGCACGCCGGTGCACCGCTCGAGCACACTTTCGGGTGCGCCTTTACTCACCAGCATGCGCTGCCGCTCGTGACCTTCGACGAGCACGGAGACGATCCGCCGCTCGTGGTCGAACGGCAACGTCGCGAGGCGCCAATACTCGCCAACCGCGTTGAGCAACGGCCGTGCCGCTGGGGATTCCCAGAGGGCGGTGTCGAGCGGATTCCCGCCGACGACTCCGGCGGCCGACTCTGTCGCCTCGGTGCAGAGCAGGCCAAGCAGCAGGGGCCGCGAGTCGACGGCACCATCAGGAGTCGTCGACCGCATGAACCCGATTCGCCCCTCCGTGAGAGTGCCGGTCTTGTCGGTGAACAAGACGTCGATGTCGCCGAGGTCTTCAATGCACACCAGCCTTTTGACGAGCACCTTGCGGCGCGCCAGCTGATGCGAGCCCGCCGCGAGACTGGTCGACACCACTGCCGGAAGCAACTGCGGCGTGATACCCACCGCGATCGCGAGAGAGAAAAGCAACGCGTCGAGAACGGGCCGGTGCAGCACGACGTTGATGACGAAGATCGAGGCGGTCAACACAGCCGCGACCTGAATAAGGAGGACGGAGAATCGGCGCAGGCCGACCTGAAATTCTGTCTCGGGCTCGCGCTCGGTCAGGCCAGCGGCGATATGGCCGAACTCGGTTCTCGGCCCGCTCGAGACCACGACGCCCCGCCCGAAACCCGCATGGACGACGGTTCCCATCAGCGCCGCGCTGCTCAGCTCGGCAAGAGCCGAATTAGGCGCGACCGCGCCGCTGGTTTTGGCCACGGGCAGCGACTCGCCGGTGAGGATCGACTCGTCGCATTCCAAGCCGGTGACCTCGAGGAGCCGGAGATCGGCCGGCACCACCTCGCCGAGTCGCACAGCCACGACGTCACCCGGTACGAGTTCGGTCACGTCGACGGACGCCGGCGCGCGGTCGCGCAGCACGACGCAGGTGTGCCGGATCTGGGTGTGCAATGCCTCCGCCGCCTTCTCGGCGCGGTACTCGTTGCTGAAACCGAGCCCGACCGACACCCCGAGAATGACGCCGATAATCACCGCGTCGGCACGTTCTCCGAGGAAAAACGACGCGGTGGCGGCAAGGAAGAGGAGCAGTAGTAACGGCGAACGAATCTGGCGCACGAGCACGCTGAGCACTCGGGCGCGGTCGGATCGCACCGTGTTCGGGCCGAACTGCTCGAGTCGGGCCTTCACCTCAGCCGTCGTCAGGCCCGACGCCCTCGTGTCAAGCCGGCGCAAGACCTCGTCTGCCGAAAGGCTCGCGGCGAAGGTGAGGTCGAGCGCGGGGCCGTCGCCAAGCCGCTGATCGGGCTGGAGATCGCGCTGTTGATCGGGCTGGAGACCGCGCCGCCGATCGTGCTCCTGGATGTACCCCGCCACGCCCACCTCGCCGGATGCCGCCAGGCCGTAGCCTCCCTCGCCGCGGGTGGGGTTACTAGGGACGAACGTCCGGGGGTTGACGCTGAGCGCTAGCGGCGACGGTACGGCGAAGGAGCCGCAGGTTCGGCTTGAACGTTTCGGGATTCAAGCCGCCACGAAGCGCGTCGTCGAGAATGCGCAGCATGCCGTTACCTGGCCCGTGGGCCGGTACCCGATCGACGGCCATACCGGCGATCGCGCCGTTTCCGTGCAGATAGCTGAGCCAGCCGTAAACGGTCAACGGCACGATGTCGAACGGCGGCACCGCTCGGCGCACCAGTTCGCCCATGAGCGCGAGCGTGAGCTCACCCCAGTCGTCGTCGAACCAAGAAATGATCTCGTCGCGAACGTTGACGTCGTCGAGCGCCGCAATCAAAACGGCCGCGGTGTCGCAGTCGAGCGGCGCCGGTGAATCGTCGACCCGCCGCGCTTTGACGGTCGATTCGAACGCGGCGATCGACTCGAGCACCACCACGCCACCGCCGACGTCTTCGCGTCGCGCCTCCAGGCGCTGCCTGGCACGCGACAGCGCGTAGCCCATGGCGGTCGCGGCCAAACCGGCGACAGGCTCGAGGGTGCGCGCAAGGTCGTCGCGCGAGGGCAGCGTGACCCGGCCGCCCAATGCCATCGCGGCTGCCATCGGCGACGCCGGATCGGCCTCGAACGGTGTGCCGTCCGCAGGGCAACACGCGTTGTCGGAACACGAAAGCGACCACCACCTGCCTTCGGCGACGCAGAGCATTTCGGTGACGCCGATGTCGGCGGCAGCCAGCCGCCTGGTCAGCTGGGCGGCGAGCGCTTGCACCGCCGGGTGCGCACGACCGCCGCTTGGCGGATAGAAAACGACGATCGCGGACGACGCCTTGTTGCGCTGGAGGTATTCGACGGACGCTTCGGCGACCCGCGACGCATGCTTTTGAGGTGGCAAGTCCATGCGGAATACCACACCGAGGCGACGGCGCTCGCCATGCAGCGCGACGACGACGACCGAGTTGGCCGGATGGAAATGAACCAGATGCGGCACCGCGTCGACGATGTCGGCTGGCGTGCGCAACTTCACCGGTTTTTCGAGGGCGTTGGATGTCATGCCCTCAGCACATCGCGAATCCGCCGCGCTTCGAAGTGGCGAAACCTCGCCTGTGGACGACGAAATTCAGCCCTGTGAAAAACCGATCAGCCGCCCGCCATCGCCCCGACGACGAGGAACGGTTCGGCGCCCTTCGCGACGGCGTCAGGTAAGAGCGCGTCGGGCGACTCGTGCGAAAGGTCTTGCTCGCACGCGAAGAACCGCACGAACGGGCGACGCTTTCCGCTGACGTGGTCTCGGATCGTGCCGCGCAGCATCGGGTACCGCGCCTCGAGGGCGTCGAGGATCCGGCGCTGGGTGATCTCGCCGTCGACCGCCAGCTCGACCTCGCCGTGCACCTTCGCGAGGTTGCGAAGGTGCGCCGGCAAGACGACGCGAATTTCGAGAGTCACGGTAGCGTCTGCACCTCGACCGACAACACCGGAGGCAGGTCGCGCACGATCGGCGTCCACGAATCGCCCGCGTCGGACGACGCGTAAACCTGGCCGCCCGTCGTGCCGAAATAGATGCCGCACTCGTCGAGCGAGTCGACCGCCATCGCGTCGCGCAAGACGTCGACGTAGCAGTGGCTTTGCGGCAGCCCTTTCGTGAGCGGCTCCCATTCGTTGCCGCCCGTGCGGCTTCGGTAGACGCGCAGCTTGCCGTCATGCACGTAATGCTCGGAATCACTTTTGATCGGAACGACGTAAACGGTGTCGGGCTCGTGCGCGTGCACGTCGATGACGAAACCAAAATCGGTCGGGAGGTCGCCGCTGATTTCGTACCAGTTCTCGGCCGCGTCGTCGCTTCGCATGACGTCCCAATGCTTCTGCATGAACAAGACGTTGGGGCGAGAGGGGTGCATGGCCAGGCGATGCACGCAGTGCCCCACGTCGGCGTCGGGGTCGGGGATCTCACCCGACTTCAGGCCTTTGTTCGCGCGCTTCCACGACTTTCCGCCGTCGTCGGTGCGAAGGACACCGGCTGCCGAGATAGCGACGTACATGCGGGCCGCATCGGTTGGGTCGAGCAAGATCGTGTGCAGGCACAACCCGCCCGCGCCCGGCTGCCACGACGGCCCGGTGTCGTGTCGGCGCAGCCCTGACATCTCCTCCCACACGCGCCCGCCGTCGACGGAGCGAAACAGCGCGGCGTCTTGCACACCCGCGTAAACGAGATCGGGGTCGGTGAGCGACGGTTCGAGATGCCAGACCCGGGTGAACTCCCACGGGCGCAAAGAGCCGTCGTACCACTGATGCGTGCCCGGAACACCGTCGTAGGCGAACTGGTTGCCGACCGGCTCCCAGCTGTTGCCGCCGTCGTCGGATCGATGCACGACTTGACCGAACCAGGCGCTCGATTGCGACGCGTAGATTCGATCGGGATCGGCTGGCGAGCCCTTGACGTGATAGATCTCCCACCCGCCGAAGTACGGGCCGCTCACCTGCCAGTTTTCGCGCTTGCCGTCGGCCGTTAAGACGAACGCGCCTTTGCGCGTACCGACGAGTACCCGTACCCCGCTCATGGGTCACTCCTCCCGCACCTCGCGGTGCCGCTTTGATGAACAGTCAACACGACCTAAGACGGAAGCGGCAATCAAAAATCATCGGTTCGCACGGCGATCGCGCGGGTCGCGAGTACGCGTTCGGCTTCGACGCGGCCGGCCCGGATGTGTCCGGCGTGCGGCGCGTCCGGCGCGCCGCGTCGTAGTACGGTGCGACGCATGCCAAACGCGCGAATGACCACCTGCGTTGGCTGATTCCGCTCGTTCTACCGCACGCGATCTCGCCGGTGCCTCGCTGGTGATGGTGAGCGGCACGTTGCCGGTCTTCCTGGCCGGGACGCTCGCTGTCGAGCTTCGCGAGTCGCTGCATTTCGGTAACGCGGCGCTCGGTGTCGTGATCACGCTCTACTACCTCGGCGCCGCGGTCGGCGCGATCCCGCTGGGCAGGCTCTCTGACGAGATCGGCGCCGTCCGGATGATGCGGGCGAGCGCTTTGTCGATGGCCGCGCTACTCCTCTGCCTGGCAACCGTCACGTCGTCATGGTCAACCTTCGCGATCTTGCTCACGATCTGCGGCGTGGTGAGTTCGGCCATCAGCACCGCGACCAATCTTTTTATCGCGCGCCGCATCGACGTCGCTCATCAAGGCATGGCCTTTGGCGTCAAACAAAGCGCGGTACCGTTCGCCGCCCTGCTCGGCGGGCTTGCCGTGCCGGTAGTCGCCCTGACCGTCGGCTGGCGGTGGGCGTTCGGGCTGACAGCTATCGCCGCGCCGCTCACCGTCCTTCTCCTACCGTCCCCAAAGACCAAGCTGGCAGATCGGCGAAACCGCCGGCGAGCCGAAAAACGAGAGGCTCTCGCGCTCGGGCCGCTCACCTGGCTCTCCGCCGGCATGGGTCTTGGTCAGTTCGCCGCGAGTTCGCTTGCCGCCTTCATCGTGATCGCGGCGGTCGAGATCGGCATCGGTCAGGGAAACGCTGGTTTGATCGCCGCGCTCGCCAGCGTCACCGCGATGGCGGTGCGCCTGATCACCGGTTACCGCGCCGACAAACGCGGTGAAGGACATTTCCGAGTGGTGGCGCGGATGGCATTGATCTCCACTGCCGGCTACGTGCTCCTAGCGATCGGATCCGGTACAGCGTCGAAACCGTCGTTCGTCATCGGGGCGATGATCGCGCTCGGTGCGGGGTGGGGCTGGAA
Organism: Actinomycetales bacterium; assembly: GCA_040255675.1. Lineage (GTDB taxonomy): Bacteria > Actinomycetota > Actinomycetes > Acidothermales > Acidothermaceae > JBDZVM01. Next base: position 124,980 of record JBDZVM010000001.1, on the reverse strand, counting down.
CGGCTTGTTCAATTTCGCGGTGGTTCGCTCCCACCCGGAATCCCCCGGGGGCGCGACCGGTGTCACGCAGGTCGGCGCACGGCTCGGGGGCGTCGCTGGCCCGGTCGTGGTAGGCCTTGTCGCGTACCACGCCTCGTATCTGGCGGCGTGGTTGGCAGCGGCTGTCGCTACCTTAGCCGCCAGCGCATGCATCATGATCGGACGACGTTTGCTCCGCGCCACGCGCCTTCCTGAAGCCTTGAAACCTAACGGCGAACCAGCGGCCGACGCTTCGGCGCGCCTATCCGCGGACGCGATCCGACCGGGGTTGCCGAACGCACCCGCACCCTGATGACCCGTTCGGCGTGGCGCTCCTCGTACAAGTCTTTGCGCCGGCCCGCCAGCAGGTCGACCAGCGTGACGACACCGCGGATGCGTTTCGGATCGTTACGGTCGACGACAGGCAAGCGCGACACCTGCGCTTCGGCCATGCGATTCGCGACCACTCGCAACGTCTCGTCGGGGTAGGCGACCACCGGATCGACCATGATGTCGCGCACCAGCGCGTCTTGCGCGGCACCACCGAGCGCCGCGTCGAGCATGTCGCGTCTGGTGACGATGCCGTGCAGTCGAAGTTGGCTGTCGAGTACGGGATACAGCCGCTGCCGGTGCTTGGCATTACGGGTCTGGCGATGCCCCGCGAGGAACGACGCGGCCGCCGTGTCGAGCGGCGTATCAGGAGAGAAGCTGGTGAACTCGGCGTCCATGACCTCGTGCACGAGCAACACCTCGAGCGGGTCGACGTCGTATTCGCGGCTGAGGTGCAGGCCTCGGCGAGCGACCTTTTCGGTGAGCACCGACCGCTTCAACACGAGCACGGAAAGCCCGTAGGCGGCGGCGGTGCATACCGCGAGCGGTAGGAGAGTCGACCAGGCGTGCGTGAGTTCGAGGGAGAACACGATGCCGGTCAGCGGCGAGCGCATCACGCCGCCGACCACCGACGCCAGCCCCATCAATGCCCAAAAGCCGGCACCGACCGGGGTGAAAAGGTGCCCTTCGAGAGCGCCCAACGCACCACCGATCATGAAAACGGGTGCCAGCACGCCGCCCGACGTGCCCGAGCCAAGCGAGAGCGACCAAATCAACGTTTTGACAATCAAGATGCCGAAGATCAAGCCAAGCGTGGCCTTGCCCTGCAGCAACTCCCTGATGACGTCGTAACCGACGCCCAAGGCCCGGGGCTGCACCAGACCGCCGAGGCCGATGATCCCCCCGCCGATCGCCGGCCACCACATCCAGTGCAGCGGCAACCGCCGAAAGCCGTCTTCGGCGAGATAGACCAGGCCGGTCGCGCCGACCGCGAGCAGCCCGCCGGTAAGGCCGACCAAGACAACGCACAGGTAGACGACCGGGCCGATGTGGCCTGTGATGTCGTGCATCGGAAACACCGGCGCGGTGCCGAGAAGGTAGCCGCGCACGATGGTCGACGTCGCCACGGACGTCGCGACCGGCAGGTAGCTGCGCGGGCGCCATTCGAACAGCAGCATCTCGACGGCGAGCAGGATGGAGGCCAACGGCGCGTTGAACGTCGCCGCCATGCCGCCTGCCGCGCCCGCGACAAGCAGTGTCTTGCGTTCGTCGGCAGTCAGTTTGAGGAACTGCGCGACGACCGAGCCGACCGCGCCACCGGTCATGATGATCGGGCCTTCGGCGCCGAACGGCCCGCCGGTGCCGATCGTGATCGCCGACGAGATCGGTTTCAAGACCGCCACTCGCGGCTGAACCTTGCTGCCCCCTGTCAGGATCGCTTCGATCGCCTCGGGCATGCCGTGCCCGCGGATGCGTTCGGAGCCGAAGCGAGCCATCAGCCCGACGATCAAGCCTCCGAGCACCGGGGCAAGAAGGATCACGAACCAGACGTGCTTCGCGCCGCCCGGCGCGACGAGACCGGTTGCCAGGGTGCGATAGAACAAAACGTTTGTGATCAAGCCGATCAAGCGCAGCAACGCTAGCGCGATCACCGCACTGGCCGCGCCGACGACGACGGCGATCAGGCAGATCGAGATGACGCGCGGCGACGTCGTGAAGTCGCCGAGGCGATCGTTGCGCTCTGGTACAGCGCTCGCTCGCACCCCGAGCGACCGATCTGGTTTGGGGCGCGGCACGCAGGCAGCTCCTTCGGCAAAGGGGAAATGCCAGCATTATCGCAGCACGACGTAACTCAGCTCACATCAGGGCGGCTCACGCCAGGGCACGCCGAAACACCCGAACGGGATAAGCGTCAAAAACGGCGGAAGCGCGCCAGAACCTCAGCCGGAAGCCTTCTTCTCGTCTCGCAAGCCCTCGCTGAGGTGCTTAAGCGACGGTGCGAGACGGCGCAGCTCGTTCACGTGGAGCGCCGAAAGCGACTGCAACCGCCGCTCGCCGTCGGGGGTGAGGGTGACCCGGACGATTCGGCCGTCGGGGTCGGTGCGGCTTCGCATGACGAGCCCGCCGGCTTCGGCACGGTCGACAAGCTCGACCGCGCTGTGCGGTCGCAGCAGGAGGTACTCGGCGAGCTCTCCGACGGTCGGCCCGCGCCGATCGCCATGCCCCTTGACGGCGAGCATCAACTGGTGCTGCGCGGGACTGAGCCCAGCCGCGCGCGCCTGTCGCTCGCTCCACCGCTCGAAGCGACGCAGGTCGGTACGAAACGCCAAGAGCCGCGCGAACTCGCTCTTACTGAGTTTGGCCACGAGCAATTTGTACCAGCGACAGCGCCATTTTGGGGAACCGTAACGACATAAATTCTTCGGCGTCGGCCACGTAGTGAGATAAGACACTCCACCCATGATCGGCAATTCGATAGGCGAGACGTCTTGGCAAGGCGCCAAGCATCGTGGCACGATTAGCCAGCTTGCGCGCCGACTCCACAGGCCGACCCCCCCACGGTGCTGTGCGGGTCGGCGCGCAATCTCGTCTCACGTCAGCGCCCGTCGCTACGTCTCGCGCCCTGGCCGCGCCGACGTCTTGCACTTAGCCCTTGCGGCACACGCAATGCGGGCCCGCGGGCGCTCCGCACCTCGGGCAACCGCCGCCCGAGCCCGACACCGGCACCCGGCGGGTCGACAGCGCGGCTTCGAGACGCAAGACGACTTCTATTTGGCGAAGCCCACGGCGTGATTCGAGTCGCACTCGCCCGGCCCGCGCCACGCTCGGAAACGACAGCACCAAGGCGCCCGCGGCCAACACGGCGGCGGCAACGAATGGAGCGATGACGGCTGACGATATGCCGTGCCACGTTGCCGGAATCGCGGAGATGACGAGCGCGCACGCGATGCCGAGCAGCCCTACTGCCCCGGTAACCCTTGCCCGTGCGCTCATGCTCGGTTTCTTCCCGTATCGCGGTCAGCCGATGCGTGCGCGAGACGGTTCTCGAATTCTCGCCGGACGACGCTCGTGAAGACGCGCTCACGCCGTCCGGCTCGAAACAACAACCGGACGGCGTGCAGGCGATGGCTGGGGAACCTGTCGAGGGGCGACGAGTGTCAGGCCGCTTTGATAGCCGAGATCTCGAACTCGAGGGTGATCTGGTCGCTCACCAAAAAGCCGCCCGCTTCGAGGGCCGCGTTCCAGTTGACGCCCCAGTCCTTGCGGTTGATCGTCGTCGAGCCTTCGAATCCGATGCGCTGATTGCCGAACGGATCGACCGCCGCACCGGTGAACTCCAACTCGAAGGAAACCGGCTTGGTGACGCCGCGGATCGTGAGATCGCCGGTCACCCGGTAGATGTCGCCGCCCGCCTGCGCGATCGAGGTGCTAACGAACGTGATCTCGGGGTAGTTCGCAAGATCGAGGAAGTCGTTGCTGCGCAGGTGAGCGTTGCGCTGTTCGTTGCGCGTATCGATGCTCTCACCCTTGATCGTAATGTTGACCGACGACTTCTCAGGTTGCGCGACGTCGATGGTCGCGCGCCCTTCGAAATCAGTGAAGGAGCCGCGCACCTTCGTGATCATGGCGTGGCGGGCAACGAAACCGAGGCGGCTGTGCGCGAGGTCGAACGTGTACTCGCCAGTGAGGTTGGGGTTCAGGGTCTGAACGGTCATGGGATCCTCCGAAGCGTCGGTGTGTTGCCGTCTACAACATAGTTGAGCGCGCAACTATTCCGCTCGGTCGGGCCGGTTTCCTGATGACCGGCAACGGGCAACTTCTTCTCTTCCGCGCTAGCCTGCGCGGGGTACCGTCGTGATCTCGACCGAGCGTTTGTACCGAAAGTTTGTGGGCCCCGATGTCGCAACCAAGACACCAGCCGCCGCTCGACCAGGCTTCCTCTACTCCGCTCGACCCCGGGCCCGATCCCGAGCCGAGGCGAGCGACGCCAACCACGACTCGAACCGGCGATGCTCGCGGCCGCCACGCCAAGCCGGTGTCCTCACCGGTGCGCCTCGAGCGGCACGACTGGGTAGGCGTGTTCAAACGCGCGGTGCGCGAATACAAGCAAGACAGCCTCAGCGACTGGGCGGCCGCCCTCACCTACCGCGCGTTGCTCGCCTTGTTTCCCGGGCTGCTCGTACTCATCTCGACCATCGGGCTGCTCGGAAAGTCGAACAGTGACAAGGTGCTGCGAAACGTGCAGCAGTACGCGCCGAGCAGCGCGCAAGGCACCGTGTCTCGAATCTTCGAAAACGTGCAAAGCCAGCAAGGCGTCGCTGGGATCGTCGGCATCATCAGCCTGCTGGTCGCACTGTGGTCGGCATCGAGTTACGTCGCGGCGTTCATGCGAGCGTCGAACAACATCTACGACATCAACGAAGGCCGCCCGATCTGGAAGACCATGCCAATTCGGCTGGGTCTCACGATTTTCTTGGTCGTCGCCGTCGTCATCGCCGCGGCGATCGCCGTCCTGTCTGGCAATATTGCTCACGACGTCGGCAACGCAATCGGACTTGGCGACACCGCGGTCACTGTTTGGAACATCGCGAAGTGGCCCTTGCTGCTCGTCATCGCTAGCTCGACGCTCGCCATCCTGTACTGGGCGGCGCCGAACGCGCGGCAACCCGGATTTGCCTGGATCAGCCCCGGCGGTCTCGTCGCCGTGCTGATCTGGGCAGCGGCGTCTGCCGGATTCGCCATCTACGTGGCGAACTTCTCTTCCTACAACAAGACCTACGGGTCGCTCGCCGGCATCGTCATCTTCTTGGTCTGGTTGTGGATTTCGAATATCGCGCTGCTCTTGGGCGCCGAATTCAACGCCGAGTTGCAGCGTGCCCGAGCGATCGATTCCGGTTTACCCGAACACGAGGAGCCGTACGTCTATTTGCGCGACACTCGCAAGTTGACGCCGTTCGAGCAAGAGCAGGCTGACAAATTGGCCGGACAACTGCGCGAGACGGTCGGCCGACCACGCCGGCATGGCATTTTCCGGTGGCTGCACAAGAGCTGATCAGCGACGGCTCGACCGCTGCCGCCAGCGCGTGACGAGCGCCTGCACCGAACCGGCGGCAAGCCAGCCGCCCTCGAGCGCAAGGCCGGCGAGCCCGGCAACCCCCACACCCGCAAGCCAAAGCACCGGGCGAGGGAAGTTCAGCGCGAAGAACTCGCGCGACCACGGCACGAGCAACGCGGCGAGCAACAAGCCGACCATCGAGGCGATCAGCCACTGCCGGGCCCGAGTCGCCGGGCGCGCGAGAATCGACAAGACCCACAGCGCCACGCCGGCCAACACGAGGGTCGCAACCGTGCGCGCCGATTCGAGGGTGGTCGAGGGCTCCGACCGCGCAAGCGAATACGCGGCGAACGTGGCCGCGGCCGCGACTGCCCCGGCCGGCACCGCGAAACGCAAAACCCGACCGAGAAATCCGCGCCGGGCCCGCTGCGCGTTCGGGGCCAGCGCCAAGAAGAAGCCGGGAATTCCGATCGACACACCGCTCACCAAGGTGAGGTGGCGCGGCAGGAACGGAAACGGCAATCCGACGACGCCGACGGCAAGGGCCAAAATCGTCGCGTACACCGTCTTCGTCAAGAACAGGTTCGCCACCCGCTCGACGTTGGCGATAACCCGGCGGCCTTCGGCAACCACTTTCGGGACGGCGCTGAACCCGTTGTCGAGCAACACAAGTTGCGCTACCGCTTTGGCAGAGGCGGTACCCGAACCCATCGCGATGCCGAGATCAGCGCCCTTGAGGGCGAGCACGTCGTTGACGCCGTCGCCGGTCATCGCGACCGTGTGGCCGTTCGCCTGCAACGCGGCGACGATGGCGCGCTTTTGATGCGGCGTCACGCGACCGAAAACGTCGTTGTTTGCCAGCGCGGCGCGCAACTCTGGAGCGTCGGTATCCGGCAGCCTCCTAGCATCGATGGCGACACCCGCGCTTCGAAGACCGAGGCTGGCGGCGATCGACGAAACCGTCTCGGGATGGTCGCCCGAAATGACCTTCACCGCGACGCCTTGCGCCGCCAGATATTCGAGCGTCGACGCCGCGTCGGTGCGCAACTCGTCGCGCAGCACGACAAGCGCCGCCGGTTGCCCGCCGTCGATCGACGAATCGTCGGTATCGGGGAGCCGTTTGGCGCGCGTGAGCAAGAGCACGCGCCGGCCCTGTCGCACGAATTCGTCGACGCGACCGCCTACGGGCCCGAGCTCGTCGCGGGTCAGCAAAACCTCAGGGGCACCGAGGAGCCAGGCGCCGCGCTCGCCAAAATCAGCGCCCGAGAACTTGCGCGCCGACGAAAACGCCAACCGCGAAACGGGTTCCCATACTTCTTCGCCCGTCGGCAGCGCCTCGTCCGCGGAAAAAGCGCGGCGGATCGCGGCCATCGTGGCGTTCGGGCTGGTGTCGGCAGCGGCAAGACCGCGTAACGCCAGGCGCGCCTCGACGACGTCCGTGCCGCCGAAAGGTTCTACGCCGACGACGCTGAGGTCTCCGGTGGTCAGGGTTCCGGTCTTGTCTATGCACAGCACGTCGACTCGGGCCAAGCCTTCGAGCGCGGGCAGCTCACGGACGACGACCCGGGCCTTGGCCAGTCGAATCGCGCCGACGGCGAAAGCGATGCTCGTCAGCAACACCAAACCTTCGGGCACCATCGTGACGGTGCCCGCCACCGAACCTCGCACGGCGTCCGAGAAGTTGCTGTCGTCGGAGAATTGGCTCCAGATGAGCAGACCCGCGACCGGAATCAACACCCACGTGATGAGTCGCAGCAACCGGTTGATGCCGTCGCGAAGGTCCGAACGCACCAAAGAGAACTCGCGCGCTTCGGCCGCGAGCTTCGCGCCGTACGAGCCAGCGCCGACGCGGGTTGCCCGCATGCGACCGTAACCGGCCGTGACAAAACTGCCCGACAACACCTGCGAACCCACCGGTTTGACGATCGGCTCCGACTCACCCGTGAGCAGTGACTCGTCGATTTCGAGGTTGTCGGACGCGAGCACCGTTCCGTCGACGAGAAGCCCGTCGCCGGCGCGCAACTCGATGACGTCGTCGACCACGATGTCACGCGCGCGCACCCGGGTGACGACGCCGTCACGGACGACGTCGGCGGACGGCGCGGTGACGACCTCGACCTTGTCGAGCACCCGCTTCGCGCGCACCTCCTGCACGATGCCGATGCCCGAATTGACGACCAAGATGAAACCGAACATGGCATCTTGAATCGGGCCGACGATCAAAATGACGGCGAACATCGCGCCGAGAAGCGCATTGAATCGAGTGAACACATTCGCCCGCACGATCTGGGCGTACGTACGGCTCGGGCGTCGTCCAATGTCGTTCACCAAGCCGCGGGCGCGACGTTGCTCGACGTCAGCGCTGGACAATCCACGTGAGTCCAGGCCGGCGGGCGGTGCGGCGCTGGTGTCCACCCGCGCGCTCCCCACCAAGCAGCCCTCCCGAGCAAGCAGCCCTCAGCCCCGATGGCCGCGGGCTTTCCACGACAGCAGCGTATGCGAGGACACCTCGCCTGACCGCTTCAGTTTGGCCGGTCGGCATGACCAGCGTGCCGTAGGGGAAATGGATCGCAACGCTATCTCTCGTTACGCCGACCCCTGGTGCAGGATGGAACCGTGGCCGAGTCTGCTGACGATCGCTCGGCGTTGCCGCGTGTCCACGACCTGCTCGACGCGTTGGTGGCGATCGGACAAGAACTCGATCTCGATACGGTCTTGCACCGCATCGTCGAAGCTGCCGTTCGACTTGTCGATGCTCGTTACGGTGCGCTCGGCGTCATCGGAAAGCACCGCTTCCTGGCGACATTCATCACGGTGGGTGTCGACGACGAAACGATCAGGCAGATCGGACACTATCCGGAAGGCCACGGCATTCTCGGCCTGCTGATCGATGATCCCCAACCGCTGCGCCTGCACGATCTCTCGCAACATCCGAAGTCGTGCGGCTTTCCGGAAAATCATCCGCCGATGCGCACATTCCTCGGTGCGCCGATCAGGGTGGGTGACGAAATCTTCGGCAACCTCTATCTGACCGAGAAGGCGGGCGGCGGCGACTTCGACAACCACGACGAGGCGATTGTCTTGTCACTCGCGGCCGCGGCCGGTGTCGCGATCAAGAACGCCCGGCTGTTCGACGAGTCGCGCCGCCGTGAGCAGTGGCTTCGCGCGTCGTCCGATGTCACGACCGCACTGCTTTCGGGCGCCGAGCCTGACGACGTTCTGAAGATGATCGCGGAGCACGCCCGTACTTTGGCAAGCGCCGATTTCGCGGCAATCGCGTTACCACTCGGCGACAGCCTTGCGGTGGAGGTCGCCGACGGGGAGTTTGCTCGTGCATTCACCGGCATGCGGCTCGACCGGTACGCCTCCCTCGTCGGCGCGGCTTATACGGAGGGGGAAACGCTGATCGTCGACGATTTGAGCTCCGATCCGCGAGCGGCTCGCGGGCACCTGTTGAGGGCTAACATTCGCTCGGCTATCTTTGTCCCCCTTCGGGCGTCAAACACCACACTCGGCGTCCTTTACGTCGCCAACCTCGACGGCGGGCCGACGTTTGATAACGCCGACCAGGAAATGCTCGAAGCCTTCGGCCATCAGGCGACCCTTGCCGTCGAGCTGGCCCGACAACGCAGCGACAACGAGAAACTCAGCGTTTTCCGTGACCGTGACCGCATCGCGCGCGATCTGCACGACCTGGTCATCCAGCGGCTGTTCGCCACGGGCATGCAGCTTGAAAGCTCGATGCGCTACATGACCAGACCCGAGGCCGTCGAATACGTCCAGCAAGCGGTCGACGACCTCGACAAGACCATCAAGGAAATCCGCTCGACGATTTACGCGCTCCAGCGCCCCGATCGCGGCGGGCCGCGAAGCCTGCGCGCCCGCATCGTCGAGGTCGTCGAGGAATACGCGACGGCCCTGGGTTTCAGCCCAGGGCTTCGGTTCGAAGGGCTCATCGACACCCGCGTCTCGGCGACCATCGGCGAGAACGTGGTTGCCGTCATTCGCGAATCGTTGTCGAACGCGGCTCGCCATGCCGAAGCGTCACGTGTCGAGGTGACCGTGGCGGTCGACGCGAACCGCGTTACCGTCACGGTAGTTGACGACGGCATCGGCCTACCGCCCGACGGCCGGCGAAGCGGGCTAGCGAACCTTCAAGCGCGAGCGTCTGGACTCGACGGCGAATTCAGTGCCGAGAACGCGCCCGAAGGCGGCACCGAAATCAGCTGGTGGGTGCCGCTCGACGACTGACGCCCTGCTCGGCATGGCCGGGTTGCGCGCAGACGATACGGCGCCCGGTGACGAGTTCGGGTCGCAGGCGCAGGTAACGGTCGTGCGCCGACGGCGCCCAGGAATGAAGCCCGAGTCCTTCCAGCCGGCGCACCTCGAAAGCGTCGTCGACGAGTTCGAGCATGCCGGTGAAAACGACGCTCCAACCCGTATTCGTCGTCGCGTCAATCTCGTCGACCTCGAACGCGACGACGTTGCCGGCCGCGTGCGTCGCGAGCCTCGATCGACGCTGTGTGCGGATGACGACGTCGCCGCCGTCGAGAACGAAGTTCACGGGCACGATTACGGGCAACGCGCGATCGGAGTAGACGACTCGGCCGATCTGCGCCGTCTTGGCAAGCGCGAAACACTCGTCGTCGTCGACCACCTCAAGGCCGCTCTTGTCGATACGCACGGAATCATTATTCGGGTGGCAGGGCCGCGCGCACGCAGGGACCAAAGTCCCGAAGCGGGCCGCGTCGGTCACCACTATGCCTAAGCACATCGGTTTCGGCACCTGGTCAGCGCAGATGGCGAGCAAGCGGATCGGCGCCCGACGCCGGTCGCAGTTTCACCTTGACGTCGACCGCGATCGCGCCGTCGGGCGAGACCGTCACCGGGTTGAGGTCGAGTTCGGCCAGTTCGGGAACGTCGGTCGCGAGCTGGGCGACGCGCAGCAGCATGTCTTCCAGCGCGCCGACGTCGCACACCGGCGTGTTGCGATAGCCGAACAGCAGCGGCGCCGCGCGCAGCGACCGGATTTGGCGCTGGGCGTCTTCGACGGTCATCGGCAGCATGTGAAACGCCCGGTCGGCCATGAGATCGCTCGCCACACCGCCGAGGCCGACCATGACGAGCGGCCCGAACGTGGGATCGGCGACGACGCCGATCGCTGTCTCGACCTCTCCGGGCCGGCCGGCCCCACCCACCATCGGCTGCACCACCGCGCCGCCCATGTCCGACCCCAAGTCGCGCGCCATCGCCTCGAACGCCGCCGCGACGTCGTCCGGCGTCCGCAAATTCAAACGGACGCCGCCTACCTCGGTCTTGTGCACGAGTTCGCCCGCCGCGGCCTTCAAAGCCACCGGAAAGCCGAGTTTGGCGGCCGCCTCGCCGGCTTCGGCCGCGGAGGCGGCGTGCACGGTCGGGGCGACCTTGATGCCGTGCGTGGCCATCAACCGGGCCGCGTCGGCGGCCTCCAGCCAGCCGCCGTCCGGGTTGTCGGCGAGAAAGCCGTGCACGAGTGCGCGAGCCCGCGCGAGTTCGATGCCTTTGAACTGGCGAACGGTGCCGGCCGGCCGGTCGCGCCACGCGCGATAGCGGACGGCGGCCGCGAGCGCGCGGGCCGCGGGCTCGGGGAACGAGTAGAACGGCACGATCGGCGCGCCGGCACGCGAGCGCAACTCGGCCGGCATCGCAGTGACGCCGAGAAAACAGGCGAGTACCGGCTTGTCGATGCGGTCTGCCTCGACCGTCGCGATCGCGCGGCTGATACCGACTTCCGAACCGCGCTGGATCGGCGTGAATACGGTGATCACGGCGTCGACGTCTGAGTCTTCGAGTAGCACGCGCAAGGCGGCTTCAAAAGTCACCGGGTCGGCGGCGGCCAGCAGGTCGACCGGGTTGGAGACCGCGGCACCCGGGGGGAGCAGGCCCGACAGTCGCCGCCGTGTCGTCTCGCCGAGCTCGACGACGTCGAGGCCGGCGCTTTCGCACGCGTCGGCCGCGAGGATGCCGGGGCCGCCGCTGTTGCCGACGATCGCCACCCGTCGCCCCTTCGGCAACGGCGCGACGTCGAAAAGCGTGGCGACGTCGAATAATTCGGCGAGGGAGTCGACCCGGGTGACGCCCGCTTGGTCGAAGAGGCTGTCGACCGCGACGTCCGGTGTAGCGGCGGCCGCCGTGTGCGACGCCGCACCCCGCTTGCCGGCGAGCGTACGACCCGATTTCACCGCGACGATCGGCTTCGTACGGCCCACGCGAGCCGCGATCCGGGCGAATTTTCTCGGGTTGCCGAAAGATTCGAGATAGAGCGCGCACACCGCCGTCGCGTTGTCGTGCTCCCAAAAACACAGCAGGTCGTTACCTGAAACATCGGCCTTGTTGCCGGCCGAGACGAAGGTCGAAAGGCCAAGGCCCGACATAGCCGCGTATTCGAGCGCGGCGATGCCGACGGCGCCCGACTGCGACATCAACCCGATGCCTCCAGACGGAGGCATGGCCGACGAGAACGTGGCGTTCAACGAAATATCGGACGACGCGTTGGCGATGCCCATGCAATTCGGCCCGATCAGCCGCATGCCGGCGTCGCGGCACATACGCACCAACTCAACCTGTTGGCGAGCACCGGCGCTGCCGGCTTCCGCGAAACCGGCTGTGATGACCACGAGACCCGCGGCGCTTTTCGTGACCGCCTGCTGCGCGACGTCGAGCACCGACGATGCCGGCACCGCGACGACGACGACGTCGAGGCGGCCAGGAATTTCGGCCAGTTCTTTGAAAGCGTGAACTCCGGCGACGCGATGCCCCGACCGGTTGACCGCGTAAAGGTCGCCGCGATAGCCGCCGCGCACGATATTCGCTAAGACTTGATGGCCCAATCCGGCCGGGTCGGCGCCCGCCCCGACGACAGCTACCGACGCGGGCGCGAGCACGCGCCGCAACGAGGCGGCGTCGGCGCGCGCCTCACGAGCGTCGACGGCACGCCGGAAAGCCTCGTCGAAGCGCAACGGCACCACGACGCGAACGACGCCGTCACCCAATGACGTCGTCACGGGAAATCCGGCGTCGGAAAACACATGCAGCATGCGCGCGTTCGCGGGCAACGTCTCCGCCACGAACGTGAGAATTCCTTGTGCCGTCGCCGCGATCGCCAAGTGCTCGAGGAGGAGCATTCCGACGCCGCGACCTTGGTGAGCGTCGTCGACGAGAAACGCGACCTCGGCTTTCGTCGGATCGTCGAGCCGGTCGTACGTCGCGACCGCGACGATCTCGCCCGCGATCTCGGCAACCAGCGAGTAATGCGTCGAGTCGGAAGGTCTGGTCAACCGCTCGACGTCATCGGTAGCGACGGCACGCGACACGGAGAAGAACCGCAGGTACAACGTGTCGGCCGAGACCCGCCCGTAAAGCGCGGCCAGCGCGCCGGCGTCATCGGGTCGTACCGACCTGATCCGGACGATGCCCGCGTCGCTCAGCAGGGCATCGACGTCCGTCGCCAGTGCGGTCATTTCGAGTCTCCTCAGGAGCGTGGACGGCGAGCCCGCCGCCGATGTCAAGCATCGGCCACCGGCGGGCAGCGCCCCACCGGCATGCGTCCTGACCATTCGGGCACTTCGACCCGCGTGCCAATACGCCGGTCGATCGGCGCTGGCGTGGTTACCCCCGCGCGCGACCGTGGTAACCCGTTACGAGAGACGCGGTTCGAGAGACGCGGTTCGAACGACCGGGCCGGCCGATGACGCTTTGATCGCCGCACACGGGCCGACGGGGTACCTTAACTGGCACCGGACCCGGAGCGGCCATCGGAAGGGAGCACCGGTGTCGAGCACAAGTGCCGAGGGCAGCCAGACCGCGAACGAGCAGACCGCCAACCACCAGACCGCCAAACACCAGATCAGGGTCTTTCTCCTCGACGATCACGAGGTCGTGCGACGCGGTGTCAAGGAGGTGCTCGAGGCCGAGGGCGACATTGTGGTCGTCGGCGAGGGCTCGACCGCCGCGGAGGCGCTCGCGCGCGTGCCGGCCTTGCGGCCCGACGTCGCGGTGCTCGACGTCCGCTTGCCCGACGGCGACGGCGTCAGCGTGTGCCGCGACCTTCGGTCGAAAATGCCCACGCTCGCCTGCTTGATGTTGACTTCGTTCGCCGACGACGACGCCCTCTACAACGCGATCCTCGCCGGCGCGGCCGGCTACGTGCTGAAGCAGATCAAAAGCGGCGATCTCGTCAATGCGGTGCGCACAATCTCTGACGGCGGATCGCTGCTCGACGCGAAGACGACCGCACGAGTCATGCAGCGGCTGCGCAACGAGGCGGCCGAACGCGAGCGCGAAGACCCGTTCTCGGCACTCACCGAGCAAGAGCACCGCATCCTCGAGTTGATCGGTGAAGGCCTCACCAACCGCCAGATCGGCGAACGCATCTTCCTCGCCGAAAAGACGGTAAAGAACTACGTTTCGTCGCTGCTGGCGAAGCTCGGGCTCGAGCGGCGAACCCAAGCGGCGATCCTCGCCACCGAACACAAACGAGGGCAACACCCAGGCGCCTAGCCCGCTGGCTTTCTCGCTAGCGCCGTAGCCGCCAGACCGACGAAGACGGCTAGCGGCACACCGACCAACCACCAACCGACATCTGTTGCGGCGGCGGGTATGGGCAACGCGACGAGCGCGACACCGGCGTTGAATGCCAGCGTGCGCGCGGCACCCCACCGATCGAGCAGCCCGGCCGCGCGTCGCCCACCGGCGGGGCCGCCCCCGACGACGACGGGCAACAAGTACGTCAGCGCGCCGACGAGAACCTGCATCACGAACCCCGCAATTGCCCAGGGCACAAGACTTTCGACGCTGCCGGCATAGGCGTCGAGTGAGCTCGATCGCGCCAGCAGCACCAGGTCGGCGACGACGAC
>JBDZVM010000001.1:6427-110582 GCA_040255675.1 Actinomycetales bacterium | reverse complement strand
CATAGGCGTCGAGTGAGCTCGATCGCGCCAGCAGCACCAGGTCGGCGACGACGACAACCACCAACCACGTCGTCGCGGCGGCAAGCATCCAAGCTGACGGCGTGTGCGGACGCCGTCGCAGCGCCGTTTTGGTAAAAGGTTCGAGACTTCGGACGGCGCCCGCCAGGTACGCGACAAGCCCCGCTGCCGCGACCGCACGATTCGCGGCGAAGAAACCGGCGACAGCAGTCACCAGCCCAACCGCGCACAAACCAAGGGTTTGCCGAGCAGCGCGGTCGACACCGTCGGCCATGCGCGTGCGCAATACCATCGGCCACAACGCGAATTCGGTGCCGAGCACCGTGAGCGCGATCCACCCGAACACGTTCAGCTGCACGTGAACAGCGAAAACGCGCGCGTACCACGGTGAAGAAATCCCTTGCGCCATCGTCGTCCCGGCCGCAATTCCGATCACAACGGCGATGGCGGCAACCCAGTAAAACCGAACCGGCGTCGAGAACCGTCCCCCTCGGGCCCGCCGCGCGGCCATGCCAACGACGACACCGTGATAGGCGACAACCGACGACACCAGCGCCGCACCGGCAATCGTGACGGCGATGACATTTGCCGAAACGCCTGCCAGCACGCAGACGACACCCACGTTCAACGCGAGCAACGCCGACGCGCCTACCCGGCGCGGCCGAAACGCGGGCGGGAGCAACGTGGTCGTGAAGTGCGAACTCCAGATAACGATCGCGTTCGTCGCCGCGCCAAGCAAGAACAGATGTACCAGCAGCCACTCGTCGTCGGAACCGCGCACCAGGGCCGTGAAGACGCCAGCCGCGAGGTACCCGACAACGACGCTGTTGGCGAGGCGATGCCAGACACCCCGCATCGCGAAGCGATGCCAGACATTCCGCATCGCGAAGCGATGCCAGACACCCCGCATCGCCAAGCGACCGCTTCCCTTGCCTTCTCGCGTCCGCCCTTCGTGTGCCACCACGACAGTGTCTCGGGCCGCGATCGCGTTCCCCGCTCGGGGCGAACTCGGCGGCACTCGACGGGATCATTTACACCAATGTATTGTAGAAACAATGAAGAGCGTTGAAGAGCGCACCAAGCCCAAGGAGAGCACAGTGACCGCCGCCGCCGACCGCGAACTCGACGTCCGCGCCGAAGCTCCTGCCCGCCGCCACGACCTGATCTTTCAAGCTTGTGACGCGCTCCCCGTCGACGAGGCTTTCGTGCTCGTGAACGACCATGACCCCAAGCCGCTGTACTACCAGCTCGCCGCGGAGCACCCGGGCGAATTCAGTTGGGATTATCTTGAAGAAGGCCCCGAGGCTTGGCGAGTAAGGATCGGACGAACGAAGAGCAGGAAACCCGACTCCGCTTGAGGTGACCAGATGACCAGTGTGGTCTACGGAGACTTCAACTGCCCGTTCTCGTACTTGGCGAGTCTGCGTATCGACGCGCTGGTTCGCGACGGGCTCGACATCGAATTCCGCGCCGTCGAGCACGCCGTCGACGTGCCCGTCGTCGGTCGCCGCCTCGACGACGACGGCCGTGCCGCGCTGGCCGCGGAGATGCGAGAAGTCCGCGACTTGCTGGCTCCGGGTGAAGAATTCTGCGAAACGATTCCGCAGACGGTGCCCAACACCCATGCCGCCATCTCGGGCTACGCGGAGGCATTCGGTATGGGCGTGGCGCACGAGGTGCGCAGGCTGCTCTTCGACGCGTACTGGTCAGGCGGCCTCGATATCGGCAGCCCAGAGGTGCTGCGTCCGTTGCTCGCGTCGGCAATCAAGAACGGCGCCTCTCCCTCCTTCACACTCCGCGAGGCCGGCTACGCCGTCAGCACAAATCGCGGCCCGATCACGGTCGGGGCCTACCGGCGCATCAACGCGTGGCGCGAGGGCTGGCGTGGTCTTGGCACCGAGACGATCCCCGTCGTGGTTGATGGCGACGACGCGCATATCGGCATCGACGTCCTGACCTGGCTCGCCAAACAACTCGACGCGCGGGCGAGCGCCCCGCATGCCGCCGCCTGACGTGACAGACAATCTCGTCCCGCCACTGGCGGGCAGCGGCGTCTCGCCGCGGGTGACGGAGAATGACCGCATGTCGAACGACCGTGGCCGCGTGTTCGCCGTCCCGCCGTTTTCCGTTCTGCCGTTCGCTTTCTTTGGCGTGGCCTGCATTGTCGCCAGCGGAATCGTCTCCGCCGCGATAGCGCCCGCTCCTACTGAGCACGGCGTGTGGGCGAGCGCGTATTTGGTACTCGTCGGCGGTGTGGCGCAGGTGGCGCTGGGCATCGGGCAGGCAGCTCTCATACCCCGGTCGCCGACTCGACGCGTTATCACCGCACAGGTCGCCGGCTGGAATCTCGGCAACGCTGCCGTCATCGCGGGAACTTTGCTCGGATGGTGGGCGCTCGTCGACGTCGGAGGCGCGCTTCTCGTCGCCGTCCTCGCCGGTCTCGCACTGCGTTCGCGTACGTCGCACGCCGCGCGCACGACCGTGCGAGATCACCCACGCAAGGGACAGGCGATGTGGCTGATCGCGTTTCGGGGATTACTTCTGCTATTGCTGGTCAGCATTCCAATCGGCTTGGTGCTCGAACGAATCCACCCGACCTGACCCGGTTAAGGTCAGCCGCTCGCCGGTGTCTCCGCCAGTACTTGCGCTTCAACCGTGAGGTGACGGCGAAACTGGATCAGCAGGCTGCGCGCGGTCGCCGCAAGTTGAGCGGGCGAGCGATTTCCTTCGCCCGCGTCGGCACGGGAAAGTACCGCGGTGGCGGCACGCAACCGGTCGTGGTCACGGCCAAGTCGCAGGCGCTGCGACGGGCTCACGTGAGCGGCCCAGGATTGGCGCTCTTCTCGCTCGGCGTGAGGGAGCACCTGGTCGCGCAGATACCGCACGAGTGAATCCAACTCAAGCGCGGGCCAACGATCATGCCGCGTGACAAGCAGGATCGCATCGACTCGGCGCGCGACCTCGCCAAGTAGATGATCGTGCTCGTCGGCGGCAGCTAACCAGGGAGTGCGGGGATTGTTCGCGACGACTCGAGGCGCGCCGCAACCCGGCCGCTCACAGATCTTCGTCGCCACCTTCGCCTCCCTCGAGCACTCGCCACGTCGTCGTCGTCCAACTATTTTACTACTAGTTAGTAGAAACTACTAAGGACGTTGGTCCCTGAACCGCTCGAGCGATGTGTCGTCAAGCGAGGCGACGAGCAAACACGGTCGTGCGAAGCAAATGCGCGATCATCGAGCCGAAGGCGTATATCCACACCGCGAAGGCAAACCAGGTTTCGGTGTCGCCGATCACCCGAACGATCGGCAAGTTATCGGCGTGACCGAGGAAATGCCCGGCAACGCCGTACATGCCAAGCGGGAACACGATGCTCCACCACGTCGCCTCGTAACGAAGCGGAATGCGATGGACGACGTGGCGCCACCATCCGGCCGCGAACAACACAGGGATCAGCCAGCTGCCGAATGCCCAAAACGCCACCGAGACACCAGCGATGAGGCCGCGCGTCGCCGCCACCATGGGCGCGTCGCTCATCTCGACGATTCGGGCGCCGGCGAGCACGGTGATGGCCGTCGCGCCCATGGCGACCCAGTACGGGGGCGTCAAATCCTCAGGCTTGAGCGGGTAAAGCATGAGTCTCGCCGCGACGAACACCCCAGCCGCCGCGTAAAGGAAAATGCCGACCGACCACGAAAAAACGGCAAGCAGATCGAGTGCGTCCTTGCCAACCGTGGCGTCGGGCTCGAGGGTCGAGGTAAGGACAGCGATCGACTGGCTTGCCACGACCCAGATAAACCAGGTGCCGTTCGCCGCGGCGACCACGGGTCGCTCGGTTCGGCCGAGCACCGCCGTCCACGGAACCACGTATCCGAGCACCAGCCAGCCGAGCCAGCCGACGATCAGCAGAGCAGTGGCGACGCCTCTTTGATGCTCGACGAGCAAGCGGGTGCCGAGCACGTCGGTGCCCGCGACGAACGTGAAAAAGCCGAAAGCGCGGCGAGGATCCGTGAAATCTGCCCACAGTGTCGACCGGTACGTGGTCAGGCGCCATACGTGCAGGGTGGCGATCACGGCGTAGCCGACGATGGCGATCCACAAGAGAATCAGCGAAACAGCGGTGAGACCGTGGTTGTGCATACCCACCGACACAATGCCGGTGCCCATCACGAACGCGAAATAACCCGGGTTGAGGGTGCTCACGGCGTCCGCTACCCGGGTTCGAAACGAACCGTCCTTCGCCGCCGTGGGATCGCCGACCGCTGTCATTAGTACGGAACGCCGATTTTGCGCCACTTGCGGCCGCCGGTGCCGGGCTCGTGCGGCGCCGACGCCCGCTTGGCGCGGTACACGATGTAGGGGCGCCAGAGATACCACAACGGGTAACTCCACGCGTGCACGAGCCGAGTAAACGGCCAGACGAGAATGACCGCCCAGGCAGCAACGGCGTGGATCTGGAAGATCAACGGCGCCTTCAATGCCGCCGTGACGTCTGGGTTCGCGTTGAACAAGCCCCGGAACCACAACGAAATTGTCTCCCGGTACTCATGCTCGAGCGGCGCGTTGACTGCCGTGGTGACGATGCCCATCACGACGACAATGCCAAGCAGCACAAGCGCGACCCAGTCGACAGGGCTCGTCGTCGCCCGAACCCGCGGTTTGAAAACCCGCCTCGCTGCCAGCACCACCATGCCGCCGATCACCAGCACCGCGGCGAGAAGGCCGGCTGACGCGGCGAACAAGTGATAGGCGTGCGGCGAGATGCCGATCGCCGTCGTCCAGCGAGCCGGAATCAAGATGCCCATGATGTGGCCGGCGATGGCGGCGAAGGTGCCGTAATGAAAAAGCGGGCCTCCCCACTTCAGCCACCGCCGCTCTTGAAGTTGGGTCGAGCGGCTCGTCCAGCCGAACTGATCGTAGCGCCAGCGCCAGACATGGCCGACGACGAAAACCGCCAGCGCCAAGTACGGCAAGACGACCCACCAGAAATACGCCCACGCAGTAGTCACCGTCGAACTCCTTGCCCGCTGAGGTATTCCGGCGGAGCGAACGGTTCCAAGCCGACCTCCTCGTCTGGTGGCCCTTTCTCCCACGCTTGGCGGACGACGGAAAGCTCCCGCTTGCCGAGTCGTGGAAGGTGCGCGCACACTGCCTCGAGCACGTCCGCGTAGGGGGTGTGCGCGTCGTGTAACGCACGGCGCAACAGTTCGAGATCGGCGCGATGAGCGCGCAACAAAGACTCACTGCGGGTCGACAACGCCGCGAACTCGAGCACGACCGGAAGGTAGTCAGGCAGTTCGTCCTCGCGCGGAACGAATCCAGCCGCGCGGTAGGCGGTTTTGAACGCGAGCATCGACATGCCCCGCTTGCGAGTGTCGCCGTAGCGGTAATACGTCACGTAGAGCGCGCACCTGCGGCGCAAGTCGAAAGTCTCGACGTAATGTTCCGCTACCGCGAGCGGCGGCGTGGCGCGCAGCCACGACACGAATTGCCGCAATGGCTCGCGGCTAGCACGTGGCACGCCTTCGACGGCCGCCTCGATCTCGTCGATTCCTTCGAACAACGCGGCGGTCGGATATTGCAGCAGCACAGAGGCAAGCTTGAACGGATGGATCGGTTCGGGACCTGTCATTTCCCGGCCTCAGGGAAAAGATGCGGTGACGATCCACTGCCGTTCCAGCCCAGCAGGTTGAAATGCACCTTTCCGTCTGAGCCTTGGAAGGTTTGGCTGGTCGCGACATCTGTCGCGTGCGAAGCAGGCTGGAAAGCCCTGATACCGTGCGGGCCCATACCTCCCATGCCGGGGCCGCCCTCGGTGTCGAGGCTGCAAAACAGCTGCTCGTGTTGAGACATCAACCGGCCGGCGTCTTCGGCGTGCGCTTTCGGGATGACGTAGCGCTCGTCGTATTTCGCGATAGCGAGCAAGCGGTAGAGGTCTTGCAGATCGGTCATGGTAGCGCCGACCGTCTTGGGCAGCTCGTCGTTCGGCGTCAAGCCAAGCTGAGACGCGCGCATCACAGCACGCACGATGGCCAGCTTGCGCAGCACCGTGCGAATCGTGTCGACCTTTCCCGCGGTGAACAGGCTCGCCAAGTACTCCATCGGGATGCGCAACGAGTCGATGGTGGCAAAAACGTTGTCGGGATCGGCGTCGTCGTAGCCCCTCGCGTGAACGATGTCGGAGACCGGCGACAGCGGCGGGATGTACCACACCATCGGCAGGGTGCGGTATTCGGGATGCAGCGGCAACGCCACCCGGTGACGCACCGCCAACTGGTAGATAGGCGAGCGACGAGCCGCCTCGATCCAATCGGCGGGAATGCCTTGCTTCTCGGCCGCCGCCCTGACCTCGGGGTCTTCGGGGTCGAGAAAAACCCCGAGCTGCGCTTCGTACAGGTCTTCGACGTCTGACGTCGCCGCGGCCGGCAGCACGGCATCGGCATCGTAGAGAATCAAACCGAGATAGCGGAGCCGGCCGACGCAGGTCTCAGAGCAAATGGTGGGTTGCCCGGCTTCGATGCGGGGGTAGCAGAGCGTGCACTTCTCCGCTTTGCCGGTGCGATGGTTGAAGTACACCTTCTTGTAAGGGCAGCCGGAGACGCAGAAACGCCAGCCCCGGCAGCGGTCTTGGTCGACGAGCACAATGCCGTCTTCTTCCCGCTTGTACATCGCACCCGAGGGGCACGAAGCCACGCACGACGGGTTGAGGCAGTGTTCGCAAATTCGCGGCAGGTAGAACATGAACACCTGCTCGAACTCCATGCGCACCTGCTCTTGCAGATGCGCCATGTTCGGATCGTGCACCGCGTGTTCCGGGGCGCCGGCGAGGTCGTCGTCCCAGTTGCTGCCCCACTTCATGTTCATGTCGCGGCCGGTGAGCGCGGAGATGGAATGCGCGCTTGGCTGCGCACTCCCGAGCGGCGCGTCGATCAGGGTCTGGTAGTCGTAGGTCCACGGGTCGCCGTAGGCCTCGATCGTCGGTAGGTCGGGGTTGTAAAAAATTGACAGCAGTTTGCGCAGGCGACCGCCCGCCTTGAGTTGCAGGCGGCCTTTGCGGTCGAGGGTCCAGCCGCCGTGCCACTGCTCCTGGTCTTCGTACCGCTTCGGGTACCCGACGCCGGGCTTGGTTTCGACGTTGTTGAAATACACGTACTCGGTGCCAGGCCGGTTCGTCCAGACCTGCTTGCAGGTCACCGTACAGGTGTGGCAACCGATGCACTTGTCGAGGTTCATCACCATCGCCATTTGCGCCATGACCCTCATCGGCGACCTCCACTCACGCGCGCCCCATACCGCATCACCACTCGACCTCCTGTGAACGGCGCCGAATCACCGTGACCTCGTCGCGTTGATTTCCGGTCGGCCCGTAGTAGTTGAAGGCGTACGTCAGCTGGGCGTAGCCGCCGATCATGTGGGTGGGCTTCAACACCAGCCGCGTAAGCGAGTTGTCGGATCCTCCGTGCCACCCGGAAATCTCAGATCTCGGAGTCATCAGGTGCCGGTCTTTCGCGTGATACATAAACACCGTGCCCTCAGGCATGCGGTGGGTGACGACAGCGCGGCACGCGACGACGCCGTTGCGGTTGTAGGCCTCGATCCAGTCGTTGTCTTTCACTCCGATCTTTACCGCGTCACGTGGACTCATCCAGATGACCGGCCCACCCCGAAACAGCCGCAGCATGTGCAAGTTGTCTTGGTATTCGGAGTGGATCGACCACTTGGAATGCGGTGTGAGGTAACGCACGGTGATTTCGGGCCTGCCTTCTTCGCGCATGCCCTGCTCGCCGAAGTGCCGCGCGTAGTCGAGCGGTGGCCGATAGACCGGCAACCATTCGCCGTACTCGCCGATCCACTCATGGTCGAGGAAGAAATGCATGCGACCGGTGAGGGTGTGCCACGGTTTCTTTCGCTCGACGTTGACCACGAACGGTGAGTATCGGCGTCCGCCCGTTTCACTGCCCGACCACTCGGGAGAGGTGATGACGGAACGCGGCTGCACCTGGGTGTCGGCAAAGCTGATGCGCTCGCCTTCCCGCTCGGCAGCTAGATCGGCGAGGTCGACGCCTGTGCGCTGCTCCAACGCCGCCCACGCCTGCACCGCGACCCGACCGTTAGTCGTGCCCGAGAGGGCCAAAATCGCCTCGGCCAAGTGAACGTCGCGGGCCAGCGACGGACGCCCGTCAGCGATCCCGCCACGAATGACGCCGTTGGCCTTGCGCAGATATTCGATCGCGCCTTTGGGCACCCAGCTGATGCCTTTCGTGGTAGTGCCCAACGTGTCGACGAGGGGGCCGAGGGCAGCCATTTTTGCCGCTACTGCCGTGTAGTCGCGCTCGATCGTGATGAGCTTCGGCATGTTGACGCCTGGCACCGGTTCGACCTCACCGGTTTTCCAGTCGACGACTTTGCCAAACGGCTGCGCCATTTCGTCGGCTGTATCGTGCGCGAGCGGCGCGCTGAGAATATCGGTGCGCGTACCGAGATGGGTGCGCGCCAGCCGCGAAAACTCCTCGCCAACCAATTTGAAAGCATCGAAATCGGTGCGAGTCTCCCACGGGGGCGGAATAGCCGGACTGAACGAGTGCACGAACGGGTGCATGTCGGTACTCGAGAGGTCGTACTTCTCGTACCACGTAGCGGCAGGCAACACGACGTCGGCGAAGGTGCAGGTGCTCGTCATGCGAAAGTCGATCGCCGTCAGCAGGTCGAGTTTCGCGCGCGGGGCCTCTTCTCGCCACACCACTTCGTTCGGCCGAAGGTGCGGTGGAGACTCCTCAGCCCGTACGGCGTCGTCGGCGCCCAGCAGATGCCGGAGAAAATACTCCATGCCCTTTCCCGACGAGCCGAGCACATTGGCACGCCACACGGTGAGCACCCGCGGAAAGTTCGCCGGATTGTCGGGGTCTTCGACCGCGAAACGCAGCCGACCCGACTTCAGCTCGTCGACCACGTAATCAGACACGGACTTGCCGGCACGGCTCGCGTCGTCGGCAATGTCGAGCGGATTGCGATCGAATCCCGGATAGGACGGTGTCCAGCCGAGCCGTGACGCCTGTACGAGGCAATCGGCGAAGGTGCGGTCGGCGAACACACCGGGGCCGAGCGGGCTGGAGAGTTCGCCCGCTCCGAAGTTTTCGTAACGCCATTGGTCGGTGTGCATGTAATAAAAGGAAGTACCGGTCATGTGCCTGGTCGGTCGTTGCCAGTCCATCGCGAACGCCGTCGTGAACCACCCGGTGAGCGGCCGCACTTTTTCTTGGCCGACGTAGTGTGCCCACCCTCCGCCGTTGACGCCTTGGGTTCCGCACATCATGAGCAGCGACAAGAACGTGCGGTAAATCTGGTCGGAGTGATACCAGTGGTTGGTGCCAGCACCCATCGCGATCATCGACCGCCCGTGAGAAAGCTCGGCGTTGCGGGCGAATTCGCGCGCGACGCGGGCGGCCGCGGCGGCTGGCACCGAGGTAACGCGCTCCTGCCAGGCAGGCGTGCACGGCTGGGGATCGTCGTAGCTCGAAGGCCACTGCCCCGGCAGGCCGTCGCGCGGCACGGCGTACTGCGCCATCACCAAGTCGAATACCGTCGTCACGACGCGTCCGCCGACGCGGGTCACGGGCACCCCGCGGCGCACGCTTTCGCCGCCCTCGGTTTCACCCACGTCGAAGCGCGGAAGGTCGACCGGCACGGCCTCGGAATGCTTGCCGTACAAGGTGAGAAGCGGGTCGACGTCGCCGAGGTCGAGGTTCCAGCGACCCTTGCCGGCGTCGCCGTAGCGAAAGCCGAGCGACCCGTTGGGCACTCTCGGCGTGCCGTTCGCGTCGAGCAGCACGGTTTTGTGCGCCGCGTTCTCGGCACTAGCCTCAGTGCCGCCGAGGTCTGCCGCCGTCATGAACCGGTCGGGCACCCAAGCGTCGCCGCGCTCTCGCAGCGCGACAAGAAACGGCAGATCGGTGTAGGTCTTCGCGTAGTTCGTGAAGTACGGAACGTCGCGGTCGCGATAGAACTCGCTCAGGATCACGTGGCCCATGGCCATCGCGAGCGCGCCGTCGGTGCCCGGTGCCGCCGCCAGCCAATCGTCGGCAAACTTCGTGTGATCGGAGTAATCGGGGCTCACGACCACGACCTTCTGGCCGCGGTAGCGCGCCTCTGTCATGAAATGCGCATCCGGCGTGCGGGTAATCGGCAGATTGGTGCCCCAGATGATGAGGTACGACGAGTTCCACCAGTCGCCCGACTCGGGTACGTCGGTCTGGTCGCCGAAGACCTGTGGCGACGCGGGCGGAAGGTCGGCGTACCAGTCGTAAAACGAAAGGATCGTGCCGCCGATCATCGACAGGAAGCGAGTACCGGCCGCGTACGACACTTGCGACATCGCGGGAATCGGCGAGAAGCCGACGACCCGGTCTGGCCCGACTGTTTTGACCGTGTGCACATGCGCGGCAGCGATGATTTCAGTGGCTTCGGGCCAGGTCGCGCGTACGAAACCGCCCTTCCCACGAGCGCTCTTGTAGCGGTTTGCCTTCTCGGGGTCGCCGACGATCTCAGCCCAGGCCTTGACCGGGTCGCCGAGCCGCTGCCTCGCCTCGCGCCACATGTCGAGCAAAGGAGCGCGAACGTACGGGTAGCGCACCCGCGACGGCGAGTACGTGTACCAGGAAAACGAAGCGCCGCGCGGGCAGCCGCGCGGTTCGTATTCGGGTGAGTCTGGGCCGACCGACGGATAGTCGGTCTGCTGGGTCTCCCAGGTGATGATGCCGTCCTTGACGTACACCTTCCAGGAACACGAGCCGGTGCAGTTCACCCCGTGTGTGGAGCGCACGATCTTGTCGTGCCGCCAACGCTCGCGATAGAACTCTTCCGCGCCGCGGCCGTCGGCACGATGCACTTCCCGGTAGTCGGGCGAGGGCGATCCCGGCACGAAGAACTGCGCGCGGCGCAAGAGCGACTCAACCGGCTCGCCGCCCGGCAGCAGCGGCGCTAGCAAGTCAGACGCCGGCCGGCCATTGTCCTGGCCGCGATCGCCGCGGCCGGTCGGCTCCGGCGGGCCGCTCGGGCCACCGTCGCCGGCTGTTTCCTCTTGCGACACCTTTGCCATGGCAAGCCCCGCTCTGCGCGCTACCCGGATGTACCGGGACGGACGGTTACCGCGATCTGGACGCTACCCGCTAGCTTTCGCAAAACCTACGCGCGCGCGCATGCCTTGGCTACGCCCGTGTGACGAATTATTCTCACTGAGAGTTTTCTACCGAGCAAGTATGTAAAAATGCAAAGATGAGTTCACGTTTGTCGTCGGTCGGTAGCAACCCACCCACGCTCGGCGCCAGCAGGTCGCGCGTGCTCGCGATCCTGCAAGACGCCGGCGTGCCGCTCGGCGTGGCCGACGTCGCAAGCCGCATGGGGTTGCACCCCAACACCGCGCGCTTCCATCTCGACGGTTTGGTCGAGAGCGGTCTAGTCGATCGGACGACGGAAACCCGCGACGAGCCCGGTCGTCCGCGTGCCCTTTACGCGGCGCGCCCCGGCAGCACCCAAGCGGGCCAGCGAAGCTACCGGCTGCTTGCCGAAATCCTCACGAGCTACCTGGCTTCGAACACCCCGAAACCGAGCAAGGCGGCACGAGAGGCGGGCTTCACGTGGGGTCGTTACCTCGCCGATCGCCCGCCGCCGTACCGGCGCACCGATGTCACGGCGGCCACTGACCAGCTCGTCCGCATGCTCGACGAGATCGGCTTCGATCCCGAGCTACACGGCAGCGGCCGCAAGCGCGACGTCCTGCTCCATCACTGCCCCTTCCGGGAGGCGGCGATCGAGCATCGCGAGGTGGTGTGCTCGGTGCATCTCGGCCTCATGCAAGGCATGCTGGCCGAACTCGATTCTCCGCTGGTCGCCGAAAGCCTCGACCCCTTCGTCGAGCCGAGCTTGTGCGTGGCGCACATCACGTCGAACGGCACGTCAGGCGGTGGAGGCAGCAGAGGCACGACGGGCGCGCGCACAGACAACCGGCGTGCGGCCAGCTAATCAGTCTCGCGCACGGGGTGCGCGGTCACTAGCTCCGTGTCGATTCCGATCACCCCTGTCTTCGCGGCACCCCCGGGTGACCCGAGCGCCTCGCCGCGGCCCGGCAACGGCTCGGCGAAAAACCGCGCGTTGTCGTCTTTGTACGGCTGAAACTCAGTAGGCAAATCATCTTCGTAGAAGATCGCCTCAACTGGGCAGACGGGCTCGCACGCACCGCAGTCGACGCATTCGTCGGGGTGGATGTAAAGAGAGCGGGCACCCTCGTAAATGCAATCGACGGGGCACTCGTCGACGCACGCACGGTCCATGACATCGACACAGGGTTCAGCGATCACGTACGTCATTGCGTACCTCTCCGGCGCGTCCGGCGCCTTCGTCTCCACCGACATCGTAAAAATACTCGCCTTCCGCCGGCGCCGGTCACGTGGCAAGTGCTGTCGCCAGCAAGATGATCACACACGAGCCGACAAGCGAGGTCACAGCCAGCGCGCGTGCCTGCACCGTGCGGCCCGTACTGTGCAACCAGCCGTGCACGCCCGACAACACGAGCACGACCGCGAAAACCACCAGCTTCGTCAACAGCGTGCGACCGTAGCCGGGGTGGGCGAGGCTCGCCCACGTGACGTGATGTTCGATGGCGAGGCCGATGCCGCTCGCCACTTGCACTGGTAGAAACACCGTCATGGTGTAGAACGCGAAGCGTCGTCCGATGCTCGACGAAAGCGTCGCCCGCAGCTCCCCCGGCAGTTTGTTTCGTAGCAACGGCAGGAACAACAGGCTCAACGTGAGTTGGCCACCCACCCAGACGGCCGCCGAAAGTACGTGGATGAAGCGTACGAGTGACCACCATGAGACCACCGCTAACCGCTCACCGAAAACGTACCGCTCGCGCCGAGCACGGCGTCTGCCATGACATGAGTCAAGAACGGGTACTCGCCCGGCTGCGTAAAGGAGAATTCGACGAATCCGCCGTCGCCGGGATCGACCGGCAGCGTCTGAGCGCCGCCCGCGTCGCTGGGCTTCACGTGGTAGCTGCCGTCGAGGAACAGCGTGTCGAACGGAGCGCCGACGACGTGAAAAGCAAGCGAGCGGCTGGGCCCCGCGTCGACGACCCAGACTCGCACGCGGTCGCCGACTTCGGCTTTCAACGGCGCGAACGTGTAGGCGAACGGGTAGCCGTTGAACACCACTGTGTCAGGCAGATCCTTCGCCATCTTCGCGTAGTCGCCAATCCCACCTTGCGGGCCGAAGAAGAACTCTGATCCGACAAGAACGTACTGCTTCGCCACCGGAGCCAAGTCGGGGGGATCGACGATGAGCGCGCCATACATGCCGTTGGCCATGTGCAGCAACATCGGCTCGGTGCCGCAGTGATAGAGCCACGCGCCGGCGCGGTCGGCGACGAAAGTGTAAGTGTGGCTGCTCCCTGGAGGCACCTCGACCATCACGGACGACGGAGGTCCTGACTCAGCGTGAAAGTCGAGGTTGTGCGCCATGTCAGTGTCGTTGACCAACGTGACGTTGAACGTGTCGCCGACGCGCCCGTGCAAAATCGGGCCCGGGGCAGTGCCGTCGAACGTCCAAAGCGTTTGAGTCACGCCCGGCGCGACCGTGGTGACGACGTCCTTCACGTGCCAAGTGACGTCGTGAACCGATCCTCGCACCGGCGGCAACATTGCGTCGTATGGCTTCCAGCCGGACGACGGCTGCGCCGCCAGGTCTTTCGAGATCGCGTCGTTCGCCGATGGCTCGCTGTTCGGGTTTCCCATCCCGGCCATTGCGTTGCCTGTGAAATTCTTCGACGCCGACGACGCAAGTTCGATATTCATCGTCATGCCCGCGGCTCGGTGACCTGGCACGGTGCACCAGCCCGACAGCGCCTTGGTGACCACACCCGCGTCGAGGTCGGCCGACTGGCCGGGGTTCAACAACGTGGTCCGGACGCCGCTGGAAAGCTTGAGGTCGTGGCGCATGTGGCCCTTGTTGGTCACGTGAAGGATCAGCTTTTGGCCCGACGTGACAATGACTGTCGACGGTTCGATGCGCATCTCCACAAGGGAAATGTCGACCGTCGTCGTCGCGCCCGCGGGCGCGGTCACACCTGACACCGTATTGGTGCCGGTGGCCGCGTCGTGGTGGCTCATGGGGTCGGCGTTGCTCGACGATCCGCTGTTGGCGAAGACAACGGCCACAGCCGTGACGACAAGGCCTAACGCGACACCCGCGGCCGCCGGCGATCGCAACCGGCGCGCGACGACGTGTACGGACGGCATCCGCCGACCGGCGAGGAACAAGGTCGACGCGGTAACGCCGACGAAGCCGAGCAGCGCGACCTCGTTCAGCACGCCGCCGATTTGCCAGGCAGCTTGCGAGCCGGCAGCGTCACCGCCGACGATCCGGAGCACCAATGAGACGTGGAGCAGTGCGAGCGGTCCGTAAAACGCCGAACGGTACGGCAGCGGGCGGCGCACGACGGTCGGCACGATGACCGGCGCGTGCGCGAAAATCATCGACAGCACGAAGCCCAGGAATACGGCATGAAGTTGGGCGTCGTAGACGTGGTCGTCGACGTGGTAGCCGAACACGAGCCAGAGCAGACCGCCCACTCCTAGCCACGCATAACCTGCCAAGAGACCGGCCGCCATGAATCGCGTGATTCCGCGTTGCCGCACAGTGCGGCGAGCGATGTCGAAGGTCACGAGCCACAACGTCATGGCCAGCAAGCCGATGCCGCCGACACGAACGCCGGATTGCGACCTCCAGATCGAAATCGTCGCCCCTACAAGAAAGATCAATACCGCGCCGACGAGCAGCTTTCGCGCCGTCCGGGTAATCCCCAGCGTGCGCGAGAGTTCGAGCCGCTCAGCCGTGATGGTGATGACGAGAAACACCGCAAGCCATGGCACCAGCCTCGCGACGTCGCGTCCGGCCACCATGAACGCGGTCGTGACCACCCAGCCGAGCGCCGCAACAGCCATCAACGTGTTGTGAGTGGACCGTTGGATTCGGTCGAGCGCTACGTACGTAACGAACAACACAACCCCAGCGACGACGAGCAACGCACGCCCCGCCGACGCGGCGCCGCCCAACACGAGCCAGACGGATCCGGCCACTGAAGCGGCGGGTGCTATCCACGACCACCAGCGACCCAAGGCCGTCGCGCGCTCAACGGCGATGAGCGTGCCGATAAATCCCAGGGACATCAAGACACCGTGATCGGCCGACGATGTCGCCGCCGCGGGCACGTGGTAGCCCAGCCGCGCCAGCGCTCCCCAAAGACCGGCCAGGACGACGATAACGGCGCTGGGCAACAGGATTCGAGCTTGCCCGCCGGGCTTTGGGCGTGCGTCGGTCATCGACGTACCTGATCCGTCGACTGACTTACGCCTTGCGAAGCAAGCCGGCGAGCACCGCCGCCTGGCTGATGTCGACCTGTTTGGTCGCTGTCAACAAGGTGAGCTGCGCGCCGCGTGCGACGTCGCGAAGATGCGCGAACGCTGCCGCTCTCGTCGACTCGCTCAGTTCTTCCTTGTAACGCTTGGAAAATTCGTCGAACTTCGCTGGATCGTGGCCGTACCAGGTGCGTAACTGCGTCGAGGGCGCAACGTCTTTGCACCACTCGTCGAGTCGCGCTTTCTCTTTGCTCAAGCCGCGCGGCCACACTCGGTCGACCAAGACTCGCAGGCCGTCGCCACCCGCCGGTTCGTCGTAGACCCGGCGCACCTGAACCGTCGCGGTCTTCGATGCCGCACGCGAAGCTGTCTTCGCTGCCGTCTTTGATGTCGTCTTCGATGCCGTATTCGATGTCACGCCTTCGAGACTGGCACGTCACGAGGGCACTGTCACGTCTGCCGACCCGATCAGTCACTGCAGCTTCGTGATCGCGATGCGAAACTCGTGGGGGCCCTCCTCGAGGTACTCCCAACCGAAACTTCCCGGCCAAGCCGCGTCGAGTTGATAACGCAGCGGTTTGGGATCGTGGTCGTTGACGATGACCAAAATTCCGCCGGGGCGCAGCGCGTGCAAGCGTCCAAAGATGATCTCGTGCCTGTCGCCGTGCGCCAACGTGCGCACGTCAAGAATCTCGGACGACGTCGACCCTTCGCTGTCGCCATGGGCGGAAACCTCCGCAAGGCGCGCCTCCATCTCCCTGAGCAGATTCGTAACGCTCGCGGTGGGCGATTCGAGCAGCGCTGGGAGCAAGACGTCGTTCTCCTTGGCCACGTGCACGGCGAAGATGGCGGCAAATCCCGCGGCCGAGACAAGTGCTTCCGACCCAGTGGAACTCAATTCGAGAGCACGCGCTCGCCGCTCAAGCTCGCGGTGCTCCAGCAACATGCCACTGATCAGCAGTTGGATTCGGCTGACTTCTCTCGCCGCGCGGTAAAGCGTGTCCTCCTCAGCGATCGCGTGCGGCAGGATGTCGCCCTTCAGAAATTCGACCACACGGACTTGCGCCTGAACGTATGGCTGGTTTGCCGCGACGGTCTCGCGAAGCGACGCGACACGGCTTTCGAGGTCGCTTCGAAGGCGCGAATGATGACCGATCATCGCTGTTATCGCCGCTTGGTCGGCCGACTCGATGTTGATCGAGGTTGCCATCTTTCTCCCCTCATCGGCGTGGCGGCGACTCCGAGTCGTCGTTTTCACTAGGAGTGTAGTAGAAATAATGCCCGCTCGTACAGCGCCTCCAAGGTGTGCCGGATCACGTCTCGTAGCATGGCATCGGTAAACACCCGCGAATGGAGGTGCTTTCGGGTGCAAAAGATCTCCCTTGACGCGCTGGGGCGCGAACTTCTCGATCGCACGAGCGGCGCAGGCGGCCGGCACACCGCCCAGACCGTTGTCGGCGGGCACGAACTGGTACTGCGGCAGACCGTCGTCGCCATGGCGAAGGATTCCGCCCTTGCCGAGCATGAGAGCCCGGGCGAAGCCACCCTCATGGTCTTGCGCGGCCGCGTTCGCCTGTCCACCCCTGACGCGTCGTGGGACATTCGCGCCGGCGACCTCCTCGTCATCCCAGCTACTCGCCACGACCTCGTAGCGCTCGAGGATTCGGCGTTTCTCCTGACGGTGGCGAAGGCTCGCGCTTCCTCCTGACCGCAAGAACGTTCCGCGGCACGGCGAGGGGCAATCTTCGCGTTCGGCGGCCAAACAGCAGCGCCTCCGCGGTCTCGCGGAGGCGCTGCCGTTTGTAAGGATCGTCAACTCTTGACAGGTGTCGGCGTCCTGGAAAGGTTCGGCAAGATCTCGACTTCCGGAGCAACTCGGCGCAGGTGCCAGAAGCCGAGCGCGGAGAGCAGGAGCAACACGCCCGCTCCGATGAAGGAAGCGATAGCCGCGACCAGCGCGATCTGGCCCATCTTCCAGAAAGCGTAGGCGTTGAGCAACATTCCGCGAAGCGTCTCACCGCGGAACATGGTCTGGACTGTGCCAGCGAGCTTGGTGTCGCTCGGATTGGCGTTCGACTTGGCGGAAAGCTGTGCGTAAGTCT
This sequence comes from Actinomycetales bacterium, assembly GCA_040255675.1. Taxonomy (GTDB): domain Bacteria; phylum Actinomycetota; class Actinomycetes; order Acidothermales; family Acidothermaceae; genus JBDZVM01. The sequence goes on along the minus strand of JBDZVM010000001.1, from coordinate 93,055 downwards.
GGCCGCCGCCGATCTTTTCGAGGTGCACCTTGATGAAGTGGTCGGCGTACACCTGAGCCTGCTGGCCGTTCACCAGTTGCTGGCCCGCGTACGGTGTCACGAACTTCGCGATTTCGGGATCCGAGGTGAGAGCCTCGCTACCCTTGTCCGGGAAGAAGATCTGCTGCGCCGCAAGCTGCTTGTGCACCTCGTTGTTGGTGAAGCTGTGCGCCCATAACAGGAGCGCGCCCGCCACAACGAGAACCACCGCGACGAGCAGGCCTCCTGTAGTCATAAGTGCATCGAATGTCTTGCGGCGCATGACGGCCTCCTTGGGTATCGGCCGCAATCGCGACCGGGTGCGCCTTGGTTTCCTTGCCTTACGTGACCTAGTTTCGGCACTGTGCGATACAACGACCAAGCGACAAAAGTCCTTGCTCGAAGATTCGAGAGACCCGACTAGGCGTGACAAACGGAGAAGTCTCGTGCGCGAAAAGGCGCACTAAAGAAGTCCAGTGCGCGACGCGCACTGGACTTCGACCGCAAGCGAGCTGAAATCAACGCGGCCGCGAATACCGAGATTCCGCTAACGAGGCTGACGCCGCGCCGACAGACGGCTTGCCTGCCCACGGCCCGGAAACGGTCGCGTCAGGCAGCGAGATAGTTTGATGCACAAACTTTTCCCGGGTCGCCCGCAGCCGATCGTAGATGATGGCCGCGAATCGCCGCATCAGCTCGTAACCCAAGACGGGATCCGCGGCCATCAGTGCGCGCAACGTCGCCGCATCGATGACCAACGCGCTCGTGCGGGTGAGCGCGGTAGCGGTCAGGTGCCATCGGTACGGCGGCATCAGCCACGACCACCCGAGCGCGGCGTCAGCGCCGAGAGTTTCGACGTCCACCTGTCCGCGCCCGGCTACTTCGACGCTCAGCCGCACCGCGCCCTGCCTTACGAGGAAGAACCGGTCGGCCAGTCCACCTTCCCGAAAGACCGTCTCGCCGGGCGAGAACTCGACGCGGTAGATGTGATGCGCGAGCCGGCGCAAGGAGGCCACCGGCAGGCTCGAGAAGAACGGATGATCTGCCAGCACCGAAGCCATCGGGTCGCGTGCGTACTTCATGCCTCAATTGCGCCTCCGACGGCCGCCCAGCACGCAGTGCTGGACGTCACGGCAGTCAAGGACCATCGACCCATGATCTTGGTTACACCGGTCAGTGTTTCGTTCGAGCTGTGGCTGCGAGGGTAGGGACGCCGAAAACGAGGCGTGATCTGGGGAGGCGTTATGACCACGACAGTCGCGGCGCGCGCCGCGTTGTCTGACGACGAGGTCGATCGCATCGACGCGTATTGGCGAGCCGCCAACTATGTGTCGATCGGACAGATCTACTTGCTGAACAATCCACTCTTGCGCCAACCCCTGACCCTCGACGACGTCAAGCCGCGATTGCTCGGACACTGGGGAACCACACCCGGTCTCAACTTCGTGTACGCGCACATGAATCGAGTCATCAAGCGCGACGACCTCGACGCCATCTTCATTTGCGGCCCGGGGCATGGTGGACCAGCCGTCGTCGCGAACACCTATCTCGAGGGCAGCTACAGCGAGGCCTATCCGCACATCACGCAAGATATCGACGGCATGCGAGCACTTTTCCGGCAATTCTCGTTTCCCGGCGGCATTCCGAGTCACGCGGCACCCGAGACGCCCGGCTCTATACACGAAGGCGGCGAACTCGGCTACGCGCTGGTGCACGCCTTCGGAGCCGCCTTCGACAATCCAGACCTGATCGTTTGTTGCGTCATCGGCGACGGCGAGGCGGAGACCGGCCCGCTGGCCACAAGCTGGCATGGCAACAAGTTCATCGACCCCTCGCGTGACGGCGCCGTTCTACCGATCCTTCATCTGAACGGCTATAAAATCGCCGGCCCCACGGTCTTGGCGCGCATCCCTCGCGAAGAGCTACAGGAGTTGATGCGTGGCTACGGCTATCAGCCAATTCTCGTCGAGGGCACCGATCCGCGAACGATGCATCACGCGATGGCTGCCGCGCTCGACGAGGCACTCGACGCGATTCACGCGATTCAACACGTGGCCCGCGATGAGAGCGGCTCCGCGAACGCGCACCGTCGTCCGCCATGGCCGATGATTATCCTCGCGACACCGAAAGGCTGGACGGGGCCGCAAGAAGTCGACGGACTCCCGAACGAAGGAAGCTTCCGGTCACATCAAGTCCCGCTCGCCGGGCTCGCCGAAAACCCGGAGCATTTGCGAATGCTCGAAGAGTGGATGCGCGGCTACCGTCCCGACGAATTATTCGACGCGCATGGTCGACTGCGCGCGGAGCTCAGGGCACTCGCGCCGTCCGGTTCGCGTCGTATGGGCGCGAACCCGCATGCAAACGGCGGCTTGCTGCTGCACGACCTGAGATTGCCCGACTTTCGGCCGTACGCGGTAACGGTCGAAAAGCCGGGGACGACGTTCAGCGAGGCCACCCGGGCGCTCGGAAGTTTGCTCCGCGACGTTTTCGAGCTGAACCGCGACAACCGTAACTTTCGGCTGTTCGGCCCAGACGAGACCGCCTCGAATCGCCTCTCCGACGTATTCGATGTCGAAAATCGGATGCTGAACGCGCGGATATTGCCCACCGACGACCATATCGCCGCCGACGGCCGGGTCATGGAGGTGCTGTCGGAGCACCAATGCCAGGGCTGGCTGGAAGGATATCTGCTCACTGGCAGACACGGGCTGTTCAACAGCTATGAAGCGTTCATCCATATCGTCGATTCGATGTTTAACCAGCACGCGAAATGGCTCGAGACGACACGGCACATACCGTGGCGCCGGCCAATCGCCAGCCTCAACTATTTGCTTTCGAGTCATGTCTGGCGACAAGACCACAACGGGTTTTCTCATCAAGACCCCGGCTTCATCGATTTTGTGATGAACAAGAAGCCCGAGGTGATCAGAGTCTACCTGCCACCCGACACCAACTGCTTGCTCTCAGTCGCCGACCACTGTTTGCGCAGCCGCGATTACGTGAATGTGATCGTCGCCGGGAAGCAGCCCGCGTTGAATTACCTGTCCATGGACGACGCCATATCGCATTGCACTCGCGGGATCGGCATTTGGGAGTGGGCGAGCAACGACAAGACGGCGGACGGCGGCTCCGAGCCTGACGTGGTGATCGCGAGCGCGGGCGATATTCCTACCTTGGAGGCACTTGCCGCGACCGCGATGATTCGCGAATTCTTTCCGCGGCTGCGGGTGCGCTTCGTGAACGTTGTCGATCTCATGCGCCTGCAGCCGGAAACTGAACACCCGCATGGCTTGTCGGACAGAGAGTTCGACGCGTTGTTCACGGCCGACAAGCCGGTGCTCTTTGTCTACCACGGGTATCCGTGGCTGATTCACCGCCTGACGTACCGGCGCCGCAACCACCACAACCTCCACGTTCGCGGTTACAAAGAGGAAGGAACAACGACGACGCCGTTCGACATGGTGATGCTCAACGACCTCGACCGATTTCACCTGGTGATCGACGTCATCGACCGGGTACCGGGGCTCGGTGTCTCGGCGGCCCATATCAGACAACAGATGGTCGATGAGCGACTGCGCAAGCGTCAATATACGAGAGACTACGGCGAAGATCCGGCCGATATCAAAGACTGGATCTGGCCATGGTGACCGCGGATAACCAGGCCGCCATCACTCGATCACGGCGGTCATCTCCAGCGGTTGCGGACGAGCCGCGGTGACGCGCATCTTGGTCGTCAACGCGGGGTCGAGCAGCCTGAAGCTCAGCGTGCTTTCGCCCGACGACGAGGTCGAGCAATCATGGTCAACGCTGCCCGATTCGCTGCCGGACGTCGACGTCGTGGCGCATCGAATCGTCCACGGTGGTACCGATTTTCGGTCCGCGGTGGTGATCGACGCTTACGTCCAAGACCGGATCGAGGCGTTGACCGAACTGGCGCCCCTGCACCAACCGAAGTCGTTGAACGCCTACGCCGCGGTGCGCGCCCGGTTACCTAGAGCGACGCATGTCGCCTGTTTCGATACGGCTTTCCACGCGACGATCCCCGCGCCCGCCGCGACCTACGCGCTGCCGCACGAATGGAACTCGCTTTACGGCTTGCATCGCTACGGCTTCCACGGTTTGTCGCACTCCTGGGCGAGCGCGAAGGCGTACGAAATGGCGCCAGAGGCGCGCCGCGTGGTGACCTGCCATCTCGGAGCTGGCGCGTCCGTGTGCGCGGTGCTCGACGGTTCATCGGTCGACACGACCATGGGTTTCACGCCGCTGGAAGGGCTTGTCATGGCGACGAGATCGGGCGACGTCGACCCCGGCCTCGTGCTGTGGCTCGATGAGCGCGAGGTTGATGTTGCCGAGGCACTCGAACGCCGTTCGGGCCTTCTAGGCCTCACCGGCACGGCCGACATGCGCGAACTTCTTGGCCGTATCGACGATGCCGCGCGACTCGGCCTCGCGGTGTATGTCCATCGGCTCCGCAAGGCAATCGCCGCGATGACCGCCGCGCTGGGCGGCATCGACGCGTGCGTGTTCACCGGCGGTGTCGGCGAAAACGCGCCAGCGATACGGGCCGACACCGCCGCGGGTCTAGCGTTCCTCGGCATAGAGATCGACCCCGACGCGAATGCCACAGCAAGGGCGGACGGCGATGTGAGCACAGCGGCCGCGCGCGCGCGGACCCTCGTCGTCTCGGCTCGGGAGGATCTCGAAATGGCGCGGCAGACGCGTCAGTTGCTCGGCCTCGGACGGCGTGACGCCGCGTCCCTCTAGCGTTTCAGTGTTTACACGCCGGGTGCGCGCCGGCATTACCCACCAGCTCGACGCGGCGCGCGCTGAACTCGGTCAAACCACAAGGCATGGAAGGCGGGAACGTGCGATCATAGGCATAAGCCGGTAAGAGGCCGGCGTTTTCCTGCGAGTCTGCGAGGAAATGTGCCCAGCGAACAATCAGCTCGACGTCCCACCGTGTGGGCCGTGGCGGCTGCCGCCGGTGTCTCCAAGACCACCGTTTCACGGGTATTGACCGGTTCACCACGAGTCTCAGCAGAAGCGCGCGCGGCAGTTGAAAAGGCGATCGACAAGCTCGGTTACGTGCCAAATCGTGCCGCTCGATCGCTCGTCACGCGCCGTGCCGACACGATCGCGCTCGTCGTGCCCGAGTCGGAGTCGCGGTTGTTCACCGAACCGTTCTTCGCCGGCACCGTGCGTGGCATTAATCAAGAGCTCGCGCACACCGACTACGCCTTCGTTCTGCTGAGCGCTGAAGGTAATTTTTCGAGGATCGAGCGTTACATTCTCAATGGTCACGCCGACGGCGTCATCTTGATGTCGCTGCACAAGCAAGACCCGCTGCTGCACGTGCTAATGCGTACGAACACACCTGTGGTCTTGAGTGGGCGGCCGTTTCCAGGCGAACATGTCGCGTATGTCGACGCAGATAACCGAGCGGGTGCCGCGGCAGCCGTCGAACACCTCGTCGGGCGTGGCCGCAAGCGAATCGCGACCATTGCCGGTCCGGAAGACATGCCCGTGGGCGTCGACCGGCTCGACGGTTTCCGCGATGCTCTCCCGCCTGCCCTCAAGAAGTCGTGGCGGCGCATGGTTTCGCGCGGTGACTTCTCAGAAGAAAGCGGCGAGCGCGCGATGCGCGAGCTGCTCAATCGGGTGCCCGACCTCGACGCGGTGTTTGCCGCAAGTGACCTCATGGCGGTTGGCGCACTGCATGCTTTGCGAGCGAGCGGGCGCAAGATTCCCGACGACGTCGCCGTCGTGGGTTTCGACGACTCTCCGATTTCGCGACTCACCGATCCGAAATTGACAAGTGTGCGTCAGCCGATGGAAGAGATCGGCCGGTCGCTTGCCCGGCTGTTGCTTACGCAACTACAAAATCCCGGTAAGCGACCGGCGTCACTCATCGTGCCGACCGAACTCGTCGCCCGCGATTCAAGCTGAAGCTGAATCGCGTCAGCCACTCAAAGGTCGAACTTGAGGTTGGGGACCGTGTTTGATTGCACGACCTCCGAGTAGAAGCGCCCGCTGTCCTTGACGGTACGCTTCTGGCTGTCGAAATCGACCCGCACGATGCCAAACCGCTTCGAATACCCGTAGGCCCACTCGAAGTTGTCGAGCAACGACCACAGGAAATACCCGCGGACGTCGGCGCCGTCGTCAAGAGCGTGCCGAACGGCAACGAGATGTTCGTGCACGTAGCGCAGACGCTCGGGATCGTGCACGGACCCGTCGTGTTCGACGACGTCGTCGTAGGCGGCGCCGTTTTCGGTGATGTACATCGGCTTACGATAGTCGCGCCACAACCGCATAAGCAGCTCGCGCAATCCGGTGGCATCGACAGGCCAACCCATCGCAGTCTGCCGGCCGGGCATCTCGAGAAATTGTACGTCGCGGCAGCCTGGCCATGTTTCGCCTGCGCCGTCACCATGCCCGTCGGCCTGCGACCGCTCACCCTCGCCACCAAAATGCGCGACGATAACGGGGTTGTAGTAGTTGACGCCGAGAATGTCGACCGGCGTCGCGATGATGTCGAGATCGCCTTCTCGGACGTAACTCCAGTCGCTTACACCCGAGGTGAATTCGCGGACGTCGTCGGGATAGCGGGCGTTGAACAACGGCTCGAGCCAGATGCGATTTTGCAAACCGTCGATCTTTTTGCAGGCCGCGACGTCTTCGGGCGAGTCGCTCGCCGGCCTCGCCATCGCCGGATTGAGAGTTATGGCGACCTGCGCTCCGGCGGGGAGCGCGCCGCGCAGTGCTTGCACGGCCATACCGTGGCCCAGCAACAAATGATGCACGGCCGCGAGGGCTTCGGCCCCCGAAGTGTGCCCCGGAGCGTGCACGCCCGCCGCGTAACCAAGAAATGCTGAGCACCACGGTTCGTTGAGCGTCGTCCAGAAATTCACTCGATCGCCCAGCGCGCCCGCCAACGCGCCGGCGTAGTCGGCGAACCGGTTGGCGGTGTCGCGTGCGGTCCACCCGCCGGCGTCTTGTAGCTCCTGCGGGAGATCCCAGTGGTACAACGTGAGTGCCGGCGTGATGCCACGCTCGAGCAGAGCGTCGATGAGACGCGCGTAGAAGTCGACCCCTTGCTGGTTCAAGGCGCCTATGCCCGTCGGGATAACTCGCGACCATGACACCGAAAACCGGTATGCGTTCACGCCGAGATCGGCCATGAGGGCAACGTCGTCGGCGAAGCGGTGGTAATGATCCGCGGCCACGTCGCCGTGCTCGCCCTGAAAGACCTTGCCCGGTGTGTGGCTGAAGGTGTCCCAGATCGACGGCGTGCGACCGCCCTCGGCTACCGCGCCTTCGACCTGGTACGCGGCGGTAGCCGTTCCCCAGACGAAACGCTCCGGAAAAGCGAGACCTGACACTGCGGCCCGCTCTTCGGTGCCGAGTAGCGATTCGATCGGTGTCATCCCTTGACCGCTCCTTGCATGATTCCTCCGACTATTTGTTTCCCTAAGAACATGAACGCGATGATCACCGGCACGGTGACGAAGAACGTCGCGGCCATGATGACGCCCGTCTGCGGCACGTAGCCGGTTCCCATACCGGCGAGCGCCACCTGGACGGTTGGATTTCGGTTATTCAATACGAGGAGCGGCCAGAAGAAGTCGTTCCAAGCGAAGAGGAACTGAAACATCGCCAGAACCGCCATCGCTGGGCGCGCCAGGGGCAACACGACCGATCGGAAGATACGGAAAGTCGATGCTCCGTCGACCCAGCCGGCTTCTACGAGTTCTGTCGGCAATGCCGCCAGCAAGTATTGCCGCATCAAGAACACACCGAACGCGGAGACGAGATACGGCGCGATCGCCGCTTGCAGGTGGCCAACCATGTGGTACTTGGCCGCCAGCATGAACAGCGGAACGATGCCCACCTGCAAGGGAACGGTCAGGGTGCCGATCACGAGCAGGAGCAAGATGTTGCTGCCCTTGAACCGCAACTTCGCGAACGCGAATCCAGCCAGCGTGCAGAAGAACACGTTGCTCACCGCGACGACGCTGGCCACGATCGTGCTGTTGAGCAACGCCTGCCAAAGATTTTGGCGATGCATCGCCAGCGCGAGATTGTGGAAGTAGTCGCCGGTCGGGTAGATGGGCGGCGGCGACTGTGCCATCTCGGCGTTGGTGTGCGAGCCGACGACGAGCATCCAGTACAGCGGGAAGAGCGAGATCAGCGTGATGATGCCGATCAAAATGTAGACAAACTTCCCGGCCTTGTTCTGCCCGCCCGCGTAGCCGAAGCCAGATCGCTTGCGCGGACGCCGAACTGTCGCTTGCCCGGTTGCCGAAATCGCTGCCATTGTCATCAGCCTTTCGACTCGCGAGTGACGCGGCGGGTAAGAAACACGTTCAGCAGCACGAGAACCACGACAAGCAAAAAGATGGTCCATGCTGTCGTCGATGCCAGGCCGAGGTTTCGGTTCGTCCAGCCTTGCTGATACATCAACAGGCCAAGGGTCTGGAACTGGTTCAGGCCGCCGCCAGTCGGCTGGCCGTTTCCGAACAAGAGCGGCTCAGCGAAGAGTTGCGTGGCGCCGATTGTCGAAAGCACGACTGTGAAGAGGATCGTCGGGCGCAGGCCGGGCAGGGTGACGTGGCGGAATTGTTGCCATCTGCTCGCGCCATCGATGACGGCGGATTCATAAAGGTCGCCCGAGATGGCTTGCATGCCCGCCAGATAGATTAGCGCGTTGTAGCCGACCCAGCGCCAGGTCACGATAGTGGAGATGGCGATTTGCGCGGCCCACTTGTTGTTGAGCCAGTCGATCTTGTCGAATCCGAAAAGACTGACGAACCAGTTCGCGAGGCCGAAGTTCTTGCTGTAAATCTGGTTGAAAACCAGCGTCGCCGCCGCCACGCTTGTCGCGTAAGGCAAGATCAGTGCGACACGGAAAAACGTTCTCATGCGCATCGCGTAGTTGAGCATATGCGCAACACCAATCGCGATCATGAGTTGCGGCACCGTCGAAATGATGCCGATCGTGAAGGTGTTACCGAGCGCATTCAGGAAGAAATGGTTGCTCCACAGGTGCGTGTAGTTCGCGAATCCGATCCACGTCATGTCGTTGGGATGCGCCAAAGACACCTTGTGCAGGGAAACCCAGGCTGTGTACAAGAACGGATAGAGCCCGATAGCAGCGAAAACAATGAAGAACGGAGCGACGTAGAGGTAGGCCGCCTTGCTCCCCATCTGGCCCCGGCGGCGGCGGCGAGGGCGCCCGCGAGTGCCGCCGACTATCTCGGCATGGCGTGGGGCTGTCGTGCTTGCGGCCATTCCAACCTTCTTTGTGCCTGTTTCTTGGGATGAGGGTGCGGGCGTGGAAGCTATTCCACGCCCGCACCCCGGTTTGTGCATTGGGTTTGTGCATTGGGCCGAGGTTGCGGCCGTCAGAGCGACACGGCCGCAACCTCACCTGTTACCGATCAGCTGCCAACGGCCTGGTCGGCCGCGTTGAGGGCCGCCTTCCAAGCATCGTCCGGCTTCACCTTGTTGGTGACGATCGTGCCCAACGCGTTCGTGAACGCCGACTGGATCTGGGTGTCGAACGGACCGATCGGCGTCATCTGCAACTTCGTGGCCGAGTCATTGAAGATCTTGCCGATTGGCGCGCCGTTGAAGTAATCGCTGGTCGCGCTGGCGACGGCTGGGTCTTCAGCCGCGGTCTTGCTCGACGGGAAGTGCGCCTGCGAGGTCCACATGGTGACCTGCTGCTCGGGCGCGGTGATCCACTTCACGAAGTCGACCGCCGCTTGCTTGTGCTTGGCCGCGGTCGGCACGCCGAGCCACGAGCCACCCCAGTTAGCGGCACCGCCCGGGAGCTCCGCGACGTCCCACTTGCCCTTGTACGCGTCGCCGGCCTGGCCGGTGATGTAGCCGAGCATCCACGCGGGGCAGGAGATCGTCGCGAACGTGCCGTTGGCGAACGCCTTGTTCCAGTCGTCAGTCCACTGGCTGACGCCGGAGGAGATGCCGGCAGAGGCCGCTTGGCTGGCGTACTTCCACGCCGTCGCCACACCGTCGCTGTTCTTGTAGTCAGGCTTGCCCTGGGCGTTGTCGTACGCTTCCTTGCCTTGGTACACCGCCGCGCTGAAGATGCTCGACGGGTTGTCGATGAAGAAGCTGCCCTTTTGGCGAGTAGGCGACGACATGTACTGCTGGCCGAGCTTGATGAAGCCGTCCCACGTCGACCAGTCCTGGCTCAACGTGTCGCGGTCGGTCGGCAAACCGGCCTTTTGGAAGAGGTCGGGGCGGTAGCACATGGCCTCGGGGCCGGCGTCGGTGCCAAGACCAAGGGTCTTGCCATCGGACGTCGTGGCCATCTGCCACTTCCAGTCGTAGAACGAGTCTTTGACCGACTGGGCGTCAGAGCCGAGGGCCTGGTTGAAGTCGACGAACTGGTCGGCGTGGTTGGCGACGACGTCGGCGACGAAGCCGATCTCGATCGCTTGGACGTCGTCGACGCCGCTGCCCGCGGCGAGCTTGGTCTGCAGGTCGGTCCAGTACTGCGCCGACTGCTCGGTGTTGTCTTCCTTGATGGTGATGTTCGGGTGCAGCTGGTGGTACTTGTCGAACAGGCCGGCCTCCTTGAAGCCGAACGTGCCGAAGTCGCCGACCGTCAAGGTGATCGGTTCGCTGTCCTGCGACGGCGGCTGCGAGGTGTTCTCGCTCGCGGTCGAACCGTTGCTGCTTGGCGACGTGCTGTTGCCGCCGGTGCCGCTGCCACCTGACGACGAGCAGCCGGCCGCCAAGGCGACGGCTGCCAACGCGGCAACGCTCAGGAGCGCAGGCCGCCTTTTTCTAGCCATGGACATTGACCCTCCTGTGGACCCTCCGAGAGGGCCCGAGCTGAATGAAGCCGAACTGACGATGCGAGCCGATGTGTGGCGGTGTTTTGTGGTCACGTTCCCACATCTGATCGAGGTTGAGTTTGGGTGGCAACTTCCAGCGTGTCAAGCAGTCTGCCGGAATACGTTGCCAATTCGAGACCTAGCGGTAGCCAGCATGATGCGCTCAGCGTGGGACACGTTCCCACGGCGCGCGACGACAGAACGGGCAAACCCCCTGATCGCCCACGTTTCACCGATGCCGCGAACGACGGCCTAAAACGGGGCGCGTGACGACGTCAACGATAGGGCAATGAGAACCGACCATGTGGCTTTTGACACGACTTCGCCGAATGACATTAGGAAGGCACAGGGAGGGCCGCCTGGTCGCCGACGAGCGAGCACGCCCAGCCCAACAGCACAGCTGCCGGAGAAGCGCCGACAGCCAAAGGAAATCCGACGTCATCGACATGTGCGACAAATGCACCGAGCGAAATAGCGGCCGGGAACAGGGCGGCGGCGGCCGCGCGGTCGCCGCCGAGACGGGCAAGTTGCGCGGCACCGTAGCCGCGAACGAGCAGGCGGTATGCGACCGGCCCGAGTTCGGCCGCCAGCGTCGCGGCCTCGGTGATCGACCAGTCGCCGTCGAGCACGTGCCACGTGTTGGCGGCACGCGCGCCGACTCCGTCGTCAGCGACGGCGCTGTGGTGGCGGGTCGCACGATGTGCCAGTTCGACCGCCGCGGCCGCGGAGACGAGTCGAGACGACGACCAGCCCGATCCGAGCCTCGCCCCGGCGAGCGCGAGCAACGCGTGCACGCCCTCGCGCGGTACCGGCCCAGCGGCGGCAGGAGCGGTGCGCTCGAGCAAGCGCACTAGGGCCTCGACGGCGTCGAGTTCGGCGCGCCACGACCGCAGCAGCGGCCGCGGGAAAGGCCCAGCCGAGCGAGCGACGGCGTCGACGAGTTGCCGCCACACGCCACGGGGAGGTGGCCATTCGTCGAGCCGCATTCTCGCCATCTGACCTCCCCAGACTTACGCTTGCTCCCCCGGTCGGTGGCACCCCAAGCGCCCGACCAGCATGGAGTCAGCATGACCATCCAGCGCACCGGCTCGCCGCGCAACCGATTCGCTCGCTCGCTGTTCGAACCGTTGCCCTCGAGATATGACACGTTGGCGTACCTGCTCTCGTTCGGTCAGGACCGTAGGTGGCGCGCCGCCGTCGTCGACCACGTCGCGCGATCGGCTCCCGCGACCGTGCTGGACGTCGCCTGCGGCCCCGCCGGCATCGCGCTCGCCATCGCCCACGCCACGCAAGCGCGGATCGTCGGCGTCGACCTCACCGAGGAGATGCTCCGGCAGGGGATGCGGAATGTGCGGCGAGCGGGTCGAGGCGAACGCATCAAGCTCGCGATCGCGCAAGCCGAGGCATTGCCTTTCGCCGACGACGCTTTCGACGCCGTCTCGTTCTCGTACTTGCTCCGGTATGTCGACGACCCGCCCGCGACGATTGCCGAAATCGCCCGCTGCGCCAAGCCAGGGGCAACCGTCGCCTGCCTCGAATTCCACGTACCGCGATGGAAACCGGCTTACGTGATCTGGTGGTTCTACACGAGATTTCTCCTGCCGTTACTAGGTTTTCTCACCGGCGGATTGGGGTGGTACCGAGTCGGGCGCTTCCTCGGCCCGAGCATCACCGGCCACTACGCACGGTTCCCGATGGCTGCCCATGTCGAAGCGTGGCGGCGGGCAGGTTTGCGCGATATCGGCGTCCGGTACATGAGTTTCGGCGGAGGCGTGGTGATGTGGGGACGCAAGAAAGCGGCGGACGACGCATGAGCAAACCACCGACCGACACGCAAAAACGGCCGGCCTTTTACGCGACCGGGCGAGGTACTGGTGGTTGGCGCGACTGGTTATCGATCCTCCATCCGCCCTACACCGCCTGGCATTTGGGCTACGTGACCATCGGCGCGGCACTAACCAGTTCGGTCGATTACGCAATACTTGGCTGGAGCCTGCTCGCGTTCTTTCTCGCACTCGGCGTTGGCGCGCACGCGCTCGACGAGTTGCACGGGCACCCGCTGCGCACCGGCATCGCCGACCGCACGTTGCTGTCCATCGCGGTTGTCACCATCGCCGGCGCGTGCGCGATCGGCTGGATCGTCGGCGGTCTAAGACTGTTGCCGTTCATCGCGGTGGGTGCCGTGCTGGCATTCGGCTACAACCTCGAATGGTTCGGTGGGCTGCTCCACAACGCGGTGGGTTTATGCCTTGCGTGGGGGGCGTTTCCGCTTCTTACCAGCTACTACGTTCAGGCGTGGAACATCTCGTGGGCCACTGTCTTCGCCGCATTCGGCGCCATGGGCCTGACGCTCGCGCAGCGTTCGCTCAGCACCCCCGCACGTTGGCTGCGACGCCGCGTCGCGTCCGTACAAGCCACCGCGATACTGGACGACGGCAGCACCGCACCGTTGGCGACGTCCGACCTCTTGAGACCCTTAGAACTCGCGCTGAAGGCGCTTTCGTTCGGTGTGGTGGCACTCGCGATGGCTTTGCTCGTCGCCGCTCGCTGAGCTACGTGGCCGATGCCGCCCCCATGACCGCACGACGCGCGCGGTCGACTCCTTCACCCGAAAGTTCGTCGCGGCAGGCACCGCGGCCCGCGAGCAAGAGAAGCAGCGCGCGGATCGGGCCCTCGACAGGCGCCCCTTCGCCCACCGACCAATCGGTGTCGGTGGCGCAAAGCCGCAGCCCCCGAAGCCGCGAACGCGCATTGAACGCTTTCGACAGCGGCCACGGCATGGTCCAAATGCGGCTGGCGGCAACCGCTGCCGACTCGACTGGCATCGCATGCTCACGGCCGAGCGGGATCGCGATGTCTTGGGTGTGAACAAGCACGTCGATGAGCGGCTCGAAATGCGAAACGCCAGGAGCGCGACGGCGCGAACCGATCATCGACCGAACCTGCCCGATCAGCTCGTCGGCGGGGCGGCGAGCGTGTCGCCGCGCGGTGCCGGACACCATCCGATCCAGATTGCCTCGCGCTCGAATCATCTCCGCCAGACTCCACCACAGGCCTGCCTGGGCAAGGGCGAGGTGCGCGACGACGTCCCTTACCTGCCAATCCGCGCACAGCGACGGCCGCGACCAGTCGTCGTCCGAAAGTCGTTCGACCAACTCGACAAGACGTCGCCGTTCCTCGTCGATCGCCGCCCAGACCGCGTCGGCGCTCATAGCAAGGGCGCGCCCGCCGTGCAAGACAATCTCCTCCATTAGTAAGCTAGACTGACGAAAGTAGTTCGTAGCCCTGACTATTGTCAAGAGGTGCCGTGGTTTCCGAAACTCGAGAACCGCAGCCGGAGCTCAACATCGGTCTGCTGCTCTTCATCGCCTATCGCGCGCTGGAGTCGCGGGTATTCGAGACACTCGCGGCGTCGGGCTTCGACGACTTCACCCCAGCCCAGGCCCGGGTCATGCAGCGAATCGGCCCGAACGGAACCCGTCTTACCGAACTCGCCGGGGCAGCGCAGGTCACGAAGCAGACGGCGAGCGTTATCGTCGACCAACTCGAGCGACGCGGCTACGTCGAGCGAAAACCCGACGCATCTGACGCTCGCGCCAAGCTGGTACACGTGGCGGCACGCGGGGAAGCCGCGCGCCCCATCGCGGACGCGGTTATCGCGCGCATAGAGGCGGAATGGGAAGCCCACCTTGGCGCGCGCCGGTGGGCCACCCTCCGCGACTCGCTGGCACGACTTCGTGAGATCACCGACCCGTACCTCTAGCCCCACACCGACACGCATAGGCCATGCGCTGACCAGCGCACCCAAAACGAAGCAGCCCCAAACCCCCAGCGAGGGTTCAGGGCTATTCCGATGTCTCAAGAGATCACAATGGCTGGCGGTGGAGGTGGGATTTGAACCCACGGAGAGCTTGCACCCTCACACGCTTTCGAGGCGTGCGCCATCGGCCACTAGGCGACTCCACCGTGGCAAAGCCTAGCGGACGCTAGCCGCCACCTCGCCGGTGCTCGAAGAACCCCCGCAGCAGCGCCGCGCAGTCGGCCTCCAGCACGCCAGTCACCACCTCTGGCCGGTGGTTGAGCCGACGATCCCGGACGACGTCCCACAGCGACCCCACCGCGCCCGCCTTCGGGTCGATCGCCCCGTACACCAGCCGGTCAACCCGGGCGAGCACGACGGCTCCCGCACACATCGTGCACGGCTCCAAGGTGACGACGAGCGTGCAGCGTGACAAGCGCCAACTACCGAGCTTGGAGGCCGCCGTCCGCAAGGCCACGATCTCGGCATGCGCGGTGGGGTCGGCGCTTTCTTCGCGGGCGTTGCGCCCCCGGCCGAGCACGTCGCCGTCCGGTGAGACGACGACCGCGCCGACGGGCACGTCAGCGGCGTCGGCGGCAAGCGACGCTTCTTGAAGGGCGAGCCGCATCCACTGCTCGTACGACGCGGCGTTCAGCGGTAGACCTCGATCTCGTCGGCGCAACCGAGCCGCTCGCAGATCGCGGTAATGACGTCGCCCGGCAGCGCCCCCTCCTCGGCGCACATCTCCAACAGCTCTGCCGACGAGATGCCGTGGTCAGCAAGCAGATCGGTGGCGCCCGCGGGCTCGGCTGCCGGCTTCACGCCGGCCTGCTCGTCGTCGTCCGCCCTGATGTCTTCGTCCTCGGCGATCGCTTCGCCTCGGTCGGCGATGTCGTCGGGCACGACGTCGCCGAACACGGCGCCAGCGAGATCGCTGACCGAGACGACGCGCGCGTCGGAGATGAACGCGCGCGGCTCGCCGGCGCCGTCGACGCGCACGATGCCGAACCACTCGTCGTCCTCTTCGACGAAGAGCAAGACCGGGCCGTCGTCGATCGAGGCGTCGCGCATCGAGTCGGCGACGTCCTCGATGTCGCCGGCCTCGTCGAGATCGATTTCGAGGTCGGCGCCCCTCCAGCGGCCTTTCGAAAAGGCTACGAGTGCTGCGAAGTGAGCCACCCATGCTCCCGCGGACTGTCCGAAAACCTAGTTATCTAAAGATCAGTGAACCCCGGCGTCGACGAGGCGTTGCAGCTGTTCGCCGAACCCAAGTCGACGGGCGATGGCAAAAAGCATCTCATCGGCGTAGGCGTCGACGTCGGAAAGCAGCAAACGAAGCTCCATCTCGGGCAGGCCGAGATCGGCGAACAGGGCGAGGTCGCCAGCCGGGACGATGTCGTCGAAATCCTCGTCGGTGGGCTCGGGCAGGCCGAGTCGCTCGAGCACTTCGCGCGCGAGCGGCCACTCGTCGGCGGCGGTGACGTCCGAAAGCAGCAGCCGAATATCGCCTCGCGTGGTGGCGCGCGCCGCGACGAAGAAATCGTCGGCGACGTTCACGAAGCCCACCGCGCCGCCCTCGCCCGGCTGCTGGCGCACGGCAGCGACGAAAGCTTCGAGGTTGGCAGTCGCGCGCTCGGGCAGCAGCCCGATCTCCCAGCGACCCTCCTCGCGGTAACACACGACAGCAAAGTCGTCGTCGCCGCGTCCGTCGTCCGCCATCACGCCTCCTTCGACAGTTCGCGGCGGTCGTCGCGTCACACGCACCGCCTCACCACGTACCCCTGCGCGCATCGTGACACGCGCGCGCACCCAAGGCCAATGACTGGGGACGTCGATTTGCGGCTGCCAAGCATTCGGACGGCGAAGCTGGCGCACGACGCACACGGCTAACGGGCTAGCGTGTGCGCATGCGCACCTTGGTCGTCGAGCACCCGTTGGTCGCCCATAAACTCACCGCCCTTCGCGACAAACGCACCGACTCGCCGACTTTTCGCCGGCTCACCGACGAGCTGGTGACGCTGCTCGCGTATGAAGCCACCCGCGAGGTGCGAGTCACCGACGTCGAGGTCACCACGCCACTCTCGCGTGCACGCGGGGTGCGCCTCGCTCATCCGCGACCGCTCGTCGTGCCGGTTCTGCGGGCGGGCCTCGGCATGCTCGACGGCATGACGCGCCTACTGCCCACCGCTGAGGTTGGCTTCCTCGGCTTGGTGCGCAACGAAGAAACCTTGGTCGCGACAACGTACGCGACGCGGCTGCCCGACACCTTGCACGGGCGACAGGTATACGTGCTCGATCCGATGCTCGCCACTGGAGGCACGCTCGCCGCCGTCATCTCGTTGCTGATCGAGCGCGGCGCCCATCAGGTCACCGCCATCTGCCTGCTGGCCGCGCCCGAGGGCATCGCAAGACTGGAAAAAACCTTCGCGGAGGCCGCCGTGCCGGTGTCAGTGGTGACCGCGGGCGTCGACGAGCGACTGAACGACGTGGGCTACATCCTGCCCGGATTGGGCGACGCCGGCGACCGGCTCTACGGCACGATCGACTAGCCCCCAGCGCCCGACTGTGATCGCGAAGACCTCTTGGAACCTAAGAGGGTAAGAGTCTTCGCGATCACAGTGTCTTGACGGCGGAAACCAGCTTCGTCAGCGAATCTTTGGCGTCGCCGAAGAAAAGCGTGGTCTTCGGGTGGTACAGCAAGGCGTTGTCGATGCCGGCGAAACCTGGCCGCAGCGAACGCTTCATGAACACGATGTTCGTGGCTTCGTCGACATTGAGAATCGGCATGCCATAGATCGGGCTGCCGGCTTGGTCGCGAGCCGCCGGATTCACGACGTCGTTGGCGCCGACCACGACAGCCACATCAGTCGACGAGAACTCGGGGTTCGCGTCGTCCATTTCTTTGAGCTGCTCGTAAGGAACGTTCGCTTCGGCGAGCAACACGTTCATGTGGCCGGGCATGCGACCGGCCACCGGGTGGATCGCGTAGAACACCTGCACGCCACGGGATTCGAGCAGGTCGACGAGTTCGCGGATCGTGTGCTGCGCCTGCGCCACCGCCAAGCCGTAACCGGGAACGATCGCTACTTTTCGCGCGTACGCAAGCAAAATCGCCAAGTCTTCGGCACCCGCCGAACGCACCGCGCGATCGCCGGCGAGCTCGGCGGTGGAGCCGGCCGTCGTAGGCCCGGAGAAGGCACCGAACAGCACGCCGGTGATCGGCCTGCCCATCGCCTTGGCCATCAGTTGGGTGAGCAGGGTGCCCGAAGCGCCGACCAGTGTTCCGGCGACGATGAGCAACGTGTTCGACAGCACATAACCGGACGCCGCGACGGTGAGGCCTGTGAACGCGTTCAGCAACGAGATAACGACAGGGACGTCGGCGCCGCCCACAGGCAACACGAACAGCACGCCGAGCACGAGCGCCAACAACGCGCACGCCACGATGAGTGGCACGTTCGACGTGGCGACGACCGCGATACCCAAGCCCAGCGCGGCAAGGGCGACGGCTGGGGTGATGATATGCGCGAGCGGCACGATAACGGGCCGCCCGGTCATCAGCTCTTGCAGCTTCGCGAACGTAACAAGCGAACCGGTAAAGCTGACACCACCGACAATCGCGCTGAATACCACAGCAATAATCGCCGCGACCGAATCCGTGCTGTGCTGCCGGATGAATTCGTCGATAGACACCAATGCCGCCGCGCCACCGCCAACGCCGTTGAACATGGCGACCATCTGCGGAATGGCCGTCATCTTCACCATGCGGGCGGCCGGCACCGCGATAATCGAACCGACCACGATCATCGCAATGATGAGCCAGCGGTTGCGCAAGCCGTCGAGCGACAACGTGACGATGACGGCGAGCGCGGCGCCGAAGGCGCCGATCAGGTTGCCGTAGCGGGCGTGCTTCGGCGACGACAATCCCTTGAGCGCCAAGATAAAACACAGCGCGGTGACGAAATAGGCGAGTTGAACACCGGTACTCACGAGCGGGCCTCCGATGCGAGCATCGCAGCCGACGGGCGAGGAGCGGAGCGGCGGAGGCCCGCGGGAAACGCGGTACTCACGATACGTGACCGTTCTGCTCGACCTCGGCGCGTTTCGGCGCACCGCGGCCTTTGAACATCTCGAGCATGCGGTCGGTGACGACGAAACCGCCGACCATGTTGGCGGTCGCCAAGACAACCGCGATCGAACCGAGCGTCAGTTGCACAGCGCCGTCTGCCTCGCCGGTGATGAGGATCGCGCCGACCAAGATGACACCGTGAATGGCGTTGGCGCCCGACATCAGCGGCGTGTGCAGGATCGTCGAGACCTTCGAAATGACTTCGAAGCCCACGAAAATCGACAGCATGAAGATGGTGAGCAAGCCGACGTTGTCGATCATTGCGGTGCTCCAGACTCGTGTCGGGTCGTCACCCGCGCACCTCCCCAGCATGCGCAACAAGGCAGCCCGCCACGATTTCGTCGTCGAGGTCGGGCGCGATTGCGCTTTCTTTCGTCATGAGAAGCAGCAGGTTCGCGACATTGCGCGCGTACAGGCGACTGGCGTCGTACGGCATGCCGCTCGGCAAGTTGCGAGCACCCCAGATGAGCACGCCGTTGTGCACGACCTCTTCGCCGGGACGAGACAGTTCGCAGTTGCCGCCCGATTCGGCGGCGATATCGACGATGACCGTGCCCGGCCGCATCGCCTCGACCATCGCGGTGTCGATGAGCAGCGGGGCTCGTCGTCCGGGCACCGCGGCGGTTGTCAAAACGGCGTCGGACGCCGCCAAATGCGGTGTCAACAACTCGCGTTGTCGGGCCGCGCGGTCTTCGGTCATCTCGCGGGCGTAACCGCCCGCTCCTTCGAGCGTGTCGAGGTCGAGTTGCACGAACTTCGCGCCGAGGCTTCTGACCTCCTCGGCGGCGGCAGACCGGACGTCGTAAGCCGAGACGTTAGCGCCAAGCCGGCGCGCCGTCGCAATGGCTTGCAGGCCGGCGACACCGGCGCCGAGCACGAGCACCTTCGCCGGCGGCACCGTGCCGGCCGCCGTCATCAACAGCGGAAAGAATCGAGGCAACCGTTCGGCGGCGATGATCGCGGCTCGATAGCCGGCGACCAGCGCTTGCGACGACAACGCGTCCATGCTTTGCGCGCGCGATATTCGTGGCAGCCGGTCGAGTGAAAACGCGCTCACCTTGCGTTCGGCGAGCATGTTCACGAGGTCGGGCTCGGCGGCTGGCTGCAAGAAGCTGATCAGCACCGTGCCTTCGCCGAGCTTCGCGGCGTCGGCGACCGGTAACGGCTGGACGGCGAGCACCGCGTCGGCGCCGGCCAGACCGTCACGATCGGAGATCGTCGCCCCGGCGTCGGTGTACACGGTGTCGGGGTAGCCGGCCGCAACGCCGGCGCCGCGCTCGACGGCTACCGAAAGCCCGGCGGCGCGCAGCTTGCCAACGGTGTCAGGCGTGAGCGCGACGCGCCGCTCGGCGTCAGCGGTCTCGCGCGGGACGAACACGGTCGTGACAGTCACGGTGCGACAACCTAGGGCACGAAGGGACGCTTGAGGAATGGCTCACGCCGTTTTCGCGACGTGTTGCTCGACACATTAGTGTCTTTTCGCACGTCAGCGGGTCAAGACGAGATCGTCACCGCGCAACGTCACGATGACGCCGTTCGAGCCCACCGACACCGCGGTGAGCCGAATCCCCGCGGGCAATCCGGGCACGCGCACGCTGAACGCCGCGCGCGAGCGCACCTGGTCGAGCACCGACGACGGCAGCGAAACTCCCGCCGGTAACGTCACGTCGACGGCGGCGAGCTTGATGACGTTGTCGTCGAGCGTGACGCTCGCGATCACGGCTACATCGATCTTGACGCCGGCAACGGTGACCGACTCGCCGACCGCGGCTCGATCGGGATGACCGTCGACCGGTCGAACGGTCAAGCCCGGCACTTTCGACGCCGCTTCGACGTCGGCGAACGAGACGTCGGCGCTGCCCGTCAGCGCACCGACGTGGATTTCGTGAACATCGCCGCTCAAGGCCTTCGAGAGCGCAATGCGCACATCCTTGAAATTGACCGTGCTCACCGAACCTTTGCCGGGCGAGCTGTCGAAAATATCGGTCGCGTGCACCTCGATCCGGTCGTACCGACCGGCCAGCGCTTGCGTGAGGAATGGAAAACCGTGCACGTCGACCGTCGGCTTGTGCGCCAGGTGGGCGTCGTCTTGCACCACGCTCGCGATGCGATTCGCGGCCAGGCTTGCCGCGAACCGGTCAGCGCCCACGAGGAGCAGCGCAACCACGCCGAGGGCGATCAGCCACCGCAACGGATGCCGCATCAGCCCACCATGATCGACGCGACGACGAGAATTGCGGGCGCGACGACGAGCACGGGAAGCGTCGACGACACCGGCTCGACGCGGATCCAACTCGCCCGGGCGTCGCGGGCGCTTGCACGAGTGAGAAGGGCGACGACGGCGGCCACCGCCGCGACCGCGCAACCCGCGCCGAGGGTCACCACCGAACTTTGGCCCGCCACCGCGATGCCGACGCCGATCCCGGCCGCGGTGCCGACCGGCAACGCCGCCCACGACGGCACCCGCGGTTGCACGGGCAACAACGCGACCCCGGCCGCCGCGAGCGCGATAGCCACGATGTCGACACCTCCGCGACCGGCACGCACGCTGAGGAACACCGCCCCGGCGATCGCCAAAACACCGGACGCGACAGTCGCGGAAAGCGCCGTGACCAACATCGCTCGGCCGTCACGCCGCATAAGCTGGACGACGAAAGCCGCGCCCACCAGGGCCGCCAAGACTCCGGCGAGATCGGCGATCTCGGAATGCTCCTCCACGCGGACAAGCGTGAGATCAGCGGCAAGAGCCGCCGCGAATGCCATGCCCGCACCAGCGAAAAGCGCGGGCCGAGTCAGGCGGGCGCGCCAAAACCAGCCCGCGATCAACGCCACCTGCAGCACGGCAAGGACGACGAGCAGCGGCCCCTTGCCGGCGGCAGAAGCGCCAAGCAGGGCCGCCGCGCAGCAAGCGGAAACAAGCGATGCCACCCGGGCATCGTCGCAGATCGGGTCTGAAGCCCGCCGCCGATGGCCCCAGCCGCCGGCGCTAACCGCCGGCGAAGGGCGGGAGGATCTCGATCGTGCCGCCGTCCGACAGCTCGACCGTCGCGGGATCTCGTCGGCTCGCCGGCGCCCCGTCGACGACGAACGCGCACCTGGTCAGCACGCGCGCCAGCGCGCCGTCGCCGCCCCCGTGCGCGTCGATCGCGTCCGTCAGCGCGTCGGCCAGGGTCGCGGCGGCGTACGGCTCCTCGGCCAGGCCAGCCGCCTCGCGTGCCGCCGCCCAGTAGCGCATAGTGCCGACGGGCACGCCCGCCGATCGATTGGTCGCGTTCACGTCAGTGAAACCCGGTGTAGGCGGTCATGCCTTTATCCTGGCTGATGGTCCCAAACTTCGGCGATAGGCGGTCGGCATGCGCACGTTGCTGCTGCTGACCAACGCGCTGCAGCCTTCTGCCGAGGTCCTTCCCGCGCTCGGCCTGCTTTTGCACAAGGTGCGGGTGGCGCCGGCTGAAGTCACCGCGCTCGTCGATGCGCCGCCGTCCGACGTCGTCCTCGTCGACGGCCGCCGCGATCTTGCGCACGCCCGCTCGTTGTGCCAAGTGTTGCGGACGACGGGATTGTCAGCGCCGCTCGTTCTCGTGGTCACCGAAGGGGGTTTGTCGGCCGTCACCCCGGAGTGGGGGTTCGACGACGTCCTGCTCGACACGGCAGGCCCGGCCGAAGTCGAGGCGCGGCTGCGGCTGGCGCTCGGCCGGCTCGAGCTGGCCGCCCGCTCGCTGGAACCCGACGACGAAGTCATCAAGTCGGGCGACCTCACGATCGACGAAGGCACCTACTCCGCGAAGCTGCGCGGTCAGATGCTCGATCTCACGTTCAAAGAGTTCGAGTTGTTGAAATATCTCGCGCAGCACCCAGGCCGAGTGTTCACCCGCGCCCAGCTGCTGCAGGAGGTGTGGGGCTACGACTACTTCGGCGGCACCCGCACCGTCGACGTCCACGTGAGGCGGCTGCGCGCGAAGCTCGGTCCCGACCACGAGGCGATGATCGGCACGGTTCGCAACGTGGGCTACAAGTTCGTCGTACCCGTGCCTGAACGCGCGGCGGTGCCGGCTGACGCGAGCACGTCGAGCAGCGGTCGTGGATGACGTGCCGCCCGAGGTCCGCCTGGAAGCGGCCGGTCATCTGACGCCGTCGCAAGTTGCCGCGATCACCGACCTCGTCGGAGACGCGACCGACGCTGACGGTGTGCGGCCGCTGTCGGAGCATGTTCTGCTGCACTTGCGCTACGGAGGTGACCGTCCCGCGCGAAACCTGCTTGCCTGGCAAGGCTCTCGTCTGCTCGCGTACGCGCACCTCGACTCGACCGACCCGGTCGAAGGGCCGAGCGCCGAGCTGGTCGTCGATCCGGCCGTGCGACGTGGTGGCTACGGTCGCATGCTGATCAAGATGATGCTCGAACAGACCGGCGGGAGGCTGCGGCTCTGGGCACACGGCGACCTGCCCGAGGCGTCAGCGATGGCGGAGCATCTTGGCTTTCGCCGAGCTCGAGTGCTGTGGCAGATGCGGCGCTCGCTAGCCGCCCCACTGCCGCGCCCGGAGCTACCCGACGCGATTTCGATTCGCACGTTCGAGCCGGGTTCCGACGACCAAGCCTGGCTCGAACTCAACGCCCGCACCTTTGCCGACCACCCTGAGCAGGGTTCCTGGACGATCGACGACCTGCATCAGCGGATGGGCGAGACATGGTTCGACCCGGCTGGCTTTTTCTTGGCTGAACGCGACGGCAAGCTGGTCGGTTTCCACTGGACCAAGGTGCACGGCAGCCGATCGCACGTAGGCGGCAACAGCGCGCCCGACACAGCCGCGCACGCGCATGCGCACCACCACGCCAACCATCACCATGACGACGAATCGTCCGGCGCCCACACGCATGTGCACGCACACGAACATCCCGAAGAGCACGGTCACGAGCCGATCGGCGAGGTCTACGTCGTCGGGGTCGACGACGCCGCGCAAGGCATGGGGCTGGGCCGGCTGCTCACCGTCGTAGGTCTGCGCCACCTTCGCGCCCAAGGCCTGCAAGACGTCATGCTTTACGTCGACGAGTCGAACACCGCCGCCATCGGGCTCTATGAGTCACTGGGGTTCGCTCGCTGGAACACCGACGTGCTTTTCCGCCACGGTTGAAAAGACACCTCAGCCGAAGAACGGCAGTATGGCGAGGTGGACGGCGGCGGCCACCACGCCCGCGGCTGGGATAGTCAAGATCCAAGCCATCACGATGTTGCCCGCAACACCCCACCGCACCGCGGAGAAACGTTTGGTCGCACCTACGCCCATGACGGCCGACGTGATGACGTGCGTCGTCGAGACCGGGGCGCCGAAATGCGCTGCCGTGAGCAAAACGGCGGACGACGTTGCTTCGGCGGCGAAGCCACGCGGCGGGTCGAGTTGGATAATGCGCCGGCCGAGCGTGCGCATGATTCGCCAACCACCCGCGTAGGTGCCAAACCCCATCGCGGCCGCGGCCGCGACTTTCACCCAGGCCGGGATGTAGAAGCTGTCGATGTAGCCGCCGGTCACCAGCGCCAACGCGATGACGCCCATGGTCTTCTGAGCGTCCTGGGTGCCGTGGGAGTAGGCCATCGCGGCGGCCGACAACGTCTGCAGGTAGCGAAATCCCCGGTTGAGCCGATTCGGTCTGCCCCGCTGGAATATCCACAAGATCGCAAGCATGAGCACGAATGCGGCAATCCCGCCAATGATCGGCGAGATGATCATGGGGACGACGACCTTGTCGACGACGCCGCTCCAGTGCACGGCACCGAAGTGCTCCCCCGCGACCACAGCCGAGCCGACGAGTCCTCCGATCAAAGCGTGCGATGACGACGACGGCAGGCCGAAGTACCAAGTGATCAGGTTCCAGACTGTTGCTCCCACGACTGCCGCGAACACCAGCGCAAGACCGTGGCCACCGGACGGCGCCGAGATGATGCCTTTTCCGACTGTGGTGGCGACTTTGGTCGCTACGAAGGCGCCGACAAGATTGAGGATGGCCGCCATCGCCAACGCGACACGCGGCGTCAGTGCCCGCGTCGAGACCGACGTCGCTATGGCGTTCGCGGCGTCATGGAAGCCGTTGGTGAAGTCGAACAGCAAAGCGACAACAACGATCAAGATGATCGCGAGGGCGGTCATTCCTCACGATTCCTTGACGACGATCGTCTCGATCGCGTTGGCCACGTTTTCAAAGGCGTCGGCGGCGGCCTCGAATTGGTCGGCCACCTCTTTCAACTTCAACACGGTCAACGCGTCGTACCCGCCGTCGAACAGCCTGGCCAGCAAGCGGCGGTACAGCCGGTCGGCCTCGTTTTCCAGGCGGTTTACCTCGATCCAATACACGTCGAGGTCGATGCGTTTGCGCAGTCGCGGCATCGCCTCGGCAGTCAGCAACGCGGCACGCTGCAAGACTTCGACCTGTTCGGCGATCTCCTCGGGCAGGTCGCCGAGCTTGTACAAGACGACGAGGTCGACTGCAGCTTCGACGAAATCCATGACGTCGTCGAGACGGCCCGCGAGGCGATAGATGTCGTCGCGGTCGAACGGCGTGACGAACGTCGAGTTCAGCTTGCGCAAAATGGCGTGGGTGACTTCGTCTTCCTCGTGCTCGATCCGGCGGACCTCCTCGGAGATCGCGCGCCGGTCAGCACCAGAAACGAACAGCTTCGCCGCGGTCTCGACACCTATGACCAGGTTGTTTGCCGAGGCCGTGAACATCTCGAAGAAAGCTGTGTCTTGCGGGGTCAGTCGCAGGCGCACCGATACTCCCGATCTACGGCGAAGCGTTCGGCCCAGATGCTACGGGCCAACCAGGACAGGTCTACGCGGCGGGGTTCGTTCGATCTTGTGAACGGATGGGCGGACCCCCGCGGTCACGCTCAGACGCGACACTCAGACCGGACAGTCAGACGGTGTCGGCGACTCCGACGCCGTGAACGCCCAGAATCTGATCAATTTGGGCACGCGTCAAGCGCTGCTGGCTCGACCCCGCCACAATCATCAGCTCGCTGTACAGCTCGATCTCTTCGAGCACTGCCGGATCTTCGAGACGAACGTCGAGCTCAGCCTGGCCAACTCGCGGTTCGGGCATGGAACTCCTCATGCTGCCGTGCTTCATCCACGCTAACTCGACACATTCCGCGCTGGTATGACCTATTCGGGTCACACCCGGGCCAGGCACGCAACGTCTGCCAGGTGGCGGTTCTGCCCGATCGTCATCGCCTTGACACGCGCGGACACTCAGCCACATCGGCGGCCGTGCCGATATAGCGGCGGTGAAGGTCATCTATGTTGAGACGTGCCCCGAGTGCGACTGCGCGCTCGCGCGCCTGCCCGAAGGAGACGTCGCGCCGTCGCCGCGCCTCGAGGCGACATGCTCTGGGTGCGCGTGCCACAACAGCTTCCCCATCGCCGCCGGAAGCTGAATCTGCCGGCGTCTTCACCTCGTGGTCTATCGATACGCGATAGGCGGACGAGGCCGAACGCCAGGACTCCCCAAACCGCCGCTAGCTCAAGAAAGCGAGCAGCGAAGGCGCGACCGGAGTCGCGAGCGCCGCGGCGGCCGACCGGTAACAGGCTTGCCTCGTCATCAAATCCGCACTGGCGACGTCCGCACTGGCGACGTCCGCACTGGCGATCCCGGCGCGGTCGGTGTCCGCGCTCATCGCGTCGAGCGCGGCCACGATGCTGCCGAGCCTCGCGCTCCGGCTGGCCGACCTCGCGCGTGCGGCCTCGTAGCTCAGCGCGGCGACGTGCCGGTCGTCGAAGTTCAGCGAACGTGCCATCACGCCTCACCGGCGGCAAGCAGGCACATCGCGCCCTGCGTCGCCTGCCAGGCGTCGTCGAGCGCCCGCTGATTGTGCCGCGCGGCTTCGTGAATTTGGCGGGAGAGTTCGATAAATGCCCGGCGATGTGCTTCGAGTAGCTCGTCCCACGGCGGCGGAGCGGCGGCCGCCAACTCGGCGAGCGTGGACGCCGGCTCGAGGCCGATGCTTTGGGCTAGCGCGTTGACTTCGACCGCGCGGGTGAGTTCGAGCAATCGCGCCTGCTCGATAACCAGCTCGATTTCACGGGTGGCCCGGGCAAGCCAGCGCACATTTCCATCGGCAAGCAGCAGCCGTTCCTGGTCGAGCTTGAACGCCAGGACGTCGAGCAGCTCGCGCTCGCGCCAGAGGATGTCTGACACCTCGGCGAAGCTCGCCACTCCAGCTCCTTACTCTCGACTCGGCAGCCGCGGTCGGCCAGCTTATCCGCTTGGCGAGTCGGTGCTCACAGGCCACAATCCGCACGCACACCATCGGCACAAACCCGCGCCGAGTAAACGCCCGGACGGCGAATTGCCGGTATCTGGAGGAGACCTGTAAGGCGTACGGTCCATTTGGTGATCCGCCAGTTGCTTAGACCGAAGTAGTCACTCCTAGCCGTTTCCGGGCTGTTTGACGATCACTAGGCCATTTGGAGTCAAGTCAGGCGGGGTGTCGCGGCGATGAGAAGTCCATGGCAGGCACACGAAACCTCCGCGGTTCGGCTCAGGTCGAACACATCACGGCCGAACAGGCCGCCCAAGGCACCCCGGCCGACCAGGTCGCCAAAGGCGGCGCGGCCGAGGACCTTGTCCGCGAACACCTTCCGCTCGTCGGATATCTGGTGGCCGAGACGGCGAGCAAGCTGCCCGGTCACGTCAGCCGCGACGACCTCACCTCAGCCGGCATGATGGCCCTCGCCCAGGCGGCGCGGAGCTTCGAGCCAGAGCGCGGGGTGCCGTTCGCCCGGTTCGCGACGGTCCGTATCCGTGGCGCGATTATCGACGAGTTGCGCAGTCACGACTGGGCGAGCCGCTCGGTGCGCACGAAGGCCCGTCAACGGGCGATCGCGGAAGAAGAGCTGGCTGCCAAGTTGGGTCGGCACCCGACCCACAGTGAGCTTGCCCAGCACCTCGGCATTTCTATCGACGAACTCGCGTCCGTCGAGGAGGACGTGCATCGTTCGGTCGTGCTGAGCTTGCAGGGCTTTTCGGACGCCGGAACCCTCGAGGGCATGCTGCCGCACCAAGACCCGGGGCCCGAAGAGGTGCTGCTCAACCGGGAGCGCACGTCGTACCTCGTCGATGCCGTTGCCGCGTTGCCTAGCCGCCTTCGGGCTGTGGTCGAGGGCTACTTCTTCAACGAGCGGCCGATGGCCGAGCTTGCCGCTGAGCTCGGCGTGACCGAGTCGCGCATTTCGCAGATGCGTGCTGAGGCGCTGGCCTTGCTGACGGACGGTATGACGGCGATGCTCGCACCCGATGAGCTGACGACGGAGTCTCGTCCGGACGGTTGCGTCGCACGCCGCAAGGCGGCCTATTACGCGACGATCGCGGCAAGCTCTGACTACCGCACGCGTCTGAGCGCATCGGTGCCACGGCCCGGCGACGCTCATCGAATCTTCGGCGCCGCCTAGTGGATCACGTTCAGGGGGTAAACGCGTCCCTTGCAACATCGGCCGATGTTGCAAGGGACCCCCTACCCCCCCGAACGTGATCCACGCGGACGGGCGCGACATTTGTACTTTGGTCTAGTCCAATCTCTTGACACCGGCCTTCCCTAAGGCGCACCCTGACTGGCACGAGACCGATCGTTATCGGCTCGTGTATCAGCCTTCGGCGTGGCGGTGCTTCGTGTCACGACAAGGCTGATGCTGCCCGTGGACGGGTGACGACGCCCACGCCTCCGGCGCATCGACGCGTGCGCTGCCCGGCCGACGTCCCGTCTCCACGACGCCTCGCTGGCACGGTCATCGCTGCGTTCGGCGCGACGTTCCCCGCAGTCGTGAAGACGAGGAGATTCCGTGCCAGTCGTACAACGCAATTCTCGCAGCGGCCATCGTCGCTTTTCGCGAGCCACCGCCATCTGCGCGTCAGCCGCGGCCAGCGGCACAGTGGCCGCGTCGACGATCGCCGTCATGGCCCTCGGGGGAGGGGCGGCCTCGGCGGCGACGTTAGCGCAGGCTTGGTACGCCCAAGCGCCTTACGTCATGCCACTCGACAACTCACCGCCCAACATCGCGACCGTGATGGCGGGCAGCGGCGAGAAAGTATTCATGCTCGCCTTTATCTTGGCCAACGGCAGTTCGTGCAGCCCGGCATGGGGTGGCACCGCGCCAGTCTCGTCAGACACCGCCGTCGCGAGCTACATCAACACAATCCGCTCGAACGGTGGCGACGTCTCAGTCTCGATCGGCGGCTACGGCGGAACGAAGCTCGGTCAGGTGTGCAGTTCGCCGTCGGCGACCGCCGCGGCCTACCAGCAGGTCGTCGACAAGTACGGCCTCAAGGCGATGGACTTCGACCTCGAAGAGCCCGAGTACGAGAACACCACCGCCGTCAACAACGAAGTCGGCGCGGCACAAATAATTCAGCGGAACAATCCTGGAATCTATATCTCGATTACGGTTCCGGGAACGACCTCCGGCACGGGCTACTTCGGCCAGAACGTCTTGAACACGGCCAAGGGTCTCGGCTTCACGCCCAACAACTACTCGATTATGCCGTTCGACGGCGGCTTCAATGGCGCGGCGAGTCAGCAAAGCGCACTGCAGCAGTTCCACACCATGCTCACAAGCACGTTCGGCTGGGACTCCGCGACCGCGTGGGCGCACGAAGGCATCTCGCAGATGAACGGCCGCTCCGACACCGGCGAGATGTTTTACCAGTCCGACTTTCAGTCGAACCTCAACTTCGCGAAGTCGGTCGGCCTCGGCCGCTACACGTTCTGGTCGGTGAACCGAGACCGCGAATGCCCAGGCGGCGCAACCTCCACAACCTCCGGCACGTGCAGCAGCGTCGTCCAAAACGACTGGGACTTCACGAAGTTCGACGTGCAGTTCGCCGGGAGCAACCCGCCCAGCACCTCACCGACGCCCACACCGTCGCCAACCTCGACAACGTCCGGGTCGTGCTCGGCACCCGCGTACAGCAGCTCGGCTGTCTATACGGGCGGCGACGAGGTGAGCTACAACGGCCATACCTGGACGGCGAAGTGGTGGACGCAGGGCGAGACGCCGAGTACCGGCGGCTCGGGGGTGTGGACGGACGACGGCCCGTGTTCCGGCGGCACTACCAGCAGCCCGACACCTTCACCGACACCCACACCGACACCCACCCCCACCCCCACCCCCACACCCACACCCACACCGACACCGACCGCGACTGGGTCGGTGCAGGCCTGGGCGCCGAACGTTTCTTATACAGTCGGAGACCTGGTGACCTACAACGGCGTCACTTACAAGTGCATTCAATCGCACACCTCGCAGGTCGGCTGGGAACCGCCGAACGTGCCAGCGCTTTGGCAGCCCGTATAACCGAGCGCGCACGCACGGGTTCTAGCTGCCCGGCAGGCAGATTCGACGCTTCGCGACCCGGGTGAAACGCCCGGGTCGCGAACGCCGGCGCGAGTTTCACACGGGCGACACTACGAAGCCCGCATCAAATGTGCCGTCAACTCCTGCTCTTGACCTTGCACGCTCGAGAGAGGTATCTCAACGTGAAGAAACAATCAATCGCCGTGGCCGTTGTATCGGCTGGCGCAATTGTCGCCTCTGCCACGGGTGTATTCGTGGCAAGCGTTTCGAGCTTTGCCGCGAGCGACGCCTATTCAGTGGCCCCTTACACCGACATGTCGAATTCACAACACGGTTTGCTCGATACCGCTATTACGCAACACGGTTTGCGTGCCTACACGGCCGCGTTCGTCATCGGCGCCGGCTGCAACCAAGAATGGGGCGACACGCTGCCCGTGGGCAACGATTCGTATACAGATCCGGAAATCGCCCAAGCGAAGTCCGAGGGTGCATCCGTCATCATCTCCTCGGGCGGCGCCGCGGGTGAACCGCTCGCCTGGACGTGCACCACTCAAAGTTCGATCGAGGCCGGGTATCAAAACATCGTCAACTCCTACGGCGTCAGCTGGCTCGACTTCGACGTCGAAGGAGCGGCAATCGCCAATACAGCGGCGGTAGCGCGGCACATGCAAGCGATGAAGGACTTGAAGGCCGCCAACCCCGGTTTCAAGTTCTCTATGACGCTTCCGGTGTTGCCGAGCGGACTCACCCAGGACGGCGTCAACATCATCCAGGCAGCGAAAAACGCCGGCATCAAAATCGACGTCGTCAACATCATGACGATGGACTACTACCAGGGTTCGATCGACATGGGCCAGGCCGCGATCAGCGCCGCGCAAAACACGCTGGCGCAAATGCGTTCGGTCGACCCGACCTACACCTACGCGAACGTCGGTATCACGCCGATGATCGGCCAAAATGACGACGGCTCGGTTTTCAGTCTGGCGAACGCCAGCGCCGTAAGGAGTTGGGCAACGAGCAACGGCATAGGGCGCTTGGCGTTTTGGTCCGTCAACCGTGACCAGCCCTGCGGCGGCACGGCGAATTCGCTCTCGACCTGTAGCGAGATCAGCCAGTCGACGCTGGCCTTCACCGATGTCTTCGTCGGTGGCGGTGGCGGTGGCGGTGGCACACCCACACCAACGCCGACACCGACACCAACACCGACACCAACACCCACAGGCGGCGGCGGTTCGTGCGCGGCGCCGACCTGGAGTTCGTCGGCGGTGTACACCAACGGCGACGTCGTGAGCTGGAACGGGCACCAGTGGCAAGCGCAGTGGTGGACCCAAGGCGAAGAGCCCGGAACCACCGGCCAGTGGGGCGTCTGGCGCGACCAAGGCGCCTGCTCCGGTGGCGGCTCAACGCCCACGCCCACGCCGACACCAACATCAACGCCAACGACAACGTCCGCGCCGACACCAACACCAACCGCTACTGGGTCGGTCCAGGCCTGGGCGCCAAATGTTTCTTACACGGTCGGAGACTTGGTGACCTACAACGGCGTCACTTACAAGTGCATTCAATCGCACACCTCGCAGGTCGGCTGGGAACCGCCGAACGTGCCAGCGCTGTGGCAGCCGGTGTAAGCGAAACTCTTTGCGTGATCGCGAAGACTTTTTGGCCTCTAGCGGGGGTAAGAGTCTTCGCGATCACGCTCGGGAGGATCAGAAAACCCAGTACCAGTTGACGAAGAGCAACGACAGCAGGCCCATGCCCGCCGCCGACACCCCGAACACGGCGTCCCACGCGCGAAACCGTCTGGCGAACAGCGCAAGCGCCCAAAAGAGCGGGACGTCGACGAGCACGAATCGCGGCACCGACATGAACGGGCGCCCACCGAACACAAGGCAAAGCGGTGCGACAAAGCTGAGGCCCGTGTAGACGCGATACATCGCCGGCGTGCGCAACACGACCCATACAGCGGCGCTGAGCATGACAGCGACGAGGATCAGGTCGACGAGTTGATATCCGCCGGAATACACCCCGATCCAGCGCAAGCCTTCGTGGACGCCGTCCCACAATGTCGTCCACGGCCAGCGGAATTCTCGCTGCCATCCGCCTTCGGCGGCGAACGGCACGCGCGGACTCCCGTCGGTCGCCCACCACCACGCGAGGTACCCGGCGATGCCGAGCAGCGAGCCGCCGCCCACCATCGCGGTGCGCGCCAAGCCGCGCTTGAACGTCCGCCTCGATGTCCGCGTTGACGTCCGCGTCGAGAGCGCTTGACGCAGCGACTCGGCGGTGACAGCGACAGCCAGCACGACACCGATATTGCGGGTGGCCGTGGCGCACGCCGCGAGCACAGTAGCGGCGATCCACGACGACTTGCGTGCCGCCAACAGCGCCCCGGCCGCGAAGGCCAGGAACAGCGATTCCGAGTACGGCGCGAAGAGGAAAAACGACGTAGGAAACGCGCAGAGCAACACGACGGTCCGGCGCGCGAGAGCGCGATCGAATTCGAATTCGGTGAGCTGGTAGACGAGGACAAGTGCGACGATGAGCGCCGCGTTCGCGACCACATAGGCACCGAGAAGCGGGTGGCCGCCCGTCAGCCAACCGACGTCGCGCGTCAGCAGCGGGTATCCGGGAAAGAACGCGGCACTTCCGTCGTCCGGCCGATAACCGCCGTCGGCGATGCGTAGGTACCACAACGCATCCCAGCGTTCCCAAGCCGTGAACATCACCGACCAGTGATGTGTAACCGGAGGCGCGGGCCAACCCGGCACTTGAGCCGGGCTATTCGCCGGCAGCAACGCGACGGAAAGCACGCCCACCACGAAAAGTGCAACTCGTACCGCGATGTAAACGACAAGGCAATATCGGAAGGCCTCGTGGCCGCGCTCCCCGAGGAGACGGGTGCCCAGGCGTCGAAACGGGCTAGCGGACGGCGCCTCCGGCGGGCTGGGCGCGAGCTCGGTTGGCGGCTCCGAAATTTCGGCCATGTGCCGATTCTGCCCGCCGCGGCGATCGGATCCGCACGTCAGGGGTGGGGCGCCGGGCCCCACCCCTGACAGGGGGAGTGCTAACTCACCGCGAAGTCGTCGGCGTAGACGTTGCCTTGGCCGTACCAGCCATGCACGTAGACAGTGACGGTCCCGCTCGAGCCGGTGGTGAAGTTCACCGTGAGCTTGGTCCAGCTCGACGACGACGCCCAGGTACTGGCGGTTGCCCCGCCGGAAACCCCGATGTAGGCGTAGTTGCCTTGCACCCAGCCGGTCAGCGTGTAACTGGTGTTGGGCGCCAATGTCACCGTCTGGTCGCACTCACCGGTTTGACTCGACGTCGCTGCTACTGACAGCGCACCGCTGCCCGAATGCACCGGGCTCGCCACCACACCGCCGCCAGACTGACAGGTCCACGGAGCCAAACCGCTCTCGAAGCTGCCGTTGACCAAGCTGCCCGAGGGCGATGGGGACGGTGTCGAGGTCGGTGTGGGTGTCGGTGTCGGTGTCGGTGTCGGGCTGGGTGTGGGTGTCGGGCTGGCTGTCGGCGTCGGCGTGGGTGTGGGTGTCGGGCTGGTGGTCGTGCCACCCGAACACGGCCCGTCGTCCGTCCACACCCCAGAACCGCCCGTGCTAGGCGCCTCGCCTTGCGTCCACCACTTCGCCGTCCAGTTGTGACCGTTGTAGCTGACCTCGTCACCACCGAGATACACCGCGGTGTTGTCATACGGTGGCGCGCACGTCCCACTCGGTGACGGCGTCGGTGACGGCGTCGGCGTCGGCGTCGGCGTCGGCGACGGTGACGGCGTCGGCGACGGTGACGGTGTCGGCGACGGTGACGGTGTCGGCGACGGTGACGGTGACGAGCTAGGACCGGCGCCACCCAACCCGTTGACGATGTCGTTGAGCAACGTCGTGGCCGGGTCAAGGTTTTCCAGCGACCACATCATCGCGCCAGCCAAGTTGTGGCTCTTGATGTAGTCGGTTTTAGCCGAGATCGACTGTGCGGTGTCGCCGGTGTAGAAGTTCGTGCCGTCGTACACCCACGACGCCATCGTGGTCGGGTCGTAGAACGAGTCGTTCGCGACCAGACTGCTGATTTCCTTGTAGAACGCGGTTCCAGCCGTCGCGCTGTATTGCTGCGAAGCCGACGGTCCGGTTGCCGACTGGTAAAGGCCGTGATTACTGCCCGCCGGCACGCCCGTCCAGCCACGGTAGTAGAACGGGAAGCCCATCACCAGTTTGCTAGCCGGGAAGCCGCCGGGTACGCCGTAGTCAGGCAGGCCCGCCGTCCACGCTTTGATCGCGGTATCGATGTCGTACTTCTCGTTGCCCGGAGGAATCGCGTTCGACGGATCGGACGGCGACGGGTACAGCGGGTCTTGGAAGTTCGTCGGGCCGGTCGCGTCCCACGCACCGTGCATGTCGTAGGTCATGGCGTCGGCGAAGTCGAGATAGTTGCCGATTTTATCGGTCTCGATCTGCTGCAGCTTGTCTTGGCCTGCCGGCACGGCTGCCGTGAGCAGGAAGCGCTTGCCGATCGTGTTTCCGTACGCGTCGAGTTCGTTGCGAAACTCCTGTAGCAGCAGTGTGTAGTTCTGCTTGTCGTTCGGGCTCACGTGGTTACCGACGTGGCCGACCACGCCCGGGTATTCCCAGTCGATGTCGATGCCGTCAAAAATCCCCGCGGCGGACGCCGGACCACCAGACGTGTCGCCTCCGACCTGCGGCAGGTTGCCCTTGATGAACATGTCGATGCACGAACTCACGAACTTCTGCCGCGACGCGGCGGTTGCCGCGACGTCCGAAAAATACTTCGAGAACGTCCATCCGCCGATCGAGACGAGCACGCGAAGGTTCGGGTGCTTCACCTTCAACTCGCGCAACTGGTTGAAGTTACCTTTGAGCGGGGTGCTCCACGCGACCGCGCTGCCGTCGACGCTTCCGACGTTGGTGTCTTGGTAGTCGGCATACGCGTCACCGGCGCCGTCTCCCGCGCTGGGGTTGCTCTCGTCGGTGGACGACGCCTTGATGGTTTCCATGCACGTGAGGTTCGTCGGGTCGATGTTTTCGAACGCGTAGATGAGAGTCGACAGTTTCGAGGCGACGCCGGTGGTGTCCACATTTTGCACGTAATAGCCGTTGCCGTAGATGCCCCACTGCGCGAAATACGCGGTCTTGTAGTAGCCCGGCGCGGTCGCCGCGGTGGTGCTCGCCGAAATCACGCTGCTTTGCGCCGAGGTGCTTCCGGCTTGGTCGAACGCCTGCACTGTGAACGAGTACGCAGTCGACGGCTGGAGCGAACTCACCGTGACAGAGGTGCCCATCGACGTGGCAACGATGTTCGAGCCGTTGTACACGTAGTAGGCGGCGACGTCGCCGGAGGAATCGTTGACCGTCGAGGCAGACCATGACAAGCCGATGGAGTTACTGGACGTCGACGTCACCGCGACGTTCGCGGGGGTCGTGATCGGGCCGGACGCTGCCGCGGCCGGAGCGGCGCCAAGAGTGCCGACCGTCGAAATTGTGGCGGTGGCTACCGCCACGAGCGCCGCGGAGCCTAAGGCAATTAATGCACCTGCGCGTCTTTGCACCTCTAACCACCTTTTGACTAGGGACCGTACGAAATTTGCAGCCCCCGTCAACGGAAGGACGCTCGCCCGCCCGCGCTTGGTGCGCTCCGGACTACCCCGCCGCCCGGTACCGGCAGCGCCGAATGCGTCGGCACTGGTGACGGCCGTTCGAACACGCCGAGCCGCCGTCGGCTCCGGGTTCAACTGAAGCGACCAGAGGACTAGACCAGTTGCCCTTGAGCGACGCGCCGTGTTGGTCCAAATTGGACTAGACCAAATACTCGTGTCAAGACCTGCTCGCCATGTCTTTGCCTGAAGCGCTCGAACACCGAGGTGACGCAGACAAGATCACATCAGGAAAGATCACACTGAACGCTTTCCCTCAGCACGCCGCGTGCCGATATGACACATGCGCGGCGGACGGCGACACCGCGCCCTGAGACGCAGGCTCAACACGAAAGGCCGGAAAACGGGTGAAAACCGAACGCGTCTCGTCGATGCTCAGCATCGACGCGCCCGTGTTGGTGAGAGTCGCCTCACGAGGCAGCGACGGCTGGTGCACTCACGAGTACACGACACGCGTGGAGGAACTCGCGGCAAATTCCGTGGTCGTTTCGATTCCTACCGGCGCGAACTCGGCACTTCTCGCCAGCGGTACCCGTGAGGTCGACCTCGCTTGGCTGTCGCCACGAGGGCGGTACGAACAACCGTGCCGGCTCGAACCAAGTCGCGGCAGGCCGGGCAGCGCGAAGGGCTGGCGGCTGCATCCGTTGCGCGTGCCCGTACTGATCCAACGCCGCAGGTACGTGCGAGTTCGGTCCGATCTCGACGTCCGCCTCGAATTTGGTGACGACGTCGTGAAGGGCAGGACGATCGACATCTCCGAAGGCGGCTTTAGGATCAGACTCCCGCGACGCGATAACGCCCGCGACATCGCGCGTCACGTCGCCCGGTTCGAGCCCGCCGTCGTCCATGCCGTCGTCGGCAACCGTGAGATTGCCATCCCTGGCCGAGTGCTTCGCGCCACCGATGCCTTTCCCGACAGTATCGAGGCAGTCGTAGCGTTCGAGGCTGGCGGGCGACAAGCCGAAGAAATCCGAAGTCTCGTGCTCAACGCCCAGTTACGTGCCCGCGCCGCGAAACAACTATCGTTAGGCGATCCTTCGAGCAACCCTGAGTAGGGAACCAAACGTGTTTGTGTGTGGGGAGGAGCGCACCCACGATGTCACCCAAGCACAAAGCACGGCGCAAGGCGCGTCGTCACCTTCGGGCAGCTGGGATCGCCGCCGCGGCCGTAACTGCCGTGGCTGTCGGAGCCGTTGCGGTGGTGAACGGCCCCATCGCTCACGCGCCCGGCGGCATGGCAGCAGCCGCCGCGACGACCGCCGACAGGCACCCAAAGTCGACAGCACCGGCACCAGCGGCGAAGGGATCGACAACTCACCCGGATGCGGACAAGAACGCGCCTGTCGGCGTCCCCTTGCGCGTCGTCAGTGTCTCCCCCGATCACGCTCAAGCTCTGAACGGCGCCACACCGATCGTCGTCCGGTTCGACTCTCCTGTCGCAATCGACAGCGCGCTGCCGCGTATCGTGCCCGCCACTCCAGGCCGCTGGACGCGGCCGAACCCCTTGACGCTGCGCTTCGATCCCGATGTCGCCTTCGTTCCCGACGCCACCTTCACGCTGGAAATTCCGCAAGGCACGACCTCGACGAACGGCGGAACGCTAACGACTGACATGACCGTGAACTACCGAGTTGCCGACGGTTCGCTGCTTCGGCTGCAGCAACTGCTTGCCGAACTGTCGTACCTTCCGCTGAGTTTTGAAGCAACCACCCTTGAGCTGAATAACCGACGCGCGCAAGGAGTCATGGCCTTCAATCCACCCGAAGGCACGTTCGAGTTCCGATTTGCCTCCACGCCGGCGCCGCTCGCCGACCTCTGGCAGCCAGGCAAGCTGACCGCAATGACAAAGGGCGCCGTGATGGCGTTCGAAAAGGTGCACGGTCTCGACATCGACGGAGTCGCGGGCACCGCGGTGTGGGCAGCGTTGCTCGACGACGCGACTCGCCACGTCGTCGATCCGTTGCCTTACACCTGGGCCTGGACGGCGATAAGCCGCCCGGAAACGTTGCGAATCTGGTCCGACGGCGAATTCGTGTTTTCATCGAAGGCCAATACCGGGATTGCGGCGGCGCCGACGCCCAAGGGCAGCTGGCCGGTGTTCGCGCGTTACCGGAGCCAGACAATGCGGGGCACCAATCCGGACGGCACCAAGTACTCCGACCCGGGCGTGCCGTATATCAGCTATTTCTATCGCGGAGACGCGATCCACGGCTTCAAGCGGGCGTCGTATGGTAGCCCGCAAAGCCTCGGCTGCGTGGAGCTGCCGTACGACGCGGCGGCGGCGGTATGGAAGCTCGTCGACTACGGAACCGTGGTTACCATCACGTCATGACGGCCCCTGCTCGAACGCGCGGCATTGCCGATACGCGGGTGGGTGCCGCCCTCAAGAAGCCGCGAAGAGCGGCCACGGCGTAGGCGGCCGGCCGCCAATTTGCGCGACGAACTCGCCCAAGAACCACTGGCGGTAGCGACGCAGATCGAGAGGCGTCGCGAGGGTGAGAAGGTGCTTGCCTTGCCTGCAGAATTCGTCGGCTTCGTCGAGCATGGCACCGAGATGCGCAGCGCCGTCAGCCGCGGCCCGCGGGATGTGGTAGACGACGTCGACCGCCTCGGCCTCTGAATCGATCGCCTCGTCGAATTGGCGGTTCTGCTCAAGGGTCAAATGGTTGAACTGTTCGCCCAGCACCTCGACGAGTTTGACCAACCGCATCGGGAGATGGACGTCAGCCGCGCCGTCACCGGCCTCAGCGCGAAGCTGCTGTGCGATCAGATACATCTCGCGCATCAATTCGGCACTGTGCTCGTTGGCACGCGCGTGAAGCGCGACCGGAACGCGCAGCAGCCGCACCTCGTGAAGCACCACGTCTTCGCCGGGAGTCGAGCGATCGTCGCTCATGCCACCTGGCCCCAAATGCCGCGCCGCGGCTCGGAAGATGGCTCGTGTCGCGAGGTATCGCCGGCAAGCTGAGTCACGGCCGCATCGTTGGAGCCTGAAGGGTCGTTGGTCAAAGTCGAGCGCGTGATCTCGCACCAGACGGTCTTGGTCGTGTCAGAAGTCTCGACACCCCACGACGTCGAGAGGCTCGCCACGAGCCGCAAGCCTCTGCCGGTGGTGGAATCGATGGAGAAGTGCCGCCGTGCGGCGGTCGCCAACGGCTTTCGATCAGTGACCGCGATGCGGACGAAGTCGTCGTCGACATGCACCCGGACGACGAAAGCAGTCGCGGCATGCACGACCGCGTTTGCCGCAAGTTCGGTTGTGACTTGAGCCGCAGCCCAGACTTCGTCGTCGGCCCCGCTCGACGCCAAGACCTTGGCGACGAAGTGGCGGGCAGCGGGCACGCTGCTGGATTCGCCGTCCAACGTGACCTTCGACTGGTGCATATCGGGAGTTTACAAAGCCGCGGTCGCCTGGCGAGACCCCATCCAGTCATGTCTTGTTCGCCCGAACGGAGCAACGCTGTCAGGTTTGAAACCGACGACTGGTTAGGCGGCGTAGACGACGAGATCGGTCGCCTTCACGCTGAGCCAGACCTGCGATCCGGGAGACAACCGCATGTCAGCGACGGCGTCCGGCGTGACATCGACGACGACATCGGGCGGGCCAGTCGCCGCCAATCGCACGGCGTGCCCCTGTTGCTCGATGCTCGACAACACGGCGGGCCAGCTATTTCGCGGGCTGCCATGGGGTTGGTGCGAATACACAGCAATCGCGCTAGGTCGTATCACGATGAACACCGGCCCGGCGTGTTCGTCGGTGATGGCGAGCGCTCCCCCGCCGTCGACGACGACCTGACCGCGCTCGGCGGCACCACGCAGCAAATTCAAGCCGACGAGTTGCGCGACGTATCGGGTGCGGGGATGGCGCGCCACCGACGACGGAGAACCCTGTTGCACGACGCGCCCGTTCTCGATCACCACGATCTCGTCAGCGAGCACCAACGCGTCGAGCGGGTCATGCGTCACGATGACCGTGGCACCGCCGAATTCGTCGAGATGGCGGCGCAAGCCGGTGCGTACCGCCATGCGAGTGCCGGCGTCGAGCGCCGCGAGAGGCTCGTCGAGCAGGAGCAACCGCGGGTCGGTGGCAAGGGCCCGCGCCACCGCGACGCGTTGCGCCTGCCCGCCCGACAGTTGTCGCGGACGCCTGCCCGCTTCGGCCGCTAACTCCATTCGACTCAGCCACTGATCGGCGCGCAGGCGCGCCGCTGGTTTCGCCATTCCACGCGCGCGCAAGCCGAAGGCCACGTTGTCGCGCGCGGACAGGTGAGGGAACAGCAGATGTTCTTGGAAGACCAGGCCCACTTCGCGCGCTTCGGGCGGAACCCAGTGGCCGCGATTCGGTTCGTCGAGCAGCTGGCCGTCAAGTTCGATTCGGCCGCCGTCGAGGCGCCGGAGGCCAGCCAGCGCTTGCAAAGCAGTGGTCTTGCCCGCGCCGTTAGGGCCAAGCAACGCGGTGACCGAGCCGGCGTGCACTCGAAGTTCGAGGTCGAGACTCCACTGCGCCCGGACGACGACGAGATGCGCGGACAGCAGCGGGGTCTCGGCGGCGGTAGCGACGCTCATCGAGCAAGCCACCGATCACGAAGGCCGGCAAGCACGGCGACCGACACCACCAGTAAGACGATGCTCAACGCAATCGCGCCATCGGGGTTGTCTTGCAAGGCAAGATAAACCTGGATCGGCATCGTCTGCGTGGTGCCGGGATAGCTACCCGCGAAGGTAATGGTGGCGCCGAACTCACCAAGGGCGCGCGCCCAGCACAGCACAGCTCCCGCCGCGATGCCGGGAGCCAGCATGGGCAACGTGACGTGCCTGAACGTAAAAGACTTCGACGCACCGAGCGTGGCGGCCGCGGCGTCGTAACGCGGGTCGACGGCACGCAGCGCACCCTCGACGGAGACGATGAGAAAGGGCATGGCGACAAATGTTTGAGCGACGACGACGCCAGGCGTCGTGAACGGCAGCGACCAACCGGACGCCTGAAAGAGCCATTGGCCGGCAACCCCGTGACGACCATATGCGAGAAGCAGCGCGATTCCTCCTGCTACGGGCGGCAATACCAGCGGCAGAACGGTGAGAGCACGAAGGAGCCCGCGTGCGGGTATGTCGAGTCGTACCAGACACCATGCGATCGGCACGCCCAGAAGAAGAGCAAAAACCGTCGACACCGTCGCTGTCTCAAGCGACAACCTCAGTGCCGTGGTCACTTCTCTGGTCGCCAGTTGGTGTGGAAGCGCACGCCATGGAGCACGCACAAGCAACCCCACGATCGGCAGCACCAAGAAAACGAGCCCGACAGCGGCCAGCGCGATGAGCGTGTAGGGCTGCCGGCGCCGTTTCGCGCGGACGGCCGCGGCCGCGCGCGTTGCCGTCGTCATGGCTGGGTCGCCGGTTCGAATCCGGCCGCCCGCAAGACCCGCTGCGCAGCGGGCGACGTGACGAAATCGACGAACGCGCGCGCCGCCGTGCGGTTCTTTCCGGTCGTCACGACCGAGATCGGATAGGTGTTGACGGCTTGCTGAGCTTCAGGAAAACCGATGCCGACCACCCTGTCGCCAGCACTTCGCACATCGGTCCGATACACCAAACCGGCATCGACTTCGTGGAGTTCGACCTTGGTGAGCACCGCGCTGACGTTTTGCTCGAGGGTGGCAGGGCGCAGTGAAACGCCTGCCGCGTCGAGTGCTTTCGTGGCGGCGGCGCCACACGGCACACTCGGCGCGCACAAGGCCACCTTGACACCCGCCTCGGCCAGATCGGACAGCGACGCCACGTGTTTCGGATTGCCTGCAGGCACGACAATTTCGAGCTCGTTCTTGGCAAAGTCGACCGGGGTTTCGGCGTCGCCCGCTCTGGTGACCGTCGTCATCGTCGCGGTGTTCGCCGACGCGAACACGTCGACGGGAGCACCTTGCGCGATCTGCGCCGCGAGCGTGTCGGAGCCGCCGAAACTCGAAACAACGTGCACGCCAGGGTGCGACTTCTCGAATTCGGCGCCAATCGCGGTGAACGTCTGCTTCAGCGAGGCAGCGGCGAAAACGACCAGCGTGCCGCGTTGTGCCGATGCGGAGCCGGAGCCACCGCAGCCGGCCAGAAGCATGACGACGGCGGCGCAGCATGTGAGCCGCCGCGAGAGCTCACGCCGGCAATTCGACGACGACATTGGTCGACTTGATCGAGGCCACCGCGACGACGCCTGGCTCGAGCTTCAACTGATCGGCCGCCTCACGACTCATCAGCGAGACGACGCGATGCGGCCCGCATTGCATTTCGACCTGCGCCATTACGGTGTCGCGGACGACGGCCGTGACGACGCCGGTGAACCGGTTGCGCGCGGAGGCCTGCGCGATCACGCCCGGCGACTCGCCTTGATGACGCTCGCCGGCGACCGACCGCGCGAACCTGGCCAGCTCGGCGCCGTCGATCGCGCCACGCCCGCCGTCGTCGACGGTGCCGACGATCTTGCCGGTGTCGATCCAGCGGCGAACGGTGTCGTCGCTCACGCCGAGCAGTCTTGCCGCGTCAGCGATCCGAAACGCAGTCACGGATCGATCCTAGGCTATATTGCCGCATTTACGGAACTTGTTTGCTTGAGTTTGATCGCATCCGCGGAGAACATCGGCGGCGGTCACAACGCTAGTAAGTTTGCGGACATGGCGCGCGATCGACGTCCGGCTTCGACATCGGACGACGTCGGGGAGACCGCCGACGAACGAGCCGACGAGCTGTACTCCGTGCCGCCGGAGGAGTTCACCACGAAACGCGAGGAGCTCGTGCGTGCCGCGAAGGCAGCCGGCGATCAGGCTGCCGCGCGGGCGATCCGCGCGCTGCGCAAGCCCTCGACAAGCGCGTGGCTCGCGAACCAGTTGGTACGCGCGCGTCGCGACGACGTCACTGCGTTGGTCGATCTAGGGAGCGCGCTGCGCGATGCGCAAGGGCGGCTCGAAGGCGACGCGCTTCGAGAACTTTCGCGACAACGCCGAAAAGCGGTCAACGGTTTGGTGCGCGAGGCACGGCAGCTCGCCGTCCGGCTCGGGCGGCCGGTGAGCGACGAGATCGGCCGGCAGCTCGAGGAAATTCTGGAGGCCGCGCTGGCCTCGCCGAGGGCAGCCGCCGAGCTCCAGTCGGGGCGGCTTGCTGCCGCACTCGAGCGGTCTGGGGGTTTCGAAGCCGCTGAGCCGCCCCAGCACGCGGCGCGAGTAGGGCGAGTAGATCGAGCCGATCGAGCGGCGCAAAGAAAGAGCGCGGACGACGCCGAGGCACGACAACGTCGCGAACAGGCGGCCCGTCAGGCCGCGCGCGACGCAAGTCGTTCGCTGACTGAGCGAATCAGCGAACGAGACGCGGCAATCGCCAAGATTTCGTCGCTGTCACAACGAATCTTCGACCTCAACGCCGAACTCAGCGACGCCGAAGAACAACTACGGGCGGCACGACACGATGAGCAGCAGGCAAAACACGCCGTCGTCCAAGCCGAACGCGAAGTTCAGAAAGCAAACCTTGCTGTTGAGCGAGCAATATCTCACCCGTGATCCGGACGTTTGCGACTGACTTAAGGTTCGACGGGCATTCGCGTTAGCGCTTTGCTGCAAAGACTCGTAGGCGAGCAACGCGCGTAGTGGGGGCGTGCCGATGTTCCCGGGGCGCAAGGCCCGGCGCGGCCTTGGGGGGAACCGCCGGGCCCAGCGCCCCGGATGCTCTTCCGCGCTCGATCTTTCTAGCGACGCCGTCCCGACGTCGATTCTTTTGATGGCGCCGGGCAGCTATCAGTGCTTGCGA
Source organism: Actinomycetales bacterium (assembly GCA_040255675.1). Taxonomy (GTDB): domain Bacteria; phylum Actinomycetota; class Actinomycetes; order Acidothermales; family Acidothermaceae; genus JBDZVM01. The sequence goes on along the minus strand of JBDZVM010000001.1, from coordinate 49,439 downwards.
TAATCGCCGGCAGGCGGGCACACCATCAGCGTTGAAGGCAGCTGCCAGGAGTTCTCGATGCCGACGAAACAGCGACTCGCTACCTACCGGCGCAAGCGCGACTTCACCCAGACCCCTGAGCCCGCGGGAGTTCAGGCGTCGAACGATGGCGACCACGCGCCTCGCTTCGTCGTACAACGGCACCGCGCGCGCAGACTGCACTACGACCTCCGGTTCGAAATCGACGGCGTGCTCGTCAGTTGGGCCGTGCCGAAAGGGCCGACACTCGACCCGGCAGTCAAACGCGCGGCCGTGCACGTCGAGGATCACCCGATCGAGTACCTCGACTTCGAAGGAGTGATCCCGGCCGGTGAATACGGCGGTGGCGACGTGATCGTGTGGGACACGGGAACCTGGGAACCGCACGGCACGGCAGATCCCGCTGCCGCCGTCGAAGCTGGAGAACTGCACGTCGACGTGCATGGCCGAAAGCTTCGCGGGCGGCTGGCGCTGGTACGCCGCGACAACGACGCTTCGCGACAAGAACAGTGGCTGCTCGTGCACAAGCACGACGCCTACGCTGTCGAAGGCTGGAATCCGGAAGACCATCCGCAGTCTGTACTCAGTGGCCGCACCAACGACGAAGTGAAGGCCCACCCCGAACGCATGTGGCGATCGGATCTGCCCGCCGCCCAGGCTTCAATCGCCGTCCACGCCGTCGACGAAAGACCGGCGGACGACGCGCTGCGCGAACTCGACCAGATGAAATCCGACGGCATATGGGAAATCTTCGGGCGACGGCTGCGCCTGACGAACCTCGATAAAGTGCTGTTCCCGGCGCGTCGCGATGAACCGGCTGTTACCAAAAGAGAATTCGTTCGCTACGCGGCTCAGGTAGCGCCGATCGTGCTGCCCTACCTCGCGGGCCGGCCACTCAACATGCACAGGTATCCGAACGGCGCGCACAGCAAAGGGTTTTGGCACAAGCAATTGCCCAGCCACGCACCGGAGTGGATCGCACGCTGGAACAACGCCGACGCCGATCCCGGTGAAACCACAACGTATCTCGTAGTAAACGAACCGGCCGCACTCGTGTGGGCGGCGAATTTCGGCGCTCTCGAATGGCACGCCTGGACATCGCGCGCTGACGCGCCGCACAAACCGACCTACGCGCTCGTCGACATCGATCCCGGCTCGTCGACCACGTGGGACGACGTCCTCACGTTGGCGCGGCTGCATCGCACGGCGCTCGAACATCTGGGGGTGACGGCAGGTCTGAAAGTGACAGGGCGCCGCGGCATTCAGATCTGGGTGCCGATCAAACGCGGGCCAGGATTCGACGAAACGCGCGCCTGGGTGGAAAGACTTTCGAAAGCGGTCGCTGCCGTGGTGCCCGACCTGGTGAGTTGGAAGTGGGATGTCGACAAGCGCGGCGGCCACGCACGACTCGACTACACCCAAAACGCCGTCAACAAAACGTTGGTCGCGCCGTACAGTCCGCGCGCGGCGCCCGGCGCGCCCGTTTCAGCGCCCATCACTTGGGACGAACTCCACGACCCAACGCTTCGACCCGACGGCTTTACGATCCGGGACGTGTGCGCGCGAGTGGCCGAGCGCGGCGACCCGTTTCGGCCGCTGTTGGCAACGCGGCAGATATTGCCGGCACTGACCTGAGCGCCGAAATACCGGGCGTTGAACGACGAGCTTGCTCCCGCGTCCTAAGGTTGTGGCGTGTCCGATCTCGAAGAGCTTTTCGTTACGCTGCCAAGCGGCCTCCGGCTAGCCGTACGTCGAGCGGTGGGTCGTAAGCGCGCCTTGCTGCTCGTGCACGGGCTCGCGTCGAACGCGCGGCTGTGGGACGCCGTCGCCAGCAGGCTGGCGGAGGCCGGGCACGAAGTCGTCGCGGTAGATCAACGCGGGCACGGCAGATCCGACGCACCGTCTGATGGTTACGACACGACCACCTGCGCCGACGATCTCGACGCCCTCTGCCGCGAACTCGATTTCGTTGGAGCACGCGCGCCCGTGGTGGCCGGTCAGTCGTGGGGCGGCAACGTCGTGCTGTCGTTCGCGGCACGCCACCGCGGCGCCGCCGCGCTCGCCCTCGTCGACGGCGGCTGGATCCACTTGCGTGAACGATTTCCGAGCTTCGACGAATGCTGGCAATCGCTCGCTCCTCCCCGTTTCGATCACCTCCGCATGAGCGAGTTGGCCACGCACGTGAGGCAGCGCCACCAGGCCTGGACGCCGGAAGCCCGGGCCGGAGTTATCGCCAACTTCGTCGAAAACGCCGACGGCTCTGTACGCGCGCGCTTGGATCGCCAGCACCACAAGGAAATCTTGCGTTCACTATGGGCCGACGACCCGCGCGAGCTGTACCCGCTCGTCGACGTCCCGGTGTTGCTCATGCCGGCGGCGTCACCAGACGACGGCCGCGACGACGTCGTCGAGGCGGCCCAGGCACTCGCCCACTCACGCATTAGCTGGTACCCGGGCGCGCACCACGACCTCCACGCCGAGCGACCCGACAGCGTCGCCTCCGACTTGCTCGACTTGGCCGCCAAGGTGGATTCATGAGCTGCATCGCGATCATGGGCTCGGGCGAGACGGCGCCGACAATGGTGAGCGTGCATCGCGACGTCTTCGCGATGACCCCGCCCGGGCCGGCCGCCATGCTCGACACCACGTTCGGATTTCAGCTAAACGCCGACGAATTGGTTTCTCGCACGCGCCAATACTTTGCGAGAAGCATCGGTAGAGACGTCTCGCTCGCGACGTGGCGCCGCGCTGACCTGGCGTCCGTGGAGAAGGAAAAGTCGTTGGCCCTGCTGTCTCAGGCATCGTGGGTATTTGCCGGGCCGGGCAGTCCGACGTACGCGTTGCGGCAATGGATCGGCACGCCACTGCCGCACGTGCTCGCCGATGTCGTACGTCGCGGCGGCACGCTGCTGATGGGCAGTGCCGCGGCGGTAACCCTGGGAGTTTCGGCCGTCCCGGTCTACGAAATCTACAAAGCGGGCGCTGAGCCGTCTTGGGCCGACGGTCTCGACCTGATCGGAACGCTCACTGGCCTGCGAGTTGTCGTGATTCCGCATTACGACAACGCCGAAGGCGGCACACACGACACCAGATTCTGTTACCTCGGCGAGCCGCGATTGGCGTTCCTCGAGAAGCAACTGCCCGACGACGTCGGCATTTTGGGCGTCGACGAGCACACGGCGTTGATACTGGACGTCGAAAGGCACGTCGCGACCGTGGCCGGAAATCACACCGTCACAGTGCGCCGGCGCGCGGCGTCGCGACAGTTTGCTGCCGGCACGGAGCTTTCGTTCAACGAGCTGTCTGCTTTGTTGAGAGGCGAGCAGGCGTTTAGCTCGGGCTCGGTCGTTGCGACGACGAGCGTTTCTGAATCCGGCACCGAGCCGGTCTCGACGTCACTGCGCGATGCGGCAGACGCCGCGCGTACGCGCTTCGACACCGCTGCCGAGTCATATGACGCCGACGGCTGCGTCGGGGCGATCCTCGACCTCGAGGCCGCGATTGTGTCGTGGGAGTCCGACAGCTTGCAAAGCAGCGACCGCGACGAAGCACGACGCGTTCTGCGGTCTCTCGTCGTGCGATTAGGGGCACTGGCCGAGGGCGGGCTGCGCGACCCGAAGAAAACGCTCGCGCCTTTCGTGGAAGCTCTGCTTGACTTGCGAGCCAAGGCACGGTCGGCCGGCGACTATGCGGCGTCCGACGAAATTCGCGACCAGCTCGTCGCTGCCGGCGTCGAGGTCCGCGATACCGTTGAAGGAGTCGAGTGGAACCCCACCGAGGAGCACAGCTGAGCCGCCCGACGGCGCGCCAATGGCTAATTCGATGGTCGCGCTAGCGGGGCGGCACCTCGACTAGAGCGGCGTACGCCAATCGCGACGCGCCGAGGCGAACCCGCCCGGCAAATTGTGCAGCAGCGTCGTCGCGGCAACACGCCCCGTGACCCCAAGCTTGCGGTAGATGTTTTGCAGATGCTTGCTGATCGTTCGCTGGCTGCAGCCGAGGAGTCGGGCGATCGCTCTGTCGGTACGCCCGGAGGCCAGCAGTTCCAGCACTTGGCGCTCCCGGCCCGTAAGGTCGTCGCCGTCCGGAAATCGATCGAGCGGTATGAGTCGACGGCCCAAGCGGTGAGCGGATGCCGTAAGCGGCGCGTGGAGGAGCGCGACCAGAGCGCGCTCGCGCGCGGTGAAGTCATGTGAGTCGCGGTTCATCGCGATTGCCATGACCCGGCGATCGGGGCCGCAAAGGCTCAGCGACACCTGAAATCTTGGGCAAGCCTTACTCGCCGTGCACGATCGGCAAGAAGCAGCTGACGATACGATATAGAAAAGGCGGCAATACTCCTCGTCTCGGGGTACGCATCGCAAAGTCGTGGCGACCTCGCGATTCAACGCATTTTTGCCGCCCAGACACCCCACAGCTTCGCTGGGATACGCCGCCAACCGCATGGTCGCCGTTTGCGTATTGACCTCGTTGTACGTCGATACTTCGCATGGCACGATGGCCCCCATCCTGGGCAGCACGACGTCTGGAAATAGCTCCAGGTCTTCGAGATCGGCCACGCTCGATAGGAGATCGACCACACCGGCGAGTTCGCCTAACCGGGTCACCACGGCACCTTCACTTGCCGCAATACGCATTTGTACGTATCGACACTGCAACCCGCGGGCACTTGAGTCAATGCTTTAGGAGAAGAACTCCGAAACCGGCACGTGGGCAACGCGAGCACGCGGGAGGGAAAGATGAGTACGCACCCATTCGAGCTTGCCGTCGGCTTCAAGGGCGAGGTCGCCTGGCCAGGCGAGGACGCGTATGACGAACGGCGGGCCGTCATCAACGGCATGATTGACAAGCACCCTGCCGTCGTGGTGCGGCCTCGCGGGGCGGCCGACGTCATCGACGCGGTCAACCTCGCCCGGGAAAGAGGGCTTCCGGTCGGCATCCGGTGCGGTGGACACAGTGTTGCTGGGAACGGTGTCTGCGAAGGCGGCGTGCAGATCGATCTCTCCAGCCTCAAGGGCGTGCGCGTAGACCCGGCAAACCGCAAAGCGTTCGCGAACGCGGGCGTGCTTTGGGGCGAGTTCGATCGGGAAACGCAACTGTTCGGTTTGGCCACCCCGGGCGGCCGCGTCACGACCACCGGCGTCGGTGGCTTCACCTTGGGCGGCGGCTACGGTTGGTTGTCGCCCGCCTACGGACTCGCGTGCGACAACCTCGTGGGCGCCGACGTCGTCACCGCCGACGGAAATCTCGTTCACGCCTCCGAGGACGAGAATTTCGATTTGTTGTGGGGGTTGCGCGGCGGGAGTAGCAACTTCGGGGTGGTGACATCGTTCGAGTTCAAGCTCCATCAGGTCGGGCCGATCGTGCTTGGCGGCATGATGATCCACCCGATCGACGCCGCGCGCGATGTCGGCCGTGCCTACCGTGACTACGTCGAATCGGCACCAGAAGCGCTGGTGACGGCGCTGGCAATCGTTCAGGCACCGCCTGCGCCATTCGTGCCGCCCGAATTGGTAGGCACCCCGATCATGGGAATCGTGATGCTCTACGCCGGTGAGATCACCGATGGAGAGGCTGCCGCCAAAGCGTTGCGCGAGATAGGGCCACCTGCCGTGGATCTGGTGCAGCCCATGCCGTACACGGCGTTTCAGGCAATGCTCGACGACTTCTCGCCCACCGGGTGGCTGAACTACCATCGTGGCATTCATCTGAGCGGGCTCCCCGACGCCGCGATAGACGCGTTCGTTGAAAGCAGTCCCCAGCAACTGTCGCCGATCGACCAAGCAATCATGTTTCGCCACGGCGGTGCGGTCAGCAGGGTGACAGCTGATTCCAGTCCGTTGGGCAATCGCGACGCGGTGTACATGGCACATCCGATCGCGTGCTGGCAAAACCCAAGCGACACCGAAGCGAACCTGGCCTGGGCACGCCGCGTCAGCGACGCGATGGCACCCTTCGCCACCGGCGGCGTCTACTTGAACTTTGAACAAAACCAAGGCGAGACACACGTGGCCGCTGGCTACGGCGCGGCGAATTACGCTCGCTTGGTCGATCTCAAAGACAAGTGGGATCCGGGAAATCTGTTCAGCGTGAATCAAAACATCAGGCCGAGCATCGCCGTCCCGGCGCCACGCGAATCGACGTTGACCGCGGCCGAACCTGGCGAAGCGCTGCCACCCGAATAGCCTCCAACTCCCGCCGCCACCCCGGCGAGCCGAGCGCCGGGGTGGCGGCGGAAACAACACATCCTGGCCGCGCGGGGTAATCCCATGCCGCGATTGGCATGACACGGGTGTGACACGCGCCGATCGACAATCCGCCCGAGCACCGGTAACGATCGCGGTGCCCGAGGCCCTACAACCCTTGCTGTACAGCCGGTGGCGCGGGCATCGGATCGATGTTGTCGACGACGGCGTCTCGACAGTCGGCCACGTCATCGGATCAATCGGCATCCCGCTCACGGAGGTCAGCAGCATCGACGTCGGAGGCGTTGAAGTCGATCCTCGCTGGCGGCCTGTCCCGGGCGCCGTCGTGTCACTCGTTCCTCGCGGGCGGCCGCAGACGACGCCGACTAGCCCACCGCGGTTCGTGCTCGACGTCCACCTCGGTGTACTCGCTCGGCGAATGCGTCTACTCGGCATTGACACGGCTTGGTACAACGACGTGACGGACGACGCACTGATCGAACTCGCACAGCAGCAACAACGCGTCGTGTTGACTCGTGATCGGGCCTTGCTTCTGCGGCGCGCGGCGCGTGACGGCGCCTACGTCAAAGGCAACGATCCCGCGACTCAACTCGACGACGTCATCGACAGATTCGCCCCACCGCTCGCTCCGTGGACCCGATGCCTTGCCTGCAACGGGCTCCTCGAACCAGTCGCGAAGTCGGCCGTCCTTGACCAACTAAGACCCGGCACTCGGCGCCACTACGACACGTTCGCGCGATGCGTGAGTTGCGGCCGTATTTACTGGGACGGCGCCCATCATGCGCCTCTCGAACGAATAGTTTCGCGCTACACGTCCTAGCCTCACGGCGTCATGTCGCCGTACGCGGGTCAGCGATACCGGCAAGGACGCGTACCGCCGCAAATCCGTCGGGGGTTCCCGGCCAGTGCCGACGCAGTGTCTCCGCGCCGGCACGTCGCACGACCGAGCGCAAGACGAGCGCGACTATGACGGCGTCGTCGGCGTATCCGGCAACCGGAATGAAATCCGGCACCACGTCGATCGGCGAAAGCAGGTAGCCGAGGAGCAGCCACAATCGCACTCGAACAGCCCACGGCAACGACCGGTCGCGTGCCAAACGCGACACCAAGCGGACGACGTCCGGAAGCAGTCGCGCTATCTCGGCCAGCGCCGGTCGTCGCTTGCCCGCGCGGGCAAGCACAACGACCAGCGCCCCCCACACCAGTACGACGCCGGCGACAAGGCCGACCAGCGAACTCAGCCACCACGGCACAGGCACGACCTTACGTGCCGTACGTGCGCGCCGAGTCACGCCATGCCAGGAACGCCTACGGGCGCGAAGCCCGTACGATTGCACGACCAGAACCCTCGAGCCTCGCGCAAACAGCAAGGGCCATCGCAGAAGGGCCTGACGGCGTGGCGAAATCCGTGGCGGGAGTCGTTTTGGCCGGTGGTGCCGGACGCCGATTCGGCATGCCTAAGGCGCTGGCCTACGTCGGCGGTGTGTCGCTCCTGTCGCGAGCGGTCGAAACTCTCCGGGCGGCCGGCTGCTCGCCGATCATCGTCGTCCTGGGGGCAAGAGCCGACGACGTTCGGCAACAGGTTGATCTCGACGAGGTACGGGTTGTCGTCAACGGCGCATGGGCCGATGGCATGTCGAGTTCTCTTCGCGCGGGCCTGCGCGCCTGCGACGATTGCGTGGCCGCGGTGGTCGCCGTGGTCGACCAGCCGGGCATGACGCCCGTCGCTGTGCGTCGCCTCATCGACGAGTGGAGGGACAGCGACCGGCCCGTCGCAGTCTCGGCATATGGCGGCGCCTGGCGAAATCCCGTCGTTTTCGCCGCCAACGTATTTGGCGAGGTTGCCGACGCCGTTGCGGGCGATATCGGCGCCAAGCCGTGGCTGCAATCCAATCTAGACAAAGTTGTGGTTGTCGAGGTCGGCGATATCGCCGATCCCACCGACATCGACACCCCGCCTTGGCCTACCTCTTCGTCGTCACCACCACCCGCGCCGCGGGCGAAACCGTGAATTGGAGGTTCTTCCGCGATCGTGGCTCTCATGAGCGGCCGGATCGTCGCACACCGAGATACGGAGCTGGCGGAGACCTGTGTCCGTACATCGGAGCGGCGAAACCGATAATCAAAGGCATCTTGCGTCCTAGTCTGGTACTCGTTCGAGTCGCGCTCGCGAGACGAACGACGATCTGACTCGTGCTCTGATTAGTTCGTCCTCCCGTCGCTATTCGGCAATCACCCTCCACCGAGCTCGTGATGAATCCGGCGCCGGCGAGCTTCGCGCCTGTGTGAGCACCGGGCGACGACGCCCGGAGGCCATCCGCAGAATCGCGAGCCCGAATGCCGTGGTGATGAAGGCGCCGAGAGCGAGGGCAAACGCGCCGAGCAACGTTTCCCGCACGCCACTCGTTCCGTTGACGGGCGCGATCACCACAAGGAGTGCCGCGAGCGCCAGCATGCACGGTAGACCGCTCTTCACCATAAGGCTCTTGGTGCGGTCGGACGGGCGCCACGGCGACGGGAGCTGGCCGAGCACGGTGGTCCAAAACATCAAGCCGCAAGCGATAAAGTACGCGTGCGCCGCTTCGTGAAAGACGACGTTGCGCTGCCCAAGCGCATAGGCCGGCGTCAGGAGATACAGGTACATCGCACCGAAGTAGTGCAACGGCAAGAAATACGCGGCGGAGCTTCGGTTCATCCAGTTCAAGGCGGGCCCGTGCAGCACGGAGACGATCCGGCGGCCATGCGCCGGCGACACCGTTCGCAGCACTAACACGACAGGCGCGCCAAGAGCAAGCAGCGCCGGCGCGACGCACATCAGCAACTGGTGCTGCGTGACGTGGACCCAAAGTATCTCGTCGTAACGGGCAAACCCCGACTGTAAGGCGACCGCGAGGACGCAAATCCCGGCGCTAAAGCAGGCGATTCGCCATATTCGCCACACTCCACCGGCGTGCCTGACCCGCGCGGCCAGAACGAGATAGAGCGCCAGCAGGCTCACGTCGAAAGAAAGCCCGGCGAGCGAGAGGCCGTCGCCTCGCCAGGCGAAGGAAAGCACGCGGGTAATCATGGACACGCCGCGCTACCGCCGTCCGGCCCAAACGACGACGACCGCCACGATCACGCACGCTAAAGCAACCGGCAAGGCGCGCTTCAGGATCGGGCCTCGGGCTATCGCCATAAGGTCGAGCGGCTCGCCAGCCGGCTCCGGCGGGAGGGGGGGCCCGTAGATGGTGGTCGGCGACGATGTCCTCTGGACGGCGGTTTCCGACGAGGCACCGTGCTCAAGCGTCGCGGCGTTTACGGCCGCACGTGTTTCGGCCTCATGCGCGAGCGAAGATTCGAGACATTCGACAAACTGGCCAAGCAATTTCGCGCTGACATCAAGAATCACGCCTCGGCCAAATTGCGCAATCTTGCCAGTAATCGTGAGATCGGTGTGCACAATGACGTCCGTACGGGTGCCGTCCGACTGCAGGGCCGCACTGATCAATGCTGTCGCGTTTCCTTGGCCACGCGAATCATGCCCGCTGGCGCGCAACACGGCGACGTGCGCGACGTCGTCCTTGCGTTCGAACGTTGCCGCGCCTTTGTACAGGGCGGTCACCGGTCCGAGTTTGACGAGAACCTGGCCCTGATAGCTGTCGCCTTCGATCCCGGTCAGTTGCGCACCGGGCATGCACGGCGCGATGCGTTCGACGTCGGTGAGCAATGCCCACGCGCGGTCAAGCGGAAGCCCGACACTGAACTCGTTCGTGAGATCCATCCGTAGCGACTCCGACCCACGCACGTAGACGTCTACGCCGCCTTGCCACCCGGCCGACCGCGTAGTGCAGGCGTGAGCGAAGATTCGATCTCGTCTCACCGGCACGTCAACGCGAAATTCAGTAATCGCTTAATCGACCCGACTTCAGCTCCAGATCGTCACGTAAACCGGTGGCCTGAATTGCTTAGCGACGCTTCCTCCGGAATGCATGAGCACCGCCTGAGTAGCCGTCGGAGTGGCCATGAAGCGACACAACGCCGCCGCGGTGGGCGAACGCCGATCACGCCCTAGCGTGCTCGCGTAGAGCATGCCGTGCGGCGGAGGTACGACCGCGTCGATGACGCAGAGCGTCCCACGCGCGACTTCGGTTCTGATCGAGTGGCGGAATGCCAATGCCAAACCCTGGCCCTCGGCCGCTAGTTGCAGAGCCGTCGCGTTGCTGGGATAGACCGACACGCGGCGAGGTTCGACGTTGATAGACGAAAGGAACGCGCCGGCCATCGACGTTGTATCGGCACCTGCCGGCCCGAGCAACCATGGTTGCCGGGCGAGTTGCATTAACGTCACAGGCGGCTTCAACCGTTTGGCCAGCTGTGGTTCGGTCACGATCGCGAGCGAAAAGCGCAAGAAGGGCACGGATTCGATCGGGGTTATGCCCGCGACACAAGGCCGTGGGCCGAGCGCCACATCGGCTCGCCGGTCTTGCAGCAGGTCGACAAACGCGGACGGTGACGCCGCGAGGGTGCTGGTGGTCAGAGCGGGCTGACGAGCGCTGAAAGCGTCGAGTAACCAGGGAACGATGTCCTCGGCGACCAAAGGCACCGCGGCGACCGTGAGCCTGGGCGGTTCGCCGCCCGCCATCGAACGTCGCGTTGCCGCGACGAGGCCCAGCATTTCCGCCGCTGTTGCCGCGAGGCGCCGCCCGCCCGGCGTCAGTTCGATACCGCCCTGTGCCCGCAAGAACAGCGGATCTCCAAGCTCTTTGCGGAGTCCCGCCACCGCACCTGAGATAGCCGGTTCGGTGACTCCAAGTGATGACGCCGCCGCCTTCACCGAGCCGGAGCGCGCGACCGTCAGGAACACCTTGAGCTGCGTCAGGGTCATGGCCGCTCCCGGATAACCATTTCCTGAACTCGACATTGACCCTTCGATCGCGCCCGCGTCAAGGTGCCCCTCGTCGTCCACCATCTCGCCGATCCTTCGAGAAAACCGATCCTTCGAGAAGGAGGTGGCCATGCAGGTCCCAGCACCAGTCGAATACGAGCGCGCCACGAGCATCGCGGACGCGCTCACGCTGCTGGAGCGTCACGGACCAGACGCCCGCTTGATCGCCGGTGGGCACAGTCTGCTGCCCATGATGAAGCTGCGGCTTGCCCGCCCCACCGTGCTTGTCGATATCAACGACCTGGCGGATCTCTCATATATCCGGCTGGAGCACAACGAATTGAGGATCGGTGCGTTGACGCGGCACCGTGCGTTGCTCGATTCAGCCCTTGTGGCGGAGCATTTCCCGATCATGCGGGAGGCCGAGCGGGTGATTGCCGATCCCATCGTTCGTAACCGTGGAACAGTCGGCGGCTCGCTATGCCAGGCCGATCCTTCGGAGGATTTGTCCGCGGTTTTCGCGGCGGTCAAGGCACACGCCGTCGTCCGCTCGATGTCTGGTGATCGGGTCGTCGGCCTCGATGAATTCTTCGTCGCCCCGTACACGACTGCGGTGGGTGCTGCCGAAATGCTCATCGAATTGCGGGTACCGATTCGCCCTGGAGCCGGAAGCGCGTACGAGAAAGTCGAGCGACGCGTGGGCGACTGGGCCGTCACGGCGGCAGGCGCCGCCTTATGGTTCGAGAACGGAGTCATTTCAGACGCCGGTGTCGGACTCGCCGCCGTCGGCGCATCTCACTTCCGCGCGCCGCTGGCGGAGGCTGTACTTCGCGGCGCCCAACCAAGCGATGCCACGTTCAGGCGCGCTGCCGACCAAGCGGCCCAAGAGGCGAACCCGATCTCAGACCAACGCGGGCCTGAAGATTACAAGCGGCACCTCGTCGGCGAACTTACGATGCGAGCGTTGCGGCGGGCCGCCCTTCGAGCGACTGGACACGGGGAGTGAGCCATGCAGGTGACCATGACCGTCAATGGCGAGGAGATCACCCGCGAGGTCGAGCCTCGCATGTTGCTCGTGCACTTCATCCGCGACGAACTCGGCTTGACCGGCACCCATTGGGGATGTGACACGTCGAACTGCGGAACATGCGTCCTTTGGGTGGACGGCGAACCTGTGAAGAGTTGCACGGTACTCGCCGCGATGGCGGGTGGCCACAGCATCCGTACGGTAGAGGATCTCGAGCAGGACGACGTGCTCGACCCAGTGCAAGAAGGCTTTGTTCGCGAGCACGGCCTGCAATGCGGATTTTGCACGCCCGGCATGATGATGACGGCGCGCTGGCTGCTCGACCGCAATCCCGATCCGACCGAGGCCGAGATTCGTGAAGCGATCTCCGGTCAGATTTGCCGATGCACGGGCTACCTGAACATCGTGAAAGCCGTTCGGTGGGCCGCCGAACATCCGGCGACGGCGCAGGTGAGCACGCGATGACGACGACATCCGCAACCGAAGAACGGCCGGGCAGCCCGATTGGCTTCGGCCGCATGCTTCGCAAGGAAGACCCCCGATTCGTACGCGGTCAGGGCCATTACGTCGATGACCTGCAGCTGCCTGGAATGCTGCACGGCGCGGTTTTGCGGAGTCCGCTTGCCCATGCGCGCATCGTCTCAATCGACACGTCGGCCGCCGAAGCGCACCCGAAAGTGAAAGCCGTCATTACCGGCAAGACGCTGGAATCGTTGAAGCTGGCGTGGATTCCGTCACTTTCGCATGACGTACTCGCCGTGCTCGCGACCGACAAAGTGCGTTACCAAGGGCAAGAAGTGGCGTTCGTCGTCGCCGAAGACCACTATGCGGCTCGCGATGCCCTAGAACTCATCGACGTCGAATACGAAGAACTGCCCGCGGTGATGGACGCGCGAGCCGCGCTCGAACCGGGTACCGCCGTCATTCGAGACGACATCGAAGGCAAGACCGACAATCACATTTTTGACTGGGAGTCGGGCGATCGCGAAGCCACCGATGCCGTCTTCGCCGACGCCGAGGTAGTCGTCACGCAAAACATGCTGTATCCGCGCGTGCACCCAGCGCCGATGGAGACGTGTGGCGCGGTCGCGCACATGGACCGGGTGACCGGCAAGCTCACGATCTGGTGCACAACTCAAGCACCTCACGCGCACCGGACGCTGTACGCGTTGGTGGCCGGCCTCCCTGAACACAAGATTCAAGTCATCAGCCCAGATATCGGCGGCGGCTTCGGAAACAAGGTAGGCATCTATCCAGGCTACGTGTGCGCGGTCGTCGGTTCGATCATCACGGGCAAGCCTGTGAAATGGATGGAAGACCGATCTGAGAACTTGATGTCCACTAGCTTCGCGCGCGACTACCACATGCACGGTGAAATCGCGGCCACGCGCGACGGCAGAATCGTCGGCCTGCGAGTCAATGTGATCGCAGACCACGGCGCCTTCAACAACACCGCCCAGCCAACGAAGTTCCCGGCGGGCTTCTTCCACGTATTCACGGGTTCGTACGATCTGCAAGCGGCGCACTGCACAGTAAAGGGCGTATACACCAACAAGGCGCCTGGCGGGGTCGCGTATGCCTGCTCGTTCAGGGTCACCGAGGCGGTATACCTGGTCGAGCGCATGGTCGATTGTCTTGCCGCCGAATTGCATGCCGACCCGGCTGACCTGCGCATGAAGAACTTGTTGAGACCCGAGCAATTCCCCTACACGAGCAAGACCGGATGGGTGTACGACTCAGGTGACTACCCGCGCGCTCTCAAGCTCGCCATGAGCATCGCGGGCTACGAAGAGCTCCGTAAAGAACAAGCCGAGAAGCGCGCTCGGGGCGAGTTGATGGGTATCGGGCTGTCGTTCTTCACCGAAACCGTCGGTGCCGGGCCTCGCAAGCACATGGATATTCTCGGCTTAGGAATGGCCGACGGCGCCGAGGTACGCGTTCACCCGACGGGCAAAGCCGTCGTCCGGCTCTCTGTGCAGACTCAGGGCCAAGGACACGAGACGACGTTCGCCCAGATCGTTGCCGAAGAACTCGGCATACCACCCGACGATATTGAAGTAATTCACGGCGACACCGACAACACACCTTTCGGGCTCGGAACGTACGGCTCACGCTCAACGCCAGTTTCAGGCGCCGCCGTCGCGGTCGCCGCACGTCGAGTGCGCGACAAGGCAAAGCTCATCGCGTCGGCAATGATCGAGGCGTCGCCTGATGATCTGGAGTGGGAGAAAGGCCGCTGGTACGTCAAAGGCAATCCAACCCAAGGCAAAACGATCCAGGAGATCGCCTTCGGCGCGCACAGTTCTCTCGAGTTACCCGAAGGAGTTGAAGGCCATCTTGACGCCGAATGTGTCTATGACCCGCCGAATCTCACGTTTCCGTTCGGCGCCTACGTTTGCGTTGTCGACGTCGATCCGGGTACGGGCGTGGTGAAGGTGCGCCGCTTCGTCGCCGTCGATGATTGCGGTCCGCGTATCAATCCGATGATCGTCGAAGGTCAGGTGCACGGAGGGTTAGCGGACGGCGTGGGCATGGCGCTCATGGAAGTCATCGCGTTCGACAAGGCCGGCAACTGCCTCGGCGGTTCTTTCATGGACTATCTGATCCCGACCTCGCTCGAGTGCCCTCCGTGGGAACTCGGCGAGACGGTAACCCCTTCGCCGCACCACCCGCTCGGCGTCAAGGGCGTCGGCGAATCTGCGACAGTTGGCTCCCCGCCGGCGGTAGTCAACGCGGTACTTGACGCCATCCAAGTGCGGCACGCGGACATGCCGCTGACTCCCGCGCAGGTGTGGCGTGCGATGCAAGGCCGGCCGCTTCGCACCGACCTCGCGATCGAATGATGGCAGTCGACGTCCGCGCGCACGCGGAGGAATTGCGGCAAAGTGGCGTCCCGTTCGTCGTCGCTACCGTAGTGCGCGCGGCGCGCCCGGCGCCGGCAAAACCCGGCGACCGTGCCGTGATACATGCCGATGGCACGATCGTCGGCTTCGTCGGCGGGGATTGCGCGCGGGCAAGCGTGCGCGGGCAGGCGATGACGGCGTTGAAGCGGGGAGAACCTATATTGCTCCGGATTGTGCCGGAGGACGTGAGTGACGTCGCCGAACACGAAGGCACGGTGACGACGCACAACCCGTGCCTGTCTGGCGGGATGCTCGAGATATTTCTCGAACCCACACCGGTGAGACGACGGCTCGCCGTGTTCGGTTCTTCGCCGATCGCCACGAGTGTCGCCGATCTGGCGGCTTTCCTCGGCTATGACGTCGCGCGTGACCCGGGCGACTTTCGAGACGACTGGATTCCTGACGCTGTCGTCGTCGCGTCGCACGGCGAGAATGAGGTGACCGCGCTGACAACCGCCGTGCGCCACGGCGTTGCGTATATCGGCCTGGTCGCGTCGCGACGGCGTGGCCCTGAAGTGCTTCGCGCGATCGACATCGACGAGAACGAGCGCTCCCGCATTCAGACTCCAGCCGGCCTCGACATCAATGCTCACGAACCCCCCGACGTCGCCGTGTCGATAATCGCTCAGATCATCTCCATGCGCAACGCGGGCGATGCGAGCACGGCTCGACATGAAGTCGCTGGCACGGCGATCGATCCGGTGTGCGGCATGACTGTGGCGACCGTCGACGCGACACCGCACGCCGATGTCGACGGCACGCGTTATTGGTTTTGCGCTGTCGGGTGCCGTGACACCTTCACGGCCAGCCATTCCGCACCCGCGACAGCATGAGCAGCCTTTTCTCCGGCGTCGACGATCTGCAGCGACGTTTGGAAAAGGCCGACTACTTGGTCGATCGAGGCCTCGCGACTGCCCTTTACCTCGCCGCGACCATACCCCAGCCGATCTTGCTCGAGGGCGAGGCAGGCGTCGGCAAGACCGAAGCCGCCAAAAGCCTCGCGAAAATCATCGAGACGCCGCTGTTTCGACTGCAATGCTACGAGGGCATCGACGTCGCCGGTGCCCTCTACGAGTGGAATTATCCACGTCAGCTGCTGTCGATTCGAGTGGCGGAGGCCAGTAACCGCGATGTATCGGAAGCCTCCCTGTTCGGCCTGGAAAACCTCATCGAACGCCCCCTGCTGCAAGCACTTCGCCACCGGGGCCCGCGCTCCGCTGTCCTCCTCATCGACGAAGTAGATAGAGCTGACGACGAGTTCGAAGCGTTTCTGTTCGAACTGCTGGCGGAAAGCACGGTGACCATTCCGGAAATCGGCACACTCAACGCGGATTTCCCGCCGATCGCGGTCTTGACCTCGAACCGTACGCGCGACCTGCACGACGCGCTCAAGCGGCGGTGCCTGTACCACTGGATCGATTACCCGGACGTCGAGCACGCCGCGCGTATCGTTCGGCGTCGGGTGCCGGCGGCTTCGGATCCGCTCACACGACAGGCCGTCTTGGCCGTCAACAAGTTGCGCAGGCTCGACCTGCAAAAGCAGCCTGGGGTTGCTGAGACGATCGACTGGGTGGCCGCACTGCACCTGCTCGGCGCGCAAGCACTCGACCGAACAACCGCGGAAGGCGCAATCGGCTCGGTGCTCAAGTACCGAGAAGATATCGAGCTGGCCCGCGAACATATGGCGGAATGGCTTCCAGCCAATACCTAGCGCGGATCACACCGCCGCTTTCTGGCACGGCCCAGTGATTTCGTCAAGCACGCGGAAAAAGGCCAGCATATTGTGGCCGCTGAGTATGACATCGCAGAAGGGCAGCGCGGCCGCCATACCCGCGGTCGACGGTGAAAAGCCAAACTCCGCACTACGTGGGTTGACCCAAACAATTCGGTGCGCGAGGAGCCGCAGCCGCCGCATCTGCTCGCCTAGCAGGAGAGGGTCGCCGCGCTCCCAACCGTCGGAAAGAATGATGACGACAGCACCTCGGGCCATGCCGCGACGTCCGTATTGGTCGAGAAAGTCCTTCAGCGCGGCACCGATACGAGTGCCGCCACGCCAATCGGGCGCGGCCGTAGCCGCCAATGCCAGGGCTCGTTCGGGCGACGTGTGCGCCAAGACCCTTGTCACCCGCGTAAGCCGTGTAGCGAACGTGAAAATTTCGGCGGCTACGGCACCGATAGTCGCGTGCACGAACTGCACGTATGCGCGCGCGTAAGGCTCCATCGAACCGGAAATGTCGCACAGCACAACGAGTCTTCGACGTCGACGTACCCGGCGGCGTAAGACGCGCCGGGCCGGATCGCCACCAGTGCGAGGAGCACGCCGCAGAGTAGCCCGGACGTCGAGCCGATCGCCGTGCGGATGCTGCCTTGAGCGCCGCCCGGGCCGCTCAGGCGGCGTCAAGCGCAACCGGCGAACGAGCAGAACAAGCGCGGCAAGCTCGTGCGGCAGCAATTCCCCGAAATCAATGCCGCCAAGACGTTCGATGTCGCTGGCCAAACCGGGAACGAGGTGCACCGTACCGGCTCTATCGTCGTCCGGCCGATCGCCGGCAACCGCGTCGATCCCGCTCGCTCGCGCCGCGACCGCGGCCGGGCCTGCCTCCGCCGGCCGCGGGATCGCCCTGCTCTTGCCGGACGGCGACCACGGTGCCTTCGGACTGCCCGGGCTGACTCCCGCGGCGTCCGGCCGCGCATGGAAAATCTGGGCGAAGACGCGATCGAAGGTCGCGACATCGCCGCGACTGGTCAGCAGTGTAAGGCGCGCCGCCCAGTAAAAATCGGTACGTGTGCTGGGCAAGAGGGCCGCTGCCGTGACAAGCCGCATCGACTGCGCGGGCGTGACGGCGATTCCCTCGGCACGCAACAGTGCAGCGAACCTTGCCACCACGTCAGCGAGATCAAACTCGTCGCTCATGGCACGATCGGCCGAATGTCGCGCTTCTATGCCACCCAGCCTAGTCCTCAAGCATCGAGTCGCGGTCGATCACCAGCAGCGGCCGCGACGAGTCCGGCTGCGATCCGCGCGCCCCAAGCGTCTATCTCGTGCCAGTCGCGAAAGTCACCGTACCGACATCCCATAGCGTGAAACACCAAACGGCTGCGCAAGTCGGGGAACTGGGCTCGGCGGACGACGCCGGAGAACAGCCGGTGCTCGCGGGCTTGTGCAAGCGTGCGAAGCGCGGCGAACACCGCCTCGCTCTCCGATGCGGCCAACCGGCGAAACGGGCGCCCCAGCGCGGCGGGCATGCCGACGCTGAACAGCCATGTCGGCTTCGTGTTCAAGACGCCCCCGTTTTCGCGCACAAAACGCAACGCTTCGGGCATCCACGCGCGCGAATGAACGGCGCTACCCACCACGAATGCGCTGTATCGAGCGACGTCATCGACGTCATCGACGGATCGCGCCTCGGCATCGATATCGCGGTCGCGTAACCCCGCAGCGATCCTTTCAGCTATCTCACGTGTGGAACCATGGGCACTCGCGTAAGCCACTAAGACCGTCACGCCGCACCTCCTGCCAGACAGCCGGCCGCTCAGTCAGACGCCAAGGCCGTCTCGCCGTAACCGTCGGAGCCGGCCAGCGCAGGTTCGAGCGACGGGTATTGCTGGAGGATCTCGCGCAGCGCCGCCACGAACTGCAGCGACTCCAGGTAGGGGCGTTGCCACACGTTGCGGCCGAAAATCAAGCCGGTAGCGCCGGCGTCCATCGACATGCGCGCCTTGGCCAACATCGCGTCGTCACCGAGCTTCTCACCACCCGAGACCAAGAGCAAGGTTCGGTTGGCGGAGCGGACGACGCTCGCGATCGCCTGTTCGTCGCTAAACGGCTCGTCGTATTCAGATCGCACGCCTGCTCGCTTTTGCGGCCGAGGGAAGTTTACCTTCACCATATCGGCGCCGACTTCGCTTGCCATACGGCTTGCATAGTCGACGGCATAGAAGGAATCGGTACCGCCTTTGGCCACAATCGCCGAACCGCGTGGATACGACCAGACGATCAACGGCATTCCGAGCTGCGCCGCGTCGGCTCGCACTCGGCCGAGTTGAGCCAGATCGTCGACCTGCGACGGGCTGCCGACGTACAAGGTGTATCCCACGGCATCGGCTCCAAGAGCCACCGCCTCTTCGACGCTCGCGATGAGCGGCGAGATTGCCTGGTCGTCCGGCGCGATATCGGTCTTGCCGTTGAGCTTGAGAATCAGTGGCACCTCACCGGCGAACTCCCAATAAAACTTTTGCGCGAGGCCGATATGCAGGACGATCCCGTTGAACCCGCCTTCGTTTGCCAGCCTGATGATGTAACGCGGGTTGCCCGCCGCGCTGTTCGCGAAGAAATCCCGTGGCCCGTGCTCTACCCCTTGGTCGTACGGCAAGAACAGCGCCGTGCCATTGCGCAAGCCGTGGTTAAAAAGGATTCGGTGCAGCCGGGCGCGCTTCCCGCCACTAAGCCCTAGTCGCTCGAAACCGATTCGTTGCGCCATTTCGACCGCCTCCGTCGCCAGCCGTCTTCAGCGAGCACGTCGTCCCTAGCTTCCAAGAGCGTGCTACTCGCTTGCAGGGCTGAATGGCCTTAGCCGATCGGTCTTTGCTCCCAATCCGCAAACAACAGATCAGGTCGTCATGATGCTCTCGTCGAGCGCGATCAAGTAGCCCTGACGATCAAAGATCATCGCCGCCATGCTCGAAAGCGTAGCCGCCGACACCCGGTAATGGTGCCCGCAGAGCAGGAGGTCGACCGAATGCACCGCGGGCGAGCTCGCGACGAACACCGCTCTGACGATCGGCGGCGCGGAGCAACAGCACGAACGTTCATAAGGCTCGATGGCAGTACGCCGCGGCTGTCGCCCGGCGGGCGGGCGCGCAACAGCACGCGCCTCAGCGACGTGTGATCGCGATGGTGTGCCGCTCCACCTTGCCATCGTGTTGCCTCCAGTTCTGTCGCACACGTGCACGAGATCTCAGGCATAAGAATCATGGCCGCGCTAAAAGGTCCTCTAGTGCCGAAACGCCGTCCGTTGCGGGACGTTCGACTGTCTAGGCGAGCACGTTGGCCACTGCCCGGTCACTCCAGCGCCGATGTTTCATCGGACTGTCGGGAAATCCACTGTGTGGAAAGGGGAATCCGATGCATATCAGAACGTGGGACGTCCAGATCCTTATCTCCGAAGAAGACAACGTCACGAAAGCTCGCGCGGTCCTCATTTCGGACAGCGGATCGGTTCGGTTGCATGGCGAGGGCACCGCACGGCTGCACCCGCACGAGCCCGCTGTTCCTGAGATCGGCGCTGAAATCGCGGCTGCTCGCGCCCTTTCGACTCTTGGCACCGCTCTGCTCGACACCGCGCTCGACGACATCCGCGGCGTGGTTCCGCTTATCTGACCAGAATCGATGTGGATTCATATGAACTCGGAGGACGCGCCTTCGATCGTCGTGGGAATCGACGGTTCGCCGGGGAGCCGATCGGCGCTTTCCTGGGCCGTCGACGAGGCAACGATGCGCGACCTTCCGCTCGACCTCGTACATGCGTGGCGCCCGATGTTCCGAGCAACAACCGACGACGCGCTTGACCCGAACCTCATCGCGCAGACACACGGCGACGCTCTCCTTGCGGCGGCGGCTGGCCAGGTCAAAGTGTCAGCACCCACAGTGAGTTCTCGTACCTGGCTCGTGAAGGGTCGGCCGAGTGAGGCACTCCTTAGCGCCGCAACCGGTGCGTATCTTCTGGTCGTCGGATCCCGGGGAGCCGGCGGGTTTCGCGGCATGCAGCTCGGTTCCGTAGGCTTGCACGCCGTCGCGCACGCGTCATGCTCGGTGGCAATCGTGCGCGCCAGGCCTCGCGCGAAGGGTGCCGTCGTGGTCGGCATCGACGGCTCACTCGTGTCGCGTAACGTGCTCGCGGTCGCGGCCGAAGAAGCCGTCTTGCGGCGCAGTCCGCTCGTTGTGCTTTGGGCGTTGTACGTGCATCCCATCGCGGAAGGAGTTCCTGACCAAGAGAGCGCGCTGACGTCACTGCAAGCAATCGCCCATGAGACGTTGCAGCCTCTGATCAAAGACGTGAGCCGGCTGCATCCGGAGGTCGACGTTCGCACGTCGTTGCCGACGGGCTACCCCGCGGAAGTTCTTACGACCGCATCGGCGACTGCGCAATTGCTCGTGGTCGGCTCCCACGGCGGCGGAGCCTTCTCGGGAATGCGACTCGGCTCTATATCGCACGCGTTGGCGCACGAAGCGCACTGCCCCCTCGTCGTCGCGCGGCCAACGCCGTAGCGCTAAGGGCCCGCCTCTTCGCACTGGCGAGCGATCTTCGCGAAACGGTGCGCACCCCGAGGACGGCCTGATACCGCTGTTCAAGCACAGAAACCTAAGCCGAAGTAGCACAAGTGATCTTGAGCCGGCGAGGGGAATCGAACCCCTAACCTTCCGATTACAAGTCGGATGCGCTGCCAATTGCGCCACGCCGGCGGGTACCGCTGCCGATGGTAGCGCCGCCCATGTGACAGTAGTCGACGTGCGCCTTCAGTTCGCGACGACCGCCGATCCCGGCGATCTCCTCGCCCTGCCGTGGTCGGTCCCGCTCGAAGATTGGCCGGTCGACACGCTGGTGTCGTTGCCGCGAGGCATCTCGCGGCACGTCGTCCGGTTCGTGCGTGTTTCCGGCACGGTCTACGCGATCAAAGAGCTTCCGCAAAGCGTTGCCGAGCGCGAGTATCGGTTGCTGCGCGAGCTCGCCAAGCGCGAAGTTCCCGTAGTCCGCGCGCGTGGCGTCGTGATCGAGCGGATCAAGCCGGACGGCGAAACCCTCGACTCCGCGCTCGTTACCAAGCATCTGCGGTACTCGCTGCCGTATCGTGCGCTGTTCTCCCGGCGCCTTGATCCCGAACTGGCCGACAAGCTGCTCGACGCGCTGGCACAGCTTCTCGTGCGGCTGCACCTGGTTGGCTTCGCGTGGAAAGACTGCTCGCTGTCGAACACGCTGTTTCGCCGCGACGCCGGGGCCCTCGCGGCGTATCTCGTCGACGCCGAGACTGGTGAGTTGCACGACGCGCTCTCCGACGGCCAGCGTGCTCACGACCTCGACATCGCGTCGACCAATATCGCGGGCGAGCTGTTCGACCTCGAGGCCGCCGGCATGGTCACCGACACCGTCGACCCGGTGGCGATCGGCGACGGCGTCGTCGCCCGCTACGAAGCGCTGTGGTCGGAGCTAACTCGAAGCGAATACGTCGACCCGAACGAGTGGTGGCGCATCGACCAGCGGCTGCAACGGCTCAACGACCTGGGTTACGACGTGGGCGAACTGCAACTGGTCGACGAAGCCGGCGGGCACCGGCTCAAGTTGCGAACACAGGTCGTCGAGGCCGGCCACCACAAGCGCCGGCTCTCACAGCTCACCGGTCTTGACGTCGAAGAAAACCAGGCGCGCCGCCTGCTCAACGACCTCGACAGTTACCGCGCCGCCGCCGTCATGCCGGGGGTTGACGTCGACGAGGAAGTCGTCGCGCGGCATTGGCTCACCGATGTGTTCGAGCCGGTCGTCGAGCAGATTCCTCCGGATCTGAGCGGCAAGCTTGAACCTGCTGAGCTGTTCCACGAGGTGCTCGTGCACCGGTGGTACCTGTCTGAGGCCGCGGGTCACGACGTCGGCATGGACGCCGCAACCACGTCGTACATCGACACCGTGCTGCGGTTTCGCCCAGACGAGCAGGCGGTACTTGGCGACGAACCCGTGATCACGAAAACTTCTACCCCCATAGGTGTCGAAGAGTCTTCGTGATCATGGGAGGGGATGGGGCGTCGTGCGGCGGCGAGCCACCTCGTACAACGCGACGCCGGCCGCCACGGAAGCATTCAGCGATTCGGTCGCGGCCGCGATAGGAATGCGGACGACGAGGTCGCAGCGCTCCTGTACCAACCGCGACAATCCCTTGCCTTCAGAACCGGCAACCAGCACGAGCGGATCGGTCGCCGCCTCGAGGTCGCCGAGCTCGAGCGAACCGCCGGCGGCGAGCCCGACAATCAACAGCCCCCGCTCGGCGTACGACGTCAGCGCCCGCACCAGGTTGGTCGCTCGCGCCACCGGCACGCGGGCCGCCGCGCCGGCCGAGGCTTTCCAGGCGCTCGCGGTCATTCCCGCCGCCCGCCGCTCGGGCACCAAAACGCCGTGCCCACCAAAGGCGGCGACCGAGCGCACGACGGCACCGAGGTTGTGCGGATCGGTCACGCCGTCGAGCGCGACGATCAGCGGCACACCCGACGAAAACGCGCGGTCGAGCATGTCGTCTGGATGCAGGTACGAAAACGGCGGCACCTGCAACACAAGGCCCTGGTGCACTTTCGCGTAGCGGTCGAGTTCGCGCCGGTCGGCGTCGAGCAGCGGCACGCCGTGCTGCTTCGCCAGTTTGATGGCCTCGCGCACCCGCTCGTCGATGTCGATGCCGGTCGCGACATAAAGCGCGGACGCCGGAACCCCAGCCCGCAACGCCTCGACGACGGGATTGCGACCGGCCACGGTTTCGGGCCCGCCGCCGTCCGGTCTCGTGGTTCTTACCGGACGACGAACAGCGGCGCCACCCGGCCCGGCGGCTCGGCGCGTTGCCGCGGCCTTACGCCGAGCGGCCGGATGCCCCTTGCGCAACTCGGCCGGCGGTGTGGGCCCGCGGCCTTCCAGGCCTTTACGCCGCTGGCCTCCGGAGCCGACCGACGCGCCTTTGCGGTGCGATCCGGGCTTGGCGCCTCGCCCGCCCTGACCGCCTTTTTTGCCACCCGCCACGAATCAATCCTTCCGGAGTTGCCAGCGCGCACCGGCCGGCGTGTCTTCGACGGCGACGCCGGCCTCGCCGAGCGAGGCCCGGATCGCGTCGGCCGCCGCGTAGTCTTTGCGGGCCCGGGCAGCCGCGCGCTGGTCTAAAGCGAGCGACACCAACGAATCGACCACGCCACGCAGACCCTCGTCGCTCTCGCCGGTCTCGGCAATATCGAGCCCGAGCACGTGCAGCATGGCCGCGACTTCAGCCAGCCGCTCACCTACTCGCGCCTTGTCGGCTTCGGCCAGTGCCGCGTTGCCCTCGCGCACGGTGTTATGCAGGACGGCGAGCGCCTGCGGCACCGCCAGGTCGTCGTCCATGGCCGCCGAAAAATCGGCAGGCAGCCGAGCCAGATCGGGCGTGACGCGACCGATCAACTCTTCGGCCCGCTCGACGAATCCTTCGATGCGCCGATACGCGGTGGCCGCTTCTTCCAGCGAGGCCGGCGTGTAGTCGAGAGTCGAGCGATAATGCGGCGCCACCAGGTAATAGCGCAATTCGACGGCACGTACGTGTTGGAGTAAATGCTCGATCGACAAGGTATTTCCGAGCGACTTGCTCATCTTGTCGCCGCCGAGGGTCACCAGCCCGTTGTGCACCCAGAAATTCGCGAACGCGTCACCGGCCGCGCGTGATTGCGCCTGCTCGTTTTCGTGGTGCGGGAAGAGCAAATCGAGCCCGCCACCGTGAATATCAAACGCCGCGCCCAAATACTTCGTCGACATTGCGGAGCATTCGAGATGCCAGCCCGGACGCCCCTCGCCCCACGGCGTTTCCCAGGCCGGCTCACCGGGCTTTTTGTGCTTCCAGAGCGCGAAATCGAGGGGGTCGCGCTTGTTTTCGACGTCCGTTTCACCTTGCTGCATCGCCGACGGGTCTTGCCCCGACAACGAGCCGTATGAAGGAAACGACCGCACCGAAAAATAGACGTCGCCGTCGGCGGCGTACGCGTGGCCCGCTTCGATCAGCCGGCGCATCAACACGATCATCTCGGGCACGTGGCCGGTCGCGCGCGGGTCGATGGTGGGTGGCAAGCATCCGAGCACGGCGTACGCGTCGTCGAAGAGTCGCTGGTTGCGCGCGGCGACCCGCCACCAGGGCACGCCCTCGTCAGCGGCGACCTTGATGATCTTGTCGTCGATGTCGGTGACATTGCGGCAAAAAATGACGTCGAGGCCGGCGGCCGAAAGCCAGCGCCGCACGACGTCGAAGGCCACCGCCGACCGCACGTGCCCGATGTGCGGCGGTGCTTGCACGGTGGCGCCGCACAGGTAGATCGTCGCCTGACCCGGCACGAGCGGCGTGAACTCGCGCACCTGGCGGGTGCCGGTGTCGTACAGGCGAAGCGTCATGCGACCAAGCGTATTGGGTCTCGCGATCAACTTCGCTCGCGCACCAACGCGGTCGCGATCGCCGCCAATCCCTCGCCGCGACCAGTTAAGCCAAGACCGTCGGTGGTCGTCGCCGACACGCTGATCGGCGCACCCAGCGCCGAGCCGAGTGCCTCCTGCGCTTCGTCACGGCGGGGCCCGAGCCGGGGTGAGTTACCCACGAGCTGCACGGCGACGTTGCCGATCTCGTAGCCGGCCCTGCGCACCCGTCGGGCCGTCTCGGCCAGCAACGCAGGGCCCGACGCTCCGGCCCATCTCGTTTCGCTCACGCCGAACTGGCTGCCCAAATCTCCCAAGCCGGACGCCGACAGCAGCGCGTCGCAGGCGGCGTGCGCGACGACGTCGCCGTCGGAATGGCCGGAAAGCCCGGTCTCGCCGGGCCAATGCAGACCCGCGACCCACAAATCGCGGCCCGGTTCGAACGGATGAACGTCGACCCCGATGCCGATGCGCGGCAGCACCGGCAGCTGGTGGGCCGGCAGCTGGTCAGCCTGCGGCCGGTCAGCTGGCGTCACAGCGCACCCGCCGCTCGACGGTCGGCGAGCACCGCTTCGGCGAGGATCAAGTCGATCGGTTTTACGATCTTGAACGCCTCGGCAGATCCGGGCACGACGACAACGGGCACCCCGAGCATCTCGACCAAGCGCGCGTCGTCGGCAATCGCGGCGGCACCGTCGAGGTGACGCGCCGCTTCGTACGCCTCGGCGAGCAGGCGGCGGTCGAACCCCTGAGGCGTCTGGATCGCCCGCAAGTCCGACCGAGGCAACGTCTCGGCGACCGCCTCGAAGGATTCTCCGCCGGCGCCGAGCCGCTTGACGGTGTCGGTGATCGGCACGCCCGGCACAACCGCGCGATGGCCTGCCAGCACAGCGCTCGCCACCGAGTCGACGAGTTCGCTCGGAGCAAGCGGGCGGGCGGCATCGTGCACAAGCACCGTCGTGACGTCGGCCGGCAGTGCCTCGAGGGCCAGCGCGACCGACTCGTGCCGTTCGGCTCCCCCAGCGACCACGCTGACCTCAGCCGCCAAGTCGTGCATGCCGAGCAACGCGGTGACGCCGGAGAGGTCGGCGGGCGGCACCGCGACGACGACGATGTCGACCATGCGCGCCCGTGACAGCGCGCGCACCGCGTGCACGAGCATCGGCACGCCGCCGAGCGTGCGCAGCGCTTTCGGCTGACCTGGGCCAAGCCGCTCGCCTCGGCCAGCGGCGGGAACGACGGCCGCGACGCTCACGGCGTGTGCCCTACTCGGCTCGCGCCGTCATGCCGCGGCGGCGCGGGGCGCGCGCGCGGCGCGCGAGGTTCGTCGTCGACCGGCTGACCGAACACCATGCGGCCGTTGGCGGTGGTGAGCACGCTCGTGACCCGCACGCTGACCTCCTCGCCAACGCGCTCGCGCGAGCGCTCGGCCACCACCATCGTGCCGTCATCGAGATAGCCGACGGCCTGTCCGGGCTCCTTGCCGGCACGGAGCAAATGGACGGCGATGTCGTCGCCCGCGCTCACTTGCGGACGCAGCGCGAGCGCGAGCGCGTGCACGTTCATCACGTGGACGCCGGCCAGCGCCGCCACCTTGGCAAGGTTGGTGTCGAGAGTCAGCAGCGGAAGCTGGCGGTCGAGGCAAATCCGGATCAACTTGGCGTCGACCTCGGGCACCGCGGGCACGTCGTCGTCCAAGACTTCGACGACACAGCCCGGTTCACGCTTGAGCGCTTCGAGGGCGGCGAGCCCACGTCGTCCTTTCGTGCGACGGAGGTCGTCGCCGGCGTCGGCGAGCGCCTGCAACTCGCCGAGCACCGGCGAGGGGATCAGGAATTTTCCGAACAAGAAGCCGGCGCGGGCGACGTCGAGAATGCGGCCGTCAATGGCGATCGACGTGTCGACTATTCGCGGTAGCGAAGAAACCTCGACGGGTCGTGGCGCCATGCCCGCGTGCGAACCGAAGATTCGCAGCATCTCTTCGCGGCGGGCGGCACCCATGCGGTATCCGAGCAGAGCCAGGACGGCGACGACGAAACCGAACACCGGAAACGCGAAAACGGTCGGGACGACGAGGAAAACCCACCAGGTGAGCGCGGCACCGACGAGAGCGCCGACTGCCGCGCCGAATACTCCAGCGACCAGTTGCTCGGCAGAAACCTCGCGCAGCGACAACTCGGTGCGGCCGACGACGCTTATCGCGGTGCGCCCGAGCACGCCCCCGATGACGTAGCCGACGCCGGAACCCACGATGATGCCGATCGCGGCCCCGTTGAACGGGCCGAGCACCGACGACGCGTCGCTTTGCAGATGTTGCGCGACTTGATACCCGATGGCGGCGCAGAACAAGACCACGAACAGACGCAAGAGGTCGACCACGCCGGTGGGCGCGCGCTTCTTCGATGTCATGTTCGAGGTCATGGCAGCTCCGGGCTCGGCCCGCGACGGCTGGGTGGCCGGCAGGGCGTCAGCACCGCAGGGCGGCTCCCCGCGATGCGGACTCCCATCGTAGGCGTGTCGAAGTGCGACCACGCGGAGGTAACGGCGGTACCGCGCGAATGCGTCAGGCCGCGTGCCGAATTTCGCCGGACGCGGCGCGCCACCGAAACGGCGACGCTTCGGCTTTCAGAACGCGAACGTCAGGACGCGAGAACTTCGTCGAGGATGGCCTCGGCTTTGTCTTCGTTGGTGCCCTCGGCGAGCGCGAGTTCGCTGACGAGAATTTGCCGAGCCTTCGCCAACATGCGCTTTTCGCCCGCGGAAAGCCCTCGCTCGCGGTCGCGGCGCCACAGATCGCGGACCACCTCCGCCACCTTGTTGACGTCGCCGGAGGCGAGCTTTTCAAGGTTGGCCTTGTAGCGGCGCGACCAGTTGGTCGGCTCTTCGGTGTGCGGGGCACGCAATACCTCGAACACACGGTCGAGGCCGTCTTGCCCGACGACGTCGCGAACCCCCACGAATTCAGCATTTTCCGCGGGGACCCGAACCGTGAGATCACCTTGGGCGACCTTCAAGACGAGGTACATCTTTTCTTGGCCGTTGATCACGCGATTCTCGATGGCTTCGATCAAAGCCGCCCCGTGATGCGGGTAAACGACCGTCTCGCCGACTTGGAACGTCATGTGGCACAAACCCCTTCCGCCACGTCGAGGATACCACGCGTAAGGGGTCCGCGGTCTGGTCGTCGTTTGCATCCTCGCAGGTCAGAGGCCTATTGATCCACTAAACCAAGATCGAAAGCACTCGATAGAGGGCTTGACAAGCAGACCTAAATGTGCCGTAGGACACGTCTGCCGCCACCGGCACAGTCCTTTCGGGCCGACCGGTTGGACCCCGGCGGCGAGGCCATACTGGAGGAAGGACGGCGACGACGGCGTGCCTCGCGACCTCGATCACCGGCCGTGCGGGAGCAGCTGTCATGAGTCGACATTCGGTGGAGCCGCCGGACGGCGGCGACGGTCGTGCGGGCGGCAGCGACAGCGACAAATTCGACGATGGCCAGTTCCGCGAGGGGCATTTTCGCGATAACCATTTGCCCGGCGGGCATTTTCACGACGAACATTTCCCCGGCGGCCGTATTCCCGACGGCCGTATTCCCGACGGCGCTGGCCAAAACATCGACGGCGTTCTCGACGGTTCGGGCGATATCAGCAACTCGTTCGTCGTCCCCGACGACGCCTCCGAACTAGACCGCGACCTCCAGGCGTGGCGACGCGAGCAGAAGTGGCGGCGCCGGCGCGAATTCCTCGACCATTTCGTATTCAAGAACGGGCACAAAGACAGCGGCCTGTCGGGTATGTTCCTCGCGACCGTACTGATCGCGCTCGCGATGCTCGGCGCTTCCGTGTCCTTCCTCACCCTTCGCGGTGCCAAGACACCCCCGATCGCCGCCTCGCTCGACCTCGCGTCGCCGATCGCGCCACCGGGCACGCCGGGCGGCCTTCTCCCGAACGTGCTGCTCTCGACCGGCGAAGGCACCTCGTTCAACGTCCGAGATTTGCGGCCGGCGCTGATCGTCGTCGTCCCCGTGGACTGCGCGTGTGACACGACGCTCGCCTCCCTCAGCCGCGAGGCAGTGATCAACAGCGTGCCCGTCGATCTCGTCGGCGACAACACGCAGGCGGTTCAAATCGAGCGACTTGCCGGTCAGATGCGGCCCTCGAACGTGCGCGCGTTCGTTGACGACACCGGCGATTTCGTCGCCGCTTACGCCCCTCGAGGCTTAACCATCGTGCCGGTTCATGCCGACGGGGTCACCGAACGCGTCATCCGGAACTACCCGGCGGGAGGCGCCCTCGGGCCCTCCCTCGCCGACCTCAAGCACCGCGGCCCGATGTCGCCCGCGCCATAGCCGAGCCGCCCCAGCACCAGGGCACGGTAATCCCGCGAAGGCGCGGTCGTTACGCTACCGGCGTGACCCGCGGCCGGAAGGGACCTTTCGTGAGCCCGAAAAAACCCCGAAGCCTGATCGTGCGCCGTAGCTTGATCGGGCGCCGGAGCTTGATCGCGCGTTCTATCGTCGCCATCACCGCTGCCTTGGCGGCCCTCGCGCTTGCCGGGTGCGCCACCGGCTTCAGCGCCCCGACCCGGCTGGCCATCGCGAACCTGCAAGCCACCAGCGTCAAGGTGACGCCGAACTTGCTGATCGACGGCCTCATCGTCGCGTTGCCGGACGGCAACAAAGAGCAGACCGGCGGTACCGCATACATACAGTTCACCGCCACGAACATGTCCGGCGAACCCGACGAGTTGGTGACGGCCTCCGCCGAGGCGGTGCCGCTGCAGTTCACGAGCGCCTCGGCGTCCGCACCGGCAAGCGCGTCGCAAACGGCGGGATCGCCGGCCGCGTCGCAGTCAGCCAGCCCGACCAGCGTCGCATCGCAAACGCTGCCGGTCGGAGACACCGTCGTCCCGGCCAAGACGTCGGTCGCGCCCGGCTCAGCGCGCATCGTCGTCGCTCTCACGCCACTCACCCAGGATTTGTGGCAAGGGCAGTCGGTGCGAGTGAGCCTGAAATTCCAGAACGCCGGCAGCGTGTCTGACGTCGTCGTGCCCGTCATAGGAAGCGAAGCGGTCGGCTCGTCGTTCTTACCGAGCAGCCCGCCGGCGTCGTCCTGAGCGCGCCGCCGACCTCACCATGATCGTGAAGACTATTACCCCTTTAGGTGCCGAAAAGTCTTCGTGATCACGGAGGAGTCGTAGGGGCCTAGCGGCCTAGCGGCCTTGGCTGGCAACCGCCGCCGCGCCAGCGGCGGCGGCCTCGGGGTCGAGGTACTCGCCAGGCGCGACCGGCCGCATCGAGGCGTCGAGCCGGTAGACGAGCGGATTTCCGGTCGGAATGTTGAGCGCGGCGATCTCGTCGTCCGAAATCTGATCGAGGTGCTTGACCAATGCCCGCAGCGAGTTGCCGTGCGCGGCGATGAGCACGGTCTTGCGCGTGCGCAGGTCGGGCACGATTTCGTCATACCAGTAAGGCAAAAGCCGGCCGACGACATCCTTCAAGCACTCGGTGCGAGGTAGCAATTCCGGCGGCATCGACGCGTAACGAAGGTCGTTCGTCTGCGCGAATTCGTCGTCAGGGTCGATCTGCGGCGGCGGCACGTCATACGAGCGCCGCCACAGCATGAACTGCTCTTCGCCGAACGCCTGCAACGTCGCTTTTTTGTCTTTGCCCTGCAGCGCGCCGTAATGCCGCTCGTTCAAGCGCCAGCTACGTTTGACCGGAAGCCAGTGCAGATCGGCCGCGTCGAGCGCGATATTCGCCGTCCGGATCGCCCGACGAAGCACCGACGTGTGCACGACGCCGGGCCGCAACCCGTGCTCGGCGAGCATGCGGCCACCGTTCGCCGCTTCGGCCTCGCCCGCGGCCGACAGGTCGACGTCGACCCAGCCGGTGAACAGGTTCTTCGCGTTCCACTCGCTTTCACCATGGCGCAGCAAAACGAGCGTGTATTCGTCGGACGACGTGTGTGCAGGCATGGCTTAAGCGTGCCAGATGGCGGCCCGCGCTAGGCGCACGGGTCGCGGCGGATTCGGCGAAAGGCCGTTACGGCACGAGCGGACGGCGATGCCGCCCACCGGCCGGATCGCCATCGGTGATGCGGGCGAACGCCCGCAAGTTCTCGACCGATTCGCCACGCGACGTGCGCC
Source organism: Actinomycetales bacterium (assembly GCA_040255675.1). Classification (GTDB taxonomy): domain Bacteria; phylum Actinomycetota; class Actinomycetes; order Acidothermales; family Acidothermaceae; genus JBDZVM01. Next base: position 18,093 of record JBDZVM010000001.1, on the reverse strand, counting down.
AGTCGAATTCGCGCCTGATGCTCCCGGCAAAGCCGATTTCGAGCGCCGCGTCGAACGTCTCGTCGGCATAGGTCAGCACGCAGCCGAGCACCCGGTCGAGTTCGTCGGGAGTGACCGCGAGCAAAGGCAACCGCCCGATCAAATAGACATCGCCGCGCGCGTCGATCGCGAAATGCACGCCGTACATGCGGCCGTTTCGCTCGAGCAAGAACCGGTAGAACGCTTCGGCGTTTTCGTCGGGGCGGCGGACGAAGAACGCCTCGACGAGCAGACTCTGATCGCCGACGACGATACGTGCCGCCGTCAGCAGCCGGTGGACGCCGCGCAACTTCACGACGTAGACGGCATCGGAGGTGCGCTCGTAATCGATCGCTCGCTCATCGAGCGTCGACCTGATCACTTCGTCGATCTCGGTGCGAGCGAGCCAGCTCATGAAGCTCTACCTACCCAACGCCTGCGACAGCCTCCTCGGCGGCCACCTTGGCATGGGCGTAGGCGGCCAGCACACCTTCCACCGTACGGTCCCAACCAAACTTCGCGGCGTGCGAGACGGCGCCTGTGGACAACGCGCGCCGCTCTTCGTCGTCCGCGATGATCGTGTCGAGGACGGCGGCATAGGTGGCCGGGTCGTGACCGTCGACGAGTACGCCCGAAACACCGTCGGCAACCGCTGTGGTGAGGCCGCCGACCCGCGCCGCGACCACGGGAGTGCCGCAAGCCTGCGACTCGAGCGCGACCAGTCCGAACGATTCGCTGTACGACGGCACCACGGTGACCGTAGCGGCGCGGTAGAAATCGGCGAGCCGCTCTCCGGAGGTCGGACGTTCGAAGCGCACCAAGCCGCGAACACCGAGGCGGCGGGCAAGGCGATCGAGATGGTGCGGCTCGGCGACGCCGCTGCCGCTCGGGCCGCCGACGACCACGGCGAGCAGGCGATCACGAAGTCGCGGCTCACGTTCGACCATGAGCGCCAGCGCGCGAATCAGCAAATCGGGGGCCTTGAGCGGCTGGATGCGTCCGACAAACAGCATGATTTCTTTGTCCGTGGGAAGCCCGAGCCGCGCTCGCGCCGCCGCTTGCGACTCCGGCCGATACAGCCTGAGGTCGACCCCCGGGGGCACCACGCTGATCGAGTCGGCGTCGGCGTCGTACAACTCGACGAGCTGGCGCGCCTCGGCGTCCGTGCTCGCGACAAGCCGGTCGGCGGCTTCGACGACCTGCGCCTCGCCGATCGCCCGCGCCGACGGCTCGGGCGCGTCTCCTTCGGCAAGCGAGGCGTTCTTGACCTTTGCCATGGTGTGCATGGTGTGCACGAGCGGCACACCCCAACGCTCCTTGGCCAGCCAGCCGACCTGGCCCGACAGCCAGTAGTGCGAGTGCACGAGGTCGTACCAGCCGGGCTCTCGGGCCGCCTCGGCACGCAGCACGGCGGCCGTGAAGGCGCAAAGCTGTGACGGCAAGTCTTGTTTGGGCAGCGGCTCGAGCGGGCCGGCCACGACATTGCGGACGACGAACCCCGGCGCCATCTCGATCTTAGGCGGCACATCGCTCGACGTAGCTCGGGTGAAAACCTCGACCTCGACGCCCATGGCGGCCAGCCGCTTCGCCAACTCGCACACGTAAACGTTCATGCCACCGGCATCGCCGATTCCGGGCTGCTCGACGGGCGACGTGTGCAAACTCAACATCGCAACGCGGCGAAGGGGCAGGCGGCTACGTCTGTCGAGGCGAGCTACGCGCGCCTCGACGGCGCGCGCGGGGCCGGGACGGCTGGCGGCGTCGGACACGAGCGGTACCTCCGAAACATCGAAAGCAGAGCGTCGAAAATGCCGGACGGCGGGTTCGCTTACGACGGCATGACGGTACTGACATGCAGATGCCGTCCGGCAACTCGAACCACGAAACGACGCCGTCGATTCCCGACGACCGCAATCTGCTCGAAAAGGGGACGGCGAGCGGCGCGATCGGGGACGGGGCGCGGGGCTGCGAAGATGCCCTGCATGGAGAGCATGGACAACACGGAGACTTGCATCGCCCGAGGACGCGGCACGGCGGTCGTGACGGGCGCGAGCAGCGGGATTGGCGCGGCGACCGCCCGGCGGTTGGCCGCGGAGGGGTTCGACGTCGTGTGCGCGGCTCGCCGGCGTGACCGCTTGGACGCGCTCGCGGGCGAGATCGGCGGCCGGGCCATCGTGCTCGACGTCACGTCGGCCTCGTCGGTGGCGGAGTTCGCGGCCGCGGTGCCGCAATGCCGGGTGCTCGTCAACGACGCGGGCGGCGCGATCGGGCTCGAGCCGATCGCCGAGGCCAACCCCGACGATTGGCAGGCAATGTTCGACGTCAACGTGTTAGGGGTGCTGCGGGTCACCCAAGCGCTGCTACCGAAACTGATCGCTTCTGGCGACGGCCATGTTGTCGTCATGTCGTCGACCGCCGGACACATCGTCTACGAAGGCGGAGCCGGCTACACGGCGGCAAAACACGGCGCGACCGCCCTCACGGAAACACTGCGCCTCGAGCTGTGTGGTCAACCGGTGCGGGTGACCGAGATAGCACCAGGCCTGGTACGCACCGACGAGTTCGGCCTCGTGCGGTTTCGCGGCGACGCGCGGCGCGCGGAGCGGGTATACGAAGGGGTCGACGAACCCCTGACCGCCGACGACATCGCCGACTGCGTCGCGTGGTGTGTCACCAGACCGCCGCACGTGAACGTCGATTTGCTGGTCGTGCGGCCGTTAGCGCAAGCGGCTCAACACAAGTTGCATCGCACGGACAAGGCACACTCATGAGCGAGCACACGCATATCGTGCACAACGGCAAGCGCGAGCTGACGCTCGACGAGCTTGCCCGCATGCAGCCGGGCCTCGACCGGTTGATGGCCGAGATCGGGCCGCGCATGCACCGGCTGTATTACGCCGGTCGCGCCGGCAACTGGCGGCTCGCCGAGTATTTCTACAAGTCGGTCGTCAAACAGCTCGCACTGTGCGCGTTCTCGCGGCCGAAGTACGAAACACCAATCAAGTCGTTTCTCGCCGAAGACTGCGAACCGGTGAAAAAGGCGATTCGGGCTCACGACGTCGTCGCGTTCGAGTCAGCTTTCGCGCATATGGTGTCGCGTGCCAACCACTACCACGACGAATGGGGAAAGCCCTACATCCATTGGGTTTGTCCAGCTGAACCGCCGAACGACCTCGACCTCACCGCCGGTCTCGGCTAGCCGGCGGCGTTCGCGTCTCACGCGCCGAACTCAGAGGCGACTTTCTCGAACTCGTCATAGATGGGTTGGCTGAAGAGCACGAACCGAACTTCGCCGACCGATGTTGGTGTCGCGAATACGGTCGTGACGGCGATGCGCGCCGCGTCGTGCGCCGGCCAGCCGTAAATGCCCGCTGAAATAGCGGGAAACGCGACGCTTTGCGCGCCGAGCTCATCGGCTACTCGCAGCGACTCACGATAAGCGGACACCAGCAGGTGGGAGCGATCCTCGCTCTTCGCGTACACCGGCCCGACGGTGTGCACCACCCACCGCGCGGGCAAGTTGCCCGCCGTCGTCGCGACAGCTTCGCCGGTCGGCAGGCCAGAACCGAATCGAGTGGCCCGCAGCGCGCGGCACTCCTCGAGAATCGCCGGACCGCCGCGACGGTGGATCGCGCCGTCGACACCACCGCCGCCCATCAGCGACGAGTTCGCCGCGTTGACGATGGCGTCGACCCGCTGCTCGGTGATGTCGCCCAACACGAGGTTGATGCGCGCCACGGCCGAACTACCCGCCGAGACGGCGCAACGCGGGCCGGACGTCGACGAAATACACGATCGTCGCGACGATCGCAGCCAAGCCGAACATCGAATACCACCCGATCGCCAGGCCGACGACCAGGCAAACGGCCAAAATCGCCACCCACGCGCCCTTCGTCAGCTTGCCGGCCGCCTCATACGCCGCGGCAGGCCGAATCGCGGCATCGACCAGCGCGTAGACCTGAATGCCGAGCGACGCCAGCCACACCAGTTGCGAGATGAATCCCATCGCGTGCCCCACGACATCACGGTAACCGGCCAGCGCGCCAAATGTCAGCCGCGAGCCGCGCCGGTGATGTCGTCGATCCGCACCAGATCGTTACGGTGACGGGTACTGCGCCTGAGGAGGCGTCAGGTGCCAACGGTCGCTCATACGGCACGGCGGACGGCAGGATGATCTCTGTCTTCGGGCACTCGTTGTCTACCGCTGCCCATGCCGCGACGAGCGAGAATCATCCGGAAGATGCCACCAAGCAAAGAGATCCCTGAAGTAGTCTCTTCAAATTTGAGCAGCGGTGGCGTGAGCGGATCGCGGCGCCATTACACGACGCGGGTGGCAGCCTGATCACTTCGAGGCGTCGCGTAGCGGCTCTATATTGTTCGGGCGAAGTGTCGGCGCGCCCGCCCAAAATGCTGTATCCGGAGCCCATGCCGGTCGCACGTAAACTCTGTCCGATCGGGCGTGTGCCCACTCGCGCACGAGATCTAGGTCAGGCACCTGTGGGCCTTGCTCGAGAAATGCTGGCGTTCCATCCGGGGCTTGGTCCCAGTAGCACGTGTAGCAACCGGCTTCGTCGCGGCGACGCCGATGCGATGAAGCCCAAGCGGCGTAGACCGTTCCGCAACGCCCGATAGCTTTCGGCAAGTTGTCAGCAACCCGAAGAAGTCGCTTCGCCTCCGCTTCAAATTCCGGCGGGACGGCGGGATCTTCAGCGAGCGTTGTGAGCACCTGGCGCAGTAGTTCCAAATGCTCGTCACCGGATACCTCGTCCGGGATAACGCCGTGCAATCGCGTCGACTGCATGGCCAGACCGAACCGTTGGAGACGACGACCCAACAGGTCGGCCGGCGTCTCCAACGCATCCGTGCGGCGGCTCATGTTCTTCGACTTCGGTTGAGGGTCGTTAGCTGCTCCAGCCAGCCTTCGTCGGCGATGCAGGCAGAGCATTATCGCCTTGGAAGTAATAGGCCGAGCCTGACTTGCAATACACGATGCTTTTCACGGACACGTACCAGTAACCTGGGTAGTTGCCGTAGCTCCACGTCCACCCGTCAAGCTGGGAGTAGCAGCTTTTGCTGGAGTCGTAGGACTTGTAGCCGTTTGGCTGCCAATAGACGTTCTCCCATGCGGGCACGCTGCTGATCGCGTAGGTACCGATCTTTCCTGAGACCTGCGTGCCGAGCTGGCCCACGCCGCCGTACAACAAGTTGCCTTCGAACAAAACATTCTTCGTAGGCACTGAGGTGTGGTACTCAAATGGTTTGGCAGTGTTCTGTGCTCCGTTCAGCGTCCATTCGACGTAAGTCTCGGCTAAACCGAGCGTCGTTCCGTCCCAGCCCCAGTCCCCAGTCTGTTCATAGTCCGCGCTCGTCACGCCGTACTGGTCGTAACAGCCACTCGTCATGCAGTAGGTACCATTCCCACTCGCCTGCGTAACCGCCTGTGGACTGGCGCCTGGGGCCGCTCTGCGACCTGCGGCCGCGCGGGTTGCATTGTCGTCTACACAGAACCAGGCTCCAACCCGCGCCGACACCGGCTTGCCACACTGTGCAGCCTCCGCAGCCGCCGCCTGGTTACTGCCACCGACGTTACTGCCACCGATCGTCGCAATCGCGCTGATCGGCCGCGTCGTCGAACTCGCTTCAGATGCAGCCCGCGCAGGCGGCGCCGTGCCCAGAAGTGCGATCAGCACTCCGAACTCGGCCAAGTTACGAACTGGAAATCTCGCAGTTTCCCCCTTCCCAAGTGGCCGGCTCTGGGCCGAGCCGGCCCGCAAATGATCGCATTCGGATCAGGCAGGCTGTCAATACAACACGTCGCCCTTCTTCGGGCTACTCGGCAGCAGAGTCTCTACGTGCGAAGCTCGATGACCCGAGCCCAAGCCCGAGCCCGTGACGGCGGCGGTCCCGGTACCGAGCGGCCTGCAACGGATTGATGCCATACACCTGGTAGCCGGCGGACTTCGCAGCCTTGCGGTGTTGTCTGGCCAAGCCTTACGACGCAGCCTTCAACGTTTCACTCTTGTTGATGTAGATGGTGCCCGTAACCCAGCCCTCGGTTGTACGAGTCGCGGCGTCGACAGAATGCCCAACGACGCCAACCACACCAGGTGCGAGACGAACCCCATCGCAAGTGTCAGCCGCGAACGGCGCCGGTGATGTCGTCGATCCTCACTAGGTCGTCGGCCGTCGGCTCCCAAAGGCCTGCGCGCGCATTGGCACGCACCTGCTCGGGCTTCGTCGCACCGGCGATCACGCTGGCGACGGCCGGCTGCGCGGCGAGCCCGCCGATCGCGACGTCGAGCATGGTGATGCCGCGTTCGTCGGCAAAAGCCCGCAGCCCCTCGATCACATCCCAGTTGGCCGCCGACAGCCACTCGGCGTAAGAACCGGCGTGCAATCGGGTTCCGGACGGCGGAGCCTCGCCGCGGCGGTATTTGCCGGTGAGCAAGCCGCTGCGTAGAGGATAGAACGGCAAGACACCGACCCCTGCATGCTCGCACGCCGGTACTAGTTCGGCCTCAATATCGCGCCGCAGCAAGCTGTACTCGTTTTGCGCGCTGATAAAGCGCGTCGCGCCAGAGGCGCGCGCCGTCCAGTCGGCATCGATGACTTGCCACGCCGAGAAATTTGACGAACCGATGTAGCGCACCTTGCCTTCGCGCACGAGTTCGTCGAGCGCGTCGAGAGTTTCTTCGATAGGGGTCCGAAAATCAGGCTCGTGCATCTGATACAGGTCGAGGTAGTCGGTGCGGAGCCGGCGCAACGACGCCTCGACAGCCGCGCGAATATACCGCCGCGAACCCCGCGCCTCGTGTTCAGGCAGCACTGTGCCGCGCATCGGCTTGCCGAACTTCGTCGCGAGAACAACGCGATCGCGCCGACCCTCGAGAGCCTCGCCAAGGAAATCCTCGGACGCGCCAACGGGATCACCGTAGACATCGGCGGTGTCGAACAATGTGATGCCCGCGTCGAAAGCAGCATCGACTACCACACGCGTTTGGTCTTTGTCGATGCGGCGACCCATGTTGTTGCAGCCAAGACCAACAGTCGAAACTGTGAGCCCGGAGTCGCCGAGTTGGCGATACGTCATGTCTGCCATGACGCAAGCCTACGAGATCGCTTGATCTAGCTTTCGGGGCCCGGACGACGACGAGGAGCCGCCTTCTTGACGGGCGCTTTCTTCGTGACCGCTTTCTGTGCGCCCGCTTTTTTCGTCGCGCCAACTGTTTTCTTCGACGCGGCAGTGCCTTTCTTCGCGGGCGCCTTTTTCGTGGTCTTCGCGGGCGCCTTCTCAGCCACCTTGGCGAGATCCTTGCGAGCCGCCTCTGCCGGCGGGTGTAACGGCTCAGGCATGTACGGCTCGCGCACGAAAGGCTCGTCTTCTTCGGCGTAGACCTCTTCGCCGCGCATGCGCGCCATGGCCTCTTCGCCGCGCCGGGTGAGATCGTCGTAAATCTCGCCGACCTTCAAGTTCGCGCGAAAGAACTGCCCGGCCAGCGTGCCCGCCGCTTTCAGCGGAAATTCTTTGTAGTCGGTCTGCGCCTCCCGCAGCTTCTCGTTCACGAGATCGCTCAGGCCCGCGACGAGATAGACCGGCTTGTCGCCCACCACGCGCCGCATGGCGTTGAGGATGTCGTCGGTGCCGCTCATGGCAGCCGCCGCGGCGCGTGACGAGTCATGGTCGTGCGTAAAGGGCGAGTCACCGTGAGCGGCGGCCGCTCTTCGCCGTCCGGCTCGATTTGGTCTACTGCCTCGGCGAACGCGTCGTCTGACGGCTGGGCTCGCTCGGCCGCGCGCTTCACGATCGCTTCGTCGGCCGAGCGGCGGTCGTTCTCCTTGCGGAACGAGTCGTACACCTCGAGCATCACCTGCTTTTGCCGTTCGGTGATGGTGGCGTCGGCGAGTACCGCGTCGACGACGACGCCACCGGCGATCCGCTCGTCGAGGATGCCGGCTTGCACATAAAGCGCCTCGGCGGAGATGCGAAGGCCTTTCGCGATCTGTTGCATGATTTCAGCACTCGGACGGCGAAGCCCACGCTCGATTTGGCTGAGGTACGGGTTGGAAACACCGGCGAGTTTCGACAGCTGGCGCAACGAGATCTGGGCGTTGCGACGCTGCTGGCGGATGAACTCGCCGAGATCAAAAGAATCGGCCATGAAGCCAGTCTCGCCTGGCATGCTTGCAAATGCAAGCGGCCGGCAAGCAATCGCGGCGCACCCAGATTCGGCCGGTAGCCTTGGCGTCGTGCCTTCGCCCACTCGATCGTTTCGCGCGGCGGCCGTCGGTCTGGCGTTCTTGACGGCGCTGGCGGGCTGCACCACCGGCAAGCACGCGTCAAGCCCGACGTCGTCCGCTCCGCCGACAGGCGCCGTGTCGCAGTCGATCTCAACGCCGTCCAGCCCGGTGCCGAGCGGCGCCGGGCTCGAAAACCCCGGCAGGTTCGCCACCGATCTGCACTGGGACGACATCAGCAATCAGGTGAACAATGCCCTTTCGGGCGTCAGCGACCGCAAGCTGTCGTTCTACCGCGCGGTCATGAAAGTGCCGCTCAATTGGGCGGCCCCGACCGACAGCAAGACGCTGTCGATCACCGTCGTCCGTATCAGGGCCGCGAGCCAGCACGACCGCATCGGTTCGCTCCTCATCAATCCCGGAGGCCCCGGCGGATCAGGACTTGAAGCCGCGCTCGATCTCGCCGTCCAAGGACTTCCGCAAGAGGTTCTCGACCGCTTCGACATCGTCGGCTTCGACCCGCGCGGGGTGGGCTTGAGCAGTCCGATCAACTGCATTCCGGCGAAGGAAAAAGACGCGCAACTGAACATGCCGGCCGATCCGACGTCTGACGCGCAATGGAACGCGGCCGTCGCCGAGGCCCAAAAAGTTGCCGACGAGTGCTTCAAGACCTACGGCAACGACCTTACGTTTTACTCGACGGCGCAAACCGTGCGCGACATGGAAGCGTTGCGATCCAAGCTCGGCGACGACAAGCTGACATATCTCGGTTATTCGTACGGCACGCTGCTCGGCGCGCAATACGCCTCGGCGTACCCCGATCGGGTGCGTGCCCTGGTGCTCGACGGCGCGGTCGACCCGACGATCGATAGCATCGCCCAAGACAAGGCGCAAGCGGCCGGTTTTCAACTAGCGTTCAGCCACTTTGCGCAAAACTGCACGAAACAAGATTCGTGCAAGCTCGGCTCCGATCCGCGGCAGTTCGTGCAAGACCTGATGACCAAAGCCGATTCGAGGCCGATCCCGAGCGGTAGCTCCAAAGACAAACGCGTCGTCGAAGGCCCCGCCATCTTGCTCGCGGTCATCTCCGCGCTCTACGACGAAAGCCAGTGGAGTCAGCTCGAAACGGCCTTGTCGGACGCCGCGCACGGCGACGGGTCCGGCGTCCTGCAACTCGACGACCAGTACAACGAACGACGCGCCGACGGCACCTACAGCAACATCGAAGACGCGAACGCGACCATCGGATGCGCCGACGACACCGAGCGTCCGTCAGTTGCCGAGGCAAGAGCCCTGCAGCCGCTGTGGCGGGCGGCCAATCCGTTGTTCGGCGGCGCTGCCGCCGCCAGCCTCTTCATGTGCAGCTTATGGAAAGCGCCGGCTGACACACCGATCAAAGTGACCGACAGTGACGCGCCGACCGTGCTCGTGATCGGTACGACGGGCGACCCGGCGACGCCGATCTCGGGTGCTCAACACCTAGCCTCGCTGCTCGGTTCAGGCGACCTGCTCACCTGGGACGGCGACGGCCACACCGCCTACCCCAAGACTTCGTGTATCACGAAGGATGTCGACGCGTATCTGATCAGCCTCAAGGCGCCGGCGCCCGACTCGACGTGCCCGGCCGGGTAAGCGGGCTTTCGGCGTCCGGCCGATACGACGTCAGGCGCGCTCGTCGCCCAAGAGGGCCGAGACGTCGGCCTCGCCGTCGCGATAACGGCGGGTGATCTCCTTGGTGCACGAGTCCATGACCGCTTGCACCGCCCGCCGCTGTTCGGAAATGTGCCGCTCGTGATCGCCGAACCGGCTGAGCGTCTCTTCGAGCTGATCGGCAGTACGACCAGCGAGCGCCGACAAGTCGGAGTCGGCGACCAACCGCTCGACCAATCGCCGATGCTCCTCGACACGCGACGGTTCGACCGCGGAGTGCCTACCGAGGCCGTAGGCCGGGCCACGGTCGTCGGCAAGGATTCGCGGCAGTTGCTCGACGATGCTGCTCGCCTCGCCGAGTTCGCCGCGGCGGCGGGCGAGTTCGGCCTTGATGATGTCGACACGCCCTTGCAAGAGCCGGCGCAGATAGGACAGATCGGCTTCCTCCTGCTCGGCCTCCGCACGCAGGGCGCGTACGTCGGCCAGGGGCAACTCGGCCAGGCCGTCGAGATACCCGTCCGACAGCACGCGGTCGATCCGGCGGTTGCCGCCGGGGATGGCCTGCGAGAGGTCGACGCTTGGGTCGTCAGGCACCTGCGTTCCTCCGTCGAGTCGTCGCTCGTTATGCGTATCACGCGGATCATGACACGCCCTGCTGGGCCCCCGAACCAGGGCCCATCGATAGATCAAGCTGCGGCCCATGGTGCCACGCACGGGACCAAGTGCGCTCCCTGGCGCCACGCACCGAACCAAGTGTGCGCCCCTGGGCGCCGCGCATGGACGACGTGGCATGAACCGATACCGATCCGAAACGCCAGATTGGCATCAGATTGCTCCGGGATGTTGGTCCGGATGGCTCAATGCTCGCATCCGACCTGCCGATGGCAACGAGACAGGGTTCGAAAGGGCCGGGCTCCCTCCAGGGGTCACGGTCGGCCCAGCGCAACCGTCGCTCGAGAAGTTGGAGGTCGCCAGTGCTTAAAGGCGACCTGACAACTACCCCGATCGAAACCGTCCTTCTCGATCTTGCCACCGAAGCGGCCACAGGTTGCCTGCACGTCGTCGACGACGCCGGTGATGAAGCGCTCGTCTACGTCAAAAGCGGGCTCGTCTACGCGGTCTCCGTGCCAGGGCAACGTCCACAACTCGGTGCCCGACTGATCTCCAGCAACGCGCTCGTCCCCGAAAACCTCGCCGAGGCCCTCGAAGCCCAGCGAACCGAACTGCAAGGCTGGCGGCTCGGCGAACTCCTCGTTCACCTCGGATTCGTCGAGCAAGACGTGGTGGAGGCGTTCGTCCAAGAACAAGTCCGCGACGGCTTCACCGACCTGATGCGCTGGCAGACCGGCCGCTGGCGATTCCGCAAGAGCGAAAAAACACGCGAGGACGTCGCTCCCCCGACTTCGGTCGCGGATCTCCTCGAAGCCGTCCAAGCCAGGCGGGCCGAATGGGACGAGATCATCGTTTCGGTGCACGGCCCCAACGCCGTCCCCATGCTGGCGGCGCGGGGGGGCGAGGCCGACGTCGCGCTCGACTCCGACACCTGGTCGCTGCTGTGCAAGATCGACGGTGAGCGCTCGCTGGCCGAGCTGGCCCGCGAATGCGGATTCACGCTCTTCGAGGCGGGCAACGTCGTCCGCTCTCTCGTGCAAGCTGGCCTGGTCGACGTCGAAGAGGATCTGGCTCCGGACGACGACCACGCGCGCGGCGAGCGCGACGCCTCGCCCGACGAGCGCGACGCCTCGCCCGACGACACGACGCCC
>JBDZVM010000001.1:6251-6327 GCA_040255675.1 Actinomycetales bacterium | reverse complement strand
CCGAAGCCGAACGGTTAGAAGCCGAACGGTTAGAAGCCGAGCGCCTCGAAGCCGAGCGCCTCGAAGCCGAACGGCT
>JBDZVM010000001.1:0-6151 GCA_040255675.1 Actinomycetales bacterium | reverse complement strand
CGAAGCCGAAAGGCTCGAAGCCGAAAGGCTCGAAGCCGAAAGGCTCGAAGCCGAAAGGCTCGAAGCCGAAGAAGCCGCCCGCGCCGAAGCCGAACGGTTAGAAGCCGAACGCCTCGAAGCCGAACGCCTCGAAGCCGAACGCCTCGCCGCCGAACGCCTCGCCGCCGAAGAAGCCGCCCGCGCCGAAGAAGCCGCCCGCGCCGAAGCCGAACGCCTCGAAGCTGAGCGGTTAGAAACCGAACGCCTCGCCGCCGAAGAAGCCGCCCGCGCCGAAGCCGAACGTCTCGAAGCCGAACGCCTCGAAGCCGAAGAAGCCGCCCGCGCCGAAGCCGAACGTCTCGAAGCCGAACGTCTCGAAGCCGAACGCCTCGAAGCTGAGCGGTTAGAAGCCGAACGGCTCGAGGCCGAACGACTGGCCGCCGTCCAGGTGATGCAAGTCCCGACGGTGGCACCGAGCGCCGAATCGGCACATCTGGCTTCAGCGTCGGCGATGTTGTCGGAGTTCAGCCGCACCGGCGCGACCACGCTCCAGCCGCCGCGACCCGATGAACCTGATGCGTCGGACGACGAAGAGCCAGACGACGGCTTGCCACAACCGATCGTCCAGCGTGATTTGACCGATACGGCATCGCTGCTTCGCGAACTCTCCAGCCTGGGCTTCGAGGACGAGCCGCCGCAAAGCGGCCCCTCGCATCGGCCCTCCGCACCCCGGCCGGTGCCGCCGCCGGCCCCGAAGAAGAAGCGCGGGTTGTTCGGACGCTGATATGCGCGTCCGTGCCAGGATGCTCCCGTGCGTGCGGTCGTGCAGCGAGTAACCGAAGCGAACGTGGTCGTTGACGGCGAAACGGTAGGCGCCATCAACCGTCAAGGCCTTCTGCTGCTCGTCGGCGTCACGCACGGCGACACCGAAGAGCACGCTCGCGCGCTCGCGGCGAAGGTGCATACGTTGCGTATTCTCGACGGCGAAAAGTCGTGCGCGGACGTCGATGCGCCGCTCCTGGTGGTCAGCCAGTTCACGTTGTACGCCGACACAAGAAAAGGACGACGTCCGTCGTGGAATGACGCCGCGCCGCGGGAAGTCGCCGAACCTTTGGTTGACGCGGTTGTTGCCGCGCTCCGCGCTCGCGGTGCTCACGTAGAGACAGGCAAATTCGGCGCGCACATGCTCTTGAGTCTCGTCAACGACGGCCCGGTGACGTTAATCCTCGACGTCTAGAGCCGGCGAAACGATTCGTTAGACAGCTGCGTTGTTCTAGCACCGTGAATGTCAAACAAACGCCAAAGTGACCTCTCCAGCTGACAGCGGTAATCACGCCAGTTCGCGAGGAGGCCAGACCGTTGCCTAGCGGCACCTCATCGTCGCCGCATCTTCAGGCCACCTACAGGATGATGTCTTTTAACTCGATCAGAGCCTCGATCCGATAGCTCGCCGCTGTGAAGTCCTGTTCTCGTGTGAAGTCGTTGTCGACGACGGCGCACTTGATACCGGCCGCCACGGCGGAGCGCAGGCTGTCTGCTCATCGATGCCGGCAGCCCTGGCTTGTACCACCGTCAACCAACCCTTTCCGTACCGCCATCAAATGGCAGAGGTCAAACGCCGAAAACGCCGACCTAAAGCAGCGAGCGGCGAAAAGCCGCGCGTGCGGCCTGGCCCGGTCGAGGCCGATCGTCGCGCGCGACAACTGGTTCGAGCATGGCGGCGATCCCGTTTTCAGCGGAACCGACAACGACGTCGATATTGTCGGCCGTCATGTATTTCACGAGCGCAAGGGCTATCGGCCCGAGCTCGTGATGATAGGCGGCCGATGTCACGTGACCGACCGGAGAACCGTCGACGACCACGTCAGTGCCACGCGCCGGTAGCACTTCACGCACACTGCCGTCGAGGTGCAATCGAACGAGCCGACGCGGCGGTCGGCCCAAATTTTCTACGTGCGCAACGGTTTCCTGGCCTCGATAGCAACCCTTGCCGAGCTGCACCGCGGTACCGATCCAGCCCATCTCGTGCGGGATCGTGCGATGGTCTGTGTCGACGCCAAACCTCGGACGACCCGCTTCGATGCGCAGCGCCTCCAATGCGCGCACGCCTACCGGATCGCCGGCTGACGAAGCAAAATCCGGCAATTCATGTCGTGGCACAAATACTTGGCGACCGGTGGCGACGTCCGATACCGGATCGACCCGGGTGACGAATCGCGGATCCGTGTCGGTTGACGGCTGCCACACAACCGCCCAATCAGCGCTGACATCAAAGACCTCGACGCGAAGCATGAAACGCATCGATTCGAGAAACGCGACGAGCGATTCAGACTCGCCCGGCTCGACATGGATCCAGACGGCGTTGCCGTCGTCGACGAGTAATAAGTCGTGCTCGACGTGGCCCTGCGGATTCAAAATCAGCGCCTCAACCCCGACGCCAGGCTCGAGCTTGTCGAGCCTCCCGCTGGTGAGGTTGTGCAGCCAGCTCAAGCGATCAGCGCCTTCGACGCGAACGACGCCACGATGCGACAGGTCGACGAATCCGCGGCGTTCGACAAGCTGGCGTTGCTCGCGAATCGGCTCGCCGTAATGCGCCGCGACCCCAGTGTCGGTGAGATCTTCTTCGACTGCTCCGGGCCGATCGAGAAGCGGGCTCCGATAATCAGCCACGGTCAGACATCTCCTTGTGCGCCTTGCGAAGTCGAGAGCCACTACCGTCTTTCGAACCTTCCGCCCGACAGCCGGCGCACTGCCCGAATACGGTGATGTGGTGGACGTCGACCGAGAACCCGTGTTCGGCCGAAAGGCGATCGACGGTGTCCGACACGACGTCCGTGCTCACCTCGGAGACGCTGCCGCAGGCGCGGCACACCAGGTGCACGTGTTCGGCGTCGTCGGCGACGTGGTACGTGGGCGCGCCGTGGCCGAGGTGGGCGTGGGTCACCAGCCCGAGCTCTTCGAGGAGGTCGAGCGTGCGGTAGACGGTCGAGATGTTCACCCCACTCGCGACGTTGCGAACCTGCGCGAAGATTTCGTCGGGAGTCGCGTGGCCGAGTTCGGCGATGGCTTCGAGAACGAGCTGGCGCTGGGGCGTCAACCGGTGACCACTCGCCCGTAGCTGGCCCTGCCAAGAACCGCCACGAGACCGAGTTTGCTCGGCGTTCGAGTCCGCGCTCACGCCCGTCAGTCTAGGCGTGAGCATCGACGGAAGCGCCGATCAGTTCTCGTATCTGAGCAGTTCCTCGCTTGCCGGGCCGTCGGGGTCGACAAGGTCCCACAGCAACGACAGTGAAACGCCCTCGGCGAGTAGCCGCATGGTCGAGTCGGCGACCGCGTCGGTGGCGAGGCCGGTCAGTGTCGCGTCAGTCTGGTTCAGCACATTATGAAGATCGGTCAACGGTTTCATGCATCTGACCACCCAATGGGGTGATTGGTAGACGGTCCATCCGCAGTATCAAGGTGGCCAGGTATGCCTACGAGCCGGCGCTCCCGGCCAAACGCTTTGCCGTCGCCGCCCGCGGCGGTTACCTTGGTTTCACACGGGAAAGGAGGTGGTCCGATCAATGTGTTCTTCTCGGACTCGTGAGGTGGCTGGCAGCTAGCCGCCGTCCTTCCGGACGTGCTTTTGAGCCGACGCCTGTTGACGGCGCTGGCGAAACCCCAACAGTCACCCGACCCCCGGGTCGCCGGACGTCGTCCAGCCGGCCCGCGAGCTTTCGCGGAAACGACCCGGGGGTCGTTTCATGCTCCGAGGACCTACGCTCGCCGCAGACGCGCTGACAGGTGCGCCTGAAGCGGCTCACCCATCGCGGCCATGTCGTAGGCGTAGAGCAAGTCGCCATCGACAAGTCCGTACAGCCGGTGCCCACCAGTGACTTCTTTAGTGGACGACGTCCGAGCGACCACGTCGGTGCTGATCTCGATGCGGGAGCCGGTGATCTCGCCGACCCAGACCTCAGCGAATCCGGTGGCGTGCGCCAACACCACCTCGAGGCCGCTTTCGGTCATGCGCCAAAACCCCGACTCCGCCGCGCCGGGCCGAACCACCGCGCCGGCGTCGTCCAAAATCCAGCTGCGGCTGCTGTAGGCGAGCACCGGCTTGCCGGAGTGCCCGAACGTGATCTGCTGCCCGAACCGAAACGACTCGATGGTCGGATAACCGCCCACGCCAACCCCGCGCCAGGTGCCGAGCAGGAACGCCAGCGGTCGCAAAGCCTCGTGCAGCGGCGGGGTTTCGTCGTCCGGTACGAAAGGTGTTTCGAACGCGGCGGTCATGTCGGCGCTATCACTCATCGCGTCTCGCAACGATCAGCCGGCGAACGACGACCCCGGCGAAGCCGGCGATCGCCGCCGCGGCCACGACGGGCGGCACCACGTTAATGAGGTCAGTCACGACGCCGACCTTACCCGCCGGCCAACTCCGTGCGGCTATCCGCGAGTTCGGCACGACGAACACAGATCATGTCGCGGAGACGGTCAGTCGTCGGCGTGTCGAACCCGATGTCGCCGAGTCGGTCGAGCCACGGCAGGCTGGCATCAACGATTCGATCGAGTGCCCGGCTCACCGCTTTCTCCGGCAAACCCAGGCGCTTGGCCGCATCGACCCACCAGCGGCGGCCGAGCCTGTTGGCACGGCCGAACAGGGGCAGGGCCATCGGGTCGTGCCAACCTAGGTACGGCTGGGTCGACACGAGGTCGTACGCGGGTGTCACCTCCCACAAGCCTGACGGCGCCTGGCGAATCGACAGATTTTTGCCGTGCAGGTCACCGTTGCCGATCAGATAGCTAAACGCGGCGATTTCGAGGAGCCGTCGAAGAGCGAGCGGGCGCGAGCCACCTCCTTCCGCGACGGCGTCCGCAAGGGCGACCACAGCTTCTTGCAGACTTATGCGGTACTTCGCCGCGGGATATCGGCCGAGCACCTGGCACGCGTCTTCTTGCGCGAGGCGACGCAGGCTTCGTCCGACGATTTCACGGTCGAATCGCGTGACGAGCAATCCCGCGCGACCCGCCTTGTCGCGCAACAACTGGTGAGACGGCACCGGCAGCCCGCAATCACGCGCCATGGCGAGAAAAAAATGCTCGTTCTCGACCAGTTGCGGATATTCGCGAGGGTTGAGTTTGAGAATCGACGGCCCCGTCGTCGAACCCACAGGCGTTGATATCACCGAGGCCGATACCTTTACCTGCACGCCTGGAAGAGCGACTCGATCAAGCAAGTCGGGATCGGTCGCGGTGGCCCGTGCGAACACCGCCTCGAAATCGTCCTCCTCGGCACCGGCCGGGTCGAAAAGCGCCTTCGGCTCGGCTGGGGGCACGCCGTCGGCGACGATCTGCACATCTCCGATCGCGTCGCCTCCCACCGCGAGCAGCAAGGTTAGATGGTCATCGGACGACGTCCGCGCCGCGGCAGTCACCGCCTGAAGTCGTACACCCTCAGGCAGCAGCCCGGCGAAAAAAGGTGGTACGGCGCCCCCAGTCGCCCGCACGGGCTCGTCGCGCTTGGGCAGCGACATAGCGACCGAAGGGGATTTCGGATCGGCCAGGTAATCAGGCGCGTAAGCAAAGACGACGGCGTCGCCATCGCGGCGTAAAGACCCGGCATGCCGGCCCGCCTTGTAAACGTCTGCCCGCTCGATCAACCTGAGCCCGCGCACATCGGAGGTGCTCATGGGCTCAACTCGATTCCGTTGACGCGCCAAGGACGACGGCACCGGCAACGGCTCGTAGGCCGGGACGTGGGCCTACGGCGATCGCCAGGCCAAGCGCATCGAGAATCGCCATCGCCACGACGAGCGTGACCGAAGGCTGGCCCGCCTCGAAGGCTCGCACTGACGACAGACCTACTCCCGCCAGATCCGCCAGCTCAGCCTGGGTCAGGCCAAGAGCATGACGACGGTTGGCTGCGACTTCTCCGACCGCGCTGAGTTCTCCCGTACGCGATCTCGTTCGGCGACGCGGGCCCGAGGATATTGGCATCGTGGCAGCCTTATCGTTGTTATAGCGACGGTAGTTCTCTCAACCTTGGCCAGCGTCTCACATTCACGCACTTACCGTCGAGATAACAACGTTAGATGGGCGACCCAGCTGTCCAGCGGCGATTTCACGCTCTAACGTCGCCCGGAGGCGCCTAAGAAACGTGATCGCGAAAGAAAGGTGACTCAGGGACGGC
>JBDZVM010000022.1:0-66702 GCA_040255675.1 Actinomycetales bacterium | reverse complement strand
CGTGACTCAGAGGCCTTACAGTGTCGCGATGGTGAGTGTTACGGCGCCGACCACGGCGGCTTCGAGTGGTGCGTCGGCCGGGACGGCAGCATCGCGGCCCACCGCCACGATGGTCATCAGCCCGATGTGGGAACTGGTCGCCAGCTGGCGGTTACTCACCACCCGAACAACAACCGATCATTGGGCTACCGCGCTTATGCCCGACCATCGGGCACGAACCAAGTCGCTCCGGCTTCGCATCCTGCCGGCCTTGATGACCGGGTCGGTCTCGCCGCACTTTCTCACCCCGCCGGCGGGGCGCGACGTCCGCTCGTTCGAACAGGAACTGGCGGCCATCGCCGCGCTCTCCCCCGAAATCATTGCCACCGAGCTAGGTTGGGCGTTCGGCGACGTCCGGCAATGGCAGGACCCATTCCAGACATCGCCCGCCGTCGTGCATCGCCTGCTTGCCGAGACATCGGCGATCGACGAGCTTGCGGCCGAGATCTCCAGATACTGGCGAGAAATCCTGGCTCCGGTGTGGAGTCAGGTCGAAGACCACCTGCGTGCCGAGCGCGAACGCATAGGGCAGGTGCTGACCGGCGTGGCGCTGCAACAGCTCAGCCCCGCGTACCGATGCGGCAATAGCCGGCTCTTCATAGCGAACACCCACCTCGGCGCGGTCGAGGTTGATCCGCACGTGGGCGTTTCTGTCGTCGTCAGCGCCTTTTCTACATCCCGCACTTTGTCGCTGGTGTGTCCTCGCCCAGACATCGCTTGGGCGGGGCGAACGCCGATGCTGCCCTACGTCGCGCACCGCGCCGCGCACGCCGAGGTGACGCCTCGCAACGGGCAACGCGCGTTGGCCTCGGTCGTCGGAACTGGGCGCGCCACGGTGCTCACGGCGCTCGACCGGCCCCGCTCGACTACCGAGCTCGCGGTGCTGCTCGACATGAGCCCTGCTGGAGTTTCGCGCCAATTAGCGGTGCTGTTTAGCGCCGGACTCGCCGAACGGCAGCGATTCGGATACTTCGTGCGGTACCGGCTCACGCCGTCCGGGCAAAGGCTCCTGGAGCTTTTCGGTCTGCATTCCGAGTCTGCGCCGGGCGACGAATAGTGCACTCACCGGCACTATCGTGAATGCGGCAATCCCGTAGAAGATAATCGCCAAAATCCGACCGGACGACGAAGAACCACCGGCCTCCCCGGGCTTGGAGAGGGTGCCGCTCCATGTGTCAGTGCCATGGTCTGCCAGGATTTCGCCGTGGCCCGAGGCATTCGCCCATCGTCCGGAACCGCCGGTGACGGTGTACAGATAGTGCGCGTCAGGCGAATCGTCGCCACCGCAGGTCGGTGCCGGTTTTCCGACGAGAGTGGCGCTACCGCCGTCGACCCATAACGTGCCTTGTGTCGAATATTCGGGGCAACCATCGGATGTCGTGGCGCTAACACTTACCGCGTCACGCACGTATTCGAGGTGCCCGAACCCGGCGATATCGAGGGCGCCGGTAATGCAGATCACCGAATTGGGCCGCGCCGTAGCGCAGCTTCGGTTTGGAGCGCTATTCCAGGCGAATTTCGCCGAGATCGAGACTGCCGGCGAGCGCGGGTGCGGCGAGAAGAGCACGGTCGCGACGACCGCGCAACCCGCCGCGATACCGGCCGCCCACCACTGAAACCGACGCATCGAGCCTCCGCAAGCAGTTCGGCCGAACAGTGCCCGGCCTCGTGATCGCCGATTATGCGAAGGGCGACGGGCAACAACCAACTGATTCGCACGGTTGCGAAAGAGTGGCCAAGGAGCAGCCGAGGAGTGACCACTGCACACGATTCCCGGCGCGCGCCAAGGTAGCGTGTCGAGCGTGCGCGAGGGTGACGACCAGTGATCAGAGTTCGCGACAAGATATTCGGTGATCTACCCCACGAAGTTGCGGCTCTGAGTGCCGTCTCGTTCAGCGTGGCCGTAGGTTTCGGCATTGTCGCCCCCGCGATCCCGGTGTTTGCCCGTGACTTCGGGGTCGGGCGAGCCGAGGTCGGCGCCGTCCTTTCCGCTTTCGCGTTCATGCGTCTGGCTTCGGCGATGGGCGCGGGCCGGATCGTCGACATCATCGGCGAGCGGATCGTGCTAGCGACCGGCATCGCGATCGTCGCCGTCAGCAGCGCGCTGGCCGGGCTCGCGCAAAGCTACCTACAACTGCTGATCTTGCGGGGTGCGGGCGGGATCGGGTCGGCGATGTTCACGGTCGGCGCGATGGGCCTGTTGCTGCGGGTTGCCAAACCGCACCAGCGAGGCCGCAGCGTCGGCCTGTTCCAGGGCGGGTTCTTGCTGGGCGGTATCTCGGGGCCGGCGATCGGCGGTCCGCTGGCCGCGTGGTCGATTCGCGCGCCGTTCTTCGTCTACGCGGCCACGCTCGTGGTCGCGGGGCTCGTCGGGCTGATGGGGCTGCGCAACACGCCGCTGGCGCCAAAACCGAGCAAGGCGGACGGCGAACAGCGGCGCCGAACGGGGTTGGCGTACGCCCTGAAGCAACCCGCCTACCGGGCCGCTCTCATGGCGAATCTCGCCGATTCGTGGGCGGTCATGGGCGTGCGTAACACGTTGGTGCCGCTGTTCGTGGTCGAGGCACTCGACCGCGGCACGATCTGGGTCGGCATCGGTTTCGCGCTGGTCGCGGCGACGAACGCGTCGATCCTGATCCCCGCGGGCCGCGTCGCCGACCGCAGCGGCAGGCGCCCGGTCATGGTCACCGGCTGCGTGCTTTCGGGCGCGGCCATGGCGATGCTGGCCGCCGTCCCGAATCTTGGCGGATACGTGATCGCGATGCTGGTGTTCGGGGTCGGCTCGGGGTTCCTCGACGTGGCGCCCGCCGCGATTGTCGGCGACGTCGCCGGCAATCGCGGCGGCACGGTCGTCGCCGCCTTTCAAATGGCGGGCGACGGCGGCTCGGTCAGCGGGCCGGTCGTGGCCGGCTGGGTGGCCGACACGTGGTCATACGGCACGGCCTTTTGGGTCACTGGCGGGGTACTGTTCGCCGCCGCCTTGCTTGCCTCGCGCGCGCCCGATGTGAAGACCAGTAACGAGTTGGTCTTGGCGAAAAGCGGCTAGTCTCGGTCGTATGCCCATCCGGGTCGGAACGTGCGGATGGCAGTACGACGACTGGCGTGGCGAGCTCTACCCAGCCGACCTGCCGAAGACCGCGTGGCTGGCGGCCTACGCCGAGCGATTCGACACGGTCGAATGCGACAACGCGTTCTACCGCCTGCCCGCGCGCGAGACGTTCGAGAAATGGGCCGCGCAACTACCCGACGGTTTCACGATGGCCGTCAAGGCGAGCCGTTTTCTCACGCACATCAAGCGTTTGGGTGATCCCGAGGAACCGGTGAAACGCATGCTCGAAGCGTGCGAGGGTCTCGGCGACAAGCTCGGTCCGATTTTGCTTCAATTGCCGCCGACGATGAAGGTCGACGTCGAACGGCTCGATACCTGCCTCGCGTGCTTCCCGACATCAGTGCGGGTCGCGGTCGAGCCGCGCCACGAGTCGTGGTGGGTCGACGCTTTGCGCAGCCTGCTCGAACGGCGCCACGCTGTCGTCGCCTGGGCCGATCGGCTCGGCAAGCCGCTCGACCCGACGTGGCGCACGGCCGACTGGGCGTACCTACGACTGCACGAGGGCCGTGAAGCGTTTCCGCCCGACTATGCCGCGCCGACCTTGCGCCGATGGGTACGGGCCATCGACACTCGGTTCGAAGGCGACGAAGATGTTTTCGTTTACTTCAACAACGATCCGGGGGCTGCCGCGGTGCGCAATGCAAAAGCCATGCAAGAAATGGTGCGGCAGCGCCGCGCAATCGCGTAATTGCTACTGAAGCGCCTGCTCGAGATCGGCGAGTAAATCGTCAATACTTTCGATGCCGACGGAAAGCCGAATCAAATCCTCGGGCACCGCGAGCGCGCTGCCACTGACGCTCATATGAGTCATCTGCGCAGGATATTCGATCAGCGATTCGACGCCACCCAATGATTCGGCGAGCGTGAAGAGCTTCGCCTTATTGCACACGTCAATAGCGGCCGCCGCGCCGCCGTCAACCTGAAACGAGACCATACCGCCGAAATCGCGCATCTGCTTGACAGCGACATCGTGGCCCGGGTGCGTCGAAAGCCCCGGGTATCTCACGGTGTGCACGCGGTCGTGCGAAGCAAGGAATTGGGCTACGCGCATGGCATTGTCGCAATGCCTTTCCATGCGGACGGCGAGCGTCTTCGCGCCGCGCAACACGAGCCAGGAGTCGAAGGGGCCGGCGACAGCTCCGATCGAGTTTTGGTGAAACGCGAGTCGTTCGCCAAGTTCGGCATCGGCAGTGACGAGCGCCCCACCGACGACGTCGGAGTGCCCGCCGAGATACTTCGTAGTCGAATGGACGACGACATCGGCGCCGTGCAGCAAAGGCTGCTGCAGGTAAGGCGACGCGAACGTGTTGTCGACGACGAGCAACGCGCCGGCGTCACCCGCGATAGCCGCCAACGCGGCAATATCGGCGATGCCGAGCAACGGATTGCTCGGAGTCTCGCACCACACGAGTTTCGTATTCGGCCGGACGGCGGCGCGCACGGCCTCGAGATCGGCCAACGGCACGGCGGTGTACTCGACCCCCCAGCGGTCGAAAACGCGCGCGATCAGGCGGAAGGTGCCGCCGTAGGCGTCGTCCGGAAAAACGATGTGGTCGCCGGGCGCGCAGATCGTGCGGATGGCGCAGTCTTCGGCCGCGAGGCCGCTGGCGAAGGCGAGCCCGCGCACGCCGTGTTCGAGGGCGGCCAGGCACTCTTCGAGCGCCGCCCGGGTTGGATTGCCCGACCTGCTGTACTCCCAGCCGTCGCGCGGACGGCCGACGCCGTCTTGGTGAAACGTCGAGACCTGGTAGATCGGCGGGACGACGGCACCCGTGCGCGGATCGGAAACTTGCCCCGCGTGGATGGCGAGCGTCTCGAAAGATTCCGTCTCGAAAGATTTGGGGTGCGCCATGGTGACGAGGTTATCGACCCGCCTCCCCGATCCGCAGCCCTGGAGCCGCTAGTTTTGCACCGAACTCGAGCGAAGGAGCGACTCGTGACGTGGCGTCGCGGACCGGTGGCTACGACCGCCCTCTCCGAAGCCAAGGAGATCATCGTTCACCCGAAGTTTCGGCGCGCGGTGGTGGCCGCCGTTCTCTTCTTTGCCGCCGCGGCGGCGGCGGTCGCGCTGGGCGGCATTCACGCCAAGCACGTCGTCGTACACGACGGTGTGCCGCGTACCGAGAACTACACCGCTCACCAGCTCGGCTCGTGGGTGGCAATCGCCGTGTGCTTCGTCGCCGGTGTGATCTGCATCCAGTTGATCGCGAGCGAAGTCGCCCGCCTTGTGCGGCTGCGCGGCAGCCCCGCGGGCGCGAACGCGTTGCGGCTCACCGTGCTGATCCTCGGATACCTGCTGGTCGTCATCACCGTGCTCGGTTTGATGGCGGTGAAGATCCAAAGCGTGCTGCTGTCGGGTGCGGTCGTCAGCGTGGTGATCGGCCTGGCCGCGCAACAGTCGCTGAGCAACGCGATCGCGGGCATCGTCTTGTTGGTGGCCCGCCCGTTCGTCGTAGGCGACTACATCACGCTGCGCGCCGGGGGGCTGGGCGGCCAGTACGACGGTGAAGTCACCGGCATCAGTTTGATGTTCACGAGCATGGACACCACCGAAGGCCCGATGCTGTTCCCGAACGCGGCCGTGCTCAACGCCGGCAGCGGACGCCGGGAGCGACCATCCCCACCGCCCACCACCCTGTGATCGCGCCCGCGATCCTCCCCATGATCGCGCCGCTCCCTTCCCCGTGATCGCGAAGACTCCTACCCTCATAGGTGCCAAAAAGTCTTCGTGATCACGGCGTTTGTGGCGTTTGTGGAGCGCCCGCCGAGCGCGCGGTACCGTCGGCTCATGGGTTTGTTCAGCCGACCGTCGTCCATGCCGAGTGCCGAGCAGGCGTTGCCGGGGCGGGCGCATCGCGCCTTCGCGCTGTCGCCACAACATGCCGTCTTGGGCAACCCTCTCGAGCCGCCGTTTCCTGACGGCTTGGAAGTCGCCATCTTCGGCATGGGGTGTTTTTGGGGCGCCGAGCGCATCTTCTGGAAGACCGGCGGTGTCTGGTCGACGGCCGCCGGCTACGCCGGCGGCCACACCCCTAACCCCACGTACGAAGAAGTCTGCACAGGCATGACCGGCCACGCGGAGGTCGTGCAGGTCGTGTTCGATCCGAAAATCCTCAGCTACCGCGACCTGTTGAAGGTCTTTTGGGAGTCGCACGACCCGACCCAAGGCATGCGCCAGGGCAACGACGTCGGCACGCAATACCGCTCGGCGATCTACTACGTAGGCGACGAACAGCGCGCCGCCGCCGAGGAAACGAAGCTGGTCTACGAAAAGCGGCTGCACGAGAAAGGCTATGGCGCGATCACGACGGAGATCGCACCTGCCGGCCCGTTCTACTACGCCGAGGATTACCACCAGCAATATCTGCACAAGGTGCCGAATGGCTACTGCGGCATCGCCGGCACCGGCGTCTCCTGCCCGGTCGGGGTCGTGGGTCTGGGCGCCGAGTAGCCCCCCAACGGGCGACCGACCGCGGACTCAGGTGGCCTCCACGCGCTAGCGGCAAACCTTGAACGCCAGCTCGTTTCGCCGGCGTCCTTGGCGGGCAATCACCGGCGGATGCGGGAAGCACCGCCGGTGCCGCGGGATAGGGGAAGGTTATGGCTGAGAACCAGCTTGTGGCCGAGATGCGCGCCATGGGGCGCACGGGCCAAAACAAGCTCATCGCGGAGTTCATAGGCACCGCGTTGCTGGTGTTTTGCGGGGTGGGGGTGGCGACCGCGTCGTTCGGCATCGGTCTCACCGGCAACACCGTCGCGGCCGGCGTTGTGGCGACCGCGTTCGCGTTTGGCCTCGTGATGATGATCCTCGCGTACGCGCTCGGGCCGATTTCAGGTTGCCACATCAACCCTGCTGTGACCATGGGCTTTCTGGCGGCAAGACGCATCAGCCTGAGCGAAGCTATTGGCTATTGGATCGCGCAGTTCCTCGGCGGGATCGTCGGCGCACTGGTGCTTTGGGGCATCGTGGCTTCCGCGGACAACTACTCCCGATCCGACAACGGTCTGGGAGCGAACGGGTTCGGCCAACAGTCGATCATCGGAATCAACGGCTGGGGTGCGTTCGGCGCCGAACTCATCTTGACCGCGTTGTTCGTCTTCGTCGTCCTCAACGTCACCCGTAGCGGCGCGGCACCCCAGGTTGCGGGCGTGGCGATCGGCCTTGCACTGGCGACGGTTCACCTTGTGGGCGTACCCCTTACCGGCACATCGGTCAACCCGGCGCGAAGTTTGGGACCGGCTCTCATCGCCACCGGGCCGGCGCTCAGCCAGCTATGGCTTTTCATCATCGCTCCGTTGATTGGGGGCGCGCTCGCCGCTGGCTTGCATGGGTACCTGCATCCGACCGTGCCAGGCGAGGAGCCTGCCCGCACCGACGTCTCCGAGCCCGCGGCACCGTACCCCACCACGACGTCGAACCGGGCACCATCGACACCGTCGTCTCGATTCAGTGAATCGCGGCCGGGCCGGTCGACCCACCCGCCCGAGACTCATTGACGTAAGCTCAGCGGGCCAAGAATCCCAGCAAATCTTGGCGTGTGAGCACACCCGTCGGTTTTCCGTCGATCAAGACGAGGGCGGCGCCAGCAGTCTCGAGCGCGGCCAGCGCGGCCGACACCGGCTCGCCGCCGCCCACCAACGGAATCGGCGGCGACATGTGCGTCTCAAGCCGGTCGGAAAGCGCTGCCTTGCCGGAAAAAAGCGCGTCGAGCAGGTCTCGCTCGACCACCGAGCCGACCACCTCAGCCGTCATCACCGGCGGCTCGGCGCGCACGACCGGCACCTGCGAAACACCGTATTCGCGCAGGACGTCGATAGCCTCGCGCACCGTCTCGTTCGGATGCAGGTGCACGAGTTCGGGCAGACGGCGCCCTTTACGCGAGAGCACATCGGCAACCGTGACGTCGCCTTTCGCTGACAGGAATCCGTACCCCGTCATCCATTCGTCGTTGAAAATCTTCGACAAATAGCCGCGGCCTGAATCGGGCAGCAACACGACGACGACGTCGTCCGGGCTCATCTGTTTCGCGATAGTGACCGCCGCGACGACGGCCATACCACTCGAACCGCCGACGAGGATTCCTTCTTCGCGCGCGAGCCGGCGTGTCATCAGGAACGAATCTTTGTCGGAGACCGGCACCACGAGGTCGCAGATCGAGCGGTCGTACGTGGTGGGCCAGAAGTCTTCGCCGACGCCTTCGACCAAGTACGGCCGGCCCGTACCCCCCGAATAGACCGAGCCCTCCGGGTCGGCGCCGACCACGCGCACCCGGCCACCGGATGCTTCCTTCAAATAGCGGCCGGTGCCACTGATCGTTCCGCCGGTGCCGATGCCCGCCACGAAAGCATTGATTCGGCCGTCGGTTTGGCGCCACAATTCCGGGCCGGTCGTCTCGTAATGCGAGCGCGGGTTATCTGAATTGCTGTACTGGTCGGGCTTCCAGGATCCGTCGATTTCTTTGACGAGCCGATCGGAAACGGAATAATAAGAGTCGGGATGCTCGGGCGCGACCGCCGTCGGGCACACCACGACTTCGGCGCCGTAGGCCTTCAAGACGTTGATTTTCTCGGCGCTCATCTTGTCGGGCATGACGAAAACGCAGCGATATCCCTTCAAAGCGGCCACGATCGCGAGCCCCACCCCGGTATTGCCTGACGTCGGCTCGACGATCGTGCCACCGGGCTTCAAGGCTCCACTTCGCTCGGCCGTTTCGACCATGCGCAGCGCGATGCGGTCTTTCACCGACCCGCCGGGGTTGAGGTACTCGAGCTTCGCGAGCAGTTGCGCGCCGCCCGGCGGCACCACCCGCGACAACCGCACGAGCGGGGTGTCGCCGACCAGTTCGATGACGCTGTCATGAACGTCCATACTCGCGAGCCTAACGATTCGCCGTGATCGCGAAGACTCTTACCCGCATAGGTGCCGAAAAGTCTTCGCGATCATGCAAGAAGGTGGTGGCGGCGCGCTCACGCGAGGAGGCGGCGCACCTCGTCGGCGGTGGCGGCGACGTCGCGCAGGACGTCACCGAGCGGCGCCCGCCCTTCCGGCGTCCAGACTTCGCCCGAGGCCCCCGCCGTCGCCCGAGAAAGGTCATTGGCCAGCACGCTCACCTGGTCGCCGATCGCGAGGTCGGCGAGTCTCGGCACGACCCGCCAGGCTGGGCACTCGGGCGCGTCGGCGTCCTCGATGCCTTGGCATGCGCGCGCGAGCACGGCGGCGAGCAGTCGACCGGCGTCCGCTCGCGTCTCGACCGGGCCCGACAACGGCGTGCCCAGCTTGCCCGCCGACATCGTGCGCAGCATCGACACCACTCGATCGAGGCAAGCGGCGAGGTCGTCCACCGCCGCACCGTATCGCGCGACCACATCGGCGACTACCCGGCGCGTAGAGCGAACGGCAAAAAGATCCGACACGGACGGCGAAAACCATCGCGATCCGCATTGTGCGCCGTGACACGCCGGTAGGGGTTGCCGAAAGCTGCCGCCTCAGGCACCCTGGCCGTTATGGACCTGTGACCGCACCCGAGCCGGGAGGCACCCCATGACGTCGAACCAGTCGGAAGAGACCCACCGCAACCTGGTCGAGCGAGTGCCGCAGGTCACCGGTCGAGGGCTTTCGGAGTGGTTTCACGAGATAGATCGAGGTCCAAGCTTTTCCCGGTTCGACGAACGCGTGAACTGGCTTTCCGACGAGCACAATTTGCCGCACGGCTACGCGAGCGCGATCGTGCGTGAACATGAAAGGCGTCGCGTCGCCGGTCGGTCGTAGCGAGATGCGCGGCGTCAAGGTCGAGGGCGAGTGCCCCCGGTCGGACTCGAACCGACACTGAAACCCTTTTAAGGGGCTCGCCTCTGCCTATTGGGCTACGGGGGCATTCGATAGGGACGGCGGAACGGCGCGGCGTGCTAGCGCCGAGAACGGTCAGCGACCCTCACGCGAGGGTAACGGAGGTCGCGCCGCCA
The DNA here is from genome assembly GCA_040255675.1 of Actinomycetales bacterium. Lineage (GTDB taxonomy): Bacteria > Actinomycetota > Actinomycetes > Acidothermales > Acidothermaceae > JBDZVM01. The sequence continues at coordinate 56,591 of JBDZVM010000022.1, read as the reverse complement.
TCTCGAATTCTTCACGCGGATTCTGCAACGCGCCGAGTGACACGATCTCGCGGCGGAAGAACAATCCGAGGGTCCAGTCGGCAATCACGCGCACCTTACGGTTGAACGTGGGCACGCGCGAGACGTGGTAAGTGCGGTGCATGAACCAGGCGACGAAGCCACGGAATTTGAAACCGTAGATCTGCGCGACCCCCTTGTGCAGGCCGAGGCTGGCAACTGAGCCCGCGTAAGAATGCCGATATTCGCGGGGTTTGTTGCCGCGCAAGACGGCCGCGATGTTGTCGCCGAGAAGCTTGGCCTGACGAACCGCGTGCTGGGCGCTCGGGCCGCAAAACGTGCCGGGACGCGTGACGTCGGGGATCGCGGCGCTGTCGCCGGCCGCCCACGCGTCTTCGACGCCGGCGACCGTCAAGTATTCGGTACAGCGGACACGACCCTTGTCGTCGACCGGCAGGTCGCTTTGCGTGACGATCGGATTCGGCTTCACGCCCGCCGTCCAGACCAGGGTGTCGGCGTCGAATTCTTCGCCGTCCGAGAGCACGATGTGCTTGTCGGCCGCGGAGTTGAGCCGTGTACGGAGCCGAACTTCCATGCCGCGGCCGCGCAGTTCGCGCACCGTGTATTCGCCCATGTCGCGGCTTACCTCGGGCAAGATGCGATCGGTCGCCTCGACCAGCACCCACCGCATGTCTTTCGGTTCGATGGTCCCGTAGAACTTGCATGCGTCTCGGGCCATGTCTTCGAGTTCGGCGAACGCCTCGACACCCGCGTATCCGCCGCCCACGAACACGAACGTCAACGCGCGGCGGCGCAATTCGGGGTCGGACGTCGACGCCGCGATGTCGAGTTTGGCGAGCACGTGGTTACGCAGGAAAATCGCCTCGCCGACCGTCTTGAATCCGATGCCGTTTTCGGCCAGCCCCGGAATAGGCAGCGTGCGCGCGACCGACCCGGCCGCCACGACCAAGATGTCGTACGAGATTTCAACGCTCGGCCCGGCATTAGGCAGGAATGTCACCACGCGCCGGGCATGTTCGATCTCGGTAACGCGGCCGTTGAGCACCTGCGTGCGCGGCAAGACGCCGCGAAGCGGCACGACGACGTGCCGCGGCTCGAGGTTGCCCGCGGCCGCCTCCGGCAGGAAAGGCTGGTACGTCATGTATGAAAGCGGATCGATGACCGTGACCCTCGCTTCGTCGAGCCGAAGGTTTCGTTGCAGCCGCAGCGCGGTGTACATGCCGACATAACCGCCGCCCACAATCAAGATGTGCGGCCGCTGCCGACCCGAACCAGCAGTCATACTTTGACCCTATCTCGCGAGATCGATCGCCTGCCGCAAGACGTTGTCGAGCATCGACTCGGTGAGCTTGCCGGTGAACGTGTTTTGCTGGCTCGGGTGGTAACTGCCGAGCAACGCGAGCGTGCGATCGTCGCTGCCGGCGAGCGGCACGAGCGTGCCGTGACCGAACCGCGGCGCCGGCCGCGGAATCGCGTAACCGGCGTCCGCGAGCACCGGCAACAGGGCCTGCCACCCGAAACCGCCCAGCACGACGGCAACTTTGAGGGTCGGCGCGAGGAGCTCGAGTTCGCGAGCGAGCCATGGCCGGCAGGTGTCGCGCTCGGCCGTGGTCGGCTTGTTCGCGGGCGGCGCGCACCGCACGGCCGACACCACCCGGACGCCGAGAAGCCGCTGCCCGTCGGCAGCGTGCGTGCTCGTCGGTAGCTTGGCCAGCCCGGCTCGGTGCAAGGCCGCGAACAGCCAGTCGCCGCTGCGATCGCCGGTAAAGATCCGCCCGGTGCGGTTGCCGCCATGCGCGGCGGGTGCCAGCCCGACGAGCACGATGCTGGCTTGCGGATCTCCCCACCCAGTGACCGGCCGGCCCCAGTAGGTCTCGTCGGCGAACGACCGGCGCTTCACGTCGGCGACTTCTTCTCGCCATGCGACCAATCGCGGACAAGCCCGACACACCGACACACGCGCCGTCAGTTCACTTATATCGGACGACGACGAGGCCAACTCTCGTACCTGCTGAACCTCCTGCGCCACAGGCGTTTTCGAGGTAGCGAGGTCGTCGGGCCAACCGCTGCCAGGTTGCGCAAACACGTGGAAAGTCTGGCATGTCCGTTACGAGACATCCTCAGTGGAGCACCAGTTAGGCCACTTGGCGTCATCGGATCTGGCCGCTTAGGTGATGTTGCTCACCGTCGCAGTGCGTAACACTTGGATCACTCTCGGTGAGGAAGGCGTAGCCCAATGTCAGAAGCCACAGACGGCGCTCACTGCCCGGAACATGGTTCAACGCGTGGCGCGACTTGGGCCAGGTTCAAGCGAGCCGCGCGGCTCGGCGCGCTTTCCGTCGCTACCGTGGCAGCGATGCTTCCAGGCGGCGCGATCGCCAGCGCGACGCCGTCCGCGCCGGCACTGACCGTCAACTCGCCGTCCGGCAACGCCTACATCGTGCGCGCGAGCGGCAACCTTTCAGACGCCAAACACGATGTCGTCCAGGCCGGAGGCCAAGTCGGCGCCGACCTTTCGATCATCAACGGCTTCTCGGCCACGCTCTCGCCATCCGAAGTCGAAGGGCTTTCCAGTAGCCCCGACATCGCGACGATCACACCCGATCGTGCGATGGCCTCGCAAGGCTCGACCTACAACGTCGGCACGGACGCCGGTGGCCCGGTCGGGCTGTCGAACGACATCGGCTACAACGCGTACTGGAACGCGAGGTTCAGCGGCCAAGGCATCGGCGTCGCGCTGATCGACTCTGGCGTCGCGCCCGTGCCGGCGCTGTCGGCGTCCGGGAAAGTCGTCTACGGTCCCGACTTCACGCCGACCGGTTACTTCACCGCCGTTCGCGGCCTCGACACGTTCGGTCATGGCACCTTCATGGCGGGCCTCATCGCCGGCCGCGATCCCGGCGCCGCGGCGCCGTACGACGCGAACAGCGGCAGGTTTCTCGGCGTAGCACCCGACGCGCACATCGTCAGCGTCAAGGTTTCTGACGCGAGCGGCGCCACGATGGAATCCGCCGTCATCGCGGGTATCGGGTGGGTTGTTCAACATCGCAACGATCCTGGCCTCAACATCCGCGTCATGAACTTGAGCCTCGGCGTACGTTCCGGGCTGCCCTACACGCAAGACCCGCTCGACGCGGCCGCGGAGGCGGCGTGGAAAGCGGGCATCACGGTCGTCGCCGCAGCCGGAAACGACGGTCAAGTCGGCATGACGGCACCGGCCAACGACCCCTATGTGGTCGCTGTCGCGGGAGTCGACACCGGCTCGACAATTTCGGTGTCGGACGACAAAGTGGCAAGTTTCTCCGACGTCGGTGACGGCACCCGTAATCCCGATTTTGGCGTCCTCGCGACACACATCGTCAGCACCCGCGTGCAGGGCTCGGCGATCGACCAGGCATACGGCAGCGGTGGAGGTTCGATCAACTCGGCGTTGATGCGCGGCAGCGGCACCTCGGAAGCCGCGGCAATCACCTCTGGCGCGGTAGCGCTGCTGCTCTCACAGCGGCCTTCGCTCACGCCCGACCAGGTCAAGGCGACGCTGTCGGTGCACGCCATGTGGCTGCCGAACCTCACGCAGCAAAACGCCGGCGCGGGCGAGCTCAACATGGGCTGGGTATTCAACGCCGCGACCGAGTACCGTACGCAAAACTGGCCGAGCGCCGGGGCTTCTAGTCCAACGTCGTCGACAGTTCTCAACGCGCCGGCAAGCACGAAAGCCTCCGCCGCGACGTGGACGGGCGCGACATGGACTAATGCGAACTGGTCCGGCGCGACCTGGACCGGCGCGACCTGGACCGGCGCGACATGGACTAATGCGAACTGGTCCGGCGCGACCTGGACAGGCGCGACCTGGACCGGCGCGACCTGGACATCGGCGACGTGGACGGCCCACGCGTGGACGACGCAAGACTGGGAGTGACAGGTGACGCCGACAAGCGTGCCAACGAAGCGTGCCGCGCGTGAAGCCCGGCTACTCCGGGGCTTCGTCGGCGTGCTCGTCATCACGGCAGTCGCATGCGTAATCATCCTGTGGCCGCGGCAAGGCACGCTCAGCACGTTTCACATCCCGTGGTGGCTGTTCGCCATTCTGTTTTATCTAACCGAGACATGCCTGGTACATCTGTATTTTCGAACCGGTGCACATTCCTTTTCGATGAGCGAGATCCCGGTCATCCTGGGGCTGTTCTTCGCCACGCCGCGCGAGTTGGTCGTGGGTCAATTCGTAGGATGCGCCGTAGCACTCGCCATCCAACGTCGACAGACAGCCGTGAAGGCCGCCTTCAACCTCGCGAACTTCGCGGTTACCACGACGGTCGCAATTGTCGTCACTCGAGCCATCCTCGCGCCCGGCCATCAACTCGGCTTGGTTGCGTGGGGTACCGCCGCGCTTGCCGCTCTCGTGTACGCCTCGCTCAGCAGCCTGACGGTCAACATCGCCATCGCACTGTCAGAAAACCGGGTCGAGCCGTTGCGGCAGCTACAGGCATTCTTGATGCTGCTCGGGTCGTCACTCACCAACTTGAGCCTCGGGCTGGTCGCGGCAACGGTACTCGATTACCGCCCTCAAGCCGCGTGGATACTCATTATCCCTGCCGCGACGGTATTTTTGGCATACAAAGCCTACATTCGAGAACGTGAAAAGCACGAGATCCTTGAGTTCCTTTACGCGACGAACCGCCTGCTCACGCAAAACCCGGACCTCGAGCAAGCTATCGTCGCGCTGCTCGATCAGGCCAAGACGATGTTCCGTGCCGGAGTGGCGGAAGCAGTGATCGCGCCACCTGACGGCGCGTCGTTGCTGCGCGTCCGATTGAGTTCGGACGGCGATCCACAAACCATCGAGGCGGTCAACGACTCCGCGATTCTCGCGATGTGGGAGCATGTTTCGGGCGAGAAGGCGCCGGTGCTGATCGGCAGCAAGGAGCGGCGCAGCCCGCTGCGGTGGAGAACAGACAAGCACAGTTGGCCGCAAACCCAAGACAGCGACTATCTAACGACGCTTGGCGTCCGCAACGCCATGCTGGCGCCGCTTCGCGGGGAAGCTCGTGCCATGGGAATGCTCGTGATGGCCGAGCGGCTCGGCGAACCTGCCGCGTTCCAACGCGAAGACGTGCGGCTTTTCGAGGCGTTGGCAAGCCACGTCAGCGTAGCGCTCGAGAACGGCCGCCTCGAGCAATCGTTGTCGCATCTGCGCGAACTCGAACGGCGCCTCACGCAACTTGCGTTCCACGACCCGCTCACCGGCCTCGCCAACCGTTCGCTGTTCTCCGAACGGGTGGTCGAAGCATTAGCGACAGCCCGCGCCGAAGCCCGCACCTGCGCCGTCTTGTTCATCGACCTCGACGACTTCAAGACGGTGAACGACACGCTCGGGCACGAGGCCGGCGATCAGCTCCTGAAAGCCGTCGCGGAGCGAATCACTGGTTGCTTAAGACCTACCGACCAACCGGCCCGGCTAGGGGGCGACGAATTCGCCGTCATCATCGAAGACGCGCTGGCAGGCCAGGCGGCCGAACGCATCGCGGCGCGGATCACCGACGCGCTGCGTCAGCCCGTGCGGGTAAACAATTGCGACCTCTATCTGCGAGCCAGCATCGGCATCGCGACGAGCCAAGACGTCAACTCCGCCGACGAGATGCTGCGCAACGCCGACCTTGCGATGTACATGGCGAAAGCCGACGGCAAAGGCCGCTACCGCTGGTTTAGGTCGAGCATGCGAACGGACGTCGTCGAGCGCCACCAACTCAAGTCAGACCTCGAACGCGCGAACGGCCGCGGCGAGTTCCAGGTTCATTACCAGCCCATCGTCGACTTGCGCACCGGCCGGCCGGTGGCCGCGGAGGCGCTCGTGCGATGGGCGCATCCCGAGCGCGGCCTGATCTTCCCGGCGTCTTTCATCCCTGCCGCCGAACGCTCGGGACTCATCAACGAAATCGGCCGTTTCGTGTTACGCACGGCCTGCAAGCATGTCGCCGAATGGGTCGACATCGCGACCCCGAACGACCGGCCGTTCGCCGTCACGGTCAACCTGTCGCCAGCGCAATTCGCTCAGCCCGATCTGGTGGCACAAGTCGAGCAGGCGGTCGACGACGCCGGCATCGACCCGGCCTGCCTCGTACTCGAAATCACAGAAGGCCTGATGCTGCAAGGCTCCGACCGCGTGCTGCGAACGCTCGACCGGCTCAGCGGGTTCGGCGTGCGCATGGCCATGGACGACTTCGGCACCGGTTACGCGTCGCTGAGTTCGCTTCGCGAACTGCCGATGGACATGATAAAAATCGCCAAGACTTTCACTGACGACATCAGCGGCAACGAAGAAAAGTCTCCTTTCGTGCGCGCCATGATCGAGTTAGGTGAATCACTCGGTCTCATCACCCTCGCTGAGGGCATCGAGACGGGGCAACAAGCCCGCGAGCTCGAACGCCTCGGGTGCCAGCTCGGCCAGGGCTACCACTTCGCGAGGCCAATCCCAGCGACCGGCATCGAGCTGCTGCTGCGTCGCCATGCCGAAGAGAGCAGCAAGCTCGCGAAGGTCATCGCCTTCCCGGCGTAAATGCCTGGCCCGATCGGCACCATGAATGGCATTACCCCGCGATGAATGGCATGCACGCCGTTCATGGTGGGGTAACGCCGTTCATGGGAGGCAACCCGTTCATCGCCCGGCGCGTGCGCTAACCGGCGATCGACCACGCGATGCCGTCGAGAATGTCGTGTTCGCTCACCACGACCTCGCGCATGCCGAGACGCGAGACGATGGTGTCGAGCACCAGCGCGCCTGCGCCGATGACGTCGACTCGGCCCGGGTGCATCACCGGCAGCGCGGCGCGCTGCGCGCGGGTCATCGACAATAGCCGCTCAGTCACCCGATGAATCTGGTCCGCACTGAGTCGGGAGTGATGAATTCGCACCGGGTCGTATGCCGGCAACTCCAAGGCGATCGCCGACACTGTCGTCACCGAACCGGCGAGCCCAACCAACGTCGCGGCTTTCGCCATCGGCACCACGCGCTCGGCGTCTTCGATAGCCCGGACGACGTCAGCCCGCGCCGCTTCCACTTGCGCGTCAGTGGGCGGGTCGGAATGCAAATGTCGCTCGGTTAGCCGAACGCATCCGACGTCGACCGATCGCGCGGCCTCGACGGAACCGTCGCCCACGACGAACTCGGTCGAGCCGCCACCGATATCGACCACCAGATAAGGCGCCGAAATCCCTTGCATACCAGCCAGTTCTCGAGTCGCACCGGCAAACGATAACGCCGCTTCTTCGTCGCCCGTGATCACGTCGGCGTCGACGCCGAGAATCGCCCGCACACCGGAAAAGAACTCGTCACGATTTGTCGCGTCACGCGAGGCGCTCGTGGCCACGAAGCGCACTCGCGAGGCGCCGAAACCCTCGATGCGAGCCGCATAATCTCGGCAGACATTGAAGGTGCGCGCGAGTGCGTCGTCCGCGAATCTTCTCGTTTTGTCGACGCCTTGCCCGAGCCGCACGATGTTCATCTCGCGCGTAAGCTCGACGAGCGTGCCCGCGCCAGGATCGATATCGGCTACCAGCAGCCGCAAAGAGTTGGTGCCGCAGTCGATCGCGGCGACCCGACGGCTCATGCGGGCTCGTCGGGGACGTCGACGCACGGGCCCCCGACTCCCCACTCAGGCAGCAAGGCGAGCGCTTCGTCGCCGAAGGGATTGACGCCCGGGCCGACGGCAAGCGAATGCGCGACCAAGGCGTGCAAGCACTTCACCCGCCGTGGCATTCCGCCGACGCCCGGCGACCCCGGCAATGGATCGAGCGTGTCGCGGCGAGCAAGATACTCGTCGTGCGCGGCGGTATATCGTGCCGCCAGCTCTGAGTCAGCGGCCAGGCGAGCCGTCATCTCGCGCATCAACCCCGACGCCTCGAGCCGCCCTATCGCCGACGCCAGCCGGGGGCAGGTCAAATAGAACAGCGTCGGGAACGGGGTTGCGTCGGCGAGGCGCGGCGACGTCTCGACAACGTCCGGAAGCCCGCATTGGCAGCGATGCGCGACAGCCCGCATCGCCCGGGGCGTGCGCCCGAGTTGCAGCGCGACCGCGGCGACGTCGCGCTTGCTCGCTGGTTGGTTCATGGGGCGGCGGACGGCGAGGGAGCGGGCGTCGGGCTCGGCGTCGGTGAAGGGAGCGCGTCGGCGCCTTGGATCGACGACCACAACTGCGCGTACCAGGGCTCCTCGTCGGGCGGCACCGCGACGGGACCCGTGGACGGCGACGGTGTGGGGGCGAGGGTCACGTACGGGACCTCCCCAGGACGCACGTAATGCAGTCGCTGCCGGGCCTGTTGCTCGACGTAAGCGGGATCGGACCACTGCTTTTCTTGCGCCTGAAGCTCGTTCAAGTGCTGCTGACCAGCCTTCACATCCGCTCGCAACGAGGCTAGTTGGGCTCGCTGGCTGATCAGCGCTCGAAGCGGCCCGGCGAGCGCGATCGCGAGCGCGGCCAAGACGACGGCGAGCACCGCCGCGCGCCCGGTGAACGACGGGCGCCGCTTGCCGCCCGCAGCACCGCGAGACGTCGCGCCGCGATCGGCCGCGCTGGCCCGCGCGGTGACCACGGTGGCGGCTCGCCGCGTAGTCCGGTCTGAAACTGGGCGCTCAGCCGGCGCGCGGCGCGAATCTCGACGAGGCGGACGGCGTAGCGGCTCCGTGCGGGACGCGCGGCGAATGAAGTGCACAACCGGCAGCGTCTCACTGACCGCCGGTGAATCGTGGGAACGCCGACGCGCCGGCGTAGCGTGCCGCGTCGTCGAGCTCTTCTTCGATGCGAAGCAACTGGTTGTACTTGGCGACCCGCTCCGACCGCGACGGCGCGCCGGTCTTGATCTGCCCTGCGTTGGTAGCGACCGCGACGTCGGCGATCGTGGTGTCTTCGGTTTCGCCGGAGCGGTGCGAGGTCATGGTGCGGTAGCCGGCTCGATGCGCGAGATCGACCGCGTCGAGGGTCTCGGTGAGCGTGCCGATCTGGTTCACCTTGACCAGCAGCGCGTTGGCCGTGCCCAGCTTGATGCCGCGCTCGAGCCGCTCGGGGTTGGTGACGAACAGGTCGTCGCCGACGATCTGCACCTTCGCGCCGAGCGCTTCGGTGACGGCCTTCCAGCCGCTCCAGTCTTCTTCCGACAGCGGGTCTTCGATCGAGACCAGCGGGTAGTTCGCCACCAAATCGCCGAAGTAAGAGATTAGTTCGGACGACGATTTCGCCGCGCCTTCGAACTGGTATGCGCCGTCACCGTTGCTGTCGGCGCGGTAGAACTCGGTGGCGGCGACGTCGAGGGCGAGCGCGACGTCGCGGCCGGGGGTGAAGCCGGCCTTGCCGATGGCTTCGAGGATCAGGTCGAGGGCTGCCCGGTTGCTTTCGAGGTTGGGCGCGAAACCGCCTTCGTCGCCGAGCCCGGTGGCCAACCCGCGGCCTTTGAGCACCGACTTCAGCGCGTGGTAGGTCTCGGCTCCCCAGCGCAGCGCTTCGGCGAAGGTCGCGGCGCCGATCGGGGCGACCATGAACTCTTGAATGTCGACGTTGGAGTCGGCGTGCGCGCCGCCGTTGAGGATGTTCATCATCGGCACCGGGAGCAGGTGCGCGTTGGGGCCGCCGAGGTAGCGGAACAGCGGCAGTTCGGCCGACTCGGCCGCCGCGCGGGCCACCGCGAGCGAGACACCGAGGATCGCGTTCGCGCCGAGCTTGGCCTTGTTGGGAGTGCCGTCGAGTTCGATCAGCTTCTGGTCGAGCAGCCGCTGCTCGCTCGCTTCGAATCCGACCACCTCGGGCGCGATGTCGTCAGTGACGGCGGCCACCGCCTTCAGCACGCCCTTGCCGCCGAAGCGCTCGCCGCCATCGCGCAGTTCGACCGCCTCGAACGCGCCGGTCGACGCGCCGCTGGGCACCGCCGCGCGCGCCACCGTGCCGTCGTCGAGCAGCACCTCGACCTCGACGGTCGGGTTGCCGCGGGAGTCGAGAATTTCGCGTGCTCCGAGGGCTTCGATCGCAGCCACAGTGATACTCCTGGACGTCGTTCGGGGTCGCCGCTTCGCGCGGCGAATCTGGGCGAAGCGCCGGGCGGGCGCCGACGCTGACAACCCCGAGCTTATCGCGCCGCTCCGGCGACAAGGTCACGAGGCCAGGGCGCCGAGCGGCGTCAAGATGTGTCGTATCGCGCCGGAGAGCGGGAAGTTGCGTGCTGATCAAGCCCATCTGGCATCGGCGTCCGAATTCCCTTTGCCTTATAACAAAAAACCCATTGCTCGGGCATTGAGCGTGCCCGACTCGCGACGTAGGTTCTGACTTGTCAAGAGTCGCTCCGATTTGACTGGAGGGGGGAGCAAATGGAGCAATACATCTCCCCGAGGCTTACCCTCATCGGCAGCCTCGCCGAGTTGACACTCATTGCTAACGGCAAGGGATCCGTCTCAGCCGACGGCAAGAGCGGACTCGTCGGCAACCGCAGCGGGCACTAGCGCGGCTCGCTCATCAGGCGTTTAGGCGCAACTTCCGCCGAGCGAAGTTGCGCCTAAACGCATGATCAGCCCAATAGGTCGGCGATAAACAGCGCCGACTCGGCGAGTGAGTTGCCGTCGCGCGGGCGCGACAAGCGCCACATCCGATACCGCGCGAACCCGAGAACACCCGCTACTCCAGCGGGGATTCCTTCCGTAAAAGCATGCGGCAGGATATTCAGCAAATGCTGTGCCGGGGGAACCGCATGGATCGCTGTCGTAGCGCCCCATTCCAACACCACGAAGCCGACGAACGTCGCGGTGGCGGGCGGTCGTGGCAGCGGCAGCCGAAGTCGCGTGCCGTCTCTCACCAGCGCGGCATCCGCGGCAGCCGGCAAATACGTGAGCGATGCCGGGCGCAAGTCGATGCACCGCGGCCCGCGAAAGACAGTGTCGTCGTCGAGCACGACGAGGTCGTCGCACAGCACGGTCAGACCTGCCTCCAGCGCCAGCCAGGCGAGCAAGGTGCTTTTCCCTGCCTCTTTGTCGCCGACGATCGCAAGCGCACGACCTTTGCTGCTTACGAGGCCGCCGTGCAAAACGCGACGCCCGAGCCACGCATTCGCCGTCGCGGCCGCCGGAACGAGCCACGGATGCAGTAGCTCGTCGGATGACAGCGGTCGCGAGGTGACGAACGACGCCTCCAGCGGATCACGTGAGATGTCGAGCAATCCGTCTTCTATCAGCGTGATGACGGCACGGTTATTCGACATCTGGCTTTCCGCGCCGGCGGGCGCGCGACCGACTCGCTGCCGGACGCCGAGAACCGGGCTACCCGGCGCCGGCGCGTCCGCGTAGCGGGAAACGTCGCCCAGCCCGCGCACGTCGAGCCCGTAGACACCGGCACCGGTCATGACCGTGGCCATTGTGGCCATCGTCCCCCCATTCCTGACGCGGCGGATCGCTTGTGGGCTTCGCCGCGGCGTATTCATGCCCAAACATGGGCGCAACCTCTCACATGAAACGCCGCGACCGGTTACCGTTTTGCCATGTGGCGACGTCCGACCAAGGCGCAGATTCGATCCGCGCTGTGGGCCGCGCGGGCACGGTTTCTCGTAGCGCGTCGGCTGCGCGAGCAAGAGATCGCCGAAGTCTCGGTGCCCGAGGCACCAAAGCTGGGTCTTGACGCCACCCGCGGCGTCAACGTCGCGTTGCGGCTGACCGGCGCCACCTGCCTTCAGCGCTCTGTCGTGCTCCAGCAGTGGTACGCGCGCCACGGCGTCGCGCGCGATGTCGTGATAGGGGTCACATCTCCGCGAGCCGGTTTCAAAGCCCACGCGTGGATCGAGCAACCGGGCGAGACGATCGAGACCGGGTTCACCGAGATCACGCGATTGCCGGCGCGTTTACCGGCACCGAAATCCACCTGACCTTGCGAGCAAAGGGGGCGACTGTGCGGCTGCGAGACGACAGGGTCGAGTTCGTCGACGTCGAAGGCGAGGTCGTCGTCCTCGACACGGCGAAATCCCTGTATTACTCGGTGAACGAAACCGGTGTAAAGCTGTGGCTCGCGCTGCGCGACGGCACCACCGAGCAAGCACTGCAACGGCTGCTGGTCGAAGAAAACGGCATTAGCGAAGACAAAGCCGCCGCCGACGTGACGGCGTTTCTCGGCGAACTCGACGCCGCGGGCCTGCTCGACGAAGCGTAGCTCGTGACGTACGACGAGCGGCTGCGGCCGAGCCCACTCGAAATGGCCGCGGGCCTGATGTTCGGCCCCGACCCTCGCGCCGAACCGCTACCAGACGACGTCACGGTTTCTCCGCACCGCGCGCTGCGCGACGCCGTTCGAACGGCGCTGCTGCGGCCGCCCTGTGTCGTCGCGTTTTCCGGTGGCCGCGACTCGTCAGCACTGCTCGCCATTGCCGCCGATGTCGCCCGGCGCGACGGCCTTGCCCTACCGATTGCGGTCACCCTACGATTCCCCGGCGTGCCCGAGGCCGACGAGACGGCGTGGCAAGAACTCGTCGTCCGGCATCTGAGGCTCGACGACTGGGTGCGGCTCGAATTCGGCGACGAGCTCGACTACGTCGGGCCGTGGGCACAACAAGTGCTGCGGCGGCACGGAGTTTTGTGGCCGGCGAACGACTACGTCGACCTGCCACTTCTCGCGCAGGCGCGACACGGTTCGTTTATCGACGGCGTCGACGGCGACAGCGTGTTCAACTCCAACTACGTGCACTTGTTACAGGCCTTGCACGGACGGCGAAAACCCGGCCGCGAGGCGTGGCGCGATATCAGGTTCTTGCTGAAGTCGAAAGCAGCGCGCGAAAAGCAGGCTTACCGCGCGAGCCTGCGCTTGCCCTGGCTCACGCTACGAGCACAGCATGAGATGAGCAACCTGATCGCGGCTGATTACGCGACCGAGCCGCTCTCATACGCGCGGCGATTGCGCTGGTATCACGGTTCTCGTTACCTCGGAGCCCTGCAGTGGACGACGCGAACGTTCGCCACCGAGGCGGACGTCTCCGTCGTCCGGCCGTTGCTCGACCCGACGTTTCTGGTCGCGCTCGGGAAAGCGACTGGCAGGTTGGGCTTCGCCGGGCGGGCCGCGATGATGCGATGGCTGTTCGGCGACGTGCTGCCACCCGAAGCGGTCGCGCGGGTGAGCAAAGCGAATTTCCCGCACTACTGGGGTGATGCGAGCAATCGTCTTGCGGCCTCCTGGCAGGGTGAAGGCGTCGACCCCGAATACGTGAACCGTTCGGCGCTTCGAAATACGTGGGCGGCGGGCCGTGTCGACCATCGCAGCGCGTTGTTGCTGCAGTCGGTGTGGCTTGCCCGACATCAGCCGTCGACGTAGGCGGCCGCCTGCAACGTGAACAGCTCGGCATAAAGACCGCTGGCCGCCATGAGATCGGCGTGCGATCCGCTTTCGAGCACCTGGCCGGCGTGCAACACGTAGATATGGTCGGCGTTTCGCACGCTCGAAAACCGATGCGAAATCAGCAGCACGGTACGGCCGGCCAGCAAACCGCGCACCTTCGCGAACAAGTCGGCTTCGGCACGCGGGTCGAGTGAGGCCGACGGCTCGTCGAGTATCACGAAAGGCGCGTCGCGGTAGAACGCTCGCGCGAGGGCGATCCGCTGCCACTGCCCGAGCGAAAGATCCTGACCACCGCGAAACTGCTTGCCGAGCATGGTTTCGTAGCCTTCGGGAAGTCTGGTGATGAGATCAGACGCGCCGGCCTGATCGGCCGCTTTCGCGATGGCTTCGACGTCGTCGATGTTCGACGGTTTGCCGAGCCCGACGTTCTCGCGCGCGGTGAGCTGGTACTTCACGAAGTCTTGAAAAATCACGGCAATCGACTCGCGCAAACTCTCCGGAGAATAGCGCGCTACGTCGGCGCCGTCCCAGCGAATCGTTCCGCGATCGGGCTCGTACAACCCGGCGAGCAGCTTCGCCAAAGTGGTCTTGCCCGAGCCGTTTTCGCCTACAAGCGCGACCACTTGGCCGCGTCGAAGTGTCATCGAGACGTCGGTAAGCACCTGGCGGTCGCTGCCGGGATAGGTGAACGACACGCTCTCGACGTCCAAAGTGTCGAATCCGTACGGCGCCGTGACGGTGGCGGCGCGGCGGCCGACCCCGGGCTGCATCGCCAGGAAATCGTCGAGGTCGTCGAGGAACAAGCTGGATTCGAAGATTTGCTGGGCGCCCGCGAACAACGTGTTGATCTGGGTCGACAGCAGCCTGATGCCGACGACCGCGCCGGCCACCTGCGAAATGCTGACGTGGTGGCGATCGACCAGCCAGATCAACACGACAAACGTGCCGATCAGTAACAGGCCTGAGCCGAGGCTGCCGAGCACGCTGAGCCGTTGTTTGGCCGCCACGTGCTTTCGCAAAATGGCAACGAACTCGTCGTAGACCCGGTCGTAGCGTTGCCGCAACGCGGCCACGGCACCGAAAGCGCGCAGCTCCTTGGCTTCGGCCCGCCCGGTGAGCGTTTCGTCGAGATAGTCACGCAGCCGCTGCACCGGAGTTTGGTCGACGGCGTAATCGAATTCGCGGCTGCTCGCCCGGCGCCCGGTAAGCCACAGCGGTACGCCCGACAACACGATGAGCGGCAACAGCAGCGGCTGAATGACGACGACGGCAATCACCAAGCTGACTGAACCGGCGAGCCCGCCGACGAATCCGATCAGCCCGACGATAAGGAAATACGGCCGCGTGAGCGCGCTTGCCTGCACGCGGCGAAGCCGATCGTAAAAATCCGAGGTTTCGTAATGGCACAGGTCGACAGCGCCGGCGACGTCGAGGATTTTCGTCCTGGTCAGCCGTTCGGTAAGGGTCGCGAGAACGCGTTGTTGTTGGCGCACCACGGCGTCAGACACGCCGCCGTACGTGACGAGCGCGGCCAACGCCACGATCGGCGCGATGGCGGCGGTGACCGGCTCACCGCGTTGCGACGCGAGGAGCGCGGCGACCACCTTGGTCACGAAATAGACCTGCGCGGCAACCGAGATCCCGCTGAGCAGCTCGAGCGTTGAGCTCAGCAGCAATGCGCGCCGATCGGCCTTCCAGGCGAGGCCGACACTACCGCGCACGAGACGCGGCAGCGCGCGCAACGACTTTCGCTGGTTCTTCGTGGCAATGGCGATCGACAGCGCGTCGCCGGCGTCGCTCATAACCCCCCCAAATTCCCGTGATCGCGAAGACTTTTACCCCCATAGAGGCGAAAAAGTCTTCGCGATCACTGAAAATCGGACGTTGGATTCACGTGTGCCCGTCAGACCGGCGTGGACCAATCCGCGAGGCGCTGAGCTATATCCGGCAGCGCAAGCGAGCCGGCGATCACGCCAAGGACGAACTGCTCACCGGCGTCCGAAGACGGCGCCCGCAATGCGATGCCGTTGAACCCCAAAAATAGCTTGGTGGCCGCCCACGCCATGCGCTTGTTGCCGTCGACCAAGGCGTGGTTGCGGGCCAGCGATTGCATCAATGCCGCCGCTTGGCCCGACAGCGTCGGATAGGCCAATTCGCCGAACGCGCTGGCCCGCGGCCGCGTCAGAGCCGAGTCGAGCAGCCCAGCGTCGGCGATCAGGAATCCTTCGCCTTCTTCGGCCATCATCGCGATGCCGAGCTCGGTGACGTCCTCCAGGGTCAGGAAGTAGGTCACTGCGCGAGGCGGTGCAGCAGTTCGCGGTCCTCGTCGAGGATGTGCCGGATGAGCCGCGCGCGGCGCTCGTCGTGCAGCATCTGCCGGATCGCGTCGACCGCGACCTGCTGCATCGACGTGCCGTGCCGCGCGGCGTAAGCGCGCAACGCCTCGGCGTCTTCGTCGGTCAGCCGTAGGTTCATCGCCATACCCCTACGGTACCGTACGCGGTACCACTAAGGGCGGCCGGACTCCGCCTCTTGCACCCGGGCGCGGTACCGGCGAGCGGCCGCGCGCAGAGCGGTTTCGGCGTCAATGCCCGACTTACGAGCCAACGCCACGACCGCAAGCAGCAGGTCACCGATCGTTTCGTCGGTGACGGACGCCGGAACCTCCACCGGGTTGGTCACCGGCACGTCGAGCCCAGACTTCGCCGCCCGCCCGATCAACGCCGACGCGAGCGCCAGGGCGGGTTGAGCCAGCGGCACGCCGTCGACCGCCGAGGTGCGGCCCTTTTCGACAGCCTTGAGTCGTTCCCAGTTGGCTTCGACGTCGTCCGCCGTTCTCGCGACCGTGTCGCCGAAGACGTGCGGGTGCCTGCGCACCAGCTTGTCGACGATGCCGCCCGCGACGTCGTCGATGTCCCAGCCGCCACCCTGCGACGCCGGCCGCTCCGCGGCGATGCGCGCGTGAAAGACCACCTGCAACAAGACGTCGCCGAGTTCTTCGCGCAGCGCTCGCTCGTCGCCGTCCTCGATTGCCTCTGCCGTCTCGTAGGCCTCTTCGAGCAGGTATTTCACGAGCGAGGCGTGCGTTTGTTCGGCGTCCCAGGGACAACCGCCCGGCGAGCGCAACCGCTCCATGACCGCGACGAGGTCGAGAAACCGGTAACCCGGCCGGTCTGCCTTTACGGATTCGACGTCGTCAGTCAGCGCAAATCTCCGAACGTTACGAGGCCTTCGACGGCAGAGGGGAGGTGAGCGCGCCGGAACTCGGCGTGACGGTGAGGTTGTCGGAATCCCAGCTGCCGTAGCGTGGGCTGATGGTGACGCCTTCGTCGTTCGACACGCTCGACAGATACTTCGTGAAGGCAGCTTGTTCTGCCTGCTGCGCGGCCTGCGTACCGTCGAGATCGCTCACCGACTTCGACGCGCGCGACTTCAGCAAGATGACGTAGTAGGCGCCTTGGATTTGCTCGACGAATACGCTGCCGATGTCTTTCGACGCGAGGTCGGTGTTGAGCGGCGCGGGCAACGTGTCGATCGGCACCTCGCCGACTTCGCCGCCGTTAGGCCCGGTGTTGGTGTCGAGCGACTTCGCCTTGGCGACGTCAGCGAATTTCGACGGGTCGGCCTGGACTTCGGCGAGCACTTGGTCGGCCGTGGCCGAATCTTGCAAAGCGATAATCGCGATATCGGCAGTATTGATCTTGACGTCTTTCGCGAGCGCCTTGCCCAACTCCTGCTGCAAGAGCGCGTAGTAGATGTAGTCGTGCAGGTCGTTCGCCGCGATGCCTTGGCCCGCGGCGGCCGCCTCGAGTTTGTCTTTTCCGCCAGCCTGGCTGGCGGCGGTCGACAGCTCGTCTTGGACGGCGCCTTCGCTCACGCTCACGCCCTTGCGGTGGGCGGCGTCGGCGATCAGCTGGTCTTTGATGATGCGGGTGAGCACCTGTCGCTGCAGATCCGCGTTAGACGACGCGCCGCTCGCCGTCCCCTTGTCTTTCAGCATCGTGTCGGCGCCAGCCTTGACCTGGTTGACCGAGATGCGGGTGTTGCCCACGGTCGCCGCGGCGCCGGGGTGCATAGGCCCACATGCGCTAAGCACCAGACCGGACGCCGCGATGGCGCCGGCGGCGGCAAGGAGACGAGGAGCGCGAGGCACCGAAGATCCTCCGATCGGATTTCGCGGGCAGGCGCCGACCAGGTTACCGGGCGTCTCGCAACCAGGTCGTAGCGCACCCGATTGCGCCCGCGAGGGCGCCCGAGCAGCGGTATAGGGTTGGGCAACTACTTATGTAGTAGATTGGCCCTCGGGTCGCCGTCCCAACGGCTCAGCCCGCCGACGCTCCGGATCACGGAGCGCGATGTGTCGCGATGTGTCGGAGTGTGGACGTGTTCCTCGCCGAGCCCGCTCCATGACGTGGTCGGGCATGGTCGAGCGGCTACCGCAACGTCGAGAAGATGTCGTCGAGCACACCGTCCGGGTGAAGCCCGTGCTCGATAAACCATTCGCGCCCGAAAACCCGCCGGAACACAAACAGCGGCAATCGCAGGAAAACCGCGAGCGTACGAGTGCCGGCGTCGGCGACGGTCTGGCTCGCGTGCGCGGCCATCGCCGCCCGCTTTTGTCGCGCGTATTTCCGGACGTCGACACGATGCGTGATGCTGGCGCGGTCAGAATATGCGGCGGCGAATCGATCCGGCCGCCAGTCGGGTGGGCTCAATCGCAGCGCGTTCAGCACCAGCAAGATCCGGCGCAAAAGTGTTCGATCGACGGTTGCCTCCAGCACCACACGCGTGCCCGTCAGGTGCGCCGCGCGAAGACCGACCCGGTGAACCTGCACATGGTCGGGGTGACCGTAGCCCCCGGCGGAGTCGTAGATGGTGACGGCGTCGGCTCGCTCCTCGCGCAATATCGCGGCCAACCGCTCGGCGGCCTGATCGACGTCCGCGCGAACGAAAGAATTGCCGTGCGAGGCGCCAGCGCCAGCGCCGCCACCGTCGCCGTTCATGCCCGAGTCGTCGTAGCCGAGCAGGTGCACCCGCGCGACCCCCAATGCCTCGGCCGCCCGGTGCAGTTCGGCCATCCGCTGATCGGCGAGCGAGCTGGCAGTCATTGCCGCGCTCGACGTCAAACCTTCGCCGCCCGCGGTCGCGACAACGACGACGACACGATGCCCCTCGGCCGCCGCTTTGGCGAGGGTTCCGCCGGTCAGCAGGCACTCGTCGTCGGGATGCGCGTGGAACGAGACCAAGACATAACTCACCACCGCATCGTCTCGCGATCGCCGTGGCCGGCGCACGACGGTGAGGCGACGTCATGAAAATCGCGCACGTCACCGACTGCTACCTGCCCAGGCTGGGTGGCATCGAGTTTCAGGTTCACGACCTTGCGAGTCGCCAGCTCGCCGGCGGACACGACGTTTGCGTGGTGACATCGGTCGCCGACAGCATCGACAGCGACGACAACAATCATGATGACGGCGACCACGAAAGCTTCACCTCGGGCCTGCCGGTCTACCGGCCCGCGATTGGTCACCGGCTCGACACTGACGGCACGATCCGCTACGTTCGCTCGCTCGGCGGACGTGGGGTCGTGCTCGCTGGCAATTACGACGTCGTGCATGTGCACGCCTCGACCTTTTCGCCCCTGGCATTCCTCACCGCGAGAGCCGCAAGCCGGGCGGGGATACCGACGGTGGTGACGCTGCACTCGTTGTGGGCCTACGCCACACCGCTTTTTCGGCTCAGCGACCAGCTGGTCCGATGGGGAAGCTGGCCGGTCGCGTGGTCAGCGGTGAGCAACGCGGCCGCCGAGCCGATGCGGCGAATCCTGCGCAATCGCGCGAGCGTCGCCGTCCTGCCGAACGGAGTCGACCCCACACATTGGTCGACACCTTCACCGCCGCCAAACCACCGGCCAAGCCTGCCCGTTGCCGCGGGCAATTGCGATGTGCGCCTTGTCAGCGTAATGCGGCTCGTCAAACGAAAGCGCCCGCGCCAGCTCTTGGAAATACTGCAAGCGGTCGCGGAAGCGGTGCGGCCGTCGGTGCGCATTTCCGCCGAGATTATCGGCGATGGCCCGCGGCGGCCGATGATGGAGCGTTATCTTCACCGGCATCAGATGGCCGACTGGGTGCGGCTAGCAGGGCGCGCCACCCGCGGCGAAATTCGCGAGGCGCTGGCTCGCGCCGACATCTTCGTCACGGCGGCAACACTCGAATCCTTCGGCATCGCCGCGCTCGAAGCGCGCAGTGCTGGGCTTCCTGTCGTCGCGAGGGCAGGCACCGGGATGGCCGACTTCATCGCGCATCGTCAAGAAGGCCTGCTCACCGATTCCGACGCCGACATGGTCGACGCGATCGTGGAATTGGTCGAGGCACCAGCCATTCGCGCGCGGATGAGCACGCACAACAGGCTGGTCGCGCCGACAATATCGTGGGACGACGTCGTCGCCCGCTGCGACGACCTTTACCAAGATGCCGTCACGTTGCAACGCGGCTTGCTTCGGCCAACGCGGATCGACCTGGCAAGCACGGCGCGCCCGTGATGGACCCTCGATGACACGCATGGTGTGATGACACAGCCCGTCGTCATCGCGTACGCCCTCGGATCGGCGTTGGCCGCGGCGTGCGCGAGCGTGCTGCAGCACCGCAGCACCCACACGGTCGGACGCCGCCACGGCGCCGGCATGAGATTGCTGTTTCACCTCGCGGCGAATCCGGCATGGCTGATCGGCCTGTTGGTGGCCGGCATCGGCCTCGGGCTGCATGCCATCGCGTTGGCGAGCGGCCGCCTTGCCGTCGTCCAGCCATTGCTCGTGAGCGGGTTGCTGTTCGCGCTGCCCGCGAGCGCGCTCCTCGAAGGGCATCGCCCGCCATCCAGGGAAATCACGTGGGCCGCCGCGTTAGTGATTGCGCTGGCCGGCTTTTTGCTGGTCGCGCACCCAAGGGGAGGAACGGACTCAACGAGTGCGGGTTTGCTCGGTTTGACGACGGCCGCGGGCGCCGCCCTCATGGTGATCACAGCCTTGGGCGTGCGGCGAGTTCGGCGGTACGCCCCCGCGTTCATGGCGATCGCCGCGGGCCTCGGCTACGGGATCGCGGCTGCTCTTCTGAAACAGACAACCGCGTTGGCCTCCGGCGGAGTCGCCGCGGTCTTCGCCAACTGGCCTGTCTACGCGATGGTGGCTGTCGGCGCGTTCGCGATCGCGCTCAACCAGCTGGCATATCGGGCGGGCCGACTCGCCGAATCGCTACCCGCGCTCACGATTAGCGACCCGGCGGCATCAATCGTGATCGGCGTGCTTGCCTTCCATGAGGTGGTCGCGCACTCCGCGATCGAGGTCACGTTGGAGGTGGCAAGCTTTGTCGTGATGGGTCTCGCGTCGGCACGGTTAGCGCCGACGACCGCGAATCTCACCAAACCGGAAAGGGAAGCTACCTCGTGAGGCGATATGCCTGGCTCGGCGGCGTGGCATTGGTGACGCTCTTGGTCGCCGGATGCACATCGACCCACGGGTCGGCGTCAAAGGAAAGCGTGCCGCCCCACCCAGCGTCTCAAGGGGCCACGCCTCAGGAGCCGATGGCGCCTGAGGCGCCGGCCTCGTCGGCGTCGGCTGGTTCGATCTCGCCGTCGCCCGTGGGGTCGCCCGAACCGTGGCAGCAACCACCGGCCGATTCAACTGGCCACCTGCAACCCGGATCCGACCCGAGCGTTCTCCCGGGCGACCTTCTCATCGCAGACAAGCGCAACAACCGGCTGATCATCGTCGATCCGCAAGGCAGAGTGCGCTGGCAGTTTCCGCGCCCGGGCGATCTCGCCCCGGGCCAAACGTTCTTGATTCCGGACGACGCTTTCTTCACCCCTGACGGCAAAGACATCATCGCTACCGAGGAAGACGACTTCGTCATCCGCGTCGTGAACGTCGCCTCGCACAAAATCGTCTACGAATACGGCAAGCCGGGCGTCCACGGTTCGGGGGCCAATCTGCTGTGGAACCCGGACGACGCAATCATGCTGCCCGACGGCAATATCGTCACCGCCGACATCAAGAATCAGAGAATTCTGCTGATCGCGCCCGGCCAGCACACGCCGTCGCGGCAGTGGGGTCAACCCGGTGCGGGTTATCATCAACCGCCCGCCCACTACGGCGCGCCGAATGGCGTCTTTCCCACATTCGACGGGCATTTTCTCGTCACCGAGATCCGTGGCAACTGGGTCGATTCGATCGATCTCGCCGGGCACGTGTTCTGGAGTGCTCATCCGGCCGGTATCGCGTATCCATCAGACAGCAACCAAGTAGCTAGCGACCGCTTTCTGACCGTCGACTACTCGAAACCCGGCCAAATACTGGTGTTCGACCATTCCGGCAGCGCGGTCTGGCGCTACAAACCCAAAGGCAGCGAAGCCCTCAACCATCCGTCGCTCGCGCTGCCGCTGCCCAATGGCGACATCGTCTGCACCGACGACGCGAACCACCGCGTTATCGTGGTAGATCCACACACCAACACGGTCGTCTGGCAATACGGGCACACCGGAGTCGCGGGCACCGCGCCGGGCTATCTCAACAACCCCGACGGGCTCGATCTCGTTCCGCCGAACTCCCTGATCGACCGCACGAGGGGCGGGCGATAGCACGTGGGCCGAGGAGGACATATGCGACGGCGGCGTCTCGCGGGCGAACTCGAATCGGTTGTGCTCGGCGCGCTTTGGGCGGCGGGCGAACCACTAACGGCCGCCCAAGTACGCGACGCGATCGATATTGATCTTGCTTACACGACGGTCATGACCACGCTCGCGCGACTGCACGACAAGGGCTCGGTTCGCCGTCAACGTGTCGGACGCGCGTACGCTTACGAGCCGTCCGCCGAAGTGGCGGCCGACGCGGCGCAGCAAATGCGACGGGTGCTCGATCGCGGCGACCACGCTACGGTCTTGGCGAACTTTGTCGGAACGCTCGACGACCACGACGAACGATTGCTCAGTGACCTCTTGCGGTCTCGCCGCCGGATGCAGTCGTGAGCTTCGACGTCTACCTGCCCTTCCTTGCCTCGGCGCTCTTCGGCGTGCTGGGCAGCCGCGTCGCCAGGCGGCTGCGCCCCGCCCAGGCCACCTGGTTGCTTACGTGTGGCGCCGTCATCACGACGCTGTGTTCGTTTTGCTCATTGCTGCTCCTGGCCTGGGCGCTTCTTGCCCGTCTCAGCATCGCCGCCTCACTGGGCGATTGGTCGGCGACGGTTTTCCGTCAGCACAACCCCGTCAACGTCGGGGTTTCGATCGCAGCGATAGCGCTGCTCATCGCCGTGTTCACCCGCACCTCTCGGGCAATGTGGCGTCACATCGGCGAGCTGGCGATGTCGTATCGAGCGTGTCGTTGCCTGCCGTCGTCTGTCGGCGAACTGGTCGTGGTTGACGGCCTGGGTTTCCAGGCGCGCGCGTTGCCCGGCCGACCGAGCAGGATCGTGCTGTCGAAGGGGGCAATCGCGGCGTTGTCAGTCGCCGAACGTACCGCCGTGCTCGCGCACGAGCGCTCTCACCTGCTGCATCGTCATCATCTGCATAAGCTCGCGGTCGCGTTGGCGGCCGCGGCCAACCCCGCACTGCGCGCCGTCCCTTCGGCCATTTCTTTCAGCGTCGAGCGCTGGGCTGACGCGGATGCGGCCCGAATCTGCCCGCCTGAAGTCGTTGCATCCGCGCTCTCTCGAGCAACAGCAGGTCGGGCAACAGGCGCGAGAGCGAGCCGAGCAACAGCAGGCCACCGGACGTCGATCCCGCCTGTGGTCTCGCCCGGGCGGCCGGACTCCGAGGCGTTTCGGCGCGCCCGCGCACTTCGTCAGCCGCCGCGGCGGCGGGGCTGGATCGTGCTACCGCTGGCTGCCGCGAGCCTCGCCGCCGTCGCCTTCACCTCTGCCGAGGCGGCAAACGACGCGAGCCAACTGATGCGCCGGTCCGACGTTCCCGCCGTTGCCGTCATCACCGTGCCGTACGCACTCACCGGCGTGGCGACCGTCGAGCGGCGACGCCCGTGGTAATCGACAAGACCGCTACGACCGCGTGATGGCTGGTCGGTATCGGCGCTTGTCGCTCGCTATTGCCGCGATATCGGCCTTCGTCGCGGCGTGCACGCATTCGCCACAACTCTCCGCATCGGCGCCGCGAAGCGCTGTGACGACGCCACGAAATGCTGTGACGACGCCGACGAGCTCAGTAACGCCGGCAAAAAGTGCCTGCCAAGAGGCGCCGGGCTCGGCTAAACCCACGCTGACCGTCAGCGCCACCACAAGCGCGGCACGGTTACCGATTGCCTTATCGAGGCTTGTCGCCGTCCGGGACGGTGACCGTGTGCTCGTCATCGGCGGTCTCGACGCACACGACCGAACGACCGCCGCGATCGAGGCATTCAACCCGAGTACCGGCGCAATCAAGCCGGCCGGGCGATTACCGGTACCGGTTCATGATGCCGCGGTGGGTGTTCTGGGCGGCAAGGCGATCGTCGGGGGCGGTGGTTCGTCAGCATCGATCGACGACGTGCAAGCGGTGGCGGCCGACGGCTCGGCAAGCATTGTCGGCCATTTGCCGAAACCCCGGTCTGACGACTCGATGGCGGTCGACGGCAATACCGCTTACGTGGTAGGCGGTTACGACGGTCGTGTCGAGTTGCCAGAAGTGCTCGCGACGGCCGATGGCTCGACGTTTCGGCGCGCCGGATTGCTCGTCGAAACAGTGCGTTACGCGGCGGCATACGCGGCGGCCGGGGCGCTGTGGGTTTTTGGCGGTGAGCACCACGGCAACGCCGTGGCCGACATCCAGCGAGTCGACCTCACGACCGGCGCGACACAGGTCGCGGCGAAGCTTCCGCATCCGCTCGCGCACGAATCGGCGGCGGCGGTCGGAAATATCGTCTATCTCGTCGGCGGCTCGTACGGCGGTAAACCACAGAGCACGATTTATGCCTTCGATCCCGCACGTGGCACGGTGACGCTTGTCGGTGCGCTACCGAAGCCGGTCTCTGACGCCGCAACCGTGACGGTGAGCGATACCACCTATGTCATCGGCGGCGAAACGCTGACAGCGCAAGGCTCCGCCGCTCCGACCGACGCCGTGGTGGTGATGCGGGTCGCGGCTTCGCATACCGCGAAAAGTTGTGGCTGACCGGATATTCACGACCCCAATACGGCGGCCGCGAGGTCGGCCACCCAACGAAGCAGAGGCACGTCGCGCAGCGGCTTGCCGCCGAACCGGCCGGCAGGGGCGTCGGTCGGGCGCGGCACCAACATAGTGTGCAGAGGCCCCTTGTAGATGCTCTTCGGGTACAGCCGTCGCAGCCGCATCGTCTGAGATTCGCGAAGTTCGACCGGCGCGAACCTGATCTGGTTGCCCTGCAAGACAACCTCGTTGATGCCGTACGGCCGAAGGTTGACGCGCAACTTCGCCACCTCGAGCAAGTTGGCCACAGGTTCTGGCAACGGTCCGTAGCGGTCGACGAGTTCTTCGCGGACGGCGTCAACGTCGGCTTCGCTCGCCGCTTCTGCCATGGCGCGGTAGGCGGCCAAACGCAACCGCTCGCCGTCGACGTAGTCGTGCGGGATGTGCGCGTCGACCGGCAGGTCGATTTTCACCTCGGCGAGTTCGGCGGTCTTGTCGCCCTTGAAGTCGGCGACGGCTTCGCCGACGAGCCGCACGTAAAGGTCGAATCCGACCGCGGCGATGTGACCCGACTGCTCACCGCCCAGCAAGTTGCCGGCTCCGCGAATTTCGAGGTCTTTCATCGCGACCGCCATGCCGGCGCCGAGATCGGAGTTTTGCGCGATGGTGGAGAGCCGCTCGTGCGCGGTCTCGGTGAGCGGCCGCTCTGCCGGATACAAGAAGTAGGCGTACGCGCGCTCGCGACCGCGCCCGACCCGCCCGCGCAGCTGATGCAACTGCGACAAACCGAGCAGGTCGCCGCGTTCGAGAATTAGCGTGTTCGCGTTGGGAATGTCGAGGCCCGATTCCACGATCGTCGTGCAGACCAGGACGTCGAATTCCCGCTCCCAGAAGCCGACCATGACTTGCTCGAGCGCATCCTCGTTCATCTGCCCGTGCGCGACGGCGATGCGCGCTTCGGGCACCAGCTCGCGCAATCGAGCGGCGGCACGGTCGATCGACTCGACCCGGTTGTGCACGTAGAAAACCTGGCCCTCACGCATGAGCTCGCGCCGGATCGCCGCGCCGACTTGGCTGTCGTCGTAGACGCCGACGAACGTGAGCACCGGGTGCCGCTCTTCGGGCGGCGTTTGAATCACCGACATCTCACGAATACCGGTAATCGCCATTTCGAGCGTGCGCGGAATCGGCGTGGCCGACATCGCCAGCACGTCGACGTTGGTGCGCAGTTGCTTCAACCGCTCTTTGTGCTCGACGCCGAACCGCTGCTCCTCGTCGATGACGACCAGCCCGAGGTTCTTGAAAACCGCGCTTTCCGAAATCAACCGGTGCGTGCCGATGACGACGTCGACGCTGCCGTCGGCGACGCCGGCCATGATGGCGGCTTCTTCCTTGTCGGTGTTGAAGCGGCTTACGGGCTTGATGACGACCGGGAACCCGCCGAACCGTTCGGAGAACGTCGCGAAATGCTGCTGCACAAGCAACGTTGTGGGGCAGAGCACGGCGACCTGTTTGCCGTCTTGCACCGCTTTGAACGCGGCGCGCACGGCAATTTCGGTCTTGCCGTAACCGACGTCGCCGCAAATGAGGCGGTCCATCGGAATCGGCTGTTCCATGTCGGCCTTGACTTCGTCGATCGTGCGCAGCTGATCAGGCGTTTCGACGTACGGAAAAGCCTCTTCGAGCTCGCGCTGCCAAGGCGTGTCGGGGCCGAACGCGTAGCCGGGCGCCGCGGTTCGGGCGCTGTAGAGCCGAATGAGTTCGGCCGCGATTTCTTTGACCGCTTTGCGGGCACGGCCCTTTCGCTTCGCCCAGTCGGAGCCGCCGAGCCGGTCGAGCGTGGGGTTTTCTCCGCCCACGTAACGAGTAACTTGGTCTAGCGCGTCAGTGGGAACGTAGAGCCGGTCGCCCGGCTGGCCGCGCTTCGACGACGCGTATTCGATGACCAGATATTCGCGCGTGGCTCCGGCGACCGTGCGCTGCACCATTTCGACGAACCGGCCGACTCCGTGCTGCTCGTGCACCACCAAATCGCCCGGCCGAAGTTGCATCGGGTCGATCGAACGCCTTCGCCGCGACGGCAGTTTCACCATGTCGCGGGTTGACGCGCGCTGCCCGAACACGTCGGCTTCGGTGACGACCACGAGTTTCGACGACGGCAGCACGAACCCGGCGTCGAGACGCCCGCGGGTGACCACAACCTCGCCCCGCGACGGCATAGTCAGCAGGTCGAGTTCGAGCCGCGCCGGAACACCCTCGCCGCGCAGCACCTCAGTGATGCGCTGCGCCGGCCCTTGCGCGGCGGTCACGAACAAGACGCGGAATTCGTCGTCCAGAAAGCCCTTAACATCGGCGACGACGGCCTGCGTGTCACCTCGATACGCGTCGGCGGCGTGCGCGTCGAGCACCAGCGCTGCCGATTCTTCGACTTCCGTGGCCGCGAGCGGTGAAATCGACCACCACGAAAGCCCGAGTTCGAAAGCATGAGCCCGGACGTCGGCCAGCGGGCGCAGGGCCGCGGCTGAAAGGTCGATCGGTGCCTTGCCGCCGGACGCCGCGCCCGCCCATGCGGCGTGCAGGAATTCCTCGCCGGTGCGCACGACTTCGGCGGCGCGAGCGCGTACTCGCTCGGGATCGCACAGCAACACGATGGCATCGGCGGGCAGTTCGTCGAGCAGCAGATCCATACGGTCGACGAGGAGCGGGGCGAGTGACTCCATGCCGTCGACGGCGATGCCGCTCGCGACCTTGCCGAGAATGTCGGCAAGGCGCGGATGTTTCTGTGCGAGCGTTTCGGCACGTGAAAGTACTTGTGGCGTAAGCAAAAGTTCGCGGCACGGCGGCGCCCAAACACCGTGCGCCGCGGGATATTCGTCGCCGAGACTGCGCTGGTCGGCGGCCTTGAAGTAGCGAATTTCTTCGACTTGGTCGCCGAAGAACTCGACACGCAACGGGTGGTCTTCGGTGGGCGGAAAGATGTCGAGAATGCCGCCGCGCACGGCGATGTCGCCGCGCCGCTCGACCAAATCGGTGCGGCTGTAGCCGGCGGCAACCAGCCCTTCGACGACGTCGTCCAGGTCGGCGGTGTCGCCGACGTGCAGCGAGACGGGTTCGAGGTCGCCGAGCCCGGCGACTTGCGGTTGCAGCAAGCTGCGGATGGGCGTGACGACGACGCGCAGCGGTTCGTCGTCCTCTTCTGGGTGACGCAAGCGTCGCCGGACGGCGAGGCGTCGTCCGACCGTGTCTGATCGTGGCGACAACCGCTCGTGAGGCAGCGTCTCCCAGGCCGGATATTCGGCGACCGAGCCGGTTGGGAGCAACGACTGCAGCGCGTTCGCGAGGTCGCCGGCTTCACGATCAGTGGCCGTGACCGCGAGCACCGGCCGCCCTGCACCTACCGGCGGGGCGGCCGCGAGGGTGGCCGTGACGATCGGCCGAAGCGGTACGGGCCCGCCGATCTCGAGCTCGGCACGCTCCCGCGCGCGGGCGATTTCGGCAGCCTTGGCGAGTTGCGCATCGCCGGAACCGAGCAGTACGGAAAGATCCATGTGCGGAGGTAAAGCCTTTCGCAAGCAGCACGAAAACCCGGAATGCGAAAGCACCCGGGGGTTTCTAGGTTACGCGGAAGGCGTCGCCGCCACTCAGCGGGTCCGCCACCGTGATAGCGTGAGATATCGAGGGAGGTGGTGGCAATGTCTGATGTACTGATTCGGGATGTTCCTGACGACGTGCTCGCCGCCGTGGAGTCGCATGCGGCCAAACTCGGCCTCTCTAGAAACGAGTATTTGCGGCGTCAATTGGCGCAGGATGCGATGCGCTCGACCACCCCCACCACAATCGAAGACCTGCGCTGGTTCGCCGAGGCGTTCGGCGACCTCGCCGATCCCGAAGTCATGCGCCAAGCATGGAGTTGACCTCCACAGTCGAGTCGCGCCGATGGCTGATCGACAAATCCGCGTTGGTCCGACTCGGTTCCAGCGCCGACGCCTCGACCTGGCTTTCACGGATCGATCGCGGGCTTGTGCGCGTTGCGACCGTGACCGTCTTGGAGGTCGGCTTCTCCGCACGATCCGCCGACGACCTCCGGACTAGGTTGCGCAGGCCGCCCATCTCAGCAATGCCGGTCGAGTATGCGACCCCTCGGATAGAAACGAGGGCCATTGAGGTGCAGGAGCTACTCGCAAATCTCGGCCACCACCGAGCACCATCAGTACCCGACTTGATGATCGCCGCAATTGCCGAGCTGGCGGGACTCGTCGTGCTCCACGTCGACAAAGATTTCGAACTCATAGCGGCAGTTACTCAGCAGCCTACAGAACGACTGCTTCTGGCCTAGTCGCGTTGGGAGTCTTGCGCGGTCACGGCACAATCACCACACCTGGTAGCCGAGCTGATCGGCGGCTCGTTTGAGTGCGCCGAGCAAAGCCGGCGAATCCAACGCGATCGAAAGTTCGGGTTTGGACGGCAACGCGTCGGCGGCCGGTTGCCACAAAGCGATACAGCGGCTGCCACCGGCCATACTCGACGGCCAGATCACGCCGTCGAGATCAGGGAACGCCTGCCTGATGACGCGTGCCCATGCCCTCGCTCGTGGCCGCGCTCCGGTGTTGAGAGCTTGACTCGCGCCCACGCGAGTAGGCCATAGTGCACCCAAGTCAAGGAGCCGCACGGGTCGCGCCAGTCGCAGACCAACCAGGTAGGGCCGGTCGGTGTAGCGATCGACCGCGCGCCGCAATTGAAACGCCTCCGCCAGCGCGGCAATCGCGGACGTCGCCAGGTACAAGACACCGTTGCCGGGGTGCTCGGCTCTCGGGAGCGGCTGCGGATCGAACCGGGCATTGGCCGGACCGAACACTCGAAGCTGGTTCCAGGCATACACATGCGCTCCGGCGGTGCGATGGACGCGCCACAACACGTCGTCGGGCCCGATCGACACAACGTCGCCGGCGCCGATGGGGGCGCGCTGTACGAGCGTCGCCGCGTCGGGAGGCCGCGGAAACTTCGCCACCTCGCGGGTCACCAAACGTCGCCGGCAAGAAGCTCCGCGACGTCGTTCGGGTCGCCCCCGGAGATGAGCCACTCGCGCGGAGTCAAAACGCGGTCGTCGACCTGCAATTCAGGTTGCGGTGTGGTCATGAACGCTTGCATCGCAAGCGGATGTTCGGGCGAGCGCGCGTGTTTCAGGACGTCGCGCAACCCGCGTAGTGGCTTGCCTACGCCATCGAACTGCCACGCCGGCAGCAACAGTCGCCGACTGGTGCGGATCGCGGCCAGCTCTTTGTCGGCAACGAGATGTCTGATACGGGACGCCGAAACCCCCATGCGCACAGCCGCTTGCTGCACAGTGACCGCGCCGGCGAGCAGCTCAGTCTCGTGCGCGACCGCTTCGGCGGCGGCAGCGTGCGCGAACGCGTCGCCGTTCGAAAAATCAAGGCCACCGTGCTCGAGGAGTTGTTGTTCGCGGGCCGGCAGGCCGGCAGAGGCGGCGGGGCTCAAGCGCGCCGAGATCGCGTCGACCAGGTCTTGCTCATCGATGCCGTACGGTGCCAAAAGCTGAGCCAAGCTCATAAGGAACCTCCCGCGCACAGTTTAGCGCTGTGCGCGGATACGCGCGGCCACTGAGCGGCTGAGCTCCGCGATCCCGGCAGCTTCAGGCCGCGGGCGGCTCGGGCTCAGGGCCGCCACTGAAGTCGACACCAAGATCGACGCCGGGCGCCTCGCCGCTTTCGGCCTTGCGCTTGCGAATCTTCGCGCCCGCGTAGGCAGCGCCGCCTACGGCGACCAGCCCGCCGGCGACCGCGGCCGCCGCTTCGATCGGAACTCCGGAGCCGGTGAACGGCAGCGTTTGCGTCGGCGGCTTCTTCGTGATCGTGATGCCCTGGACGGTGGGATCGACGCCCCCGGGCCGCCCGCTAGCGGGATCGGCGTGCGCAGCGGTCAAACCCACTCCCGAGACGACGGGCGCCACCCACAGCAGGCCGGCGCCCGTCACGGCAGCTCCCCCGCGCAACACCTGGCGACGGCTGAGACCTTCGCGCGGCGACTGCTCGTCGTCGCGCTGCTTCTCGCCCATGTTTCCCAACCCGTTCTGTCTCTAGTCGATCAGTGGTCTCGTCGGGCTACGGCTTCGTGAACGTGACCGTGCCGGTCGCGCCGCTGCCGGGCGCGCCCCAGGTGGCAGGCAGCGTGCTTCCGCCGGCGGGGGCCGACGTCCAGCTCGCGAACCCCGCCTTGCCCGGAAGGCTGTTGAGGGAGCCGTCGTGAACCATGAAGCCGATCAGCGTGCTGCCGCCGAGGTTGATGGTGAGACTGTTCGTCGTAAAGCTGACGACCTTCAGGTCGGTGGGGCAGGCCATATTCGTCGTCGTCCACTGGCCGGCGTAGGCGCTCCAGAGCGAGCTCGCATCGGCGCTCGCGCTGCCGGGGCAGCTAGGGCTGAGGCTCGCACCGACGTCAATTTTGGCGGTGAAGATTGCTCCGGTAGCGGTCTGCAGCACGAGCATGACGTAAGAGATGCTCTTGCCTGTACCGCCGCTTGCCGTTGCCGCGAATGCCTTGCTGGCGGTGAGCACTTCGACGGCCGGCGCCGCCCACAGTGCCCCGCCTACGGCGAGACCCCCTTTGACGACTGTGCGCCGGCTCACACGCTTCGGCGAGTCGAGCTGTGTCGTGTCACTCATGGTGCGCGACCCTTCTGGCCTTGTGGGCCAATCTAACTTGCGACCCCCCACGGGCCACACGTTCAGGCGATTCCCGCCTGCTTGCTGAGCGTCTTGACGGTCACGAAACCGCAAGACAAGTGAACCAGAAGGATACGTTGTTCACCACAGACCGGCAATTCTTCACCCTCAAGGGCTAACAAGCCTGTGGATACGCGGACCGATAACCATATTTCGCCAGCAACGGCTGCTCTGGAATTGCGATGATTCATCCCGTTATCGGCCCAATACTCGAGGCGGTTGCGACGCTGGAGCTCGACGGTCGCATCGTCGCGTTGACCCCCGATCGCACCGACGTCGTCTTCCTCAACGACACGGCGAGCGACGTCTGGCGGCTTGCCGACGGCACCCGCAATCTTCCACAGATTGTGGCCGAATTAGCCGAGGCTTACGAGGTTTCTCACGATGTGATAGCCGACGACGTCCGGGCTGTGATCGATCGATTCGTCGGCAGCGGGCTGATCGCCGATCCCGCATAGAATCGCCACAATGCCTTCAAATCACCGGGACGACGCAAAAGCCACAATTGCCGTGGCTGCTTTGGATCTGCGAGTTCACGTGCTGATCGAGGATGCGCGGCTGCGTGACGCCGTCCGGCACCTGTGGGCTGACTGCCTCTCGACAACCGACGACGAACCTGATCACGTCGTCCGGGTCGAAGGCGACGGGCCGTGGCACGTCGCGAGCGACGCGTACAGCGAGGAGGCAGCGACTTTTCCCGCCGCCGTCGCCGGTGCGTGCGCCGCGGTGAACGTGACACTCGCCACGCGCACGCCGCTGCTCGCCGTGCACGCCGCGGTGTTGCAAAAAAACGGGACGACGATCGTGGTGCCCGCCGAATCGGGTGGGGGCAAGACCACGCTGACCGTGGCCTTGTTGCGGGCCGGGTGGTCGTACGCGAGCGACGAAGCATACGCGCTGGATTGGAAATCGGCGCTGCCGTTCGCTTATCCGCGCCCGCTCGGTGTTTCAGACTGGACGGCGGAAAAGCTCGGCGTATCAGCAGGAATTCTTGGTGAGGGCGAACGATTCTTGCGGGCCGGCGATTTGGGCGCGCCGCTCGCGGTTAGGCCGTTGAAGGCCGACCATGTGGTGCTGCTCGACCGTTCCGCGCCCGTCTCGGAGCCGGCTCTGGGAAACGTGCATAGGGCCGAGGCGCTCGAGAAGCTATTACGGCAAAGCTTCACGCATTACTACGACGCCGAAAAGGCGGTGCGGCTGCTCGCCGACGTCGTGCGCGGCGCGCGGACGTGGCGGCTGAAGTACGCCGACCCGCTCGACGCCGCGGCGCTGCTGAGCACGACATTTCTCAAAGGGCAGATCTTGCCTACAGCGACATGACACCTAAGCACTAGTTGACGTTACAAGCATGAGCTAGCTCCGGGCCGCTTTCTGATGGTCGTGCGGCTAAATCTTGAGCCGTAACCATGGGGAGCCGAAGCCAACTCCGCCCTGTATCGGATAACTGAGGAGTGCGCAAACGTGTCGAAGAGTTGGCTACGGTGTTGCTTCCAACGCCGTGCTGCGCGGCTGATTTCAAGACGCTCGGTTGCCTTGCTGGCAACGCTGGCTAGTGCCGCGTCTGTCGTGTTGATGAGCTCGAGCGCATCGGCGGTGACAACGGTCACGTTGACCAAGGACCTCACCATCGCGGCGCCGCCGAGCTCGACGTTCACCGGAGCAAGCTCCGGCGATGGTTGGGACGTCCAGTTCTACGGTTCAGAAATTTTCAACGTCTTCCACCACAACTCGGGGGCGTACCAGGTCGACTGCCACTTGCAGTCGGATGGCTCGCATTGCAGCGCCGATTGGCCGAAGACCATCACTGACGGCGCGACGGTTTTCACGACACCAGGCCACTCGACGGGTTGGGTCGACACCACCACCGGCGACTTTTACGGTTGGACGACGCGCGCGTCGGATAAGACCGGCGGCGTGCTGTGCGTCGACCTCGCATCGTCGTCAACCAATCCGTTTTGCGGGTTCACACCGCTGACCCGCGCGAACGAAGCCGCGATTCCGATGGGTTCGGGTGTTGACGGCGGTGCACTCGTCGGTAACAAGATGTACGCGGTCAACGCCGCGAGTGGTAGCGCCGTAAACGGCGCGCTGCTGTGCTTCGACACGGTCACCAAAACAGCTTGCGATGGTCAGCCTTACCAGCAACTGGGCCTTTCGACGATTTCAAGTTCCGTTTATGACTGGACGGCGGTCGCCGGCGGCCTGGTCTTTACGACCACCGACGGCGGCATTCTCACCTGCTTCGACCCGGCGAAGGGCACGATTTGTGCCGGCAACTGGCCGGTCAAGAGCGCTCCAGCGAACCAGGCGAAGCCGTTTCCGATGCTCGACGCGTCGGCGAACCAGGTGGGCATTTGCATCCCGCAGCCCAACGTCGTCCCGTGCTGGAATTTCGACGGCACGGCAGCAACCACGCCGTCCGCACTGAAAACTGCTATTGCCGCGGGCGGTAGCTGGGAGAGTTCGGCCGTCGTCGGATCGCGCGTTTTCGTCGCCGGCAGCAACAGTGTCGTCTATTGCTACGACTTCGGGGCCGGAGCCGCTTGCCCGAACTTCCCCAAGTCGATCGTCGGATCGAGCCTGCTGTACACGGTTAATCCAGACCCGCAACGTTTCGGCTGCATCTGGACCAACGCCGACGGCGGCACCTCGCAGATTCAAAACTTCGACGCTTTCACCGGTGAATCCGGCTGTGACGGAACAGTTCGTCTTTCGGCGAGCGTGCTCGTGCCCAACCTGGAATGCGTGCCGGTCTCGTGGTCGAGCATGCAAATACTCGATCCGGCCGCACCGCCGACCGGCTACGACAGCGCGACGGTAAGCCTCACTGACAATGGCGGCACGGCGATTGCAGGTGGCAGCGGCCTCGCCGTCGACGGCACGGGCACAGTCGATTTGTCGGCGCTCGACCCGCCGATCGACGGCACGATGCCGGTGTTCGGCATCGACTTCACCAACCCCACTTTCAACGCGAGCGGCGTTGTGCTGCGCTTTAGCTGGACGTCGCCCGACGATCTGGCGTGCACGGCGGACAAGCCCGACGCGCCGACCGGCGCGACCGTTACGTCGACCGGAAACCGCCAAGCGACGGTGAGCTGGACGGCACCGGCGTCCGACGGCGGCGCACCAATCACGCAATACACGGTGATCGCATCTCCGGGCGGCGCTACGTGCACGGCGACCCCGCCGGCCACGAGCTGCACGGTTCCTGGCCTGACGAACGGCGGCACGTACGCGTTTCGCGTGACGGCGACCAACGCTGCCGGTACAAGCGATCCCTCGGCGGCCAGCGCCTCGACGACATTGGCCGTCGGCGTGCCGGATCCGCCTGCCGCGCCAACCGTCACCCCGGGAAGCACGAGCATCGACGTATCGTGGCTGCCCCCAGCTGACGGTGGTTCGGCGATAACCGGCTACACCGCAACAGCTTCACCGGACGGCGCAACGTGCACGGCGACTCCGCCGGCCACGAACTGCACCCTCACCGGGCTCACCAAGGGCACGGCGTACACCGTCACAGTGACGGCCACCAACGGCGAGGGCACCAGCGACGCGTCTAACGTGTCGCGTTCGGCGACGCCCGGCGATCCGCCGTCCGCCCCTGCCGCACCTACGGCCGTGGCCGGCAACGGTTCGGCGACGGTGAGCTGGACGGCGCCCGCCCCCGGCACGTCGGCGATCCTCTCCTACCGCGTTACCGCATCGCCTGGAGGTGCGACCTGCGTCGCGACGGCACCCGACACCTCGTGTGTCGTGAGCGGGCTGACCAACGGCACGGTGTACACGTTCGCAGTGACCGCGACGAACGCCAGCGGCACCAGTGGTGCCTCGCCGGCCTCGTCGTCAATAAAGCCCTCGCCGACCAGCGCCGACCTCGGTATCACGCTGAGCGGCCCGACAGCGGTGTACGTCAACGCGACGGTCAAGTACACGATCACGGTCACCAACGCGGGGCCGGACGCCGCGGCTTCGGTGACGGTCAGCGACACGTTGCCGGTGGCCGCGAAGAGCGCCGCGACGACGACAACCGGTTGCGCCATCGCCACCGGAACGCTGACCTGTTCGATCGCATCACTGCCGGCGAGTGCGAGTACATCGATCGTCGTCACGGCGATTGCGACAGACAAGCTCGTTAACCAGGCAACGGTCAGCAGCGCGACGCCTGACCCGAACACGGCCGACAACACGTCGGCAACGTTGACGACCTCGGTATCGTCTCCGCCCACGTTGCCGGCTCCGCCCAGCAACAGCACCGACTCGGATTCGGCCGAGGGCAGCGATCCGTCTGGCACGGTGACGGTTGCCAGCGGTCCGTTGACGGTCGACGGATCCGGCGCCGGCGGTCTCACGATCGCGACCCTGGACGGCGGACCCGCGGGCGCGCCTGACCGTTCGTCGACAGCGGCACTCGGTGGTGACAACTTCGGCGGTTTTTACAGCGTGCGGCTCGAGTCGGGTTCCGGTTTCTCCGGCACGACACTGCGCCTGCACGGCACGCCGTCGTCCTCGCTCTTTTGGTGGGACGGCACGGCATGGCAGAAAGTGCCAGGCGTGACGCGTGACGCGGCGACCGGCGACCTGACGGTGACGCTCACCAACGCCACGACTCCCAGCATCAGCGATTTGTCGGACGCCGTCTTCGCGGGCGGCGCAACGCCGGTCACCCGGCTCGGTGGGGCCACGCGGATCGGCACTGCGGTAGCCGTATCGCAGCGGGATTTTCCGACTGCCGGGTCGGCCGACGCAGCAGTGGTGGCACGCGACGACGTGTTCGCCGACGCACTCACCGGTGGACCGCTCGCGGCCGCGAGGAATGCGCCCATGTTGGTGACGGGCTCGACCGTTCTGCTCCCGGACGTGCGTGACGAGTTAAAGCGGCTGCTCTTGCCGGGCAGCACGGTGTACGTGCTCGGCGGCACGGCCGCGATTAGCGATGGCGTCGCGAACGCGATTGCGTCGCTGGGCTTTCATGTGCAGCGAATTGCCGGGTCTGACCGGTACGCCACGGCGGTAGCGATCGCCAATGCCCTGGGCAATCCGAGCACCGTGTTCGAAGCCTCGGGCACGAGCTTTGCCGATGCATTGTCGGCGGGCCCGGCGGCTATCGACGCGGGTGGTGTGGTGTTGCTGACCGGCGACGGTAGCCAGTCGGCGCCAACCGCCGCATACCTGGCAGCTCACGCCGGCGCGGCACGCTTCGCAATCGGTGGGCATGCAAGCCGTGCCGATGGCGCGGCGACGGGACTCGTCGGCGCAGACCGCTACCAGACCGCCGCGATGGTCGCCGGCCGGTTCTTCGGCTCACCGGACAGCGCGGGCCTTGCGACAGGCGAGAACTTCGTCGACTCGATGGTGGCGGTACCGAGCCTCGGTCGCGTGCACGCGCCGTTGTTGCTGGTGCCCGCGAGCGGCAATCTGCCCACGGCCGTGACCGGATATCTGCAGGCACATGCCAGCACCATCGTGTCGGCGACGACGTTCGGCGGCACGAAGGCAGTCTCCGACAAGGCCATCGCGCAACTGCAAACCGCGACACCGTAACTGGGTCAACGAGTAGGGGCGGACGCCTACACGTCCGCCCCTACTGGGCTTTTGGCCCACGTACCGCTTAACGGCGTTTTGCCCACCGCGTTCTGCGACGCGAGGCTAGTATCGGCGTCAATGTCCACACTCTCACCCGCCGTCCCAGTTCGCGGCCCGCTGATACGAGCGACGCCGCTCGAGAGGACCAGCGGATACCGGCGAAGGGAGAGCCTTAAGGTTCCTCACGACCGCCGCCGATGAAAGACGTGGTGCCGCTCGACCTGCCCACGCCGAGCGAGCGATCATCAAGAGAGAACCGAGGTGCAAAATGCGCGCCAAGGGGTGTACCCCGCCGCTCGCGTTGCTCATAGGGTTGAGAGCGCGATGACGACGCTCAGCCGGTTCGCCGACGCCCGGGTGTTTGTGATCGATGACAACGCCACGAACGTCGCCATCCTCGAGGGCCTGCTTTCGCACGCTGGGCTTCACAACATCTACACCGCGACCGACGCCCGCGATGCTCTCGCACGCATCGAAGAGATCGATCCCGATCTAGTGTTGCTCGACCTGCACATGCCACACGTCGACGGCTTCACAGTGTTGCGGCAGATCTCCGAGCGCGCGGCCGGTACATACCTCCCGGTCATGGTCCTCACGGCAGACGCTCGACCCGAAGCGAACGAAGAAGCGCTCACTTTGGGGGCCCGCGACTTCTTGACAAAGCCGTTCAACGGCACGGAGGTCGTCTTACGTGCCCGGAACTTGCTCGAAACGCGCTACCTGCATCTCATATTGCGCCAGCACAACGTCGAATTACGAGCGGAGCTCGGAGCTTATCAGGAGTCCGAGCGGGCTGAAGAATACGCACGCGAGGAGAAGCGCGCACGCATTGACCGGGTCATTACCCGACACGAAATGCACATGGCCTTTCAGCCGGTGTTCGACGTCGCGATAGGGACTCTCGTGGGTGTCGAAGCGCTCGCACGTTTCCCCGTTCAGCCCTTGCAGGGTCCAGATCGCTGGTTCGCGGACGCCGCAAGCGTCGGTATGGCGACTGAACTTGAACTGTTCGCCGTCGATACGGCGTTAGGGGCACTACAAAAACTGCCACGCAACGTGTTTCTTGCCGTCAACGTGTCGCCCGGCACGGTATTGACGTCGCAACTTGAAAGTCGACTGCCTTCTGACGTGGCGTCACGTGTCGTCATCGAGCTAACTGAACACATCCCAGTCGAGGATTACGACCTCGTCAATGATGCGGTCGACGTACTGCGTAAGCGTGGAGCGCGCATCGCGGTCGACGATACTGGTGCGGGATACGCCGGTTTCCGTCACTTGATCAATCTCCGACCTGACATCGTCAAACTAGATATATCTCTGACGAGAGGCATCGACCGCGATCCCGGCAGACGTGCGCTAGCCAGTGCGCTCGTGCAATTCTCGTCCGACACCGCAACC
The DNA here is from genome assembly GCA_040255675.1 of Actinomycetales bacterium. Lineage (GTDB taxonomy): Bacteria > Actinomycetota > Actinomycetes > Acidothermales > Acidothermaceae > JBDZVM01. The sequence goes on along the minus strand of JBDZVM010000022.1, from coordinate 18,367 downwards.
AGGCTTATCGCCGAAGGTGTCGAAACACGCGACGAGATGAGCACGCTACGCCAGCTGCACGTTGGCTGGGCGCAGGGGTTCTACCTCGGACGGCCCCAGCCCTTGAGCAAACTCCTCGCGAACGAGTCGTCACCGATCCAATCGTCAGGTACCGGATAGCTGGCGATCAGATAGAGGTCGCGCAACTGTGCCCTACGGCACAAGACAACAAGCGAGCAGGGTCATGCCCCACGATGTTCTCGACCGGCACCCCATCATCTTTGTCACAGATCTAAACGGTGTCGTCACGCACTGGTCAAAGGCCGCGGCCATACGCCTCGGCGTCGATCATTCCTCGCTGATACGCCCGACACTCGCAGACCTCGTCGACATCGATTTCGCCGCAGTCAAATCCGCATTGCTGACGTCGCCCGACGACGTCTGGCACGGCCTCGCAACCACTTCCATACCTGACGGCCGTCGCGTTCGTCTGCACATGACAGCGGAATCTTCGGCAAATAGCTTGGGTGAGCGCGAGATCACATTTGTGGGCGTACCAGCCAGAGACGAAAGCGACGAGCGCGAGGCCGCGTGGGAGCTGCTTGGTGCACTCGCGGAGCGCGGCTCCGAAGTGGCGGTGGTCTGCGACCGGGAATTGATCATCCGATACGCGAGCCCCACCCTCGAGCAAATCTTCGGCTACCAACCGTCGCGGGTACTCGGTGCCTCGTGTTGGGCTTTCACCCATCCGGACGACGAACAAGCGTTCCGCGAGCAATGGGAACGGGCACTTACGTGCTCTGGCGGCGACGGCTTGGTTGAGATGCGTGCGCACCATCTCGACGGCTCGTGGCGATGGGTTCGTGTGCGGATCACTAATCTGATCGAGCATGGCGGATTGCAAGGGATCGTACTCAATATCCGCGACATTACCGATCGGAAAGCGAAGGACGCGGCCCAGATGGACCGCGATCAGTTGCACCAGACGATCCTGCAGACTGCCCGCGAGGGGGTATGGGCAGTCGGCCTCGACGGAGTGACATTGTTCGCGAACGCGAAGATGGCCGAACTGCTCGCGACCACACAAGAAGAACTTGTCGACAGACCAGTTTGGGAAATCTTCGATCGAGCATCTCTCGGAATCGTTCGTCACCATCTTCCGCAAAGTACTCGTGGTGCTTCAGACGACCACGAACTCGAAGTCACCACACCACACGGCGAATGCCGATGGCTGCACGTGAGAAGCTCGCCTTTGTACGACGGTCGGGGAACGCACATCGGCAACCTTGGGATGTACAGCGACATCAGCCGCCGTAAGCGGCTCGAGCAAGAATTCGCGCAGCTCGCGCTTTACGACGCGCTGACGTCGCTGCCGAATCAAGCGCTGTTCGTGGATCGGTTGCGGCAACTGCTGCACGATCGGGAGAGGACCGGCGACGATGTCGCCGTGTTGTTTTGTGACATAGACAGATTCACTGACGTGAACCGTGTTCGAGGGCACGAGGTCGGCGACCGGGTGCTCGCCGCGGTTGGAACCCGCCTCCTCGGGATAGTCCGCGATGGCGACACTGTCGCCCGGTACGGCAGTGACCACTTCGCGGTCTTGTGCCCGTCGACCGGCGAACACGAGGCATATGAGCTTGCGACCGACATATGCGCGGCCATTAGCGAACCATTCGATATTGGGGACGACCGGGTCTACATCACCGCCAGCATCGGAGTAGCGGCCACCCCCGCGGCCCTCCCTGAATACTTGGTCAGTGCTGCTGAGAGTGCGCGGTACCGAGCGCAAGAACGCGGGCGAGCGCGAGCCGAAGTGCACGACGCGACAACGCACACCTCAGCCGACGAGCGATTGAAGCTCCTACTTGATCTGCAAACCGACCTCGACGAAGACCGCCTCATGATGCACTATCAACCTGTCGTCAGGCTGAGCGATTCGGCACCGGTCGGAGTCGAGGCGCTGATGCGTTGGAACCATCGTTCCCTCGGCGCGATTTCACCCGCGACGTTCATCCCAGTCGCCGAAGACGGCGGCCTGATGCCGCGCCTTGGGTTATGGAGCCTACGACGTGCGTGCCTCGACGTGATGCGCTTGCCTCAATTTGAAGCTTCTTCCTGGTATCTCGCCGTCAATCTGTCGACACGGCAGCTCACCCACGAGGGCATCGTCGATGACGTGCGTGACACACTCGCCGAGCTCAGCTTCCCGGCGGATCGCTTGCTGCTCGAGGTCACCGAGACTGCCGTCGTCACAGACAGCACACGTACCGTGAGCAGTTTGCGCGAGATTCGCGGCCTCGGTGTGCGTATAGCAATCGACGATTTCGGCACCGGATACTCGTCACTCAGTTACCTACGCCAATTTCCCGTCGACACGATTAAAGTTGACAGATCCTTCGTCGCCGGAATGGTACGCGACAACGACGACCTTGCGATCGTGGCGAGCATCGTGAGCCTCGCAGCGGCAGTGGGTGTGCAGGCCGTTGCCGAAGGTGTTGAGACCGCGAAGCACGCGGAAGCCTTGCGTCGACTCGGGTGCCCGTTCGCACAGGGATTCTTGTGGAGTGCTGCGGTGCCGGCCGACGACTTACCCGCAACGATGGCCACCATCGCGCGCACTATGGGACGCTCCCGAGCACCCGGGCGAACTGGGCGCTCCAGACGCCGAGCGATACCGCGCTCGCTCGCCGCCGACCAGGCTGTCGTCGCGCGCATCATCGCCCTCCACGAAGCAGGTGCGTCCTTGACGACGATCGCAGCGGCGCTCAACTCAGAAAATCTGACGACGGCCGACGGCCTCCGCTGGCATCGCAGTAGCGTTGCCCGCGTCATCGCGGACCGCCAGTTTCCCGGCATCAGGGCAACTCACTGAAGCTCCCTTGCGTCAGGGATCTTCCTATCTCGAGATCTCGCATCGACACCAGGCAATCCCATGTTTCGACGGCCTGCAGCGCGAATAAACCGTTTCGATAGTCCGCGATGACTACGAATCCCGAGCTTGCGGCGTCGTCGAGCGTGGTGCTCGTGCCGCCGATCGGCCGAACGGCGTAACAAAGACGCTCGCGAACATGGCCCGTCGGAGCTACCGACGTGTGACCTTTCCGCGAGTTCATTTTCGCTATCGAGTCGAGTTACGCCGCGCACCGATCACTTCAGTGAAACCAATCCCCTGAAGGCAGTGGAGACTCCGATGCTTGGATCGCTTCGCCGCGGCGCCGCCATCAGTTCAATCCGTCCGGCACAGAACCTGCTGCCACTCGCCAACGACCCGAGCGGCCGCTCCTGCGAGTTGAATGTGGTGATTGATGCTGCCGGGCCCCACCCGGTTCAGGCAACGGACACCGAACTTCTCGAGAAGGCGCGGCAAGGCGCCGTCCGGGCACTCATCGACCTTATGGCGTTCACCAAACCGCAGGCATTCGGGCGCGCGCAGCGCATCGCTCAGGTCGTCCAAGAGCTTGCGCAGGAGCTGGGCATCGGAAAGCGGTGGGACGTCGACGTCGCGGGGGTGCTCGCGCAGCTTGCCACCGTGAACCTGTCGGCGACGATTCTCGACAAGCTGGATCGGGGTATGCCCTTGTCGTCTGACGAACGCTTGACGATGGTGCGCGTGCCCAGCATGAGCGCGCAACTTCTCACACACATCCCAGGGCTGGAAGCGCTGTCCGCCGCGATCGCGGCCTTCGGAAGAGCGACGACCGACCGTCGTCACGCCGAGCAGTCGGCGACCGAACAAGAACCGCTTTCATTACTGCCCGCGATGATCCGCGTGGCCGTCGATTTCGACCACCTGGCTTGCGGCCGTGTCCCGGTGATAACCGCCATCGCCCAGTTGCGACGCCGCGAGTTGTACACCGAGCGGGTGCTCGACGCGTTGGAGCGCGCATACCTCCCCAAGGCCTCGACCGACGCCCCTGAAGAGGTGACCGTCGATGCTCTCGAGCCAGGCATGGTCTTGGCAATCGACGTGACGACCACCGACGAGGTGCTGTTGGTGAGCCGAGGCGCCACCGTCACGGACGCAATGATCAGGCGCCTGTCGAACTTCGCGGAACGTGGCGAGTGCACCGACCGAGTTCTCGTCACAGCTGGACACGGAGGCGAAGAATGACCGCTCTCGCGGGATTGGACACCGTCGGCGACGTCGTCGTCGAAAGCGCGGGCGGTTCGCGCTCGCAAGCGGCCGAGCTGGCCAACGCCGTCGTCGCCAACGTAGAAAGTGTGATACGCGGACGACGAACAGCAGTCGAGCTAGTGGTGATCGGCTTACTCGCAGGCGGGCATGTGCTGATCGAAGACACGCCGGGGAATGGAAAGACCACCCTGGCCCGCGTGGTCGCACGCTCTGTCGGCGCGACGTTTCGAAGAGTCCAAGGCACCACTGATCTGCTGCCCTCCGATATCACCGGCTCCACCATCTGGTCGGAGGCAACTCGTGACTTCACGTTCATACCGGGCCCGATCTTCACGAACATGTTGCTAATCGACGAGTTGAACCGCGCGACCCCCAGGGCACAGTCGGCGCTGCTCGAGGCAATGGAAGAAGCGACGGTCACCGTTGACGGCGTCTGCCATCGTTTGCCGGAGCCGTTTTTCGTCGTGGCAACGCAGAATCCGACGGACCAACAAGGCACATTCTCGTTGCCTGAAGGTCAACTTGACCGCTTTGCCGTCGCCGTCAGCTTGGGCCCGAACGACATGACCACTGAACGTCAGGTGCTGCGAGAGCAGCTGCTACGCCCGACTGTTGACAACGTGCGTGCCGTACTAGCACTCGACGAACTGCGGTCGTTGCAGCAAGAAGTCCGACGCACATTCGTCTGCGACGCGGTCGTCGACTTCGCTTTGTCGGTTGTCGGCGCGACCCGTTCCGATCCGCGCGTGCGAGTGGGTGCCAGCTCGCGGGCTTTGTTGTCAATGATGCGCTGCTGCCAAGCCCGAGCGTTGTTGTCTCGGCGCGACTTCGTGACACCCGACGACGTCAAGCAGCTCGCGGCAAGCACTCTCGGACATCGACTGACACTCGAGCCCACCAGCCTGAACGCGTACGTCGTCGACCGTCCGAGCGTCGGCGGGGGCGCTAGCGTCGTCCGCGATATTGTTGCCGGTCTGCCGGTACCGCTGGCCCGATGAACGCCGTCGCCGTCCGCCGTCGCGACCAACGCCTCCACGTTGGCGCAGGCACGTTCCCGACCGTTCTCGGTGCGATCGCGATAGTGCTGATCGCGTTCGTCGAGGGGGTTGTTTGGCCGCGGCTCATCGGCTGCGTTTTGCTCGCGATGGTGGCGACATCGCTGTTGGCGGTAGTGCGGCCGCCCCGAGTACGTGTGTGGGCGCAAATGCCGCGACGCATCACCGTCGGAGCGCCTTTCGACACGACGCTGCACATCGTGACTGAAGGAAAGGTGCGTCGCCGCACGATCAAGGTCACACATCGGTTCGAGGGCACCCGTCGAATTGCCCCCGACGGCACCGTGCTCGCCGACACCTCCGCGAAGCACATCGCGATACGCCTAACACGCACACCTATTTTGCGCGGTGTGACCACGCACTCCGTGCTCGACATCGTGGTCGCCGGCCCGTTCGGCTTCTTTTCGTCTCATTCATCGCATCGAGTGGCGGACGTCGTTTTGTCGCTTCCCGCGAAAGCGGCGCCACTCGAACTGCGCACCCGCGAAGTAGCTTTGGGTCGAGTTAGCACGGAGCCACGTAACGTACGCGATTGGCGCGCCGGAGATTCAGCACGTGACGTGCATTGGCGATCGAGCATACGCACCGGGAGGCTCGCGGTGGTCGAACGGGAGCACGACAATGTTGGTGGCTTCGTAGTTATGGTGATGGCCGCTTCCGGCGCACGTGGCAAGAGTACCGATAAATCCTTCGAACGAGCGATTTCCGTCGCCGCCGCAACGGCGGTTTCGAAGGCGCAACGCGGCGAGTCCGTCTGCGTCCTAACCCCCGGGACCGGAGACGACAACGTGGTGCATAGTACCGATCCGCGGGCATTACTTGGCCACTTCGCCCGTGCCACCACGACGGAAGGGCCTTCCGACGACCTTCTGCAATACGCGGCGACGCACGCGGCTCGGGGCGGTGTCGTCCTGCTCGTCGCCGACAGTTCGACGCCTAGCGCCTGGAAATCACGGCTCCTCGCGCGCTCGACGGCGTCCGGCGCGAGGATCATCGATGTACGTGAGCTATTGCGTTCGGAGACGAACGCAATCAGTTCGGCCTGACCATGACGTCTCGCTCCGTGCTGGCGCAGCTCGATCAGACAAGCAGAATCGCGATGTTCGTCGCCGGCCTCGGCGCGCAAGTATCGCTCTTGTACGCCAACCGAAGCGCCGCGTACCTCGCCGCGCCGATTCTATTCGCGATCACGAGCACGATCATTTGGTGGCGTGGCAGGTGGCACGCCGCGTCTCCAAAAGCGGTGCGTGCGATAAATCTCGCCACGTGCGCGATATTGCTCGCGTTGTGCGCACGAGATGTCGTCGTCCCTGCCCTCGACAGTGGCCGACCGCCGTCGACGCTCACCCTTATTGGTTCGGCACTTCTTACCGCTCACCTCGCGCAGGCGACGCTCGCTCGCTCGCCTCACGACCTGGCGGCCGCCGCACCACTGGTGTGCGCGATGTCACTGATAGGCGGCCTGTCGGCTCACACCGACGCAGTCGCGATACCGGTTGTTGTCGCGATGGTCGGCCTGGTCGCGGGCCTCGCGTCGGTACATCACGCCGAAATGCTCCGCGGCGCATCGGCCAATCGCGCGGCCACCAGCAAGGTGCCAACCATCGTCTCGCCACGTTCACCGCTGGTACTTACCGTCGCGCAAGTCGCCGCCATCGCAGCCCTGGGCTTCATCGCACTTCCGGGCCTCGACAAACAGCCCTCGCGCGTAAGCGCCATCGAGACGAATGCATCGGTCGCGCGAAGCGACGCACTGGCCGATCCGGCCAAGCCATTGTTGGACCTGCGAGCACGCGGTCCGCTCTCGAACACGCCGGTCTTCGTCACGGATGCATCCGCGCCCGCGTATTGGCGCGGAGTCGTTTACGACCATTACGACGGCGCGAGTTGGACCGTGACCGAAACGAGTGCGGCAAACACATCTACCGTCGAGGCACCGCTAGGCGAGTCGCGTGCTGACAGCGTTCAGGTCGTGTCGACATCCCCAAACTACGTCTTCGCGCCAGGTCAGGTGACCGCATACCTAGGCGCGGGAACGGCAGTAAAGGACTCCGACGGCAACTTCACAATTAGCGCGGTCTCGGACGGCGAGTCGGCATCGGCGCGCGACTATCGAGTCACCTCGGTCGCGCCCAACGTTCCTCCGGCAAGGCTTGTGTCCGCAACCGGTGCCGACCCGGACGACCGTCGATGGCTACAGCTGCCCGCGAACCTACCGACGCGGGTGAGCGCGCTTGCCAAACAGGTGACCGGCACCGCACCAACACGCTTCGCGGCGGTCGAGGCGGTCGACGAGTACTTGCAAAAGCACTACACCTACACCCTTGACGTGCCTGTGCCAAAGGCAGGCAACGACCCGGTCGACGATTTCCTCTTCGTCTCTCGCGCGGGCTTCTGCGAGCAGTTCGCGAGCGCTGCCGTCGTCATGCTGAGGAGCGTCGACATCCCCGCACGCCTCGTAACGGGGTACGCGTTCGGCGATACAGTCACCTCCCCCGGCAAAATCGTCATGAGAAGCAGCGACGCCCACGCCTGGATACAGGTGTGGTACCCCGGTGTCGGTTGGGTCGACAGCGATCCAACACCACCGGCGGGGCAACCGGCAGGTCTCGCTCCTGTTGCCACTCGCCATGCCGACGCGTCGGCACCGGGGTGGCGGGCGCCAGCCATGGTCAGCTCCGCGCTCAGCATTGTGGGAAGAACCGCCGCCAACCCAATCCCCTGGTTTCCTATCCTCGGTGGAGTGTTGCTGTGCGGGGGCTTGATCGCATCGATGTTCGTCGTGTCCCGGCGTTGCCGCCGACGGCACGCGTGCGCCCGGTCAGCGCCGTCCACGAACGACATTGGCGGGCCGGCGCTAGGCGCCTACCTGCGGGCTGTGACCAGCGCCGGAGGTGCGCCGCCCAGCCCCACCGAGACCGTGCGAGAGGCAGCGAGCCGTCTCGATACCGGTCTCGCGGCGCGGATTGGTTCAGCGATCGACACCGTCGAGCGCGAGTGCTACGGGAACGCGCCACCGTCCACTACGGCCACAAAAACCGCAATCCGGATATTCAACGCCATCCCGAAAAACTCCTCGGTGCGATAGATCACACAATCGACGCGCGCATCGCACCTGCATTGGGTGGACTGGCGTAAATAAGCGCGTTCTACTCCGGAACAGGACATTTTGTGCGAACATCTCTTACGCAGAAACGACGATTACCGCGGTAACAACGCTGTGACCCGAGAACAACGCTGTCACCGTAGCGACTGAGTGGGCGAGGTCACATGGCGAGCGAAGACGAGCTGGGTCACCGACATGGCAAAGTTCGGCTGCGGCGAGTCTCATGGCTGGTGCTGCTGGTTTTCGTCGCGATCGCAGTTGGCCTGTTCATCGGTGCGCGACACCTCGTCGACGATGAAGAAGGCCGCCTCCTCAACGAACGTGCGGCTGAGGCGGGGCTCGTCGTCTCCGGTGCGATAGGCACTGCTTTCCAGAGCTCGATGTCCTCGTTGGCCGCGGCGGCGCAAGACTCGACGACCGCGTTTTCCCGCTCCGCGCAGGAAGCCGTGAAATCACAAGGCGTGTCGGCGGTCGTACTCGCGTCGCGAGACGGCACGGGTTGGATCGTGCGCCAGTCAGCCGGTGCCGCTCCCGCTCCCGGGCAGCAGGTCACCGGCTCGCAAGCCACCTTGCTGGAAGACGCCGGCGCGAAGTTTCACTCCGACGTCTACACCCTGTCGGAGGGCCAATCGAGACTCGGTGTTGCCATCGGACCACCGGCGGCGCCACCCGGCACGGCGATTTACGCGGAATACGTCGTCGACCCGACAAGACCCACGCCGCTCACGCAGTCGCAGCCCTTCCACGAAATCAACGTCGCGATTTACGTCAGTGCGCGCGTTGACAAAACCAAATTGCTGTTGAGCACGACGCCCGACCTTCCGTTGCGCGGCCACACCGCGACAAGCGAGATGACCATAGGCGGCGACGCGTGGCTGGTCGTGGCGAACGCCCACGAGCCCCTCGCCGGATCGCTGGCCGACAACGTGCCGCTGATCTTGGCTGCCGCGGTCTTCGTCATTGGTATCGCGATGACCGCCACAGTCGAAGGCGTAAGCCGACGCCGTGACTATGCCGTCGAACTGGTTGCCGAACGAACGGCAGAACTGCGCAACTCACTCAAGCAACTGGAAGATGCGCAACATGCGCTCGTGGCGAGTGAGAGACTAGCGGCGCTCGGTCAAATGGCAGCGACTGTCGGACACGAACTCCGCAATCCGCTTGGCGTATTGACGAACTCGATGTACCTCATCCGCACCAAGGTCGCTGACACCGCGGATCAGCGACTCTTGCGACAATTGGATACGGCCGACCGCGAAATCGCTGCCGCCACGCTGATCGTTTCCGATCTGCTGGAGTTTTCGCGGCCACGAGCGGCGAATCCCGTATCGGTCGACGTCGTGGAGTTGCTCGAAGAAGCCATATCTGTGGCGCCCGCTCCGACTGGCATCGACGTCGAACTCGATCACGAACCGGTGCCACCGATCGTTGCTGATCGAGATCAAATACGGCAGGTGGTCTTGAATCTACTAACGAATGCTTACGAAGCTATGCCCAACGGTGGGCGCGTACAGATCGCCGCCCGAACCTCGGGCGACAAGGTAGAAATCGTCATGGCTGACTCAGGCGTAGGCATGGACGACGACACGCTGTCGCATATTTTCGAGCCGTTCTTCAGCAAGAAAACTAAAGGGACCGGCCTCGGACTCGCCGTCTGCAAGCGAATCGTCGAGGCTCACGATGGCACGTTGGCACTCACGTCGCCGAACGGCGAAGGTTGCACCGCCGTCCTGGCGCTGCCACTCGCCTCGGTCGGAGCAGGGGTCGCGTCATGAAAACTAAGGTGAGTCCCCGAGTTCTCGTTGTCGACGACGAGCCCGGTATGCGCGAGACACTCGTCGACATCTTGGAAGCTGTTGGTTACGACGTCGCGGCAGCGGGCGATGGCGAGCAAGCGCTCGATGCCGTGCGCGACCGCGGCGTCGACGTCGTCGTCATGGACATCCAGATGCCAAAACGCGATGGTGTCTCGGTCTTGCAGCAAATCAACCCGCCACCCCCAAGCGTCATCATGATGACCGCTTATGCGATCGAAGAGCGGTTGCGCGCGGCCGTCGATGCGAACGCCTTCGCCATCTTGCAAAAGCCGTTTTCGGTCGGCAGGCTACTGTCGCTCGTTGCCTCGGCGTCAGAGCCAGCGGCGTGACAGCCGAAACCATCCCGGCTCCACGCGCGTCGTCGGCGGACGGGGTTGTGCTCGTCGTCGACGACGATATCGGCCTGCAAGACACCGTATGCGATATTTTGCAGAGCATCGGATTCGAAGCGAGCGGCGTAGGTTCCGCCAGCGAGGCCACTGCTTGGTGCGACAGTCACACGCCCGATCTGGTGTTGCTGGATCAGCGGTTGCCCGATGCCTCCGGTTTGCAACTCGCGGCCCTGCTCAAAGCACGAACACCGGCACTACCTATCGTGTTGCTCACCGGATACGTTTCAGCCGAAGCCGCGATCGCCGCCGTCGGAGTGGTAGACGACTACTTGACGAAGCCGGTACCTCCGGAAGAACTCATTAAAGTCGTACGCGCCCGACTCGAACAACACCGGTTGCGCGCCGCCAACCAAGAACTGCTCAAGCAGCTTCGTGAAGCGAATAGCAGGCTCGAGGCGACGGTGCAGGAACGTACGCGCGAACTTCGCGCGGCGCGTGATCACGCGATGGAAGCATCGCGGCTGAAGTCACAGTTCCTCGCGAACATGAGTCATGAGATTCGTACACCGATGAACGGCGTCTTGGGCGCGGCAAGCCTGTTGACGAAGACGATACTTACAGACGAACAACGTAAGTACGTCGACATTTTGACGACGTCTGGCGAGGCGCTACTCGCCATCATCAACGACATCCTCGACTTCTCCAAGATCGAGGCTGGTCGCCTCGAGCTTGTGGAGTCGACCTTCGTCGTGCGCGAAATCTTCACCGAGGCCGTGACGATGTTCGCGCCACAAGCTGCCAGCAAAGGCTTGCGGCTTACGTTCGAAGCCGATGCCGATCTGCCGAGTGCCGCCATCGGTGACGCCACACGCCTCCGGCAAATCATCACCAACCTCGTCAGCAACGCGGTGAAGTTCACCGACACCGGCTCGGTTCGTGTGAGTCTCACAGTTTTGTCGAGATCATTCGACGGCGTGATGTTCCGTTGCGAGGTTACCGACACCGGCATCGGTATTGCGGCTGAGGAAATCCCGCGTCTGTTCAGCGATTTCACGCAGGTCGACCCCTCGGCCACGCGTCGCTTCGGCGGCACCGGCCTTGGGCTGGCGATTTGTGATCGCCTGGTGAAGATGATGGGGGGCGATATCGGCTGCACACCCAATCCCGGCGGCGGATCCACCTTTTGGTTCACACTCTCAGCACAACTTCCGCCACACGAGCTCTCGCCGGCAACTGACGAAATCCGCGGCGACCGGCTACCGTCGTCAGCCGCTGAACCGAAGCAAGGCGGCCCACTCGTGCTCGTCGTAGAAGACAACGAGGTCAACTCGGTCATCCTCGGCCGCATGCTCGCCTTACTCGGGTATCGCAGTGATGCGGCGCGCAGTGGAGCTGAGGCCCTCGAAGCAACGCACGCCAAAGCTTACGCGGCGATCATGATGGACTGCCAAATGCCGGGCATGGATGGTTTCACGACCACCGAGCAGATACGCGCTCGCGAAAACGCGAACCGCCGAGTGCCCATCGTCGCGATCACCGCAACCGCGACGACCGAAGACCAGCAGCGGTGTTTTGCGGCAGGCATGGACGATTACCTGCCCAAGCCAATCGTCATGGAGCGACTCGCGGCAGTCCTGCAGCGATGGGCCGCGATCAACTGAGCGCGCAGGTAAGCCCACCATTTAGCTGATCGGTACGAGGACCACGTCTTTGACGGCTTGGCCCGCCAGATGCGCGATTCCTCGGTCGAGGGTAGCGAGACAGCCGCCGTGGCGCCTCGCGACGGCGAGGAGATGAGCATCGGTTACGTGCCGGTACGAGAGCACAAGCTGCCCGTCAATCAAACCGTTACCGACGACGCCTTCGATGTCGTCAGGTAAGAACACGTGGCCAGGCACTCGCCGAAGCCGCTCAAGCATGATGAGCGCATCTCCGGGCGAGACGGCTGTCGGAATAGCGGCTCGGTTCGAAGAAACCCGAATAAACCCGCTCTCCGTAACTGGCGTCGTCGCCCAGCGACGCCCCTTGGTCGCGCGAAACCATTTCCGCGCCCACTGGTGGTGAACATGGTTGGGCCACGCGAGGCTCACCAAAAGATTCACGTCGAGTAGATCTGTCATGACTCTTCCAGCGCGGCCGCGACCATTTCATCGGTGATCGTGGGCGCACCGGCAGGCACGTCGAACACCGGGAATCCCTCGTCGTCATCGACAAATGGCTCCCGCGGCGCTAGCCCGCGACGAGCCAGCTCTGACACGACCTCCCCAAGGGGCCGTCGCTCGGCATGTGCCAGCGCCTTCGCCGCGTTGAGCACATCGTCTTCAAGGTTGAGCGTGGTTCGCATATGAAGCATCATAGCATCACGATGCGGTGATGTTGAGCCAGTCGGGTGCGAACACTCGCGACACTGCCGCAGGCGATTGCGGAGCTCATCGGGGGCCATGAACGGGTCGGGCCCCCGAAGGAGCCCGACCCCATGCCGAGAACCGTTCAGACGAAGCTGAACTTGCCGTCCCACCCGCAAGAGACCTCGCGCAATGAACCGCCCGAGGTGTCTTGGCAGTAGAACTTCACCGAGCCACAGTGCGGTGGCGGGTTGCAGCCCTTAGGCGGCGTCCAGCAAATCGGCTGACCACAGGTGGGGTCGAAGGTGAAGCCCTTCGACAGCCATCCGCAGTTCGTGGCGCCCGAGAAATCCTGGACGTCGTAGTCGCTGTGGTGCTGCCAGTTGCTGCTGTAGACGCCATTTGGCTGGTAGCCGGAGGTCCAACTCCAACCGCCACCCGAACCGCCCCAGCCGCCGCTCCAACCGCCGTAGCCGTTGTTGCTGACCTTGCCGTAGTTGCAATAACCCCACTTCTGGCTGTTCCAGAAGTGCTTTTGGCCAACGAGGTTCTTGCAGCTACTGTCGTCGAGCCCTTTGAACGACTTCGACCCTGAGTTGCAGTACGCTCCCCAGCATTTTCCGTAGTGGTCGGTGAAAAAGACGAATACGCACGGCCAAACCGGGTGACAGCTGTTGTGCGTTTCGGTGCCGCCACTAGTTTTGTCGCCTTGGTAATCGTGGGCCGATGCGGGCCCGGCGCCGATAATGCTGACGACCGGCGCGGCGAAGGCGCCGACACCGATCGCGGCACCCGCACGCAACACGTTGCGCCTGCTCGGGTGCGTTTCTTCCGTCGATTCTCCTGTCGTCGACACGACGTATCCCTCCCGCGACTCAGCTGCTGCACGGTTTGAGCTGAGTCAGGTCGAGGATAGGGCGCTGCCGCCTCGTAGCGGAAATTGTCGGTGCGACGTCACCCGTTCGGCCTATCAAGGCCCACAAATCGCCAAAATAGGGCAGCGCTTCGTTCGCCGTCCGGAATGGAGACTGAGGCTCTACGATCGTGCGGTGTTTATCGGACCGGTGCGCGCCGACGTGACGCTCGTCGAACTTGACGGCCGATTCGCGGCATTTATCTCGCGAAGCGACGACATCGCGTTCTTCAACGAAACAGCAAGCGCGATCCTGCGCCTTTGTGACGGCACACGAACGCTCGACGGCATCGCCGCCCGCGTCGCGTCGTCGTACGGCGTGTCGGCCGACGAAATCAACGCGGACGTCGAGCAAACCGTTGCCACGTTCGCGCAAGCCGGTCTGCTGGACACGCCGTGACCGAGGTCGGCATTCACGCACTCGGCGTCCGTGTCGTGCTCGACATCGACGACCCCGTGCTCGCTGACACTTTCGCCGCGCTCTGGCGCGACCTGCCGCTCGCCGATTCTGACGACGCGCATCAGGTGCGGGTCACGGGGTGCAACCCGTGGGCGTTGAGCGCGGACGACGAAACCCACGTCGTCGCAGAATTTTGTTCAGTGGTGAGCGCTCTTAATGCGGTCGTCAACGAGCGGCTCGCGACTCGCACGCCCTTTCTCGCGATGCACGCGGCGGTGCTTTCTCGTGACGGAGTCGGGCTGGCGATTCCGGGGCCTTCAGGCGCCGGCAAGACGACCCTCACTGTCGCGTTGCTGCAACGAGGCTGGCGCTACGTGAGCGACGAAGCGCTCGCGTTGGATTGGGATACAGGCGCCGTGCAGCCATATCAGCGACCGCTCGGTATTTCGACGTGGACCGCCCGCACGCTCGGTGTCACTGGCGGCATATCGGGATTTGACGAGTTGTTCGTGCGGGCCGCCTCATTGGGCGCCGCGATCGAGACCGGGCCGATCGACGTCCGGCACATCGTGTTGTTAAGCCGAGACGGTTCGCAGGCGCCTTCATTGGTGCCCGAGCATCGTATGGAAGCTCTCGAGATGCTCGTGCGCCGAGGCTTTACGCACCAGCGCGATCCGGGCCGAGCGCTGCGACTTCTTGCCGATGTGGTTCGCGGCGCGAAGGTGCACGAGCTTTGCTACGACGACCCTTGCGCGGCCGCGGAGTTGCTAAACCGCACCCTGCGCTGAGCTTTTTCACAGGTGCGGTCTTGGCCACTCCAACCTCGGCCCGCCGTTGTTAGCGCCGCCGATACCTCCCTGTGACTGGCCCGTGCCCGGTGCCAACCGTCGCGTCTCGTACGTGGCGGTCACACCGGCACGGAAGGAGGTGCCGCGTACCGCAAGACCTTCATCGAAAGTTGTGACTTTCGTGAGTTGCAATACTGCGCCAGCGGCGGCGCTTCCGGACGGATTTGCCAACTGCACACAAGAGAACGCTATTCCCGATTGCCGCTGCTGCGAAAGTAAGGCCGTACGTAAACGGGCTGCTGTGAGGAACAGCGATACCGACCAAGCCTACCGTTACTATCGACGCCGGAGGGACCAAAAGCGAGGTCGGCAAGGTCAAGCCCAGTGCTGCAACAAAGGCAGCAGAAACATGGCCCAGACTCCAAAGTAGGGAGAGTGTAATAACAGCACTGATATACAGCATGAAGCTCAATGCTGAAGAACGAGATATCCGCCTTATCACGGCCACGAACCTCCTTCAATCGTTCATGTTAGCCGCGAGGCCGCCCCACACCCGATGAGTAGGGGTTGCAACCGCCACCGGGGATGGGGTCGGTTTGGAGGAAGCGTCCGGTGGTGGGGTTGTAGAGGCGGACGCCCATGAGGGTGAGCGCGCCGAATCCCGCGGTAGCGCGGGTTTTGCCGCCGAGCCAGCCGTAGCGAGCCGTGTTGGCGTCGGTCGGGCTGCCGAACTCGTCGTAGGTGTACGTCGCGGAAACGCCCGTGCCGCCCGGGTCGGCAGTGGCGGCCACATCCCCGTGCAGATCACCTAGTTGAAGAGCCGTAGCCGTCGCACCGGTCGACGGGTTGTAGGTGACGGTCGCGTCGAGGTTCCCGTCCAACCCGATCACGTGGCGCACCCAGCCGCCGTCCGAACTCGACGTCCATGCCGGAGAATCGCCGTTCATGTCGTAGTGGTCGGTGAGCACCGTCGACGCGCCGGCCTGGCTGATCTGCTCGACGGTCAGGGCGTTGGCGGTGGTGCCATCCCCGAGCTGGCCATAGTTGTTGCCACCCCACGCCCACAACGCGCCCGCCGGCAGCATAGCGAGCGAATGCAAATCGCCGCCCGCAACGGCCGACACGCCAGCGAGCCCGGGTACCCGCACTGGCACGAGACTATTCGGCGTCGCGCCGTTGCCAATTTCGCCGTAACCGCCATACCCCCACGCGAACGCGGCGCCGCCGCTGGTCAGCGCGACGGTATGCCCGATACCGGCCGATAGCTGGGTCACGTTAGCAAGGTTAGCCAACAAGACAGGCGAAAGCCGGTTCGTGGTCGTGCCGTCACCGACCTCACCGTCACCGTTGAAACTCCACGCCCACACCTGGCCGGATATGGTGACCGCCATAACCGCACCGTCACACGATGTCAGCGTAGGGATAAGAAGTGCGAAGGGGAGGATCAATCCAGCAGGTCGTCCGCGCAGACATCCCACCGGCGGATAGGCGACTGCTAGGTGCGAAAAGCCTCCGGCGGCGCCCCGGCTTAGCTGCCCGCTAACACTCGCAGTAATGCCCATTGGTGAGCATCAAACGACTGGATTCCAGCGGGATGAGCACTGGTGCGGCGCACATCCTTGCCTCCCGCAGGGCGGATGCGCATCAGCAACCGAAGTAGCTGTGTGGAATCTTCTCGTACTGGGCAGTCGTCTTCACGGTCTCGTCGTCGAAAACAACCACTCCGGGCTTCAACATCTCTGGGCGGAACGTAACGTAGGCCCACACGTCCTCCGAATCGTCATTAGCGATCAACGTCAAGATGTCGGTGGGCGAAAGTTGCTGTCGCAGTGGAGTATCCGTGACAAAGCCAGGCGGCGCCTGACCGAGACGAACGGCCGAAGCCCGTGTACCAGTTGCGGCATGGATCTTCCATATCGGACGAACCTTTGAGGTGTCGACGTTCGAATCACTGCGGTAAAGCCCTAGCTCCTCAATGCCATGGTGTCGGGCTGCTGAACATCCACGCCAAACAGCAACAATACCGCCATCCTGTTCATCTATCGCTAGCGGTGTGTACCTGGGCGTGCATGAAGTGAGCAGCACACATGCGGCCGGAACGCCAAGTGCGACGAGTACTCTCCTCCGATACACCCTGAGTTTCACCGTCGACACCTCCTACAAGCCTGACCAGGGACAAGAAGCCGGCTACCTATAGCTCAACACGAATAGCGGCCACCCTTGAATCCGGCCCACCATTCGAAGAAATTGTCACACTGATTATTGAGTCTATAGTCAGAATATTCAAAATTCATAATATAAAGCGGGACGATTCTCCAGCCCAGGAGCGCCCATTGGTCTGCATGCTTCGTCTCGTGTGCTAATTCACCCTTCAACAATTTGTCGTCCGAAGTCATGATCACATTGCCCACTGTGAAAGCATGTGCGCCCTGAGCAACTCCGCCTTGCATCCCCGTACACAAGATCATCAGTCCCTTAGTCACCTTACAGTGCGCACCATGCATATGTGCCCATATTAAGCCCGCTTGGGTACTCCCGTTCGCGAGATTATCGGCGGCACGGTTGGTCGCCCAAATTGCATCCGCAGCTTTTTTCGCAATGCAAATCACGTCCCACCAAGAACATGTTCCGTCGAGGTCGAGACCATTGACCGGGTCTTGGCACGCATAGTCGTAAGGATTGCAGCTGCCGCCGGGGATGGGGTCGGTTTGCAGGAATCGCCCGGTGGCCGGGTTGTAGAGGCGGACGCCCATGAGGGTGAGCGCGCCGATACCCGTAGTAGCGCGAGTCTTGCCGCCGAGCCAGCCGTAGCGAGCCGTGTTGGCGTCGGTCGGGTTGCCGAACGCGTCGTAGGTGTAGGTGGCGGAAACACCGGTGCCGCCCGGGTCGGCAGTAGCCACAACGTCTCCGTGCAAATCACTCAGTTGAAGAACCGTGGCCGTCGCACCGGTTGACGGGGTGTAGGTGACGGTCGCGTCGAGGTTCCCGTCCAATCCGATCACATGCCGCGTCCAGCCGCCGTCCGAACTCGACGTCCATGCCGGAGAATCGCCGTTCATGTCGTAGTGGTCGGTGAGCACCGTCGACGCGCCGGCACAGCTGATCTGCTCGACGGTCAGGGCGTTCGTGGTGGTGCCGTCACCGAGCCGGCCATAGTTGTTACCACCCCACGCCCACAACGCGCCCGCCGGCGTCATCGCGAGCGAATGCAAATCGCCGCCCGCAACCACCGACACACCAGAGAGCCCGGGCACCCGCACAGGCACGAGACTATTCGACGTCGCGCCGTTGCCAATTTCGCCGTAACCGCCATACCCCCACGCGAACACAGCGCCGCCGCCGGTCAACACCACCGTATGCCCGATACCCGCCGACACCTGCGTCACACCAGAAAGATTAGCCAACAACACAGGCGAAAGCCGGTTCGTGGTCGTGCCGTCACCCACCTCACCATCACCGTTGAAACCCCACGCCCACACCTGGCCGGACGCCGT